>DAONQC010000004.1:0-212170 GCA_035409945.1 Clostridia bacterium
TAAATTGCGGGTAACTTACTATACCTTCTTTTAAATCCTTAAAATACTTTGTTATGCCTCTTCCAAGGTTTATGAATGGTTGTTGGGTTGCATACTTAGTTACATCCCCTGTGAAAGGGAACTTATCTTTCTTTTCTGCATTAAATGCTTTCTTCATATCCAATACGGATTCTTTAATACCCAGCTTGTAATTTCTTCTCCATCTAGCAAGACCCCAGTTCCATGCCAAACGAGCGCAGCCAAAAGCGTTTTTAAAATATGTTTTAGCTTTGTTATTGGGTAGTATTTCTATCCTATGTGATATTGCTATACCTTTCAAAATGCACTCCTGTTTATCCATGTGTTTTTCCCTTCGGATTTACAACTTAACACAACTAAACAAGAAATACAATACCTAAATTGGACGATGGGATATCTTTGGGACATGTTTTACCGTTTTTTTGAATTTTGTATATTATTTGACGTTTTCTTCTACTGCCTTTTGCATATCTTCTAACAATTTTTTAGTTTTATTAGACCTAGAGCCATATAGCCTTGCACTAAACACTGTTATTATTTCTAACACATCTTTAGCTAATTCTTCTTCAAATCTAATGTTTTCTTGACCTTTATTTATGATGATTACTTCTACTTCTTTAGCTTCGCATATTGCAAATATTAGCTCCACGCCAAACCGTAGCAACCTGTCTTTATGCGTTAGTACTAATCTCTTTACTTTCCCTTCAAGTATTAGATTAAGCAACTTGGTTAAGCCTTTTTTGTAGTAATTCATACCCGAACCTAAGTCTTGAATTACCTCATAATTAAATCCTTGTTTACTACAATACATCTCAAGTAACTGTACTTGACGCACCAAATCTTCCTTCTGGTCTGCAGAACTAACTCTGGCATATGCTATTGTTTTCAAGTCATCAACATTAAATGTAATAGTATTATTGATGTTTTTTAATGTCTCTAGCTTATACCTTCTTTCGCCTCCTTTTGTCAGTTCATCTGGTTTTAGCAGACCCGTCTTATCCCAATTCCTTAACGTTTGGATTGATACTCCCAATACTTTGCTTGCTTCGCCTATTGATAATAATTTATTCATGTTTTTACTATGATTGATTTTAAAAACTACTTCAATATGAAATCTATAAAAATGTTATAGGTTTTTATAGGTTTTAACTAACTGTTGCTAACCCTTAATAAAACCATGGAAGCCTTAATCTTTTATGAATCATCTGAGCACCTCCCAATAACCAGTTTTATTAGAACCAACTCTCCTTATGATTTCTTTGTCTTTGAGTTGTTTAAAATTCTTTTTTATTCCCGATACTGACAGCCCAGTTTTAATGGTTAATTGCTTAACTGTAATATTTGGATTATCTCTAATTAAGGCAATTATCTTTTCTTCAGTTTTATTGGTTACTTTATTTGTTGCTATTTCAAATGAATTAACGTTGATTCTATTAAATGGTATTGTTACAGTAATTCTATTTTTTTCTATTTTGATTGATTCTTTTCCATACACTCCAACTATTTTAGGTACACCCCTACCAGAACGTTCAGAGATTCTTAATTGCAAAAAGATATTAGCTAAAATCTCATTGACTGGCAAACTGGAACCATTATAAAATCCTGCCTCGTCTTGGTCTAATGCTAATCCGCCATGAGATAGTATTTCAATTCTATCTGTAAATGCACTAAATTGAGGACCGTTTAATGTTAGCCATTTATTATGAACAAAAGAATTTAAAACTGCTTCACGAAAGGCTTCATAATCAAACAATGGAACATCTTTTCTTTCCGAGATTCTTTCTCTTTCATCTGCTTGTATAATATTAATAGCATCACCATATTCTAAAATCTTATCCATCGAGTACATTATGCAAGTATTACCAAATTCTTTCACAGAAAATAATGGTGCAGCTTTATCAGTTCCGCTAAAGACAGAAACTCTAATTGGAATACTATTCTGATCCGATAAGATGTATGCCATAACATTATATTGATTATCTTTGGTTCTTAATTTTAATGTCTTTTCAAAAGTATCCTTTCTTAGAGCTATTCCCTTCGCCCCATAATAAATAAACAATTTTTCGAATGTGAGTTCTTGTGCATAATCAGGTGCAGGTGTATTTACAATTGTAGGAATACCAGTTACTAGAACATTATTCAATTTTATTTCATATTCAGGATACTTAGACAATTGCTCTTTGCTTGAACCAATCCTTATATAATCAATTCCATTGTATTTTGTTTTAACCGATTTAGCAGCGGGGATAATAAGCAATACAATTCTCTTATTTTGATACTCAAATTCTTGGACCTCAAATGCAATGCTCGGTTTAAGCTTTCTTGCAAGATAGTGCTTATATGGTTCTCCATCTATATTCTTATTAAAGTTGATGCTTGTTCCAACTACCTCTTTAGTTTTATCTTTTATTCCCCAAACTAAATATCCAACTTCTTTCCCAGATAATGCGGCTCCATTAGATATTGCAGATATATATTCACCTATGCCGTCTTTAGAAAACCAATTTTCTTTATAATCAAACCACTCATATTCATCAGAAAAAGATAAAAGGTTTTCTATAATATCGATATTTTTGTTCATGAATTTCCTCCCGTTCTATGGTTTATAGAACACCTCATTTTTATACTAAAAGTATACCATAAAGTGAACCATAAAGTAACCCATAAAGTGAACCATAAAGTAACCCATAAATTATCAAAAATTATAGCAACTTCTATCTAATTAGCCACTAAAGAGGATAATTGACCTTAGTAGAACCAATACCTAATTTCAAAAGAACCTACAAACTGATCAGTTAATGACATCAACGTATACCATAAAGTAACCCATAAAGTGAACCATAAAGTGAACCATAAAGTAACCCATAAATTATCAAAAAGATATGGATATTTCTTTATTTATATTTTTTCTTGTTCGGTCATTTTTTCTAACCTAACATCCACTTTAGAATGACGCCACTTTTAGAGTGGCACCAAAAGGATATGCCTATTTCGACTTTCGTATAAATTGGTAAGATACTTATACCTTCTTTCCTCATTTTGTGTTTGTAATGTTATTTCTTATTTGAATGCTGTAACGTATAAAAAAAATTGAGCTACTAATGTTTTTATTGCTCCACTGTTTTTACAGTTCTCTCCAAGCAAACATATATCACATGTTAACTTTGAAAGTAACCGCACATTCGTCTATAAAACAAGCATTTACCTTTAATGGTTAATTTTTTAGGTTTAATAGAATTGGATTTGTAAAAATGGCGTTGAAATATATATAATTAGCACGCTTTTCGCTTAAAGATACCCTTTAATATCGCTTGAACTGCACTCTGTTTGGAACGGCTAAATTCTTTGCCTGCTAGATAGGTTTTTTCGACTTTAATGTCGATCAAATTGGAAGGATCTACTGAAAATGGGTCATCACTTAAAATAACCATATCTGCCACTTTACCTATCTCTAAGCTACCTCTATCTTTTTCGTCAAAGGTGGAAAAGTATCCATTATACGTACACACCCTTAGAGCTTCGGCTACAGACAACCTGTGAGGAATATTTGGATTATTGACCAGCCAATGAATCCAGCCGATTGGGTTGGGGAATGTGACTGGGGCATCGGAACTCGCTGAAAAGTTAATACCGTTATGTATAAATTCATTATGGGGCTCTGCGCCAAAAATTCTATCCCCTAGCATAGAATGCATAAATTCATAATTTGCTTCTGACATTTCAATAAATCCGGGCTGCCCAATTACTTGAATATTATAATCCTTCATTATTTGCATAGATTCTGGAGATACAAATGATGCATGAATTATTCCATGACGGTGGTCATCTCTTGGATTTTCGTCTATAACCTTTTTTAGAATTCTTGTCGCCTGATTTACGGCTGCATCTCCGATAGCGTGCATCTGTATTTGTAGTCCTGCCTTATGCACCTTTGTTAAGTGTTCATATAATTCTTCGTCGGTATGATACAACCTCCCATGATCATCATCCGTGCCCTCATACGGGATGGTAAACGCAGCATCCCCAGAAGCAATGCTCCCGTCCAGAGCAGTTTCGAAACATCCGCCAAGTCTAGGAATGCCTCTCCGCTTTGCCTTCTTCACATCAAAAGACTGAATAAATATCCTAATTTGAAGTGCGCTCTTTTGCCCTTGGTATAGCCACCTCATCAATTCAACATCAATATCTAGAGGAAATCCTGAGGCACATGCTACACAAATCATCCCCACTCCATTTTCTACATATATATCTAGTGCATCTTGAAATGCTTGAATGGCATCTCTAATGTCAATGACCCTAAGAATTGAGGCCACTACTTCGTAGAAGGCTTCCTGACTCATAATTCCACTCTCATAGTCATATCCCCTGACGCTTGCGAGCTTTTTGGGCATTTTTTGAAGAGCCTTTTCGTTTAAAATAGCTGTATGGCCGTCTGAAGAGATGATGACTACAGGACGAGTAGAAGTCACATTATCTATCTCCGTCTTTTCAATAAATCTGCCCTCCACTACTTTCGGAGACGCTCCGTAACATAACATGGTTTTTTCTTTCGGTAACTTAGAATCCTCTTCTCTAAGCTTTTCTTGAATTTCCTTGTTACTCTTGAGCTTGTCTAGTTTAACGGTTGTGGCGAGCATGGCATATGACGTGAAATGAGAATGCGTGTCAACAAAAGAAGGAATTAACACTTTATTACCTAATTCAATCAGCTTTTCTTGCTTATATATGTCCGGTAGTTCATTCCCCACATAAACTATCTTCCCGTTATCTTCCACGAGGTATTTATATACATTATTATTTTTGTCTACTGAAATTATTTTTCCTGAAAAAACTTTCATACTTTCTCCAAATTCATTACGGATACTATAAATAATATAAACACATAAAAGCAAACTATTTTTTGATTTTTTTAAATTTATCTGTGTGATTTCAGAAAAACAAAATATTTTTCAAACTGATACGATAGTATTAATAGTTGATGAGCTTGCTAACTTAATGAAGGAACATAGTAAAAAAGTTGTAAACAACTTAGTAATAGTTGCATAGTTAGGTAGACCGACAGAATACACTTTACCTTTTGATAACCCAATTTTAGTGATATCTGGTTTAATTGTTAGCAGCAAGTTCAAAAAACCTATCTTTTATAATCGTGTATTGAACGTGTGTTGAAGGACTAATTCCTTTTGTAAAAATATCATCAGACAATATAATTATATTTGCCTCATCGCCAATAGATAGAGATGCTTTATTTTTGTTAGTCCCTGAATTTTTACATTGATATGCTATGTAAGCATCTGTTATTTCAATTGACTCCTGACTTCCATCATCTAGTATCGCTTGGCTCATTCCTAACAATGGATCAAAATTAGAAGTTACAGGACTATCGCTAGAAAACACAACGCTCACACCTAATGCCAAAAAACTATTACAGCGATATTGATTATCTACCCTATTCCCTAATCGAATACGATCAACATTTTCTGCACTATCACCCCTTAAAAACCAAAAAGGCTGTAGACAAGCAATAGTCTCTAGGCTTTTCATTCTTTGTATATCTTCTTGTTTACATAGTTGAATATGAGTTATAGAATTACTAACTTTATACTTTTTACATTCTTCAAAACAATCTAATACAAAAGAAACGGCTGCATCGCCTATTGCATGTGCATGAACTGATAAACCTAATTCATTGGATTTTTTACAAATCGATATTAAATCTTCTTTTTTCCATAGTAAACTACAATTTGTATCAGTGTCGGAATAGTTTTCAAACAAAGCAGCTGTATGGTTGTCAACAACGCCATCTGCATATACTTTCACTGTGTTAAATTTGATATTATCAGTTTCATAGTTTTTATATAGCTTGTAGTCAGACAACAACTTCTCAGATCCCATCTGTGGAAAGGCATCTAAACACAAATTAAATCGCACACTTAATAATCCTTCTTTATCCATATCAAATAAAACATCAAGCAACTTTTTCTTACTTGCTCCAATGAACATAAAGGAAACAACTTCACAAACACCATATCCTATTAACTGATTTTGAAAACTCTTTATGGCAGTTCGAATCTCAGCATCTGTGAAACTAAATAAATCCATATTAAATACTTTTTGTGCAATCCCTGCATGTAAAATACCTGATTTAATAATGCGCTCATCACGATATCCTTCGTACTGGACTCCTATCGATTCCAAAGCTTTAGTATTACACCAACAACTATGGAAATCATTAGAAAATATTACAATGGGTTTATCAGAAGATATTGAGTCTAAAAACTGAATAGGCGTATCCTTTCTAGTAGAAAACATAGATGTCAACGTATCTAAACCCCAACCAAACCCCCTAACTATATCGTAGCGTTTAATGCAACCACTCAATATATCACGATATTCCTCGAGTGTGCTAAGTGGAGATAAATTTGCTCCAAATAAGTCATATAGCCAAGAACCAGGGACGTGAAGATGATAATCGCAAAAAGCCCTACATACGAGTCCACCGCCCGCATCTAATTCCTTCTCTACCTCACAAGTTATGTTAGGTTTAATTTGACGGATTACACCCTGCTCTACAAGGATATCAACAATCTCACTTGTTTGAAATGTGCCATCATAGACCTTAGCATTTTTAATTTTTAGCTTCATTCCTTATCCTCTTTTTTTCTCTTCTTTTCTCTCCTTTTGACTGAACACTTTAAGTATGTCTTGTTTAGGATGAAATATAATACGCCTCCAGCAATCGTAATTGCTAAAGAAATCCAAAAGGAAAAAGATTCAATTTTTCTATGTGTTGCAAGATTAATAGCCTCATTAACAGTTTTAGCTGCAGACAATAATGTAATAATTCCTAATAAACTATTCTTTAATAAATTTTCTTTCTCTTCTACTATTCTTTGATGACTAGCAATCATCCGTTCAAGCAGTATTTTATTTTGCTCATATTTGTTAGTGATATAATCGATTCCAAAAGCTTTTGTAACTTTCTCTGCAGAAACACGAACTGTCGGAAAATAAAACTGTTTGTAATCTGCAAAATTAATTGCATAAGACATCTCGTGTAGCAAATCATTAATAATTTCTTTTTGGTTTTTCCTAAGAGGATTTTTTCTTTCAATTATTACCTCTTTTTTTACTCGTGTATTTAGTCTACTTACTGCAGCATCCTGTAGTAGCAACATTTCAATAAAGAATATTTCAAGTGCTTGAGACGCTATTCTATCAAATACTTCATTGGGTCTTTCTTTTGTTATCTCTACCAAAGTAGTCTCTGAAGCATATACTCTAGCTGTATCATATTGTGCCATATCATTATCAATAATATCGATAAAATGTTTACCCTTAATCGCACCCATTGGTTTTTCTTCGTTAACTAGGAGATTTAATAGTTGCGTCCTGTCTTTAGTGTCTTTTTCACTTTCATTCATATCATCGTAACAAAAAACTAGACTCCTTTTCGAACCGTAAATTGTTATGGATAGTTCTTTTAGATACTCCTCTATTAACAAGGTTTTATTATCAATTTCAACAAAAAGTTCATTTGAACAATACTTAGACAGTAATGCGTGGGTAGAAATAGAAATATATGGAATATAAATATCTACAACACATAATTTAGTTTCGTTGTGAATCATAGCAACAATAGAGGCTTGCTGAGTTATGATAATTTCTTTTCCTACATTATCTTTGTCTGCATATTTCAGTAAACATTTTGATAAAACATATCTCTCATTATCTTTTATGAAATCATCCGCAAATTCATCATTGTTTGCCTTTTTTATCATTTCATTCAAATGTTCACTTGTAGGTTCTTCTATCGCAACAATCTTTTCTCTATCCTTCACATGACCTGGAATAAGTAAATGCACATCTGCAAATACTAAACTATTGTTAATCTTATTAAAGGCATCTATAACTAATTGTCCATCAACTGCAACATAATCCTTATTTTTTAAACAATCGTTTTCAGAAATATATGTGTAGCAATTACTATCCTTGATTTTTTCACAATCGTTTTCAGCATTATATACGCAGAGAGCACCGTCCTCAATTCGTTTACGTTGTATATTGAATATTCCTTTCCATTGATCTAACTTCCAAATTTGATCGTCACTTAATTCTATCAAGAAACCCTTTATTTTTGAGCCTTCTTTAGGATCGGCAAAAGCCTTACCTTCATAGTTATATGCAATACAAAAACCTTCTAAAAACACTTCTTCACATTTTGGATCTAAAAACACCCTATTTATTACTTTTTTTGAAAACTCTCCAAATAAAAATACCTTCATTTTCCCCTCCTGCGATAGGACTTTATAAATACGATTTTTCCCAATGCATATTCGCACTTTTGATATTATAACATTTATTTATTAGGCATTCATTATTTTATATAATTAGATATGCTCACTTACATCTCAGTTAGTTGCCATAGTCCGTACAACGGTCCGTCGCTTATAAAGAGTGGACATTCGTAGCAATTTGCTCAACATTATGAGAAAAAGTAGACATCCAAGGCAATTCGCTCAACATTATGACAAAAAGTAGACATTAAAGGCAATTTGCTAAAAATTTATGTTAAAAAAGTAGACATTGGAGATAAAAAAGTAGACATTCAGGACAATTTACTAAATATTTATGGCAAAAAGTGTACATTGATGCTTAAAAAGTGTATATTAAAGTATACATACAAAATTAATTTAACTCAGTATATAAAGGTGTTAAACATGGAAAAAGATTTCTTTAAAGACTATTTAATTCATAGTGAACCTGACCAAAAAGAAAAGGGTTATTCGTGGTATACAGCCATTGGACTACAGGATGTTGATGGACTGAAAACATCTGATTATTTAAAAGATGTCGCCATGAAAAATATAACTGGTCAACTCTCGTTTGATGATGCAGATCGCTTAATCAACTCCTATTACGAAGAAAAACTAGATGATAGCCTCGATACCGAAGAAGCAGATAAAGTTTCAGTTAATATTGCAAAAGTTTTATCAGATAAAGGTTTCATTTTCTCTCCATTACAATATTTAGATATTCATAAAAAGCTTTTTTATAACGTGTTTTCACATGCAGGACAAATACGAAAATATAACATTAACAAAAAAGAATGGGTTTTGGACGGGGATTCCGTAATATATGGCAGTACTTCTTTTTTAGAAAAAGCTTTGAATTACGATTTCAATGAAGAAAAGAATTTTGATTATCGCAACTTATCTAGAGATGAGTTCATCAAACATATCGCTAAATTTATATCTAGATTATGGCAAATTCATGTTTTTGCTGAAGGAAACACAAGAACTACAGCTGTATTTTTAATCAAGTACTTAAGGACATTTGGATATAGCATAACAAACACTACCTTTGCAGAAAATGCGTATTATTTTAGAAATGCACTTGTGAGAGCAAATTATACGAATTTTGATAAAGAAATTTATGGAACAACATCGTATCTAGAATTATTTTTACAAAACTTGTTGTTTGATGAAAAAAACGAACTCAAAAATAGATATCTACATATCAACTGGAAATCTAACAATGAAGTATACAATAAAAAAGTCGCCATAAGCGATTACGATGCCATATCGAGAATAATAAAAAACCATATACTAAAGCTGTATCAGCTCTTAAATACTAAGAGTCATTTTGGACGAACCGATGCTATAAAAGTTTTAAAACTATCAACCAGTGGTACTTCAAAATTAATTTCAAAGCTATTAACTTTAGAAATTATTATTCCCATAACAGGTCAAGGTAAAGGGAGTTATACATTTAACACCAATAAATTTATATTTGAATGATTAGCTTGTAGGATTAATTATACATTTACATATTATTTAGACTTGTGCATTCAAATTTTAATCATAATATGCATAAACAATTACACATTAATAAATTTGATATCTCAACGTTTTTTTACATTTAAAATGTAAACATTAAGTCACAACATTGTTTGCCATAGTGAAATAAACTCATTTTAATAAAATAACTATTCGTATTTGCTTGTTAACTTTTCGTCTATTTTTATAACAAGCTTTAAAAACCAATAGCCAGATATTAAAACGCAAGTTAAGCCTAAAATATATACAAAGGCAGATAAATATGGATTTGGTATAACAAGGTATGTATAAATGTTATGGTCTCCATTAAATGCCAGTCCAAAAAATGAGGTATCAAATATTACATTAAGTATAATCATAAGAGCGACTACACAATAAATAATAATCGAAGACTTTAAACTGTTTTTTAATGTAAAATCAACATTTTTACTTAATACTAGATAAATCCCAAATAACGCCATCATAAAATGCGTAAACCACTCAACTGAAATAGCTAAATGATAATCTTCCCAACCGATATACCAAATAGCCCCACCAATTCCTGCAATTATCATTCCGAGCGAAAGCAAAGACATAAGTAAGTAAAAGTAGTTTTTAATACTTTTAGGCAAAAACAAAACCACAAACACAATAGTGAACATAAAAGGACTAACATTTGCCGTAGGAAGTGAATATATAAAATTCCACCCTATACCGAACCTATAATAAACTTCTACTAACATAAGAACGTGTGGAATAAATATCAAAAGTGTAAAAACAATACAAGTAAGTTTATATGGTAATTTATTCTTAAATCTAAAGATAAAATAAGCTCCAAATATAAGATAGAGTAATGCTAGGATTAAATTAAAGATATTCCCAATCATGGTAATACCACCTCGTTTTTATTTCTACTTATATTCTCTAATCGCAATATAAGTGAACATCAGAAGTTTTTTTTATTATCTTCCAAATTAAATTTTTGTGTGGTCACCTCAACCTACCATTATATTTAAATCTCAATCACTGTAAATGACCAGCGAGTTTCTTTTACATACATAATCATAACTAAAATGACTGATAGTTGTTTCGCTATTTACATTCATCACTATGTTAATACTCAAGGCAGATGTAGCCGTTAATTTTAAGTTATCTTTTAAATATGCTTCGACAATATCTTTAGTAGCATTCGCTATTTACAGTCATCGCTATGTTGATGCGCATGGCAGACCGAACCCGTTGATTTTAAATTGCCTTTTAAATATGCTTCAACAGCATCTTTGGCAGCACCAGAAGCTCCTACAATAACTTCAACATTTCTTTCATTAAAAATCTCAACAGCGCCTCCACCCATGCCACCACTGATGATAACATTTACGCCATAATCTGCAAGAAAGTTTGGTAAAAAACCAGGTCTGTGTCCAGGATTTTTAAGAGTTTCACTATTTACGATTTTATTATTTTCAGTATCAAAAATCATAAAACTTTCGCAATGTCCAAAATGATCAGTCACCATTGCGTTTTCAGTAGCTACTGCAATTTTTAACATTTTAATCCTCCATTTTCTAATAATTTTGCAACCAGTTTAAGCTAGCTTAAGCTAATTTACTTATTATACACCTATTATTATACTACCATAAATTCAACAAGTGTAAATGGCCACAACAATTATCTTGATATAAATACACATTCAAGAATTTTGTTTCGTGACTTCCGTTCCTAAGTTGTGTTGTCGCTTTTCGTATCCATTTTTACTGATTTTTGGTTACTTAAGTTCCTCTAAGATTAATAATACTTCTTTTCCAATTTCTTCTAGAGTCCCTTGTTCGAATGGGTTTGCGAGTCCCTGTATCTTTTAACAGATGAGTAAATACCCTTGGACCCAATCTTAGGTTACTTAAGTTCATCTAAGATTAACAATACTTCTTTCCCGATTTCCTCTAGCGTCCCTTTTCCGAACGGGTTTGCAAGCCCTGCTTCTTTTACTAACTGACTAAAAAACTTAGTCCCACCAGCTTTCGAAAACTCAATATATTTTTGCAGTGCTAAATCATAGTCTTTTCTAGAAGCGACTAAGAAAGCCATTGCAACCGTACCTGCGAGAACATAGTCAATATAGTAAAATGGATGTTCAAATATGTGCATCTGATATTGCCATCTAGTTCCTTCTTCAAGATACGGAATTCCTTCAGTTGACATATATGGGCGATATTTTTTCTCTAGTTTATTCCACTCTGCTTTTCTTTCTTCAGGAGTGAGTTCAGGTTTTTCATATATTATATGTTGAAACTCATCTACAATCACGCCATACGGAAGGAAAGTTAGTCCATCAGCGAGATGCCTTCTTTTATATCCTTTTGCATCATCAAAGAATTTATCCATATATTTCCAAGCAAAATACTCCATACTCATTGAATGACACTCAGCCGTTTCCATGCCACCAATACCCATCTCAAAATCACCATATTTAAGAGAGTAGTCCATAGCGAACGCATGTCCAAATTCATGTGTTACTACATCTATATCGTCTGCAGAACCATTAAAGTTAGCAAGTATAAAGACCTGATCGTAATCGGGGAATTCCGTACAATATCCGCCACCCCACTTTCCATCTCTACTATCTACATCGAATGCTTCGGTGGCAATCATTTTTCTCATAAACTCTCCTATTTCTGGATTCATTTCATCATACATTTCTTGAGCAGCTTTAAATATCCCATCTTTATCCAGTTTCGGACGAGGATTACCTTTTAAACTGTATACATCATTGTCATAGAACATAATTTTGTCTATTCCCATTTCCTTAGCTAAATCTTCTTTCATCTTCTTTACTATTGGAACTATTGAATGCAAAATATTATTTTTGAAATCAATTACCATTTCACGCGTATAGTCAATTCTGCCCATCCTATAATATCCTAGTGTAATAAAGTTTTCATATCCAAGTTTCTTAGCCTGCAAATCTCTAATTTTTACTAGCCTATCCATAATATCGTCTAACTTATCTGCATGTGCTTTGAGGCCA
The DNA here is from genome assembly GCA_035409945.1 of Clostridia bacterium. Classification (GTDB taxonomy): domain Bacteria; phylum Bacillota; class Clostridia; order Christensenellales; family DTU072; genus MWEH01. The sequence continues at coordinate 12,862 of DAONQC010000004.1, forward strand.
TTTCCTATCGATATAGCAGCTTCCTTTCTAACTTCTCTATCAACATTAGTCAAATCACCTCTAACAATGGATAGTGGTACTTTTTTACCCTGATAGTCAAACTGCATCTGTGACATCAGCATATTATACTCGGTTACAATTTCATTCTCCTTTTGTTCCTCTTCGACAATTATAGGACTATGTGCCAGTGCTGAAACTTCCCACATTTTGAATAATACAGGATTAATTTTCTTTTCTAAGTCTTTTCTAAACTTACTTTCAAGCATCATCTTACCGTAATCGCTCATGATGTTCGTTACAAGAGGACCAATCTCATCATAGTGTTTCCTTTCATCTATATAAAATTGATCTCTAGAGTCAAGAGTGAATCTCATATTGGCAAGAGAGGCAGCCGTAACATAGCTTTTGAATTCTTTTATGAGGTTATTCCTTGCAATAATAACATCATCTGCATTTTTTGCTTTTTCATATTCTTGCTTAAACACCTCAAATGCTTTATTTGCTCTTTCAAGAGTGAATCTTTCGTATTTTAACTCCGGTACTGTAATCATTTAATCCTCGTATAATAATGTCGTTTGAATTTAACCAGTGTAAACAGTTAGCAACATTACTTTATATATTCCATTTTTTGCTTAGGCGCCTTATCGCTGCACTTACAATAATAACTAACTTCCGTTTTATACTTGGCCATTACTATGTAGTTAGCACTGTGTAATATTTTGCTTATTTTTATTTTAATATATATTTTACTACTTGTTTTTAACTTTAGTAATATCTTCTACTTAATGTTCATTATCACTTTAACCATTTGATTTTAAAATATTAATTAATTTATCTAACTCATCGACTAAATATAGATAATGAAAGGCTTTCTTCTTTTGGACTCCTTCCACGCTCTTAAGTCTTCTATGATAAATCTTTTCATAAAAATATCTCCAAATGTAATTAAACAATAACTATACAATTTGCTAGAGTCAATATGAAATCACATATTTTTTGATATTTATGTGAAAAAAATCACACAATTTGCAATTTTTGTGTGATTTAGTATTGTATATTCGTTATTCTATATTACTTCTTTTTTGTCTTCTTGGGTTTTGATATCGAGGCTAAGGCGTATGCTATTCCACCAACGATTACTGTACTTAGTGCGACTGCAACTGCTGCTTCTGTGGGGCCAACACTAGAACTGCTAATTGAACCTTCAATTGTTTCATCTGTATCTTCTACGTTTGCATCCATATATCTTGCTTCTAAAGTAAGCATACCTAAACTTCCATTAAAAGTATAGGTTAGATGTATATCACTAGATACTTTAACCCCATTAACATACCAGCCATCAAACACCTTGCCTTCGGGGGCATCGTCTGCAGTTACTTCAATTTCATCTCCATCATTGATTGTGGTAGGGACTACTTCTCCATTAACACTACCACCAGTAATTGTAACCGTGTAGTCAATTTTTGTTGCAGTAAAGGTAGCGGTATAGCTTGCGTTACTAGCTACATTTACAACCTCTTTATCCCAACCTGCAAATTCATATGTATTTGTTTTATCTGCTTCTTTTGTTGGAGCATCTGGCACTGTGACTACATCTCCATAATGATAATCAACTTTTTTAAGTATTTCAGTTACACCGTCTTCTTCATAAAAAGTGACTGTATAGTTAACATAATCTCTATTAAAATTAGCAAGGATTGTGAAGTCTTCTATTACTACGTTTTGCACTCCAGTCCAATTTACAAAGGAATATGTAAATTCTTCTGTTTGAGTTGTAGGTAGTGCTCGTACAATGGCATCTCCTATCGTAAGGGTATTAGAATCCATACTTACTGGCGTACCATATTTTACTTCTACTTTTGCAATATCCACACTACCATATTCAGGGTTAGACGACTGAATTGTCACTGTTATTTTATCTCTAAAAACAATCCAATACTCTTGCTCAACGAGTTCCGAACCCACTTTCGAAAGCGGTTTTGAATCCTCTATAAACTGAATATTAAGTTTTTGTGGTTCGTCAATCAAATTTGGATCAAATGAAATATTTAGTGGACTTATATAAGCGCTAATTTCATCTTCATTTTCAGGGTTAAAATATAATGCAATTAACGATATAGATGGATATCTATCATAATCAGCATATGTAAATTCTAAAGGATTCTCTTTCGTCCCTTTGGACACAAATTGTCCATCCTCTTTTAGCCCCATTATTTCCCATCTTAATATTCCAAAAGTTGGTATATAGTATGTTATTTGACGTTGAAATCCCCCAGTCGTTTCTTTGGCATAAATGTTGATTGCTACATACATAAGCTTTCCAACAACAGACTTATTAAAACAACCTGCAACTTCACCTACCTCGTTTGTTTCATAGGTATAATACATGTTTTGATTTTCTAAAAACCCCTCTTTTTCAATGGTCATAAATTTTCTGTCATTGAACATCCACTGTATGGGGCCTAAATTTAAATCATCATTTTGAAAATAATAAAAGCACTTTTCTGAATATTTTTCAAGCGGCATATCCCAACCGTCTATCGCTAAACCTTGGTATGATAAAAAAACATAAACTAGTTCAGGAGAAGTAACAAACTCATTTCCAAATTCATCTTTGTAACTAAAGGTTATTTCTTGAACTCCTACAAGACTATTATCATATCCATTAATTGTGACTCTAGCTGCATCAACAAGTAATACCTTCGTTGACTTGTATGTAAACTCTAAATATACTGGGTATTCTATTAACTCTGCTAGGTATTCTGCATAAAAATAATCGCCTGTCATTGCTGAACTTTCGCCAAAACCAATATGTGTTATATAATCGACAACTTGTATTTTGTAAGTAGTTCTTACTTGATTTAAATACTCTCCTATCTTATTTGAATAAATAACTTCAATGGTTCTTTCAATAGGTGTAGTAAACAAATCTGTTTGGATTAAGTTTGTCGAAAACTTTCCACCAAATGGAGTATCTAAATATTCGCAAGTTACTTTATCCCCACCAGATGCTTTTTTGTATTTTATAACCCCAATATCTATATTTGCATCAATAACTGCAGTTTCCAGCTTATATCTAACTTTAGGATTCACTACTTCAATATGAGTGATATAATCTTTTACACAAACATCAAAATAACAAGTTTTACCAAAATACGTGACTTTAACTTGTTGATTACCAAGTGTCATAGGATTAAATGTCGTCAAGTCTACCATAGATTCACTTACTCCCATTAAAGTTTCTACACTTTCTCCCTCTATGTTGCATATAACTTTAATTTGCATCTTGTCATATGGTAGGAAATCTCCGTATTTTAAATCAAAAACTGTAATACCATCGGGATAAACGGAAGATACACTTTCTATCTCTGAAATAATCTTAACTTTTGTTTGTGTTGAATACGTAGTGTTGTCAATAGTTAGTGTTGCTGTAACAATGCACTCGCCAGTTACACCTTTAACAGCTCTTATTTGTCCATCATCACTTATTGTCACAAGACCACTTGGTTCTACCGTGTATGTAGGACTCGGTAAAGAGGTTTTACCTAAAGCATTTAAAGGATTTTTTAAAACCTTTAGCTTTACTCCTTGTGGGGCTATAGTTGCATCTATTGCATATTCTTGTATATAAATGCTAGGCTTTGTTAAATCAGGATTTCCATTTATATCTAATTTTGTTCCTTCAATTAATATCCCTTCTAGTGGGCTAAACTTTTTCACTTCTATATCTATAGTTTTTGATATATTCGTTCCATTAGCCCTAATGTTTAGCCGTATATATCCTTCCTTTTTAGCTGTTATTTTCCATATCGTTACATCTTGCCCTTCTCCTAAGGCATAATTTCCAGTGCTTGGATGAGATACGACATCTATTTGAATCTCTGCAACTGCATCAATGTGTCCTTCCACTACACTCGTTGAATATATGAGGCGCTTATATGTCGAAGGCCCACCGCCCTCTGCAATTGTCTTTAAGGTTAAATATGTAGATTTAGGACTGTTTTCATCACAGTCTAACTGTATCTCTGTTGGCATAAAGCATCCAAAATCATCTATTATTTCAATTTCTTCTACCTTTCTAAATTCATCTTCTGTATACACTAAGTTACCGAAATCTAAATTAGTTCTATATATCTCATTATCGCCTACATATTCTATAACCCCATCTTCGCGTAAAAACATTGCATGGAAATTAGAGCAAGATAAATCTACAATATCTACTAAGTTATTGAGTTTCTCGACAAAAGCCTCGCTTATACCTTTAGCCATTGGTGTAAGGACTTTACCTTCAGCTGTTAAAAGAGAAAAATATGAATTTGTAGCTGATACCTTTTTAATCCCTGTTAAACTGGCTAGTTCCTCATTTAATTCACTTAGATTTATAATATCCCCAAAAGCTTTTACCCTTCCATCTCGATATACTATGACTGCATAATCGACAGCAAGACCGACTTGAGCTACATTTACCTCTGCTTCTAGAGCTTGTTTTAAATCATCAGGATATTTTCCTTTAGCTTTAACTCTACCATCTCGAGTAATGCCAATGACATTGAAAGAATTTGCTTTAATATCAATTATGTCAGTCCAAGATTCGACTTCCATTTGATGATATGTATTATTACCTATAGATAACACTGTTCCCTTTGAAGTTAAGCCGTAGCTTGCTCCTGAACCCACTGCAACTTTCACTATGTCACTCCAATATTTTGCATCAAGTTCAAGGCAATAGTATTGCCCATGTGCATCTACAGTTCTATCATCTCTTAGAGCTAGCACATGCTCTCTTCCTACACTAATTGAAGTATATGGTCCCTTTCCTTCTATATTCCATTTGGCGTTAAATGTCTCTTCTAATTCATTGCCTGTATGCCCAACTGGAAGATTGGTTTTAGCAATACCATTTTTATCCACAACAATGCTCATTGAATCAGAAGCATAAATTAAAACACTAGGATATTTCTTAGTTAGTTCATTCCAACTTTTATCATTTTTATTAATTACTACTTTCTTTTCGACACTACGATTATTTGAATCAAGGATAACTAAAGATACATGTTCAGGATACTCTTCTTCTAAAACTACATTTCCTGTCTTAACTTTGGAATGATAGAAAATGTTATTAGGATCGACAGTTTCCCTTAAGTAAAATCTTCCTTCAAAAGCACTTTTACTATTATCATATTCCATTTTAAATCTATCTATATTAATAGTTGCAACAGACCAAGGGGATTGTCCTTCTTTAACAAGTAACGCTTGAACATCTTTAAGCAAACTAAAATCAAGTCCCCGTTCTACTTCAAATGAAAATTTAACACCTGCTCCCATTTCGTCTTCAAAAAGTTCAGCATTTATGATTTCAAATTTATCAGATATATTGGTAGTAGAATCATCATCAGGTAATATTATTCTAAATTGACTATGAGTTATTTCAGTTGAAAGTGGGATAATTTGTATCCCTGTATTAGTTCCATCGGAATAATATATTGCATCACTTTCAAAAAGATTTCTGTTATTTATATCTAATGGTTTTCCAACCTTATTAAAGTATTTGTTATGTATCGACACATATGAAAATTTAGTGTCAAGAAAACTAGAAGAATATAGCGACAAATTGGTGCCACTTAATTGAGAGTATACATATGGTCTATACACAAAGACTTCATCTAACCTATTTGATTTTCCATAGATTGCTGTCCTATTACCATTTATACCTTCTATGACTCTATATACTATTAAACCCGTTCCTGGCAAAACCCAATCATATCCTGATGTTTTAGTGCGCATTTCAACCATAATGTATTCATTAGGTCTTTTCGTAGCGATTTTATATGCAAGAGGTTGTGATGCTCCTATCCCCGATCCTCTCGGTAACGATATTGCATATGCTGTATAAGTTCCACTTTCAGTAACTTCGTAAATTTCATCGGGATTTACACATTTTAAATATTTATCTAATGTGTGTGTAAGCATATATTGTGGATTCGGTTTAGTATCTGCCATCAAATCCCATTCTCCAACAGGGACAAAGTCATATTGATAATGATAATAGTCAGGAGCACTTAAAACATGTGCCATTTCATGGCATGCTACACCTATATCCAACGAATCTACAAAGTTAAAGGAATAATCGCCAAACCACTTCCCTAGCATTTTAGGGTCGTCATCTTTTGCACCCTTTATACCACGGACATTCCACCGATGTGGCCATAGTAGCCCATTCCATGTAGGCTCTCTACTATCAGCTACTAAAATTGATAGTGAATCTATACATCCGTCCGGGCCTCCGTCTGGACCTATTTGATCAATATCATCTGCTGTAAGATCAGGGAATTTTGTTGCAATATTTACACAAATATCTCTCATGAGCTCGTGTTCCTTTGTTCTGCGAGCTGCACCGTACACATTATAATAACTCCTTTCATTGGGAGCTGTGTATATGTATACACTACCATCTGCTTCTCTTGCGTGAATTGAATCTATTACAATTCTATTTTGCGTAACCTCTTTATAGTAATTATCAAATCTTGCAAAAACATCCAAATATGCATCAATGTCTGGTGTTGATTCATCATCTGGGAATGTAACATATACAACTAAATTTTTTATGGATATTTTTGTCTCGGAAGTCGTATTATTTGACAGCCTATTTTGGCTCATAACCTCTACTGTCTCAAGGGTAAATCTAGGGTCATTTCTATCTAAATCGTCTACACTAATCTTTACTACCATAGATGAATCTTGATCTATTGTCACACCCGACCCAATAATCTTGCCATCTACTTTAGTTAAATATTCTAAATTTGTCCTATCCTCATTTGGTATTAAAACATTCCCATCTTTATCACGGTCATATTTAAATTGTTGATCTCCACTTTGGTAAAACTCAAACACTTTACCATCTACTTCAATTTCTTTTTTGAAGCTATATTTATCGGGAACTCTTTCCACTCCTACATTTTCTACTACATTTGTGAAATCCGTATTTTCAATAGAATTTTTGCTCAGCACAATGCTTGCTGCAACCACTATCAAAACAATTAATATAGCCGTCATTAAAACTATTGATATTTTAGCTTTCTTCCCCATACTCACCTCTTATCTCCACACTCGCCATACATATCATGCTAATATATAACGGAGCCAGATAAACCATATGCTTTTACCTTGACAACTGAAGATATAGTATATAAACCTAGTAGGTACACATAAAATGTTATGTAAAGTTTAACACTCTATAGCTCCATTTTCAATATCGCATTACTTACGATACCTGTACTTTCCAATAAAAAGTGGCACGTTATTTGCAACATTCAATATAAAACCTTAAGCGAAGGCAACTAGACATTGAGCCTCCTCACTTTTTATCCGAACTGGTCATCTGTGTAAAACCTGAATAAAAGCAACTGAATGTTGAAGTCTTAGCTATTACTTTAGATGCGGTTTTTACAAAAAATGGAAATAAGTGTAATATAAATGTAAGGATTAGACTAATTTATAGATAAGGAAATCTCAAAATGAAAAAGAAAACTGCGCCATTTATTTGTATGCTAATCATTGTTTTACTTTCTTTCTTACTTACTTCTTGTCTTTTCACAAATACAGACAGAGCAGACAACTCTTCAACAAAAATCCTTGCTTTAGGAGATTCCATTGCTGGAGGCATAATTGGAACATATCCAGCAAGCGAGCGTAACAATTACTCGTATTTAGAATTAGTTGGTCAAATAAACAAATTTAGTTATAAAAACTTAGCTATTGGTGGAAGCAAAACTGAACAACTTCGTGATTATGTTTTACAAAATCAGTCTAATGAACAAAATAATCCGATAAAGCCAATAATGGAAGCTGATATAATTATCATTTCAATTTTAGGAAATGATTTTTTAAATAAAGAGCTACCAGAACATTTCAAAGATTCTCTAGAGACCCCACCAATCTTTACTAAATACGATGCGATTTTATCGGCATCCTATAGTAACATTGACAAAATTGTAAAACGAATAAGGAAACTAAATAGTGATGTCACTTTGATTTTTCAAACACTTTATAACCCTGTATATCCAAATTCTTCAAATATAATGAAACCTGATTATAGGCAATATATACGAGAAAACTACCAACCAGAAGCCACAGAAGAAGATTTCTATGATATGACCGCAGTTATGATAGATAGGCTTAATAATGTGCTATATAGATATTTAGAATCAAACCCAAATGCTTTTGAAATACTAGACGTAAATAAAAAATTTGATACCCTACATAAAAGCAATCCAAACAAATTGGAAAGACTTATTTTTAATGATGAGGTTGGGCATCCAAGTAGCGAAGGTCTAGCAGTTATTGCTTGTTTACTTCAAGAGTGGTTAGAAGAGCATAATCTTGCTGAACACACTTCTGCATTTAATAATTACAAAAACGTACGAAAAAACCAGTTAAATAGACTATATACTGGCACGAGTGTTGATATAAATAGCGCATCAGCTTTAATAGACAGTGCCCTAACATATGACGAAATTAACGATGCATACTTTGATGCAATAAATAATATATCTCCAAACACTGACTAATCAAAATTTAAACCTCTGCTGTAGCCTAGCATTGTTTAACCTGCTGCCTCAAAATTTCAGTTTCATTTCTATGTAATGCGTAAAGCCGATTGAGCTACCTATGTTTCCTCTATAGTATGTAAAGCAAATAATTGAACTGCCTATCTTTTCTCAGTAACTGGTATATCAAATTGAACTACCTATGTGTTCTCAGTGTTACTACGTTGTTGTTTTGAGCATCACATAAAAGAAATTGATATAAGTAAAATTTAGTTTCGTTTGCGCATAAACATAGAATCTTAATCATACTCTGGTTCCATACCGTACGTTAAACTCACTAAAAAAGACTGTAGAGCCTTAAAATAGTTTCTATCCTTTTCTAAGTTCCATTCTTCCTTCATTACTTTGTTGTACTCTTCGTCGTCTAAATCGGCATATTTTCCCTTAAAATATTCTCGCTTAATCAAAACGCTATATGAATAAAAATCACAACGCTTATAGAAAACTTGCAAAATGATTACTTTAAGCAAAGAGCAGGTTATACTACTCCATTAGTCTCTCATAAAAGAAACTGGTGGCCTGATTGATTTGCGTGCTGACGACTTGCTTGAATCTATACTAAAAACTCCTCTTATTGCTTTTGAAAGTATTGAACACCCTTTTGTTATGTTTTATGTATTCCTTCAATGCATAAGTAACGCCAAAACCTTTAGTTAGCGGAAAAATAAAAGGTACGGACTTTTGTATGGTCCGTACCTGAAAATGTACCATTTTTTACTTAAGGTAAATTTTATATGTGTGTGCTTACTTTTGTTAGTCTTTTATGCCACTGATTTTATAAAAGCAAGTAGCCCTGCAGCAGCAAAGGATGCTCCGAAAAGTATATACATCCAATCTTCAGCAACAAATGCAATTGCTATCATAACTGCACCAGCTAGTAAGCCTAGTATAAACACTCCATATGTTAATCCTGCTTTGAAACCTTTTTCTTTCCTGTTTATAGATATAGCAAGCATTAATATTGCGATGAGAATAATTACAACTCCTAAGATAATAAGTGCAGTTTTAAGTCTATATACAGCTAAAAAGACTAGTAATACACCAGCTATTATCATAATGATTTCTTTTGCATATCTTCTTCTAGCAAGGTTATATGAACCTGTACCAACAAAGAAAAGACCAAGAGCTATTAAGATATATTGCAAATATGTGTTGCGGAAAATGCAAATTAAAACACCACTAGCAATTGCTATAGCACCTAAAATTAAATTTACAACATCAATTCTTACACTGTTTGATTTTACTTCTTTGGATTTTCCCATTTTTCCCTCCTTATTTAATCTTTTTTATTTATACATCTAAAATCAAATGATGCTTAGATGCTTAGTCATAATATAACATAAAGCAGCCATTTTCGCCCACTAATTAACCTAGTCTATCTATATTCTAATATGTACAATAATTTATAGCACTTGCGTTTTGTATGTTACTAAAAGTTGAATATAATGGCGCGATTCCACTCATATATCAATTGATTTTTCAATTTGGAACCAAAGCGAGACGGTTATTTAATTGAATATCATCCAATATGCTAGTTTTCTAAATTCATGGTTTTCCACATCTTGCTATATGCACCACTTATTTTCTGTACTAAAGCTTTGTGGTTTCCTTCTTCAACAATTTTACCATCTTCTAAAACGATTATCTTATCTGCATTTTTAATTGTTGAAAGCCTATGCGCAACAACTAAAGTTGTCCTACCCTCACTTAAACTAGATATTGCAGCTTGAATTTGCGCTTCTGTAATATTATCTAAAGCTGATGTAGCTTCATCTAAAATTAGTATTTTGGGATTTTTTAAAAATGCTCTAGCTATAGATATTCTTTGACGTTGTCCACCTGAAAGTTGAATCCCTCTTTCGCCTACCCAAGTATCATATTTATCTTGAAGTGTCATTACATAATCATGGATCCCTGCATTTTTAGCAGCCTCTATGATGTCTTCATCACTTGCATCAATTTTGCCAAATGCAATATTTTCTTTGACAGTCCCATCGAAGATAAACACATCTTGAGCTACAATCGCCATATTGCGCCTTAATGACTTCCGGGTAATATCAGTTATATCTACCCCATCTAATAAAATCTCCCCACTATCTATTTCATAAAAACGCATTATCAAATGGCAAATGGTTGTTTTTCCGCCCCCTGAACCACCTACTATAGCAGTTGTTTTTCCTTTTTCAAGTTTGAAGTTTAAGTTAGAAAGTACATCATCCTTTTTGTATGCAAACGATACATCTTTAAATTCAATTTCACCTTCAACATCTTTCATATCTATTGCATCTGGACTATCAAATTCCGATTTTTGATCCATAACCTCAATAAATCTAACAAATCCTGTCATACCTGCTTGCAACTGCTCATAAATTGCTACTAATAATTTGATAGGATTAATTAACACTGCAATGTATAAAATGAAAGCCGCAAACTCACCTGTATTTATTAGTCCTTTATAGAAAAACAGTCCACCTGCAATTAATACAATGAAATATAAAAAGTCACTTGCAAAACCTAAAGTCGCATAAAACACTCCCATCATTTTGTAAGCTTTTCCTCTTGAGGTTTTATACTCTTCATTTACATGGTTAAAGCGTTTTTCAGCATATTCCTCTACTCCATAGGCTTTGGTAACTCTAACTCCAGAAATTGTTGTAGCAACATCAGCATTAAGTGCTGCAGTTTTTTCTCGCATTTCTCTAAACGCTGCACTCATTTTCTTTCGTATAAGACTAGCTATTACTGCAATGATTGGTAATGCTACAAAAACAATTAATGTAAGTGGTATATTTATTGTCATTAGCATTACAAACGCACCTACTATTGTAATTATCGAAATCAAAGAGTCTTCTGGACCATGGTGGGCAAGTTCACTTACTTCAAATAAATCATTGACAATTCGCGACATGATTGAGCCAGTTTTTTCATTATCAAAATATGCGCAAGGTAATTTTTGTAAATGCCTAAACATATCCTTTCTCATGTCCCCTTGCATTCTCACGCCGAGCATATGTCCCCAATAATCAACTACATATGTTAAAAATGCTCTAAAAACATACACAAGTAATAATACAACTGCCCAGATAATAATCATTTGTATATTTTGATTAGGAACGTAATCGTTAATTATATTTTTTGTTATTGCTGGATAAAATAAATTGATACTAGCTATAAACAGTGCACAAATTATATCTAGTAAAAATAACTTCCAATGGGGTTTATAGTAACTTGCAAATCTTTTTAATACTTGTCTTTTTTTCATATAGTCCTCTCTTTTATCTACCTTACTATACTACCAAAAATCCCCTTATAACTAAACTAAATTAACTTACTAAAGTTAATAAACACAAAGAAACTACAAGGCAATCATCTAACTTCTTTTAGACACATAGAAAGAGATTAGTTAATAGACGCGAGAACCATACGGTGACCATCTCTATCCATTGATACACAGGAACGGAACAGGTTAATAAACAGCGAGAAGCTATATTGCACCCCGTCACACCCCTTGATACATGGAAATAGATTAGTTAATAGACGCGAGAACCATATGAAAGCAATCTCGCCGACCTTTGATATACAGGAACGGAATAAGTTAAAAAACAACACAAAACTATTTCAATAAATTTGTGTGTGATAATGCTCAAATCTTGCTAGTATATGTTCGATATGCTAAAATAACTGCATGCTACGTGAAGATTTTCCAAGACCTAAATTTATACGTCCTCGCTGGAAATCCTTGGATGGAAAGTGGCAATTTTGTGCTACACCAGATAGTGACTTTAATACATCAACTTGTAACTATGATTTGTCTATAAACATACCAGATGCACTGATAAACTCAGATGATATTTATAGCCAAAGAGCTTTAAGCGATGCAGTTACATACAGTAAAGATATAAAATTATCTCAAGCAGAAGTTGTAGGCACTACAAAGATTTGTATAAACTCCGTTATAGGCGATGTAAAAATCTATATAAACGGCAATCTTGCAGCACAAAGAAAAGGAATAGTTGGAAATATTTCAATTAACATTTCTGATTTTGTGGTAGTTGGAAAAAATCAAATAACTTTGTTTGTAGTTAGAGACCCATTATTTGCTCCTAGTGTTATACGACACCCTCGTATTGCAGGGAGTGTATGGCTAGAATTTTCTGCAAAGTCATATTTTGAAAATATTGTAACAAGAGCTGCAACCCCTAATTCATCTTTTTACATAACTGGACACATAATCAATGTACAAGATGATATGAGAGTACAAGTTGATGTAACTACTCCAGAAGGTAAAGTGCTTAACTTTGCCTATGACGGAAAAGAAACTTTAAATATACGCATACCCATACCGAGTCCTGTTACTCTCTGGAAAGTATTGGATGGAAAAATCTATTACTTCAAAGTCACCCTTAAAAACAGCAAAGGTGGTATTTGCGATACTTTCCATACATATGCAGCGTTTCGTGATTTAGCGATATCAGGAACAAATGTATTTGTTAATAGCGAACCTATATTTTTTAGACATGTTACAGACCACTACTCACCCAGTATTCACGAAGCTAATTTGGATATCTTAAAACAACACTTAGCGACGGTGGTTGCTCTTGGATTTAATGGTATAGTGGCAGATGGTTTTATGCCCTCTCCACAGTATCTTTATCTTGCAGATAGACTGGGTTTAACTATTAATGCGCCACTTCTTCCCGATGGACTTTATTCATATTCTGAAGATGCTTCTAAAGTAATTCAAGCTTGCATTACTAACCAAATAGTAAACAATTTGGGCATCCCTTCTCTAACTTTATGGCACTCATACTCTAATTTTAATCCAGGAGCTGAATTTACATCATATCTTCTAAATATATGTAAACAATTTGATCCTAGCATCATATTAGTAGCATCACCTGGCGACCCTATACCTAATTTAATAATGAATATGAGACTTGCTTTTTCAACTAAAGAAGATGCTTTTAAAGAGATTTCACACCACTTGAAACTATCACAAACTTTAAATGTTCCACTGTATTATAGTTCCATATCTATGGGTGATTTAATAGGAGCATATACAAGCAAATCAGCTGATGAAAAACAATTTATAGATACTTATGAATTTGTACTAGGACTACTTATGACTAAAAATGCAGCTGGTTTTTCCTATATATCCATGATGGATAGTGATGAACATAACGGTGGTATTTTAGATTCAAATGGTGAATTCAAGTTATCTAACTCTGCTTTAGCCTCGATAAAAGAAGCTAACGTAAGAAGATCAATGGCTGAACTTACCCCCATCCTAAATAAAATCAATGCAGATAAAGAAACTCCAAAGCCATAACTTGCACGTTCAATGGAAATAACCAAGTAAGGAACGAGAAGTCAAATACACTATTAGAAAGACCTAGAAAGTGCGTGCTGATAAAGAAACTCCGAAACCATAAATCTTACCTCGTACAGACAGGAAGAACTAGAACCAATAATTACGTACGAAACATAGCTAAGGCAGATAAAAAATCCAAAGTCATAAATTGCACACCTCAACATACTTTACATAGCATGTGTAGTATAAACACCAACTGTATTCAAGAGAGGAGCCAAAGTGAAAAATATACCATTATTTGATAAAAACATCGGAAATGCAAGCCATTATAGAATCCCAGCACTTGTGTCTCTTGGTAATAATAAAGTTGTAGCTTGTGCTGATGAAAGATTTTTTGGATGTGGAGATAATCCAAATAGAATTGATAAAGTTATTCGCATTAGCGATGATAATGGTGTTACCTGGGGAAAACAAATTACAGCTGTGGAAGAAATAGGAACCTCTAAAATGACCTCTTCTGCTGCAATCGATCCCACCCTACTATACGACTCTGACACCGACACTCTATTTATGATATATTGTCATACTCCAGCAGGAGTTGGCATATTAAACTGTAGAAGAACTACAGGATATTTAGATGGATATAAGGTGATAAGGAAAAGCAGAGCTAAATATCAGCTTCGTGGAGATAAGTTGTTTTTAAAAGATAAAGATACTGGTATCACTGTTGATGAAAAAGGCTATGTTAGTACTGGTGGCAATATCTATGATGGCTCTTCGGAATATAAAGAAGAGTCCACATCGTTTTTAATGCTTACTAAAAGTTTCGACCAAGGTAAAACCTGGTCAAAACCCATATGCTTAAACGAGCAAGTTAAAGACTCAAAATGGGGATTTATAGGTGCATGTCCAGGAATTGGCATCAAGCTGAAGGAAGGAAAATATAAAGGTAGACTAATCTTCCCTATCTATTATGGACTTAGAACTACACCAATTAATATAACTTTTGCTTGCATATATAGTGACGATAAAGGAAATACTTGGAATGTAGGTAAAACCCCTTTAGTTAAAGGAAGAATAACGCCCAAAAATCCAGTTTTTTTACTCCCCTCTCAATGGCTTTCTGAAACACAAGTTGTGGAAC
Organism: Clostridia bacterium; assembly: GCA_035409945.1. Lineage (GTDB taxonomy): Bacteria > Bacillota > Clostridia > Christensenellales > DTU072 > MWEH01. The sequence goes on from DAONQC010000004.1 coordinate 27,923, forward strand.
TTGAGCCTGATAATATTATGGCTATTATGCGAAACCATCACCCTAAAAAACGTGCTATGTATGCCCACAGTACCGATGGTGGTGAGACTTTTGGATATACTGGATTTTTAGAAGATATACCACAACCTATTTGTCAAATCAGTGCGATATCTTTTGACTATAATGGAAAGCGCTTAGTTGCAACTCTCAATGCTGCTAGCGAAAAGAAAAGAGAAAACGGTGTGCTCCGTATAAGTGATGATTTAGGCAAAACCTTCCCCTACTCCTTACAAATCAAAGAAGGCGAGTTTGTGTACTCGTCTATAGCTTTACTCGATGATGGCTACATAGGTATTGCTTACGAAGATAGTACCCTACATGAAAGAATTTTGTTTACCAAAGTCCATCCTAGCGAAATATATCCTCATTAATTTTTCACACCTTTATTGCTTCTTTGTGAGCAAACTCTCCAAACGGTTTACTTTATACGGCTGGGATCCAACTTGGTAATTTTGCGAGGTGAAGGGAAATCTACTCCCTAGCGGTACTTTATACGAGCAAGATATAGTTTAGTAATTTTGCATGTTTTGATGCCTCGGATACTTACATTTAAGTCCAAAAATTCGTGAGAAATTTAAGCTAAATAATTAACAAATTATCGTAATATCTTAAGCAAGTTTAAATGCTTGCTAGTTTTATAAAAAGATACTAAAATTCAAGCAACTACTAATATATATTCAGCAGAAATAATACTGAGACTTAAACGACTAATAAAGCATATTCGGTAGAAAAGATACTGAAGTATAAGCGATTAAAAAACATATATTTTTTGATAAGGAGATTAATTATGACTAACCCATTTGATGGAATTTACCCCGCCCTACTTACCCCTATGGATAAAGATGAAAAAATACTGGATTTAGAAATTAAAAAGATGGTTCAGCATCTTGAGAAATTTGACTTTGCTGGCTTTTATGTCGGAGGGTCAACTGGCGAAGGGATGATTATGAGTTATGAGGAAAGAAAACAAGTTTTTAAAGCTGTAGCTAAATCAACTGAAAATAATAAAATTAAGTTAATTGCGCATATTGGTGCCCCTTCTACAAAAGCAGCTATTGATATGGGACTATATGCCAAATCTCTAGGTTATCCTGCGATATCCGCAGTCGCTCCCTACTATTATGGATTCAAAACAGAAGAAGTTAAAAACTATTATAAAGCTATCGTTAATGCAGTAAATCTCCCATTCATTATATACAACTATCCAGGTGCTTCAAACTTCATATTGGACACAAATGCAGTGAAAGAACTTTTTGAAGACACTCGTTTTGTTGGGATAAAGCATACAACTTTAGATTTATTTGCTCTTGAAAGATTTAGAAGAGCTTGCCCAAACATTGCCATATTCAATGGCTTTGATGAAGTGCTACTTGCGGGTCTTTCAATGGGCGCTTCCGGTGGCATTGGTTCAACATATAACATAATGCCCAACACAATACTTGGCATTTATAACTCATTCAAAGAAGGTGACCTCGAAAAAGCTAAAAACCTACAAACAAAAGCTAATAAAATTATCGATGCACTAATTCAATGTGGAGTTATGAATTCTGAAAAATATCTCCTATCTAAACACGGTATTGAAATGGGTAGTTGTCGTCATCCTTTCACCCCACTAACAAACGAACAAAAAGCGTTCCTTGATACACTCGAACTATCGTAATAGACAAAAATGATAATTTGATGTTCATTGCATCAACATACCGAATGAATTTAGAAAGAGAGCAATCTGCCACAACGGTTTAAGCATGGCAAAAATCTATAAACATCTCTCTTTCTTTTTTATGCACTGTATATGTAAATCGAAAGATTTTAAACATAAAACTGAGATAGTTTTGTAATATTAGTTTGTAAATTATACACTATTATACTATAATTATTTTAGTTACTTTAGAGGTGCGCATGAGCGAGATAGATAATGTAAACGAGTTTTTCGTAACTGGTCTTAATGATGAAGAGATTGCTCTGAGAGTGGAACGTGGCCAGGTCAACGGAGATCAAAATGTTAAGACCAAAAGCATTGGTGAGATTGTTCGTACTCATGTTTTCACCTTTTTTAACTTTATATTCCTAGTTTTTGCTCTAATAATCATAATTTTTAGACTCGGCTGGACTCAGCTTGGGTTTATGGGACTTGTTATTGGCAATGCCCTAATCGGCTTTATTCAAGAACTTGCTGCTAAAAAAACAGTCGATAGATTGTCTCTTCTTTCGCAAGCAAAAGTAACCGCTATTAGAAATTCACAAAAAACCGATATTGCACTACAAGATATAGTCATGGATGACTGTATCTTACTAGAAACTGGCAACCAAGTATGCTCAGATGCCATACTCTTAAGCGGTTATCTAGAAGTAGATGAGTCTCAAATAACTGGTGAAAGTGAAACTATTGCTAAACATCCTGGAGATGAGGTGTACTCTGGTAGTTATGTTGCAACTGGAAAAGCTGTTACCAAAGTCATAAGAGTAGGTAAAGATAATTATGCTACAAGAATATCTGTTGGAGCTAAGTATTTAAAGCCAAACTCAAGCATCATCTTAAGAGATATCATGCGCTTTATTAAATTTATGACGCTCATAATAGTGCCTCTTGGCATTGTTCTTTTTTGCACCAAATTACTAGTTCATGATGTGGGATATTTAACTGCATTAAGAGACTCTGTAACCCTACTAGTTGGGATGATTCCATCTGGGCTCGTTGCATTAACTACTGCTATTTTCTGTGTTGGCGTAGTAAAAATGGCTAGACATAAAGCCTTGGCTCAAGATCTGTTTGCGACAGAAGCACTCGCTAGAGTTGATGTACTTTGTATAGATAAAACGGGCACAATTACCGAAGGAACTATGGAAGTAATTGAAGTTGCGTCTTTTTCCCAATATTCAGTAGATGAAATCGACCAATTAATTAAAGATATTGTTTCTGGTATCGGAGATAATAATACCACAGCAAATGCTTTAAAAGATTACACTGCGAATAAATATAAGACAAGAGATCCTATATCATTTGTTTCCTTTTCTAGTAAGAGAAAATGGAGTGCTGCTAACTTTGAAGAAGGTGGTTATGTAATAGGCGCACCTGAATTTGTATTAACTAAAATTCCAGTTATAGAGAAAAAATTTGTGGATCAAAAAGCACAAGAGGGATATAGAGTACTGGTACTCGCACGCACAAACTATCCCCTTATTAGCGGTGATACTATAGAATCTCCTGAAACTTTAGCATATATCGTTATAAGCGATAAAATTAGAGCAGAAGCATATGAAACACTAGAATTCTTTGCTAAACAAGGAGTTAAAATTAAGGTTTTATCAGGCGATAATCCCCTTACCGTTAGAAGTGTTGCTAGAAGAGCAGGTCTTGCAGACTCAAATAACTATATAGACGCATCTACATTAAAAGATGAAGACATTCCAAAAGTCATTGAGCATTGCTCTATATTTGGTAGAGTTTCGCCCCATCAAAAACTTTTATTTGTGCGCGCTCTCAAAGAAAAAGGTATGTTCGTAGGAATGACTGGTGATGGCGTTAATGACGTTTTAGCACTAAAAGAAAGTGACTGTTCAGTTGCTATGGCTGCTGGTAGTGATGCAGCTAAAAATGTAGCTCAAATAGTACTATTAGACAGTAACTTTGCAAGTATGCCCAAAATCGTTGCTGAAGGAAGAAAATCAGTAAATAATTTAGGTCGTTCCGCTGCACTTTATTTAGTTAAAACCTTCTTTAGTGTACTTCTTGCAGTAACATTTTTACTACTAGATACTCCTCTACCATTTATATTATCTCACCAAACGCTGTTAGGCGCTCTTACCACTGGAACTCCATCTTTCTTACTTGCTTTAGAGCGTAATACCGATCCAATTAATACTAACTTCTTAGACTCCGTCATTCAAAAGGCCTTACCAGGTTCGTTTGTGCTATTTATCGCTGTACTATATATGACTATTGTTCAAATGTTTGCACCTGGAATTGAAAATACATTTACCCAAATTCAATATCAATCCCTTACACTGATAGTAATGGCTTATGTATCTTTTATCTTTTTAGCAAATGTCTGCTTCCCTATGAATATACGTCGCTTTACTTTAATAGTCATACTTATCGCTGTTTTTGCGTATAACTTCTTCTTGCCACTTGCACATAAGACTATTTTAATTACACGTGACATACCTCTTGAAGGTTTATATATTGCCCTTCCAATAGCTGTAGTTACCGTACCTCTACTTACCTTTTTCAACTACTGTTTCATTGGATTTGCTAGAAGACGACATGCCTCAAATCTCATTAATATCATAATCGTGCAGGCAAATGTTATCGGTGATTTTTATAAAGATAAAATTAGAAAACAACGTGAAAAAAATAAAGCACGCTCAGCCGAGCGTAAACTCGCAAGAAAAGCCACAACAAACGCAGCGAAAAAAATTAACCAGTAATACAAATTCTGAAGTTTTAATACATAACCGTCATTAATGACATTTATAATATCGTTTAGCATAACCTCACTTACTGTAGATGGTTTAGGTTTTTGCAAGTAACTAACAGTATATATGAACTCACCTAATGCGCCTGGCTCTTTGTCATATTGAGTTGATTTTTTGGGCAATTCTGTTATCGCCCTGCAACACTTAAGATTAAGACTTCCCGCTTTATACATCTGTTCTTAACACCACCTAGCTCTTGGCTAGTTAAAGGTAGCAGTTGATGTTATTTTTTCATCTTGCTTTTCTTTTTAATAAGACGTTTCCCTTTTCTAGAATTTAAAAAACCATTAGCAAAGCTAATCTGCTCTAAATAATAGTCTAAGTCTTCATCAAAAATTTCATTTTGTCTATCTTCAAACGCTACTATTAGTTCTTGTTTTGGGCATTCTTGAACGAGATAGTATAAATATTCATTAAGAAACAATAATTGTTTTACATCGCACGTTTTTATCAGATCTACGGTTTCTTTATAATCTATAGAAAGAAAATGTATAACAGCATAATCATCCGCTATACCACCTTCTACTTGTTGGCAAGGATCTTTTTCTATTATTTCCATAAATATATCTATTTGTTCTTTTAATGTTTTTCCTGTAAACTCTTTGGTAAAATTGTTGGAAGTGTCAAAATATATTTTAAAATCATCTATATTATTCATGTCTATTTTCTCCATTTCTTCTTTTTCCTGTTAGATGTTGGCTGATCATACTCTGGGAATATGGTTTTTACCTCTCCATTATTAATGCAAACCATCATATTTACGCCTTTATATTTTTTCCCTATCTTTTTGTATTCTCGTGAAAACGGTTCTTTTGAAAGAATCTTTTTTGCAGCATTTTTTATATCTAGAACATTCCAACTTTTAGGGAACCAAGCTTGCCTCGCATTTTTCCTTTTATAGGGACGTTTATGTGTAGGAATGTTTCCAAGCCTAACTCCATTCGGGAATATCTTTGTTATATTATATCCTATCTTTTTCCTTTTAAGCTTCCTTATATTAGCTTGCCCGTGACCACCGCCAGTAAGAATATATTTTTGGTGTGGTGGGAGGTTTTGTTTTGTACGGACATCTTTTCGCTTTTTAAAATCGCCGGAATTTGAATGCTTTATTGCCCTAGCGCTTATCTTAATTCTTTTTTTCATTTTATCACCTGTTTTAAGTTATGGTCAATACCACATAATCGCTTGATGTTATGCTCTTGATTCAATTATATTAAATCGATTTTTGTATGTCAGGAGGACATTTATATAATTTTTTGTCCTACAATATAAAGGAAAATAACGCAATTATGAATATTAAAACTTAAATTATATTGATTTTTTGCACTACAAATTGTATGCTAGATATAAACTAATATAAAATATTTATAGGAATGGTTATGTTAATTGATTCAATCAAAATTAGAGTGTCTTGGTTAATGGATGTAATATTACGAGAGGATGCCTCCGCTTTCGGCTTTATGAAAAACAATAATGATCCAAATCTAAACGATTTTGTCAATAAACTAATTCCTAACCTGCTAAAACGTAGAAAGGAAAAGAGAAAAAAATTAAATAATAAGTTAAATGAAATATTTGAATTTTACCCTGACACTAAAGTGCCTAATAGAACTCGCGAGCTCTTAACCACATTGGTAGACGATATAAATTATAGTGAGATAAGCAAGTGGGGCTTAGATGACAATATTATTATTCGCCCTACTGCTAAAACAATTACTGAATTTAAAGAGATAATTACAGAAGAGACAAAAATTATGCAGACTAATGTTTCAGCATATATTCGTAATATGTTGAATGAATATATAATGTTGTCTGGATATGAAAGAATTAAAATTGTTTTTATGGAAGAATTAGATTTAATTGAAAAAGCATACGAGAAAGAAAATTTATTTAATTTTACTTATGATAGATCAGATTATAGTGTTGCCATATATCGAGTCATTCCTGATCCTGTGTTTAGTAATAACATACTCATTATCGCCCACGATTTTAATCAGAACCTTCTCGCCTCATTTTTATTACACAAAATAAAATTTGCCTATATAGTGGAGGCTAAAGAAAACATTTATAGTGATGATATGCAAGATAAAGTAGATGAGTTTTTAAGTAGTGGGCAATTCTTTAAAGATCCCGTCTTTTCCTTGGAGGAAGATTAAATGAAAAACAATAAGAAAAAATCGCTTTTCCCTAAAAAAATGTCCAAAGAAGCTAAACAAAAACAGCGTGCGGCTATCGTTAGTTATTATGTAAAAAAACGACAAGAAGAAAGTTTGCGAGATAGTAAGCTTAAAAACAAAAAATAACAAGAACTAGGCATTGTGTGGCTTCTCAACTTTGGCATAAATATAGCTGTTAATTTTTATGAAATTAAATTGCAAATAATTTAGGGATGTATCAATTTCATATCTTGCCTTTTCAGCAGTTTCTACGTTAGTTATCATAGTAGGTGCAACGCAAACAGGTCCTCGAGCGTTTCAATCGTTTCTGTTGTTTTTGTCTTTATCACATAGCCAATCGTTCTTTTAATCGTTACAAAAGATAGTATAGTTACGATGATTGTTCAAAACGAATAAATATGTTTCTAGAAAAAACATTGTTTAATATATAGGCGGTTTTATGCAATCTCTTATTAAAACCTTCTAGATATGACCACATTTACTATAGTTTTAGGTTTGCGGGTTAATAACAGCTTTTAGACACATTAGCTTTTACACATCCATTAGCAATGTTTGTAAACTCGTTTAGATTTAATTATATTAACTATAGTTTTATGCTGGCGAGTTTAATAACAGCTTTTAGGCATATTAACTGGAGTTTTGGTTTTACACTACAAGTGCTTTTGTGGTATTCTTGTGTACAGAGTTAAGTATATTTAATTAAATAAAGCGTAATTAGATTTAGGGAATAAAATGTTAAAAAATTTAGCGTCAAGTTTTAAAAATGCAGCGGTTTCAACTTTGCCAATTAGCATTGTTGTTATCATTATTTCCCTATTTTTCCCAAAAACTATACTAGGAGCACACTATGGGCTATTTATAATTGGTTCAGCTCTTTTAATAATAGGACTTGCCCTGTTTAGCATGGGTATAGATATTGCATTAACACCAATTGGTCGTGAAGTAGGATCTTATGTTTCAAAATCTAAAAAACTATGGCTGGTCATATTAGTACCACTTGCACTAGGAGTCATTATTACACTTGCTGAGCCTGGTGTACAAGTTTTAACTAGTTTTATGACAAACGAGAGATCCACTCAGTTTATAATAACTGTGTTTGTAGCTTTAGGATTTGGTCTGTTTTTAATGATTTCTATACTTAGAATCTTTTTCAAATGGCAATTAAAATATGTCTTCCTCGTAATATATGGCGTTGTTTTTCTAATGGCTGGCGTTATGGAATTTATCATGCCCGAATTTGTAACTGTATCTTTAGATAGCGGTGGCGTTTCAACGGGCGCTGTAACTGTTCCCTTTTTGATGGCTTTCACTGTAGGTATTGCGACTGTTGCACATGGTAGAAAAGACTCCGAAGGTGATGAAAACTTTGGATCTGTTGCTCTTTGTACCATTGGACCAATGTTTGTAATGTTAATTGTAGGATTTACTGGTAAACTTGGACTTGTTAATACTGGATCGCACATCGATGCAATACATACCTTTGGCGATATAATGAAAGCTTTTGGTGCGGGATTTGTAACTAATCTTGCAGAGGTAGCATTTAGCCTTGCACCTATTGCAGCTATATTTGTTATATTCCAAGTATTTGCAATAAAACTAAAAAAGACCCAAGTTATTCGTATCATTTTTGGTCTTCTATATTCTTATGTAGGCCTTACACTATTTTTAACAGGCGTTAATGTAGGCTTTGCACCAGTTGGCTCCCTTCTTGGTTATGCGCTTGCATCATCTAAAGCAAACTGGGTGTTAGTACCAGTTGGTGGACTTATCGGCGCATTAATCGTCTTAGCAGAGCCTTCTGTCCACGCACTAACTAAGCAAGTTAATGAAATGACTAGCGGAGCTCTATCTAGAAAAAGCATGCTCATTTTACTCTGCATCGGCGTTGGATTTGCTATAGCTGTTTCATTTCTTAGAGTATTAACTGGTATTAGAATATGGTGGATATTATTACCAGTTTATGGCGTTTGTTTGATTTTGATGTTCTTTGCTCCTAAGATTTTTACAGGCATTGCTTTTGATAGCGGTGGTGTTGCTAGTGGACCTATGACTGTTACTTTCGCCCTACCTTTTGTTATTGGAGCTTGTAACGCTGTTGGCGGTAATGTATTCACAGATGCATTTGGTGTAGTAGGTTCTGTGGCCATGATGCCAATCATTGTTATTATGATTTCCGGTATGGTATTTCAGGCTAAGCTGCGCAAAGCCAAAGAAACTTCTAAACTTGAACAAGTCCTTGCTGACTCACAAGTTGCAGATGTTATTGTAGATCTTGAGGATGCTTCTGATAAAACTGTTGAGGGAACCGAAACGCTAGAATTAGAACCTCAAACTGAGGATAATGTAATAATAGATTTCTTCGATGATGTTGAAGAAGATACTGAACATAAATCTCAATTTGACCATCCAATTGACTTCATTGTTGAGAAAAATGAGCCTAATAATCCTGAAGATGGTGAGGTAGATAAATAATTAACCATACTGTATATTACATACATATGATAATTAACGGATAATATAACCATCCCGTTGACTCCATTGTTGAGGAAAATAAGTCTGATAAACTTGAAAGTGATGAGAAAGATAAATAATTAATAAAATACTATATCTTGCATACACGCGATAATTAACGGATAATATAGTCAAGGAGACGAGACATGACAACAGAAGATTTGAGACATAAAACTTTGAAATTTCTTGTTTCAATAGTTGATATGGAAAAAGGTGAAGACATAGCCGCACTGCTAAATAGCCATGGTTATGATATCCATTATGTTTCTATCGCTCAAGGAACTGCACCAACTAGCATAAGAACATATTGGGGTTTTTCAGATACTGAAAAAAGCATCCTTTGGGGAATTATCCCAGGAGATGCAGATGAATATATACTTGGACTTTTAGCACAAGAATTAAATCTATCAAAAGCTAATACAGGCGTAGCTTTTACTATGCCTATCCGTAGTTTTGCAGAACCTGCATTACTAAAATACATTTTAGAAAATGGAGATATGCCTGAAGGCATAAACGAAGGAGAAAAAGAAATGGAAGAAAAAGAAATAGTTACTTATTCCCTACTAATGGCAATAGTTAAAAAAGGTTTTGCTGACGATGTCATGGATGCTGCGCGTTCAGCAGGCGCGAGAGGTGGTACTATTTTTAGAGCTAGAGGTACTGGAGACCATGAAACTGCCTCATTTTTAGGTGTTACTATTGAACCCGAAAAAGATGTCATTATTATCCTAGCAAAACGTGGAAGCCGAACTGCTATAATGCGTTCAATATATGAAAAAGCAGGTCTACATACCGAAGGTAACGGCTTAGTCTTTGCCCTACCGGTAGAAAGAGTTGTAGGTTCATTTAACTTAAATAACGAGATTATTAAAAAAGCAGAGGAAAACGGAAACTCTGAAAAATAACTAAAACTTTTTATATACAAAATTAAGGGGTTGTATTTTCGGACAACCCCTTTTCTTATGCCTTAAGTTATGGCTAAATTACTATTTGAAGTCCTTTACAAATTTATATAGTTCTGTAAAGATAACGCCTATTCCATATGCACCTGCATCTGGGAAGCCTATACTTCTCTCACCGACTGTTCCGGCTCTTCCTAATTTAGCAACAAACTCTTTGGTACTGTCTGCACCTTTCACTGCTGCTTTTGCGGCTTTCTCCATAGCTTTTAGCATCTTATCACCACCTTCGCCCGATGCTGTCATACTATCTGCTGCTGGAACTAATGCATCGATTAAGGTCTTGTCGCCTACTTTAGCGCCTCTACCGAAGGATCTTTCACCTGTCTCTTGAATGCCTTTTACTGCAGCTTGCATAATATTTGCTAATTCTTTAACGCCAATTTCTTCGACGTTGCCAGCCGCTTTTCCTGCATATCTAAATGCACTTCCCCATAGAGGACCAGATGCACCACCACAGTACTCCATAATGATTTCCGAAGCACTTACTAAGAATTCACCAATACTTCCCTTTTTACGAGTTGCCCAATCTTTCTTTAATTGCTTAAAACCTTTAGCAATACTCATTCCAAAGTCGCCATCGCCATTTCTATCTGCTTCACAGAAAGGAACTTCATTTGCAATGACTATATCAGCCATTTTATCCACTAATACAGTTAATCCAGCTGTATTAATTTTTTCACCTATTGCAGGCTTTCCTTTCACTTCATATGTTACAGCTTTCTCTACTTTTTCTGCTTTTTTCGCAGTTGGAGTTGCAGCTTGTACACTTGCTGGAACAGTGCCTAAAACCTTTGCTAATGCATCAATTGCCTCTTCACAAGCTTTTGCACGAGCACTTGCGCCCCAAGTAATCGCTGGAGTAGCTACTGGATAGTCTAAAAGTGCAGTTAATTCATTATCTAATCTAAGTAACGTTGCAGAAGCACCTGCCATATCGATAGATGTCATATAGTTTCCTACCATGGTCTTGTATATTACAACACCCGCTGCTTCTAATTCTTTAGATACTGAATTATTTAGTATGTATAGTTCTTGTAGTGGCGAACCACCAAAGCCGTTAATTAACAAACAAATTTTTTCGCCTTTTTTAAGCTTTAAATCTTCCATTAAATCTGGAACAATTCTTTTGGCTAACTCATCTGCGCTTTGTATTTTCTCTCTTTTTCTTCCGGGCTCACCATGTATTCCTACACCAAACTCCATTTCATCTGGACCTATATCAAAGGTAGGTGATCCAGCTGCTGGAACTGTACACGATGTTAACGCAAATCCAAAGCTTCTTACATTATCAATAACTTTTTGTGCTACAGCTTTTACTTCGGCTAAAGATCCGCCTTGTTCGGCTTTTGCACCAGCTATTTTATGTACTAAAACAGTACCTGCAACACCACGTCTTCCAACGGTGTATAAACTATCTTTAACAGCTATATCATCATTTACATACACTGCATCTACCTCAATCCCTTCCTCTTTTGCAAGTGATGCAGCATTATTAAAGTTCATACAATCTCCTGAATAGTTTTTAACTATCATAAGGATTCCCTTTTTGGTCTGTGTAAGCTTTAGTGCGTTAAATACTTGTATTTGTGAGGGAGATGCAAATACATCACCACAAACTGCTGCATCTAACATACCTGTTCCTACAAAACCTGCGTGTGCTGGTTCGTGGCCAGATCCACCACCAGAAATCAAGCTGACTTTGTTTTCGTTGATTTCCTTTTTCTTAACTATCTTGTATTTTTCAACAAACTCTAGTTCAGGATGAGCTTTTGCGATTCCATGACACATATCATATACAAAAGACTCTGCAGTATTCATAATTTTTTTCATACTTATCTCCTCCAAAAAATATTAATTATTGAAATATTGTGCCGTACAACTATGTTCAGCTGACGGCACAACTTCTCTTTTGGTTGTTCAGTGTAACTAACTAATTATAGTAGTCTAAGTTATTCCTATTTGACCTGTGTGATCCCGAGCCTAAAGTATTATTCGCAATCACAGCAACCACTTGCTTCGCGTCCTAGTTTATCTGCTGTTAAGATAGCAGCTACGACATCAGCTTCTGTTACTGGGAATGGCATAAAGTGAATACTTTCTTCAGGTATGCAGGTCTTTTTAGCAACTTCATAAATTCTATCGCCAATATCCATTACACCTAAGTCTTCTAAGCATACTGGTAATCCTAGTGACAAGCAGAAATTAATAACTTCTTCAATTTCTTCCATAGGTGCATTTTCTAACACTAATTGGCAAATTGTTCCAAATGCAACTTTCTCGCCATGGAACATATGATGGGTTTCGTCTAATACAGTTAATCCATCATGGATTGCGTGAGCTGCTGCTAATCCACCGTTTTCAAATCCAAGACCTGATAGCAAAATATTTGCTTCGATAATGTTTTCAAGGGCTGGAGTTACTTTTTTTGCTTCGCATGCTACTTTTGCCTTGTATCCATCTGCTAAAAGTGTTTCATAGCATAGTGTTGCAAGCGCAAATGCTGTGTTAGTGCCGCGAGCGAGTAGCTCTCCTTTAGCTCTATCCGCGCCACAAGGTAGTCCTGCATTAACATTTCCAAAAGACTGAACATTTGCTCTCGCTTCAAAATATGTTGATAATGCATCGCCCATTCCAGCTACTAAAAATCTAACTGGTGCATTTGCAATAACTGTGGTGTCGATTAGAACAACGCTTGGATTTTGTGGAAAATATGCATAGTCATCAAATCCACCATCTGGTGTATATAATACTGCTGAGTGTGAAGTTGGTGCATCAGTTGCTGCAATAGTTGGTACTATTATCAATGCATGACCTTCAGCAACACACTTTGCGGTATCAATGGCTTTTCCTCCACCAAGACCTATTGTACAGTCACAACCTTCTTTCTTGGCGATTTCTTTTAGTCTCTTAACTTCTTCTCTTGAAGATTCACCCTTGAAATCGGCTTTAACAAACTCAACGCCATACTTTTTAGCAGTAGCATCAAGCTTATCTTTTACTCTGGCTGCGTCATCTTTGTGGGCAATTAGCAATGCTTTCTTACCAAATGTTTTGACAAAATATCCAAGGTTTAATATTTCATTTTCGCCTTGAACATACTTTGAGGGACAAATAAATGCTTTTCTCATATATATTACACTCCTTTTAAAAAAATTTTTTAAACTATATAAATTATATGTTTTATAACCTATTAAGTCAATAGCGATATTTTCATAATTGCCATTTTATTGTAAAAAGTTAGTTGTCATAGTAAGTGCAACAGTAAGGCGTATTGGCACAAATTATTATCTAAGATTTGTTATCATAGTAAATGCAACGGTAAGTCACTTAAGGCACGAAAATCTCTCAAACTAAAGTCAATTTTCATAGTAAGCGCAACAGCAAGGCACTCGGGCAATCATTACCTACAGTTAGGTTGTTTACCTTGTGCATATATTTAATGCTTTGACATAACCGAGGTATAAAAAAAGCGGAGATTTTTCACTCCGCTTTAATTACTGCTATTAATGTGCTACCAATTAGTCAGCAAGCTTTTTATATGTTTCATATCTTGCCTTAGCTTGTTGCTCATTTAATGCAAATAGTTCTTCGGCTTTTTCTGGGAACATCTTCTTAAGCGCCATATACCTGCCCTCTGTTGCTAAGTGTGCTTGATAATCGCCTGTTGGTTCCTTACTATCTAAAGTGAATGGATTCTTTCCTTCTGCTTCTAAAGCTGGATTATATCTGTATAACTGCCAGTATCCACAGTCAACAGCATTTTTCATTACTTGCATTGGCTTACTCATGTTTATACCGTGGTTAATACAAGGTGCATATGCAATTATTAGAGATGGGCCATCATATGCTTCAGCTTCACGCATAGCTCTAATGAGTTGATTCATGTTTGCACCCATAGCTACTTGAGCAACATACACATAACCGTAGCTCATAGCCATCAAGCCAAGATCCTTTTTCTTAATCTTCTTGCCATCTGCAGCAAACTTTGCAGTTGCGCCAGTTGGGGTGGATTTACTTGCTTGTCCGCCGGTATTTGAATATACTTCGGTATCTAGGACTAGTACATTAACATTTTCACCGCTTGCTAGTACGTGATCGAGTCCGCCGTAACCAATATCATATGCCCAGCCGTCGCCACCTATTATCCAAATAGATTTCTTAACTAAGCAATCTTTGTTAACTAAAATCTTGTCTACAAGTTCTTTAACTGCGCCACCTTTTGATGCTGCTTTGTTTAGTTCAACTATTAAAGCATCTGCTGCTTCTTTACTAGCATCTGCATCATTCATATTATTAACCCAAGCATCAGCTGCGGCTACAAACGATTCATCTGCATAAATAGCTTTTAGCGCATCTAAATCTTCTACTACTGTCTCTCTTCTCTTATTGACTGCAAGACTTATACCAAATCCAAACTCAGCATTGTCTTCAAATAGTGAGTTTGCCCATGCTGGACCATGTCCTAAATCATTTGTGGTATATGGGCATGTAGGAGCAGAACCACCATAGATCGAAGAACATCCTGTAGCGTTGGCTACAATCATTCTGTCTCCAAATAGCTGTGTTACTAATTTAACATATGGAGTTTCACCACATCCTGCACAAGCTCCACTGAATTCAAATAATGGTTTTGCAAACTGTGAGCCTTTTACTGTATTTGCCTTATACACCTTATCGTTTTCTTTTAAGCTAGATGCAAATTCCCAATTTTCTTTGTCGGTTGCAATTGCTTCGGCGATAGGTTTCATTACGATAGCTTTTTCTTTTGCTGGGCACACATTGACACAGCTTCCACATCCCATACAATCTAGTGGGCTTACTTGTTGTCTAAACTTGTATCCCTTAAATCCAAGAGCATCTCTTGTTACAAAGCCCTCTGGAGCTCCTTTAAGTTGCTCTTCGGTTGCTAGTACTGGACGAATACTTGCGTGTGGACATACAAATGAACACTGGTTACATTGTATACAATTTTCTGGAATCCATACTGGAACTTCAATTGCCACGCCTCTCTTTTCATATTTGGTTGTTCCCACTGGGACAGACCCATCAGCATTGAATGCTGAAACTGGTAATTTATCTCCCTCTTGTCTCAAAATCGGGTTAATAAATTGCTTGAAGTATTTATTATCAGCGACTTCTACTAGCGGTGCACCTTCTGTTGTGGTTGCCCAGCTTGCTGGATATTTAACTTCTTTAAGTTCGGTTATTGCATAGTCAACACAATCATAGTTCATCTTAACTACTGCATCGCCTTTTCTGCCATATGTCTTTAGAATTGCAGTTTTCATGTGTTTTTCTGCATCTTCATAAGGAATAACGTTTGAAAGTTTAAAGAATGCTGCCTGCATGACTGTATTTAGTCCTCTTCTTGCATTAGCTTTTGCAAGCACTGCGTTTCCATCAAGCACATAGAACTTCGCCTTTTTCTTTGCAATTTCATTCTTAACTTCTGCTGGTAGTTCTTTATCTAATTCGGATGGATCCCAAATGCAGTTTAACAAGAATGTTCCACCTTCTTTTAAATCACTAACCATATCATATCTGTAGATATAGCTGGGTGTATGACAAGCTATGAAGTCTGCTTGATCGATGAGGTATGAGCTTTGAATCTTGGTGTCACCAAATCTTAAGTGAGAAATTGTTATACCACCTGATTTTTTACTGTCATAAACGAAGTATCCTTGTACAAACTTAGGAGTGTTATCTCCGATAATCTTAATACTGTTTTTATTTGCACCAACTGTTCCGTCAGAACCAAGTCCATAGAACTTACAGGAAATTGCACCCTTTGGTGCTGCATTAATTTTTTCATCTAATGGTAATGACTTATTTGTTACGTCGTCTTTAATTCCTACTGTAAAGCCGTTGATATTAGCTCCACCCATGTTCTTAAATACTGCGTTAACCATTGTAGGATTGAATTCTTTGGAACCTAGTCCATATCTTCCACCAACGATTTTTACATTTCTTCCTGATAGTGCTGCTACTACGTCTAAGTATAAAGGCTCACCTAGTGCGCCTGGCTCTTTTGTTCTATCTAAAACTGTGACATACTTAGCTGTCTTTGGAACTGCTGCTGCAAGCTTTTCTCCAACAAACGGTCTGTATAAACGTACTTTTACAAGCCCTAATTTTGCACCTTTTGCATTCAAGTAATTTACGGTCTCTTCTACAGCTTCAGCACCAGAGCCCATCATTATTATTACTTTTTCTGCGTCTTTTGCGCCTACATAGTCAAACAGTTTGTATTCTCTTCCTGTTAGTTTTGCAACTTTATCCATGCATTTTTCAACAATGCCTGGAACAGCATCATAATACTTGTTGCATGCTTCTCTGTTTTGGAAGAATATATCGCCGTTTTGTGCGGTACCCTTTTGGATTGGATGCTCAGGGTTTAATGCTCTTGCTCTAAAATCTTCAATTGCCTTCATATCTACAAGAGTTTTCATTTCCTCATATGTTGGAGCATCTACTTTGGAAATTTCATGACTGGTACGGAATCCATCAAAGAAATGTACAAATGGTACTCTAGACTCTAAAGTTGCTAAATGTGCAACAAGTGCTAAATCTATAGCTTCTTGTACTGAGTTAGATGCTATCATTGCAAATCCGGTTTGACGGCAAGCCATTACGTCTGAATGGTCACCAAATATATTTAAAGAATGTGCCGCAACACATCTAGCAGAAACATGGAATACTGTAGGTAATAATTCACCTGCAATCTTGTACATGTTGGGAATCATTAGTAAAAGGCCTTGGCTTGCTGTATATGTGGTTGTTAAAGCACCAGCACTTAAAGAACCATGCACTGCACCAGCAGCACCAGCTTCTGATTGAAGCTCGGCAATCTTAAGAACTTGGCCAAACATATTCTTCCTTCCAGCAGCTGCCCACTCGTCTGCATATTCGCCCATAGTTGAACTTGGAGTGATGGGATAAATTGCTGCAACTTCACTAAAAGCATATGCTACATATGACGCTGCATTATTGCCATCGATAGTTAGTATTTTGCTCATTTTTACCTCCGAAAATAATTAAAAATTGTCGTGCGCAACTAAAAAGGGTTGCACACCTTACTCATTATATCCACGCCCATAAAAATAGTCAACGAATTAGGATAGTTAAATATACTATGTTAGTCTCATAATGCGCATGTGAGATTGCTATATGTCTACTTGGTCTCAGTTCATTATCCTCCAAGAAAATACAACTTGCTAAGGCTTATATTTATTTGTTCGATTGTTAGATTATTGAATATCTACTTTGTTTCAACTCACAATCCTCAAAAAAATACATCTTACAAAGATTTGAATATTCGGTCTATTTTTGATAATTTAATTGAATGCAAAGAAGTTTATTTGTTTTATTTTCCATCACGAAAGTAAAAGACAAAGACTACTAAATATCGGCTAAAATGATGCAAAACTCTTCGATATGCAAAGCGTCTCTGTTTCTGTTTGCAACTCGTATTTAATTTTGCATATTAGGTGCAGATATTGTATAATTTGATAGGCAATACAAGGGGTACTGCTAGATTTTTATTCACTTAATTTACATTTGTTTGCGTCACCCTTGTTAGCTATATATTTTTTGGAGGAAACTACCGTGATTTTATCTATTGATACAATGAAGGTCATATATATTGTGTGTGGCTGTCTCGGCGGAGCAGCTGTACTTACAGTACTAACTCTTTTACTTGCTTCATTTTTAGCATTTCGAATGATTATCAAAGGAAAACCTGGAAAATCAGGTAAATCAATTGATAACGATGAAAAATTATTAACACAAGTTATGGGTCCTGATTACGAGGACTGGCTTAAGTTTGTGTTGGATTCAACTAAAGAATATGAAAATTTAGAAAAAACACCTGTAACAGTAACAACTTTCGACAACCTAAAATTATATGGCGATTTTGTAGCCGCGGATACAAAAAGTAATAAAACTGTTATTTGCATGCATGGATATAGATCCAATCCCAAAAATGAGTTTTCACAGATGATTCCGTTTTTAAGGAAAGCTGGTTATAACTTACTTTTTGTTAATCATAGAGCACATGGACCTAGCGAAGGTAAGTACATAGGCTTTGGCTCTTTAGATCATAAAGATGCTATCAAATGGATTGAAGCTGTAGAAGAACTTGTACCTGGAGGAGATATCTTCCTATATGGAGTTTCAATGGGAGCAGCAACTGTTATGAATGCTTGTGGACTAGATAATCTACCATCTAGTGTTAAAGGCGCAGTGCAAGACTGTGGCTTTACTTCCCCTTGGGATGTTATAGCTTTCCAAGTAAATAGGCTTTTAAGATTTAGTTCTTTCCCACTAGTTAATGTCATAAATATGTTCTGTAAGATTTTTGCAAAATATAGTTTGAAAAAGCCTACAACCACTGAATCAGTCTCAATGTCATCGGTGCCAATTTTATTTATTCATGGTGACAACGACTTATTTGTCCCTACATACATGTCAGAAGTTAATTATAGGGCATGTACTGCTCCAAAAAGAAAACTGATAGTTGATAACGCAGGACATGCGATGTCATATTACAAAAACCCTAGCCTATATGAAGAAACATTTCTAGCATTTTTAGAGCAATGCTCTGGTGATTCTAACCAACTAACTTTCGAAGAACTATTATCTAGCGACTATGACGCAGATGATGAAAAAGACTACGAGCATATAAAAGATGAGTAATAACATTATGTAATATGTATTGAACAATACTCGAGCAATCTAACCAGCTAACTTCCGAAGAACTATTCTTGAATTACTATATCGTAGATAATGAAAAAGACTACAAACACATAAAAGAGGAATAGAATTATACAATTATCCATACCTAGATAATAATTTGTGCTTTTTTACGCTGTCATTTGTAATGTTATCACACTACTACGTATTTATTTAGGCTATAATGTTGTCATAATAAAAAAATATACTCGAGAGTAATTAGGAGGATTTATAAAATGGAAACAAAAGTAACAAAAGATAATTTTGAATCTGAAGTATTAAAAGCCGCAGGAACGGTACTTGTTGATTTTTATGCAGACTGGTGTGGACCTTGCAGAATGCTTGCTCCAATGCTAAGTAGTTTTGCTGAAGAGAGAAAAGATATTAAAGTATGTAAGGTTGATGTAGATGCAGAAAACGAACTAGCTTATGCCTATAGAGTAAATAGTATACCTACCTTAATCGTATTTAGGGACGGCCAAGTTGTACGTCAAAGAACTGGATTTTTACAAAAACAAGAACTTGCAAATCTTGTCAAATAGTTAACCGCTAAAAGTTAAAAGTCTTACAATCTATTTGGTATTTAAAATTTCATAATAACCAAAAAGCAGTTCCTAACCGAACTGCTTTTTTAGTGTTATTTAGTTTTTTATTAGACTAGACTAATTTTTTTAGTGCATTTAAATCTAGTATCGTTATTTTTCCTCTCCCTAGCTCGACAATCTCTTGACCCTCAAATTCTTTTAGTTGCCTAGAAATTACTTCTCTTGCAGAAGCTAGATTTTTTGCTATCTGTTCATGTGTTACAGATATAACTAAGTTTTTGTTTCTAGCATATTCATCGTATAAATACATGGCAACTCTTCGTTCAATACTATACGAATGAAATTGCTCTAGTTCCCAGACTAAGTCTGAAATCCTTTGTAACAACACTTTTAAGGCAAAATTTTCAACTTCCAAATATTGTTCTTGAGCTTTTGCAAACGCTTTTGGAAATATTTGTAATATTGTCGTTTCTTCTTCTGCCTCCATTTGGATTTCAAATGAAATAGCTGGCATAACACACCCTGCTGAAAGAGTACAAAAATCGCCATCTGTTAAATAGTAAAGTGTTATTTCCTTGCCACTATCCGCAGTTATATATGCTCTAACTCTTCCTGAAACTATATAAATACCACCGACGCACGATGAATTTGTGCTCTTTACCCCTCCACCTTTTGGATATTTTCTTTGTGTTGTAGCGTTTAAAAGTTCTACCTTAGTACTTTCATCTATTTTGTCCCAAAATGGAAACACCTCACTAAAGATTTCTTTTTTATTAATATCTAACATGCTCTTGTTTTTTGTCATTTTTTCACCTATTTGAACAAATTATTTAACATTAAGTATCATTATATACATTTTAAAAGCCTATGTCTAATAGTGAAATAAAAACCACCTACGAATCGAATGTAGGTGGTAAAAGTTTATGTTTTTTGCAACTAAATTTTATTACACAATAATTGTATCTAAGCTAATTTTCAGCAACTAGATTTTCTTATGTATATCGCTTACCTCTATACTCCTTTAGGACCTAGACGTTATTATAATAATTGTTTTGCTAATCTTTGGGGACTAGAGGTTTTTAGATAACGAATATCTCTTTATGCTCCTTGAGGAACCGGATCGTCTCCAACTACACTATTATTTAGCTCTTTAAAGTATTCTGCTTTATACAAATACCCATAATCATTTGTAATGTCATACACTTTAGTTTGTAAGTCTTCTACTACATAGAGTTTTGTACCGATCCTAAGTCCTCTGACTGGTGAATAGTAATAGAAATTGCTAGTGTAGTCATCACCACCAATTCTAATCTTTGCCTCTACCTTAATTTGACCAACTCCTTCCTCATTCTCATAGAAGCTAAATACTAAAAAGTCTCTAACATCTTTATATGTGTAATAGGTTGTTACTCCATCTTGCTGTTGCACTTCAACTGGGAAAGAAATATCAAAACCAAATATGTTATTTTCTAAATCCACTAAAAATGCATGGGGGTTGTATAAAGCTTCTGCGCTTGCCCATCTTTCACCTATGACTAGTTTATGACTAATGACAGCGTCTGCACCTTCCATGTTGTATAAAACTACTTCTATGCCATTAGAAGTGCCATTTGAGTCTGTATTCATTCCTACACCAACTGTATATTTATCGTTGATTTTATGCAGATAATATGCAACTCCATCTTTTTTAAGTCCATCTGAAATAGTAGGATTATGTGGGTCGGATAGGTTTACTTTGTATAAAGGATCTACTTGTCTGAATGTAACAATTGCACCTTCTTCTTTATCAAATCTAGCAGAATATATCCTTTCACCTGGTGCAATATTTGTAATTTTCCCAACTTCTATTAAGTTCTCGTCAAGGATAAATATATTATTGTATTGCTCAAAACCATTTTCACCATATCCTGATGTTGTCGTCGCTAGTCGTAAAAAGCCGTTATATTCATCCATTGAATACTTATTTAAAATGTATCCTTCAACCTTACCAATGCCAGCTAATTGCAAATCGTCTAGCTTGATTCTTAAGATTCTAGAATAGTTTTTGTTATATATTACCTCTTGACGAAGTCCGTTGTGGGATACTGCCTTACCACTATCAGTGGCTGCTAAATATAGGTAATTATGGGACATATATACAGTTTCGCCTGACCCAAAATATGATACAGATGACACTTCATTTGTTTCTAAATCAATCATTCCTACCACTGAATAATGATAATATGGAATGCCATCGAAATAATAAATTTTATCAAGAGGCATTTCTTCAAGTTTCACATTCTCACCATTTCCAATATACATTTGCGGTAAAGTATCATACCCACTAGATGCATAACGATAATAATAGTAAGAATAGTGATTAATAATAAAGTATAGTTTGCTCCCTTTTAAGCGCATATCCACTCTATTACCTGTAAAGATCATTTGCTTTTCTAAAACTGGATTTGCTGGATCTTCTACATTATATATCCTTGTATCAACAGTGTTTTTATAATATCCTGCATAAGATTGATTGGCATAGTCATCAGCAGTTGGAGCCTCAGTTGGTTTTCCATTTTCATCGACATACATATAACTGTCGCAAGATATGATAAGTTTATTACCATATAGCATCATTTCGCCTACACTATATCTATTGGTTGTAAGTTTAATTTCCTTCTTAACCACCAATCCATCAGCTTGTACTTCAAGTATTACAAGGCCTCCATAACCGAGTCTATATATGTACTTACCATTTGTTTTAACTATATCAGACTCATCAATACCTTCAACTTGCACATTGGTTGTAGAATGACTTTCGTTTTGTGCAATATTAGTGGTATCTAACTCCAAACTAGGCGCACTTTTTTGCGGACCTAGGATCGTTAAATCACCAAGCAGGTTGGATGAACGCGCAGAATCTAAAGCACGAAGTGAGTCCAAAAACGAATTAACTTCTTCTTTTGTGGAAAACTGCCTAGCCTCATAGCCATTACCGGTATAAGTGATTTCTTTCATAGGCAGGTATTGTCTAAATAAGAAAAATGCTATTACTGCTACAATTGCTACAAGAAATATGATAAGTAAAACGCGTAAAAGTTTTTTACCATCTGTTAGTCTCTTTTTTTGTGTGGTCATTTGACGATACCTCCCATCATTTTTTAGTATTATTCCAAATAACCTAAGTTAGATTTATTATATCATTATATATTATTAAAGTAAATATGTATATTTTCAATTCGTATATTTTTCCTTCAATTTTCACATACCAACAAAATGAAATTAGTCCATTAGTTTTTTACGAGTTCATAAACCTTTGACACTTACATATACAGCTAAAAAGCAAGCTGTTTTAAAGCCTGCTTCTTAAATAGTTTATATGTATCAAAACTACTACTCGTTAAATCAGTGTCGTATCTTTAGACTAGATTAATAATAGAAGTATTTTTTTACTAGATAAACAATGTTGTCCCTACATTTTCGTTTGCGCTTATATACGTCGCAACACCTGCGTATTCAACGCCATCTATTAACTCTTCTTTCTTGATTCCCATTAAATCCATGCTCATCATACAAGCAATCATCCTTACCCCTGCAGCCTTTGTAGTTTCTATCATGGTTTTAATATCATCTACATTATTTTTCTTCATAATGCTCTTTATCATAGCTCTGCCCATACCACCCATGTTCATATTGGATAGAGGAAGTTTACTTGCTCCACGTGGCATCATCTTGCCAAACATTTTCCCAATAAATCCTTTTTTAACCTTTACTTTGTTTTCCTTTCGCAGGGCGTTTAGTCCCCAGAATGTAAAGAATATGGTTACCTTTTTGCCTTGAGCTGCAGCTCCTTGCGCAATAATCATAGCAGCTAAAGCCTTATCTAAATTGCCACTAAATAACACTAATGTTGCATTTTCCTGAAGGGAAACGCCACTTAAGTTAAGACCTGTTTCTCCACCTTTTTCTATGGTAGCTATATACTTTCCACCTTCTGAAACCAAGCTCTTTAAGGTATGTCCATTTGTCTTTGTCCAGTTTTCTATGTCCATTAAAAAGCCACCTTCGGTTGCAGTTACTCTCAGTGTCTCACCTGGTTTTAATTCTTCCATTTTCTTAAATGTTGCCATGATTGGACCTGGGCACTGTAGTCCTGAACAATCTAATTCTTGTACGTCTTTACTAATTGTAGCTACTTTTTTAATATCTTCTGATGATTGCATATCTCCTCCTGATTTACAAACTGCTGGCGGTTTTAGTGTACCTGATCCAACTATATATTTTAAATTTGCATATGTTGTATATCCACCAAGGACATTGTATGTATTTTTATACCCATTAGCTTCTAGAATTCTATTAGCTATATACGCCCTTAATCCCACTGCACAAAGTACATATATTGGTGCATTTTTGTCTTTAGGTAACTTATCTAAATTATCCCTCAACGTATCAACATCAATATTTACGCTTCCTTCTAGTTTTCTTGCATCAGTTTCTGCTTTTGTTCTAACATCCAAAACATATCCACCATCTGCAATTATTTTGTCAAGATCATATACACTAGCAGGTTTTATTATTCCATTTTCAATATTTTCTGCTATATATCCCATAATGTTAACTGGGTCTTTTGCAGAAGATACAGGTGGTGCATAGCAAAGCTCTAAATCGCTTAAATCAAAAACTGTTCCACCAAGCCTCATGGTTGTTGCAATTACATCTATGCGTTTTTCAGTACCTTCTTTGCCAATAGCTTGTGCGCCTAGTATTTTACCACTGCCTTTTTCATATATCAGCTTTAAGGAAATTACGCTAGAACCCGGATAATATCCAGCATGATTGGAGCGATAGGAATAAATTGCTTGATAATCTATTTTTTTCTGTTTTAATGTCTTTTCATTTACGCCAGTTGAAGCAGCAATTAGTCCGAACACTTGTAAAACACTTGAAGCTTGTATTTTCACTGGTTTGAATTTAATCCCAGAGATATCATCAGCAACAAGTTTACCTTGTCTGTTTGCACCCCAAGCAAGAGGAACTGCATAGCTAGAATCGTCTAAAGGATTAATAACTTCTATCATATCGCCTACTGCATATATATCATCTTCTACAGTGCCATCTGCGTCGAGTGCCTTAAAATTATCTTTGGTTATTACATGACCTCTAGGACCTAATTTTAAATTTGCAGACTTAGCTAGCGTGTTTTCAGGGGTTACACCTATTGCTAAAATAATGATGTCAGCTTCTAATTCTTTACCACTTTCAAGAACAACTTTTTTACCACCATCTTTAATTTCACTAACGCCATCTTCTAAAACAAGGTCTACACCATTTCTATTTAATTCGGCATGCAGAATCTGTGCCATTTCAAAATCCAGTGGCGACATAACTTGATTTAGTTTTTCTACAATTGTGACGCTTTTGCCAAGATGAGCTAAATTCTCTGCAATCTCTACACCTATGAACCCACCACCAACTACAACGGCTTTTTGTACCGAACTAGAATCTACAAAGTCTTTAATCGCAAAGGTATCACCAACATTTCTTAGTGTAAAGACATTAGTCGCATCTTTTATACCTTTTATGTTTGGCTTTATTGGTTTTGCGCCAGTGGATAAAATCAACTTATCATAAGAAAGTTCATATTCCTTGTTTGTATTGTGGTCCAAAACTGTCACGACTTTTTTGGCTTTATCTACACTTATTACTTCGTTTTTAACTCTTGCATCTACATTAAACCGGTTCTTTAACCCTTCTACGGTCTGGACTAATAACGCTCCCTTTGACTTGATTACCTCTCCGATATAATATGGAAGACCACAATTTGCATATGAAACATAATCATCTCTTTCAAGTATGATTATTTCTGCCTTTTCATTTAACCTTCTTAATCTTGATGCAGCTGATGCTCCACCTGCAACTCCACCAACTATAACTACTCTCATTACACATCCCTCCTCATATAATAGTATTGTCTGAATCTAACCCAAGTGAATGGGTTTTTATATCCTATGTAATTACACTAAATTGCACTAGTGTATGTCTGCTCATATAAAAATGTTATTTGAACTTAACCCCAGTAAATAGTTTATAACATTAGTTTGAATCCTTCTAATATTTCCCTCTATGGTAAAAATTGCGAAAGTTCTATTTAAATACGCCTTTATTTAAATATATTAAAATAAACTAATGTTCATTTTTTATTTTACTACTTATATAATATGTAATATTGTGACAAAGTCACGCTACAAAAAAAAGAGCCCCTTGGCATTAAGGAACTCTTTTTAAGATAAGGTGGAGATTTGAATAATTATTTTATTTAATTTCTTTTTGTGCGATTTCTTCTTGCTGTATATTTTCTTTTTGAGAAGCGCATTTATTAGCGTGTATACAGCCTGCACAACCACTTGAGTTTAAACAACCGCAGGATGTTACTGTTTTACCAGACTTCTTTGCTAGTATTCTATGTAGTATAGTACCACCTATTGTTGCTACAACAAACAAAGATGCTAATACTATTACTATAATTTCAACTGTCTGCATTTGTTAATCCTCAACTTTCATTAATAAAGGTATGCTCCATAAACAGCTTAAACTTATGCTGATTTTGAACCTTTTTTCTTTATTTTAATTATGTCTTTTTTTATCAACACTACTATAGTTATTGCAATAGCTGCAGCAAGCACTACAAACAACGAATACCACTTAGCAACTGCAATAAACATTCCGACCCAAAACACTGCTAGAGATACTACGTATGCTGTAGCCAGCCAAAACAGTACTGCAAGCCATGTTGACCTTCTGCCTTTTTTCTTACCTTCTGTTAAGACAAACTCCGCTCTTGCTGCCGCAACTGCTGCCATACACGGAACACTTAATAAGTTAAATGTCAAGAAGGCAAACATTGCAGGGATTGCTGTTGCGGGACCTAACATTGCGCCACCAACACCTAAAATCATTGCTGCCATACCACTGTGCTCGTTCAGCTCGCCTGCTTCCATATCAAAAGCTTCGCCAGCGTCTTCGCCCATTCCACCAAACATACCCATTGTTGCAACAACCATTTCTTTCGCAATCAGCCCTGTGAATGCAGCAACAGTTAACTTCCAGCCCATGTCTCCATAGCCAAAACCAAGTGGAACAAATATGTATGATAGAGGTTTTGCAATTACTGATATCATGCTTTGATCTACATCTACAAAACCATGTTTGAAACTAATGTTGGTTAATACCCAAATCACTATGATTGAACCTGCAATTATTGTTCCAGCTCTAACAACATAGTGCTTTAGCTTTTGACCTAAATGTAACATAACGGTTCTAAATTGCGGGGTTCTATATTCTGGCAACTCCATGATGAATGGAGGTGTTTCGCCTTTGACAAAAGTTTTCTTTAGGAATAATGAACCAAATATTGCAACCACAATTCCAATTATATACATACCTGCGACAACGCCTGTAGCATTCAAGTTCGAATGCAGTGCAAACACACCACCAAACGCTGCCCATATTGGTAACTTAGCTCCACAAGAAAAGAACGGTGATAATAATATTGCTCTTTTCCTTTCAGACGCATCTTCGAGTGTTCTGGTACCCATAATTCCAGGTATGGCACACCCAAAGCAAGTTAACAGCGGTAGGAAAGCTCTTCCCGAAAGACCAAACCCTCTAAAGGCTCTATCTAGTATAAAAGCGACTCTCGCCATATATCCAGTATCTTCTAATATCGATAAGAAGAAGAATAACATAAGTATTAATGGAATAAATGATAAAACTGCACCAACACCTTCAAACAATCCGTTAACAACCAAGCTCGTGTACCATGTACCTTCAGGCATAGCACCTTCGACGAGGCCTGTCAGCGCTCCCCAACCTTCTCCAACCAGCGTATGTATAATTACACCTGGAGAGTATATTCCATCGTTACTTGCTAAAAAGGTTTCAACGCCTTCACTAATTTCCGCATCTTTAACAGCCCATCTTAATAACAGGAAGTTTTCGCTAAATGTTATATGGAATATTAAAAGCATAATTGCCAAGAATATTGGTATACCCCAAATTCTATGTGTTAACACTCTATCTATTTTATCCGATCTTGATATCTTTTCTTTTTTAGATTTCTTTAACTCAACTGCATAATTTTTTGTAATGTATTGATATCTAGCATCTGCAACAACTGCTTCATAATCACCATAAAATTCCGAGGTGTCAATTTTTTCTTTTTCTTGTTCTACTATTGGTAAAAATTCTTTTCTTTTTTCCACTTCTAAAGCATCGCCTTCTATAAGTTTTATTGCTCTAAATAATGGATTGTCAATATCTTTTTCGACATATAGTTTTTCCACACTTTGTATTGCGTCAGAAACAATGCTTTCTTTTAATACCGAATACCCCTTTCTCGTTGACTTTGCCTCTTTATATGCAACTTCCATCAACTTATGAATATTCTGTTTCTTTAATGCACTAATCCCAACAACTGGCACACCAAGCTTTTTACTTAAATTATCTATATTTATGGTATCTCTTGATTTTTCAACTTCATCCATAAAGTTTAATGCAACCACAACAGGGGTGTCTGTCTCAACGACTTGAGTTGTTAAATACAAGTTTCTTTCAAGATTAGTTGCATCAACTATATTTATTATCAAGTCTGGCTTTTCATCTAAAATATAATTTCTTGCCACAACTTCTTCTGGAGTGTATGGTGAAAGAGAATAGATGCCTGGCAAGTCCACTATTTCTACGGGACTAGCTAATTTTTTATATACACCAATTTTTTGCTCAACAGTTACACCAGGCCAGTTACCAACTCTTGCTGTAGCGCCAGTTAAATTATTGAACAATGTAGTTTTACCCGAGTTAGGGTTTCCAGCTAATGCAAATCTCATTTTTTATCTTCCTCCATTATCACAATTTCTGCCTCTGCCTTCCTTAAGGATAGTTGATATCCCCTGATTGTAACTTCAATTGGATCGCCTAAAGGAGCTACTCTTACTAATTTAACATCTGCCCCTGAGGTTACGCCCATATCAAAAAGTCTCCTCTTAAGTTTACTTTCGCCACGGACAAATTTAACCCTGCCACTTTGGCCGACTTGGAATTCACTTAACTTTTTTTCCATTCCCTCCTCCTTGAATTGTTATATTGTTCAAATACTGTTTTTATGCAACAATAATTTTCATTGCTAAAGCTTTATTTAAAGCAAGCTTTGTATCTTTTAGTTTTAAAGTCACGCAATCTCCCGCATTGCTCAGAGAAGTGATTTTAGCTCCTACTAAAAGCCCGAGACTACAAAAACGTTTCTTTATATTATCATCTACTCTAATTTCTACAATTTCGACCTCTTCTCCATAAGGAACAAAAACTAAAGGTCTCTTGTTAACCACTACATTTGTCGCTAAATCATTCATTTCCTTAATATCCTTCATATCCCCACATTATATATTCAAGTTGCACATTGCGAACTTATAGTTATAAAAAAAGACAAAATGCCTTATTTTTAATTGAATTAACACCTAAACTCCTATTCTTTAAATGAACGTGAAGGTTAGATGTGCGGTTCGCATATGCGAACTCTATGATAATAATATACGCCTGCTTTTAGTTCGTGTCAATCATTTTTTTAACATTTATTTAAAAACATGTTTTGTAAAGAGAATTAAATCATCAAGTATATTAAATTTACAAATGCAGACTCGTTTGCATATCTTATCATGGAAATATTTGAATCACCATGCTAGATATTAAACAAATTGTGGAAACCAACCACTGGTAATGTAATTAATTAGTGCGATTACAATATAAATTTAATTTTCATATACATTGTATGGTGCATCTTTTCGAAAAACAAAACCTTTTTTACGCCAATTGACAGTAGTTTTGTAATGTAGAAAAGACCAGTCTATATCTTCAGAATAGCCTGTATGAGAAGTTATTATTCTTTCTACATTTTCTGCTTTTGCAATTTTATATAATATTCTTAAAGATTTTATATTTGCTTTTGTGTCAGTATTCCAAAAATCAAAAAAACAATAACCCCCATCATCTCCAAGAACAAGTGCATCGCCTACAAACATGTTTTTGTCGATAATGAAAGACGTATGGCCTAATGTGTGCCCTGGAGAAAAAATGGTTTTAATTTCTAATCCATCGATGCAAAGAATATCATCCTTTTTGAATATAGTATAATCGTTGTTTAATTGGATAGGAGATGCAACACCAATACCTAACACCTTTTTTCTGAAGTATTCTTTAGTTAGATATTTTTCTTCTTCTTTACTTAAATAGACTTTAGCGTTAGGGAATATTTGACTGCATCTTTTATCAACACCACCTGCATGATCTAAGTCCAAATGCGTCAACAATACAGTGTGAATTTTGCTAGGCAAAACATTCAATTCCTTAAGCCCTATTGAAACATTCTTGCTTTCTTTATATCCACAATCAATTGCAATATATCCGCTTGGAGATTTAATCAAAAAGACATTTACATCTTTATCTCTAATCACATAAAGGCTTTCAGAAATTTGTCCTGTTTTAAGTGGACATAATAAACCTTTACCTTTTACTATCCTTGGCTTCACTACAAGACCAAAAAACTCAACTAAATTCATATCTATCCTTTATTATTTACTCGTGTAATAACGCTGTTCTAACTTAACCTGCATAAAAGGTTAACAATATTCATTGTATTTACTCACTTGAAGCTCTTTTACTGTTTTTCCCCTTAGCTCTTCTATTTTTAATCACGATAACCACAACGAAGACCACAATGGCCAAAGCTACAATGCCTACAACTAAACCTATAGTTAATGCCATGACATTTACTGAATTACCTTCATCATAATTTGGATTACTTATTAATATATCCTCATCTTGAAGATTTATAGAACGTTCATCTGGAGTCAAACTTTCATCTAGCACATACTTTGACACTACGAATGTATTTGCATTTGTGTTTTCTAGATCGACACCTTCTGCATAATAACAAATTTTTAGCACTGCAATTTCGCTAAAATTTATTTTATTAATTTCTTCATCATATAAACTGCCATTGAAGTTATACTTTTTTGCTTTATTATCCTTTGTTGTTACCTCAAGTAAGTATCTAATATTATTATTCGATACATTTTCTGTAGTTCCATCGTAATTAACTTTTTGCACTGTAGACAATTTATGTATATCTTTTTTTATTTCACCTACATTAAACGATTGGTTTGTTAATATTTCCCCATTTTGTTTAAATTCATATCTATACTCCCCAGGTTTATATTTTTGCTGCGTTGCTTTATCATATACCTCGTAGCTACCAGATGTCATTTCACCTAGTTGTATTTCTATATCTATGTTTTTATTCATAGCGGGAACAAACAACTTAATTAAGATTGTCTTGTTTAAGTCTTCTTCTTTAATAAACGCACCATATATTTCTGTATCTTCGACTCTATCTAGGATTGCCATGTTGAGTTTTATGCCTGACTGTAAAAACTCCATACTATAGTTATTCATTAAAGAAGTATCTAATTTAGTATATAAAATATAGCCACCGTTGACTTTTTCAAGTTGCATTTCTTTAGAAAAATTTCTCTCAACCATAAATTTTCCCATACCTGTTTTGTTATGAGACCACTCTACTTTCTGATAAGTGTTTTCAGTTGCATAGGCGCTATCTACTTCTCCTGCCCAAAAACCTACTAAGCAAAGAGTTAAAATAGCCAAACTTATTACTAAAACTATAATTATTTTGTTTTTTTCTTTTGTCATATTACTCCTTTTTTTATAAGCTTTTTATATTTCTCTAAATAGTGCTACGAGATGAAGCATAAGCCTACCATTGTCTTCAAAAACATCACTTGCCTTGATTGTATAAGTTGATAAATCAATTATATCTTTATCTACATCATCAAAAAGATACCAACCGACAAATTCGTAACCATCTCTTGGCACTGGTGGCGCTTTTTCTATTTCGCCTCCAACTTTTGATTGGATGTTTGGATAAAATGTTTTAGAAGCTACTTGATCTATCGTAAATTTAACAAAAACTATACGCTCATATCTCGCCTTTATGGTTTCAAAATCATTTGTTGTATAAGCACGCGCATCTTCAATTTTATCACTAGGTAAAAACCCATCTTCAAAGATATCTCCTTCCCAGCCAACAAAATTATAACCAGATATATTATCTGGAATGTCTATATTTTTAATTTCGATTAAACAAAAACTCCAATTATGCGCCCCTCTCCACAGCTTTCTAGTTGATACAGGTATGTTTGATATCTCTTCGTCGTAGTCAATCGTTAATATCACACCATCATCCCAATAAGCAGTAAAGGTAACTTCATTTGAGTTGTAATACCTAATGAGATCATCTGTTGAAAAAATATAACCTTTGATAAGTCTGTTGCTATATCCAATAAATCCTTGCAAAACACCATTTGACGATTCAAACCAATCATCCTTTGGCATTTGGATTTGCTCAGAAAGATTATATCTTACTGCTTTCTCCAGCGAGCCATCTTTGAATTTATGATTTTCTTGTGTTTTATATGTAATAAAGATATCAGCAGAACGCTTATCTAAAACATTGACTGATTCGTAAAGAGTAATAACTCCTAGTGAATTATAAAGGCTGTAACGAATTTTGTATTCTCCAGGTTCTAGAAATTTAACTGTCATATAAGAACCTGATTGTACAATTTCCAAAAAAGTACCATTGCCTGAACCTTGAATTAATTCTCCGGTTTGCGTGACTATGAAAATGCTCACTGAAAAACCACCCACAACTTCGTTGTTTATTCCTACAAGTTGAGGACTTTGAATAGCATATTTGGTATCAGTAAAATATGACTGAAAGTGCATTAGTTTTGCTATACTTCGCCCAGACATGGTTGCATTTATTGCTATACTCAACTTGAATGTAATAACGTCATTATCAAATTCAAACAATACTATTGCTCCATTATTATCTGCTTCGTTTTTTATTTCTACAACAATATCAGCTAAACTTTCATCGTGTGTAATTTCCCGTTCTAAAGCCACTTTCCCTTTAATAAAAACACCAAATCTTGTGGGTTCCAATTCTGATAAAACATCATCAATTTTTAAGTAATATTTTTTGTCTTTAAATGCTTCCAAATATTCTTTATTCGTGTCTAAAACTCCAAAATCCGCCTTAATTTTTTTACGAACAAGCACGCCATCTTTTTGAGCAAATGTTTGTTTCCCAGTAAGAATCACATTACTACCATCTTGAATATAAAACTTAGAATCAGAATCCTCAACTTTTAATTTTAAGACATAAGGCTTAGTTTCGTTGTATTTATTTCTTAGATCGAAATATATATAAGTCTCCGCATCTTTAACTTCAAAACCTTTAGAGCGATAATCTCCCGTTCCTTGCATCAGTGACAACGCATATTGTCTCCTGTAATAATAATTTACCATTAGTGGATTTTTAAACACACCTTCAGACTCCCCGTACCAATCACCAGAAGTCTCGCAATTTTTACCCATCCATTCATATTTCAAATTGGGATAATTACATATCTCTCCAACTTTATATTCATAATCAAAATCAAATGGAGTGCCATCAACATTGAATAAATTGATTATAGGCTCAACATACTTATCACAATAAACAACTCCATAATGATTATTGTTTTTATATTCATACATAATAGCAACTGGTTCTGTAAACTCAAATCTGCTTCCTAGATTTAAAACACTACCTTTATCAATTACCCCATTATTTAGTTTGTATATTTTATAATCCACTTGGCTAAAATCAATAATAGAATTAACCTTTTTCTCGAATAAAGTTTTTACATTTACAAAATCGCCAATATTAAAACTCACACCATTTAAATGCCTTTTTTCATTTTCCCTCAGCCCGTAAGAGCCAAAATCTGAAAGGGACATGCTATCGTAGAATATATTTTCATCATTTTCAAAACCGAAAACATAATAGTTAAAGGTAAAAGTTTGAGTCTCATACCTACGCTCCGACAAAGGTTTGTTATTATACTCTGGTATAATTTCTATCTTATGGTTGAACAGACTTTTACTCGTTACGTTTCTAGAATAAAAATAATTAATTAATTCAATGTTAGAGCCATTTTCCTTTATTAAATTGAGATATAGATCTCCACTCATCAAATCTTCTTTACTGCCATGATAATATAGTATCTTGTCGGAAAATGTATATGCCCTTTCAACACTCGGAACATATGGCACTTCTGCTACTTTTAGCATTGATGCATAGTCTATATCCATAATAAAGGACGTGCCGCCCATAGCACTTGCTACTTCCATAAAACCAGTTACGGCGCCGGTCATTACATATTGATTATGTAAAGATTCTCCTAAATCTATGACCTGGTAATATTTGTTTTTTTCTTTACTAAATTCTACACTAATACGTTTATAATCCCCCGCATTATATTTTGACGGCACATACTCACCTGGCTGTATGCTAGATGGTATAAACCTATCGCTTAAATGGATATCATAGCAAGAAAAAAACTGACTAAATGTTGTGGCTCTGGTTTCATAATAAAAAGCTAAGTCTTTTTTCAAGTCAGAACTAGCACCAACCAAGCCAAAATATGGATTAATTTCTTTAATTAACTTATAATTGCCGTTTTCTGCAACTATATACGAATATACCGAATTAAAAGAAGACATCATAGTTGGTTCAAAATCTAATTGTTTAACAAAAGTTTTCACTAGATAATAACCATCTTCTAATTCATTTTGAGTTTTAATAAAAGGTTGTTTGAACCCTAAAAACTCTTTAAAACTTAGTTCAAAACAATAGTTTGTAATTGTCTTATGTCTATCTCCTTTTGGTAAAAACTTGTTGTAATAATTTACAAATTTAACATCTATATATAGAGGCTTTTCTAAATTACCTTCTGCTAAATCAATAAATACTGTTTTTACGCTATTTGAAAGATCGTTTATACTGTTCTTTATATATATGTTGCTACTATTTTTAGTTGCATTTAATGATAAATTGAATGGTGCTAAGCCATCAAAGAAGCCAGTTAGTGCTTCATTATCGTACTGCAGTTTTAAAAATATTCCTTCGTCTGTTTTTTCAATGTAAGAATTATCATAAATTATGTGGTCTGCGAAATCTTTATAACCTCCATAATCATCACTCAATTCGTTTTTTATAACTGTATCTTCCAGTATCCTTCCAGAAAGAGTAACATCATAAATTCCATTATGAATAAATTCTTCCTTACCCCATTTAGGGTATAAAACTAGGTCTTTCATTTTAAGATATAATGTATCACTTGAATAAGGTTCTAAAAAATCCTGATCGTAGTACCAGCCTTGAAAGAAATATCCGATTTTAGTAGGTGTTGGCATTTGTGGGATTTGAGTTGCCGAATATGTTACATCATCTAGTGGAACGACTAGACTTTCCGCACTAAATGAAATTTTATATTGTTTATTGCCATAAGTATCCTGAATTATATCGACCGGGCTATCATTAATCCTTTCATTACACCCAGCTAACATTAGGACAATAACTCCTACAACTATAAATAATAATAAAACTTGTGCAACTCTCTTCATATTTTCCCTACCTAATAATGGAATCTACTTTTAAAATAAATTCCATTTAAATGTTTTTTATTCTGTACTCACACTTGCAAAAGATAGCAAGTGTGAGTACACTACTAAGCAATTTTTACCATAAATCGCTATAAGTTGTTGCTTTATCTACAAAGGCCATTTTAGTTTCATAATCTTCCATGTCTTGTGTATAGCCATTGTACCAGCCGTCTTCAAAGACTTCTGGATTCTTTAAATCTTCTAGCTTATGATATCTATCGTAGCGTTGAATTCCACCGCTTGCATCTGGCATTAAGCGGTCAAACACTAATAATCCAGATTTGTTTTCATCATACTGAGACTGCTCAAAATACTCGCCCATATCAGTAAATGCGTTTTGATGAACTTTTGAGACATATTTAATTAAAGTACTATCTATGTAATAGACACTTCCTTCCATAACTTCATATCTCATAGCTTGACCATTAGTAATTTTCTTTGGATCTGCAAACGCTATAAATGAGAAACCTAAGTGGTGTACAGCTTGATTTCCTTGAGCTGTTGCATATAACTTAAAGTCAAACATTTCAACATCAAACCCGTACTCTTTCAAGTCTTCATCTTCTTCTTCCATTCTATGCATTGAAGTATTGCCTGTGTATTGTACTAGCATTGCAGACTTAGCTTGCGCCATGTCCTGATAGGCTATATAAAATTTATCTTTTACAAGGGCATCCTTATCAAGAATTTTTGCTTCCATGTAAGCTTCCATTCCTATTTTTATACAAGAAAAATCTTCCTCTGACTCCCAATCTGCTTTTTCAAATGTCAGTAAAGTTTTAATCTTGAAGGCGTATGGGCCTACTTCTTTTAAGTCGTTCAGAGGTAACGCAATACTTGTTAGAGCGGTGTTTTCAAACGCACTCTTTCCTATAATCTCTAGGCATCTCGAATCCATAACGACTTCATTCAGATTAGCTGCATCTTTAAACGCTGAGTCGCCAATTTCGCGAATGTTTTTACCTAGATAGATTTTTGATATTGATTGTTCATCTTTAAATGCATTGTCTCTTATTTTTACAATCTTTTTGCCCTCTAACTCATCAGGAATAACAACCATGTATGATTCATCTTCAAGCTGAACTGCTTTAGATGGATTGTAGCCTGTAACTTCAAGTTCGCCATTTACTTCTACAAAATCAAAACCTGGGGCTTTTGGTAATACTTTAAAAAATAAATACACGTTAGAACATATATTCTTATCAAAAGCATAAGCAGAACCACCTTCGCCAAACTCAACTATATTTTGTGGTTCGTATTGTTTTTCCTCGTTAAAGTTGACTGTATTTAATATTTCTTGTTTTGAGATTTTTTGCCCAGCTTGTTTGATTAATTCTTTTTGCGTTACAACCTTAGACACACTATCTTGCATCGATATGTATATAACGGCATCTTCCCCGTCGTTTAGTAATGGTAAATACATTACTCTAGATGTATACGTTGGAGTTTTATATGAATTACTCATTCTTGAATCTACTATGCTAAACTTATTAATTGTTACATCTTCTTCTTTTTGTTTGAATATAACTTTTTCAATCTTATCGATACTGTTAATTATGGCATAACCATAAGGTGACGTTTTTGTTTTTGTATTCCTATTTTGAGTCTGCATGTCTTCGCCTGCAACAAACTCATCAGCTAAATACGAACCCCAAGAATGATAATAGTCAGGATAGAGGGATAAATTTTCGTTATAACAAACTTCCTTCAAAGTTGATGGTAATGAAATATATTTTGCGGGCGTAAAAATAAATGTTCCTGCTTGCACCGCATCAATTCCTTCTGGTAAGTTAATAGCACTTGAGCCATCGTTTTCTCTATAATAGATTAAAATTGTCTTACCGTCTTTTTCTTGAACTATACTACCATCGTCTGTCTTTCTAAATGTAGAACCTTCTTCAAATACTAAGTTATTAGGAACAAGGGCTAAATTTTTGACAGATTTTGGAATGTATATATCAAAATCATAACCCTTCTCACGGTCGAGGCTAGCCATATTAAGCGCACCCCAAAAAGAATCAACTATTACCTCAACACCATCTGGGATGTTAATATTGCTCATGTTTATAGCATTGTTAAAGCAATTTTCTATTACTTTTAAGGTACTGGGCAGTGATACTTCAGACACTTTTGCTCCAGCCATACTGCCGGCAACACTTCTAATGTACTTTATTCCCTCAGGGATGATAAGTTTATCGCCAAACAATCCTATAACATCATTACCTATAATTTGAACCACATTTTTTAGCACTGGTTCTGCATCTTGATTTTCCTGATACATAACCTTTGTTACAAAAGACATTACTGGTACGCTTTTCAATATATCATATTGTTCTTGGTCCATATTTGCAAAACCGGTAATAACTAAGTCACCCGTTTCTTGGTTTAATTGGTATTCAACAAAAGGAGTTGACCATTTTACATTTATAGTTGTGTTTTTATTAATCTTTGAAGTAAAGTCAAAATCCACTCCATCTTCGACTTCAAAACGAATGTCTTTTTCATCAGTATATCTTTTTACTTCATCTTTAAAATCTGCATAAGTTATGGCTTTACTTAGAGATTCGCCTGGCATGACTTTTATGCTTTCCACAACATTTTCATAGCCGTTATAAAAATCCACAACTGCTACATATCTTCCGTATAATTTATCTACTTTTTGTGTGGTATATGGTGTTTTAAACTCTTCATCTACATACCATACATCTAACATTAGATCTTCTTCAACCGGTAAATCTTCATTGATTTTTAATACTTCTCTTGCAACAGCTTCGCCTTGTACTCCATCCCTACCAATTATATATGTATTGATCATGATGGGCGTAAACCGAGCTACAACTATTACATCTTTTGTAACTTTTGAAAAGTCTGCTAATTCGCCTTCTATATACCAACCCTTAAACTCATAACCCTCTTTTTCTGGGTTTGCAGGTAATTCAATATCTTTATCTTTTTTATTAAATGTTATTTCACTATATTCTTTTCCATCTACCATAAAAGTTACTTTATGATTTTTATTATTACATGCTAGTAAACTGAATAACATGACAAGAATAAGTGCCGATAACACTATTACAAAACCTATTTTTCTCTTCATGTTTTTATTCCTCCTTGTTTGTTTTTATAGATATTGTTATTAAATAACCACAATGTCGTTATTTTGACCGTCAACTTTTAATTTGCATAGTAACCACCTCCTTTTAAAACATCTAATATATTTTATATGTCATACTTTGCTAGTATATCCGCTGGCATCTTGTTCACCAGATACAAATATGGAATCAATGCAAATAAAATAAGAAGTAATAGTGAGCCTACAAATGTCGCAAAATTAAGCAAAATAAAATATCCTACTGAAATATTTAAAATATGATATCTTATTGCTAAAACAATAGATGTTAGTAAAAATATTACAAAATATTCTATTAGATTTTTATATGCTGTTTCAATCACAATCTTATTAAATATATTTGATTTCTTTACTCCAATTGCGCGAAATACTCCGTATTCTTTAATCTTTTTTACACTCGTTGCTTTTTCGATGAAATAATATATACAACTTAATAAGACTAATATGATGATAAATATGTCCAAATTATTACGTGCGACTTTTTTTATAGTTGCAAGCTGATCTTTATAAAACGAATTAATATCTACTTCTCTAACTGTTGCCTTTAGCGTTTCGAGACTTTCTGCATCTGTTGCTTGGATTTGGAACAACTTTAAATCCCGATTTTGTATATCCTGCTTCGTTGTCTCAATATTCGGCAAAATATACATAAAAATATCGTTAATAACATCATCATTAATCAAGATTTTTACATCCGCACCAAAATTCTCTCTTGTCAAAAAAATCTTTTTTATAAATAGTTTTGAATTATGTAGCTGTATTGTTTTAGGTTGCGCTAATAAACTTGTGTTCGTAACGTCTACTAAATAGTCTATAAATTTAACATCATCAACCATTTTATATGCAGAATTACGATTAATTAGGAGAATTAGCTCATCATTGTTTATAGGGTCATGGCTACGCCCTATCAATGAAAAATATCTATTATTTTTATAATGATCTTTAAAAAATAGTTCATTTATATCATCAATTTTAACCTCTGAATATATTTGTAAAAAATTAATGTATTCGGTGCGATTAAAAAAAACTTTCCTTTCATCACTATTAATAATTCCACTTATTTGGTATTTATTATCGAGTTTCATATGTAGAACAGTGCTATAACCACCATTCTTTTCTCTCAATCCTCTTTTAATTTCATTAGCAAGCGCTGAAGAAACTAAAATCTCCCCTTCCGCTGGAAGTTCTCCATATTGAATTATTTGTTCATTTATTGTTGAATCTATTGCACAAAAATCATATTTAATATCAACATTTTTTATTTTTGACACACCTGGTAAAACAAAATACCCTTGACGTGGCGTGGCTTCAAAATAATCAATTTTACTATATAAACTTTTATCTAATGACTGTATATCGGTATAAGAATTTAAATTAGTGTATATACTACTTTCATCAATGTGCTTGGTTTCATTTTTTGACATAAAAATCGTAAACAACTTTGTAGAAAACAGACAAAAAGCTATGGCAAAACACGCAATAAATAATTTTTGTAATATAACGCCTAAACTCTTCTTTTCTTTTTGATTTTCTTTTTTAATCCCTGTTATTGTTCTTTTAATATTAAACAACACGCCGTATTTCTTTTTTTTCTTCAGGCACTCCCCGTCATCACACAAGGGTTCGTCACACACTACAGGTATAATCTGTTCAGCTCCCCCTTCCTGCGCTGGTAATATTTCTGTTTCGTCTTTTTTGTCCGTTTCTTCTCTAACTATTTTTTGAATTGCACTAGTTTGCCCATCAATAATCTCAATACAATAATCAGCATATTGATTCATTAAATCTAATTCATGTGTTACTAAAATAACTAACTTTTCCTTTGATATATCACGAAGTATGCTTAAAATTAGATGTGAGTTAGTAGTATCTAGATTGCCGGTTGGTTCATCAGCCAGAATTATGGGAGTATTTTTGGCTAAAGCTCTTGCAATTGCAACCCTTTGTTTTTCACCACCTGAAAGCGCATATGTTTCTCTGTTTTTATATTTCTCTAGCCCTACTAATTTTAAATTTTTATCAATAGATTCTTTTATTATTAAAGGCGAGTTAACACCTGCTATTATCATTTGATGGCTAATTACATCTGATACTGTATAGTTGTTTTCTAAATAATAATTTTGAAAGACATAACTGATGTATTGGTTTCTTAAATCATCGGTTATAACAGGGTATGCTTCATCGTTAATTTTTATACTTCCGCTATCAGGCTTTAAGAGTCCGCCAATAATATTTAATATCGTAGTTTTACCCGAGCCCGACTTGCCATAAATAGCCACTAATCCACTTTCAGGAAACGAGATATTTACATCCTGTAATACCTGGTTTTTCGCCCTGTTTGTGCCGAATGACTTATTAATATTTGATAACTCTAATCTCACTTTATTCACCTTGATAATTGCTTAATTATACTGCCTGACTGTTGCTCTGCTCTGTTCCCCTTGATAACGGCTTAACTATACTGCTTGGCATCTATTACTCTACTTTGTACCTCTCGATAATTGCTTAATTATACTGCCTGTATCTAATCTACTGTTAAACATCTTTGTTACTATTAATATGATTATAAACATCATTATTTCTATGAAGATATAATTCCAAAAAGATATAATTGGGATAACATATGGTGATAGAATAGTTGTCAATAATGACACTATTGGTAAAAATACAATTGTAGGTAAGAAAATAAATATCATCTGGATAAAGAATGATAATTTGCTTGTTTTATTCGCTATCCCCAAAGTCTTATGTATCGTAAATTCGTAGATGAATATACTTAAGTTACCGTTAAATATAATACTAATTAATATTGCAAAAGCTACACTGAATAATAACAAACCTAAGTAACTAAATATATTTTTAATAAATACCTTTTCTGCCCCCCAAACATATACAAATTTATTAGAACTGATAAAAATATATTCATCGCCAATATAATTTTGGGTTGCATTGTTCGCTTCTTTATCACTCTCAAAAAACAGTGTACTCTTATCTCCTGAAATAATTGGTTGTTTAAATATCTCGTCATAGTCATCTCTGGATAATTCAACAACTAATCCTGATAAACTATTATCTAGTTTTGTATCATCTGCGACTAAAAATGTCTTTACTGGATAGGCATCTAATACTGCCTTTTTACCTTTTACATTCCAAAACTGTGAATTAACTAAATTTATTGCTCCATATGCTAAATCTTCATCGACTTTAAATGATACTATTTCACTTGTATACTGATTTATTTTCAATTTACTATTGATGTTTTTTAAAAGTTTTGCATTCTCTTGCAATAACGTAAAATCAAAATATATAGTTATATCGCTAGCTTTAAAACTTTTTTTAATATTAATACTCTCAATTCCAACCTGGCTTTTTAGTACAATATCTTTGATAATATTTGCATCTTTACTTAAAGATATTGGAATAATCATTTCCGCATTATTTTTGTTACTGAATTTTTTATTAGAATCCACTACAAATTTAACTGTATGATTTTTTGATAATCTTCTATCGTTGTTAAAAGTCACATCAAACTGAGTATATTCGTTGTCTATATAATAACTTTTGGCGTTTAAGTTTTTTGCCAGTTGTTCTAACTCACTTGTGTTTACATTCTCATCTTTACCTAAAACTATAACTTTACCTTTAACTACTTCAGAATCAATATACTCCTTTACATTTGACACTAAAGTTTTGTTGAACACAGTTATTGCCACAAAGAAACATATACAAGCTATTATTAAAACAAATGTCATCAAAAGCGTAAACTTAGTTCGGCTTTTATAATTTAATACCCCAAGTTCAACAGCCGTCTTTATTTCTCTAAATCTACTAGGTTTTTCGGGCTTTACAATATATGTATCTTGCGTATCAGAGCCATTAGTATAAATACCTTCATCGGAATCATTTAATATCTCTAAATTATTGTTGATATTTGAACTATTTTCATCTTCAACTTCTGATGATGCGGCTTTATCTAACTTAACATCTTCGACCAGTGCCCCATCAGATAATACTATTTTTCTAGTTGCATATTTTTCAAAATACTCAGGATTATGTGTTACAACAATTATTAGTTTTCCTTGTGCCCCTTCTTTTAATACTCGTGCTATTTGGTAAGAATTACTTCTATCTAAATTACCAGTCGGTTCATCTGCAATAATAATAGGTGAATCTTTTGCGATTGCTCGCGCTATAACTGTTCTTTGTTTTTCACCACCAGAAAGTTTACTTGCTTTCTGATTAATTAAATCACCTAATCCCACCTTTTCGATTAAACTACTTGCAATTTGATTTCTTTCCTCTTTATTTTCAATCCTAAATAATGCAAGTAAAATATTTTCTTTTACAGATAAATTTTCTATTATGTTGAAATCTTGAAATACTGTTGCGATATAATTTTTTCTATAATCATCCCACTCGTTATCACCATAATGCGATGTCGATTCACCATTTATATAAAGTTCCCCTTCCTCATATGTATCATTTGCAGCAATAACATTTAATAAAGTTGACTTTCCAGAACCAGAAGCTCCTGTAATTATTACAAACTCACCACAGTCAAACTCAAGATTGATATTTCTTATACCTATCGTGTAAATATTGTCTGAATTATAAATTTTCCCAATATTATCAAGTTTTAATAACACCTATTCTCTCCTAGATTTAATGTCCTTTACAATTTTGTTTATAATCAACTTATAAATTATTTTCTATACAAAAGGCTTTATGTTCGCATATGCGAACCTTCGGTTTTTAAAAAAATGGTCTTGCACCACCTTTTATTAAGTTCGCACAGGCGAACTTGGTTTTATATTTTTTGAGAGCCTCGCTCTCAAACAATAGTTTATTCAATTAATTTACATACTATTATATTCTGACTACGCACTAGTTCGCATATGCGAACTCGATTTATGATTTAACATTACCATTATACTTTTGTTACTGTCAAGTAATATTAAATTATATTCGCAAGTATATTAAATCGTTTTAGTTTTGTACTATCTAAACTTCAACATTCACCTCAATATCTATATATTGTACCTTCTTTACTACCTCTATTTCATACATTGGAAATTAGCCATACTTTGAATGTTGGATACATCTACCTTGGCATACATTCCTTTTAGCCTCTCTTCTA
Source organism: Clostridia bacterium (assembly GCA_035409945.1). Classification (GTDB taxonomy): domain Bacteria; phylum Bacillota; class Clostridia; order Christensenellales; family DTU072; genus MWEH01. Next base: position 71,230 of record DAONQC010000004.1, read on the forward strand.
AACTTTTCGCCGTTTCAAATGGTGGTGTGAAAAAGCCTTTTTTAACATATAATCCACGAATCCATTTATCAGTACGCAAGTTACTATCTTCTACGTAGAAGCAACCACAGAAAATTCCACCTGGTTTTAAAACACGATAAGTTTCACTATATGCGGCCTCTTTGTCTGGAAAAGCATGAAATCCATTTAACGATACAACAGCATCAAAGGTCTCATTATCGTAAGGAAGATTACCCACATCGCCTTGTTTAAATATAATATTATCTATCTTCATTTCGTTTGCGCGCTTCATTGCGGTTGCCATCATTTTTTCTGAATAATCAAGACAAGTAATGTCTGCGTTATTTAGAGTTTTCCATACTGGCATAGACAAAACACCTGTACCAACTGGCACTTCAAGAAGTTTGCCAGAAAAATCAGAGGGTATCATTTCAAACGCTTTAGCTATATATTCCATATTTTCTTCTTTCGTCATACCCCATATGGTTTTCATAATCCAACGTCCTACAAAAGTAGTTCCTAGCATCATGCCGTCGTAAAAACTATGTGCTTTCCCTAGGTTTTTATATGCAATCTTAATTTCATCTTTCCTTGCCATATATTTATCTCCAATAACAGTTATTCTCAACTAAAAATTTATTATGATACTTGTGAGGCTGATAAACATCTTTTTCTAGCTATGCCTAGCATAATCAAGGCTCCGCTTATCGTCCATATATTTCCAAAAGTGGCGGCAGCCATGCCTATAGCGTTTACTATCGCATAGTTACCAAAAACATTGACAATACTAGCAAGCGCTGCACCTATAGGTAACGTAAATACCCAACCCCATCTAGGGAAAGGACTATATCCTTTTGCATACGCTATTATTTGCGCACAAGTTGATATAATCATACATGTAAACAGTGCAATATAAAGAGGTAACATAAAATAAAATGCGAATTTTATGGAAGATGCTAAAGCAGTTTCTGGACTTACAGCTGTCATATATTTGTAGAAAAAAGCTGCTGCTAAAGAAGATGCATGAACACCCGATCCACCAAATGTAAAACAACCAAAAATTCCGACTCCTTGTAATCGTGCATATTTTTTGGAATAAGGTCTAATAAGTTTATAAATCCCAATATGCCCTACACCAGAAAGTGGAACTCCAATTAAACCTAATATAACTGATGCAAAAAGTCTACCATCTGATACTTTAAGATAATGTGATATCTGCCCCTCTATACCAGAAAGCGAAGTGTCTTTGACACCCCAACCTACAAGCATATCCCCAGCTAGATTAATTAGAGTACCTATGATACCTATTATCAATAGTAATTTTATTCTACTCCAATCTATACCTTTACCTGCTAAATTCATTTCATTTTTTCTTTCCATAAAACATTTCCCCTACCTAACAATCTTTTTATTTGTCTAAATCACTTCAGCAATACTTTTACTCTTATATCTTGCGAATCATCTAAAGCTCCTTCAAGACTTTTGTATGCAATATTAATTTTATTTCTTCTTATAAATATAATCCTCTAACTAACAATTGTTCTTATTTGCCTTGAATTCCTTTAGCGATATTTTATCTTTTATATCTTGTGACTCTTCTAAAGCCCCGTCAAGATTTTTATATGCAACCTTACATTCCTTCTTATAAATACAATCCTCTAACTAACAATTGTTCTTATTTGCCTTGAACTCCTTTAGCGATACTTTATCTTTTATATCTTGTGACTCATCAAAAGCGTCGTATGGAGCACTTGGGTCGTAAAACTTTTTTGAGAAAACAGAACAAACTTTATCTATATGCCTAAAAACAAAATCTAGATCATTGGTATATCCATTATGCCCTGTTATTACTGTAATAGGTTTTTGCTTTGACTTTATTATTTTCTCTAAATTTTTAAGCGATTTTATAGCTAAATTATTATCTTCTGCTAGTATGCTCAAAAAACCATACCCGCCATCAGCGCCTAACCAAATTGTGTCGCCTGTAAATAAATATTTATCATCAATCAAGAAAACCATATGTCCCCAAGTATGACCTGGAACGAGGATACATTCAATTTTTATATCGTAAATATAAAAGATTTGCCCATCTTTTAAAAGTATTTTTTTGTTATCAGTTTTTACCTTTGGAAGTTTATATAAACCTTTAAACACTTTCCTTCTAACCTCACCTGTAAGATACTTATCTTCTATTTCACCAATGTAAATCGTTGCATCTTTGAACAGAAGTTGACTATCTCTTTCTAGAGCACCCATATGATCAGTATCTTGATGAGTAATTAAAATATGCTCTATTTCATTTGGTCTAATATTAAGCCAAGACATTTTTTCTTCCAAACGATCATAATTGTATCCAGCATCTATCATGATGGTTTTGCCATTTTTTGTATAAAAGAAAATATTAGCAACCCACTCTCTTAGCGAGGCTACCTGTTCATCAATATATGTTGTATTTAAAGGTTTGAATATTCCCTTACCTTTAAATAACCAACTCATAAACTTTTTTTGAAAATTAGTAGCTTTTTTTGACATTTAACTTATCTCTATTCACACCGTCTACATAGTTTTTTATAACTACTTTTCCCCAATAAGCAAAACTGAAGCAGATAATCCAAGTAGCAATGTAGCTTTTTGGGGTATAAATTTACCTCTATTTGCATCCCCTACACAACTTTTCGATGTATTTACTTTCTTCCAATAAGCAAAGCTAAACCCGATATGCAAAGAAATAAGGTACCTTCTGATATAAAAACACTTCTGTTTACACCCTCTACATATTTTTTGATATAATTACTTTTTTCCAACAAGTAAGGCTGAGCCTGATAATCCAAGTAACAATGCATCTTTTTTTGACATAAATTCACCACTAGTTGTATCAATTAATGAAACATCAGAGTAGCCCTGCTTTTTAAGGTTATTTATGAATAAATCCATATCACCATACTTTGATCTAGTAAAGATATCATGTATGACAAAAATTCCACCTTTTTTAAGGACACGCAAAGTCTCTAATATTACTTCTTGTAGGTTTTTATTAGGTATATTGTGATATACATAATTACTAACTACAGCATCGAAACTCTCGTCTTCAAAATCCAACTTTACAGCATCACCTTGTTTAAACGAAACATTGTTAACACCTTCAGCTTTAGCATTATTTTCACAAAGTGGCTTATTATATGATGCGTATTCCTTTCCCCAACGATCAATTCCAACCATTTTTGCTGACAGGTTGCGTTTTGCACAAGCAATAGTTAACGCACCACTACCACAACCTACATCCAGTCCAGTGCCACCTGACGGTATGTCGACTTTAAGTGCTATGGAATTTACTATCTTTGCTGAAATTTTACGCTTACCGTTATAGTCAAACGCCTTGTACATATTTAACATAAAAGCAAATATGATAACAAAAACAATTGTTGCAAGTAAAAAAATGACAATCAAAGCAATTTTTAATGCTTCGTTAGACAATGTAACGCTACAAAAGACAATAAATAAAATTAATGAAACAACTGCTCCCGAAAGCAAGACATGCAAAAGCCCTTTCGGAACCCAGTTTTTATAATCTGGTTTCATAGCACACCCAAAATTTTTTATTTTTTTGCAATGATGGTCAGCCAAGGCTTTTTAGCGTGTCTTTTTACTTCAATGTTTAAAAAACCTACGTTTCCAAGTGCCTTACTAATATCATCAGCTGTATACACTTTCATACCGTCAATAATTTTTTCAAATTGTAAACTTGACTTATCAAGTCCATTAGATTCGTTGACAATCATGAAAGTTCCACCAGCTTTTAAAATGTCATATACTTCCTTAAAGCATTTTTCAAGACCTGGCCAAAAATACACTGTTTCAAAAGCCGTAGCTAAATCATATTGTTCTTTTTCTAAATTCAAATTAGACACATCTCCTTGTACTACTTTACATCTTTTTTCTTCAATGAACTTTGCATTATATTTACTCGATTGTTCTACTGAAAGTGGTGAATAATCAACGCCTAGTACTTTTGAATTAGGATATTTTCTTAACAATTCACCCATAGCATATCCTCCGCCACATCCAATATCTACAATCCTATCAAAGGACAAGTTTTTCAACTGTGAAATTCCCCAATCAGCAGTTTTTGCATGTCCTATATTCATGCCTTTTAACATCATTTTCCCTAAAAAACCTTCAGGTCTTCCCGTATTATTAAAAATTTTTTTGAAACACATTTTTCCTCGTATAATAATGTTGTTTGTATTTAACCAGCAAAACGGTTAGCAACATTGTATTCTCTTTATCATTTAGGATATCTTTTTATATTTTACCTTCTTATGCAATGTACTACCTGCATATATTAATGTTGTTAGGATTTATCCAGCAGAATGGTTAACAACCTTGGTTTTTAGATTTTTTATCATTAGTATCGCTTTTTACATTTACCCTTCTTATGCAATATGCGTTGTTCTTTGAACTGTAAACTACTACTTGCAAAATTAAATGATATTATCGCCTTAAGTAAGCTATTTAACCATTTAATAAAGCAGTAATACGCTTTGCCATGTCCTCTGGATACAGCGATGCCATACTGCCATGTCCTATATTTTTTAACTTAACAAACTTAACATTAGGAAAGGCTTCTTTTACATACTTTATATCCCAAGCTCTATCTTTTTCTTCTTTGTCACCATACCAATATTCTAAGTGCCCTTCATATTCAGGTATGTTTTTATCCATTTTATAATTATTACAAGACTCAAAAGTTCGCCATATTGTTTTGTAGCTCATAAAGCGTAAAACATTGTGTATATATTTTATGTCTTCCTCGCTATATTCATCAGTTGAAAATGCCTTCTTAAGCAGTTTGTAACCGCAAACTTTCCCAATAGAAACCATTAAAAAGTCTCTAATGGCAATAAAGCGTGTAGCAATCCAAGGTAATTTATATGGAGTAATCCCACCATCACAAATTGCGTTTTTAACAGTTATCTTTTTATCATTAAGCATCTTTAAAACAACGCTACCACCCATTGAACAACCATATAAAACATCAATTGTCTCTATTTCCTTTTCAATTAGTATATCCGCAAGTTCGCTAGCAATTTCCTCTACACTTGTGAAATGTTTTTTTGGATTTGTTAAATCATACCCTGGTAAAACAGGAACAATAATGCGATAATCATTTTTTAATAATGAAATAACATATTCATAATAATCCCACATAACCACCGCAGGATGGATGAGCACTATTACTTTATCATTATTTTTTCCAAACTCATGAATTCTCATATCTGTTTACCTAAAAGTTTTATCTTTGTTTTTAGTTAATAAAAATCCAATAACTATAGACCTATTTAGCTGATATAAACCCATCTTGTTTATTGATGTTTTTATACACTTATCCCGGATTTCTAACCAATAGACTGACAACAACTCTTTCTGCGCCACTAATTATGAGTATTTGACCTATTTAAACTCCATCTTATTTATTAACATTTTTATACATTTATCTACCATTTTTGCAAATAGGCGATGCTTGAAACGAATATTTGGACTTTTCATATCATAATAACCTAGCATATAATCTTTTGAAGTAACCTTAATGTTGTTTGACCAGTTCAAATCTTTTTTTGGATTTTTTATATAAAATAGACCATCTACATTAGTAATACCCATATTCTTTAATGTCATTAACATAGTAAGCTTTAAACCTAACTTTCCTACACTATCAAAGACTAAAGTACCCCCTTTAAATCTTCTAGAAAGCTCAAGCACTAAAGATTTTACTTCATGCATTTTGAAATAATGAAAAACTCCTGCCGCAAAAAATATGACACCATTAGAACCATCAATCTCTTCCATCCACGAATAATCCCTTAAATCTGAAGCAATATTTCTTTCTCTTTCTTGCTCAAAAGTTAATTGCTTCCGAACATCTATAATATCTGGAAAATCAATGTTGACAATATTACAAAGTCCATTATCACAAGCTTTTCCTGTTTCATCTAAACCACAACCAAGATTTACTATTGTCGCTTTAGGATTCTTTTCTAAATATTTATTAATTTCCCACATCATATCTAACTGTCGCATTGCAGCTTCAAGTGCGCCAAATTCATATATAAACGATTTGTTCTTTTTTTCTAGTTCAGAAAAATCATAATCTAATCTTTCACATAATTTTTTTGCATAAATATCTGTGTAAAGTTCTGGGAATTTTTCAGAACACATTTTTCTCCCATATAATGGGACTATAAGTGTTTCTTGAACACTGTTTTTTTCAATATGTATTTTTTCTGATGACATAGACCCTCCCTAGTATAATGCAATTAAAATTTAACCAGTTCTAATAGTTAAAAACCTTAGCTTTTAGATTTTTTATTTAGTAGCCTCAACCGCTTTTAAAATAAATTTTTAACAAAACTTGATCCTAGAGGCTTTGAAATCATTTTAAAAGATTAATCCACTTGCTTTTACATTAACATAATAACTTAGTTGTATTTTTGCAATTTCAGCGGTTAACATACAGTTATTAGACATTCATTTATTTCGAAGCTTCAACTGCCTTCATAGCCAAATCTTTGCAAGCTTGAAGTCCTTCGGCATCTGGATCATTTTGAACGATTAATCCATCTGCAATCAATATTGCACCTTGATTTTCAGTTCTTTCTTGCCAAGTTCTCATCCACTCGCCGTCACCCCAATCATATGAACCAAATAGCCCCACTTTTTTACCAGTTAACTTACTTTCAATTGATTCGAAAAATGGTTCAAACTCTGTTTCTTCTAAAACTTCTGCTCCCATTGCAGGGCACCCAAATAAAATCACAGAACTACTTAAAATACTTTCTGTCGCATCGCTAACATTAATCAATTCTACATCTACATTGTTTTCTACGATTGTTTCATAGATAGCATTTGCCATACTTTCTGTATTTCCCGTCATTGACCAATAAACTATTGAAATTTTCATAAATTCCTCCTAAATTTTATTTTATATTAATAATTTGTAATATGTTCATGCCATGTTAAAAATTTCTCCCAACGTTTGGCCTTCATTCAATCTATTACAAACATTTCTTGTGCAACATCTATATCTTTCAAAAAGCTTTTCTTTTTCTTTTGGATTGCAATACACTTTCCAGTGACCACAGATGATATGCGCTTGAGGGTCGTTTATAAAGCCTTTAACATCTTCTAAGTCATAACCCAGAAAAACCCCAACTTCGTGTGGAAAGCAATCAAAATCATACTTGTCTTTTAATTGCCTAATCGCCTCATCGACATTGTTATAATCATATCCATATCCTTTTAAAAACTCCTTTGTCTCTTTTTGAAATAAAAGCGAAGATAACTGGTCTAGGTTATAAATAAAAATTCGAGCTTTTGAATTACAGATTCTTAATACCTCAAAATATGTACCTAATGTGTTCAGACTATCTTGCATCTCGTATAGCTTGGGTAATAGTTGTAAATCCAAACTAAATAAATTAGCAGGTTTTATCCTTGCAAGAGTAGTTGCACAATGCTTTCCTAATAAATATTCAAATTTACATAAATTATTTTGCATAGTTTTTAACCTAAATAATACCCACAGTTAGCTAATTTAATATTTTAATTACATTCCATTCGCTTCGGTAAAATGTAGTTATAGTGCACTTTACTTAACGATATGGTTTCCATAACTCAAATTGCTTCGCACATTTGTAGCTATATATTATTTGATATCCTTTCGGTGCGGTTCGCATATGCGAACTTGTTGTTATTTAAAAAGGGCTATGCCCTAAATGTTATTTTTTTGTTAGATACATTCTAAACTAAAGATTAGTGTTCTTAAGTTCGCATATGCGAACTTGTCATAAAAATCATATACTTACAATTTTTATCTGTCAACTACTTTTTATAAAAAAGTAATAAAATGCTTTTGTATCCCTGCGTCCTATTTAACAATTAAATAATCATATCTTGCATAGAATCTGCAAAATATTGTCTAACGACTTCCTTTCCACCTATCGCACTAACCCTACCATTTTTAATTACAATTGCTTTATCACAAAGGGCTTCTGCGCAACGTGCATCGTGAGTTACCGTTATCATAGTATTTCCACTTTCATCATGGATTTCATTTAAAATTTTACATATTTTTTCCAAGCCCTCATAATCCTGACCTACCGTTGGTTCATCAAGGATTAAAACTTCCGGTTTAGAAGCGAGTATAGCAGCAATGGACACCTTTCGCTTCTGTCCTTCAGATAATGAATGAGGATGTCTTGATAGTAAATTCCCTAATTCCATCATATCTACTATTCTCTGGCACTCTTGGATAGAGTGCCCAGCAAACAAAATTTCTTCTTCTACACTAGGCATAAATAATTGATAATTGGGGTTTTGAAAAACATATCCTACTTTTTTAAACCATTTTGAGCTTCCACGCCTATTCCCTAATTTACTATCTAAATTTTGTAATACAGTGCCTTTTGTTGCCTTGAGTAATCTTGCAAAAATTTTGGTAAATACAGTTTTTCCACATCCGTTTTCACCTAAAACAACCACACGCTCCCCTTTTTTAATGTTAAACGAAATATCATTTAATATTTCCCTTTTTTTGATGGTAAGCCCAATTTCACAAACTTCAAATAAATTTTTATCGAGGGATGTTGTTTTTGATGTATCCGGAATCTTTTTTGACTGATGTTTTAAATATTCTTTTTTATCTATAATCTCAACAACTTCGCCATCTTTTATTTCCCAAACCTTATCCACATATGGCATTACACTATCTATCCGATGTTCAATAACCATAACTGCATAACCTTCATTTGCTAGACTTTTTAATATCTCCATTAATTCGATACTATTTTCTTTATCTAAATTAGCTAAAGGTTCATCTAAAATTATTATTTTTTGCCCCATGGCTAATGTTGTAGCTGTTATAAGCCGTTGCTTTTGCCCACCTGACAATGTTCTAGTTTTCCATTCTTTATCTAAGTGCATTTTCTCACACGCATGCACAACCCTTTGCTCTATTTCACATGATGGTACAGCTATGTTTTCACAACCAAAAGCAATTTCATCCTTTACAAAGTATTTGATAATTTGTTCCTCTGCGTTTTGTAACACACTACCTACAAGTCTAGAAATCTCACCGATTGTTTTCCCCTTGATGTTTGCACCATTTACATAAACATCTCCTCTCATATCACCAGCCAGCACATTAGGAATCATTCCGTTAATTAAGTAAAATAATGTTGATTTTCCATCTCCCGACATGCCTGAAAGTAAAGCAATCTCTCCATATTCAAGGTGAAAGTTTGCATTTTTAAATACTGCCTTATTAGTATTTGCGTATTTAAATGATACATTTTTAATTTCTATTGCTCGTTTCATATATATCCTAAATATCACTATTCATCATTACTATTTATAATCTTTTCAAACTCCATTCATCATTACAGTATATATAATGAATATATTTTGTTTGCTATGCAATAATCTATCATAAAACTCCATTAAATATCACAGTAAACATAAGAGCCGATAAAACCGCGATTATAATGAATAGTGTAATAAACAATCCATCTCTAAACTTGAATTTTATAGGATTATATACAGTTACTGCGGACTTATCAGTTGTAAACCCTCTTGTTTCTACACTGATTGATAATATCTCCGATATATTAACTATTCGCACTATAAGTGGGATTAAAAACGCACGATAAAATACTTTTGGATTTAATGCAGATGTAACCCCCCGTGTCTTCATAGCCTCTCGTATCTGGCGCATTTCTTTTATAAATAAAGGGAAAAAACTAACTGCAATCATCATTCCAAGCGTAATAACTTTTGGTGTTTTAATTTGTTGCAGATTTCTAATAAACTGAGTGCTAGGAACAGCTAAGCCCGGAACCACTGCAAATGTTACGGCTAAAGATCTATTAACAGCATATAACGTATTTTCGATATTATGCCCTGTTAGATAAGTGAGGCCTGCAAACAATCCCACCATCACAATTAACATAGGTATTATCGCTAAGCAAGCACGCCAATATCCAAACACAAAGTACAATATGAATAAGGCTATATAAAACAAATAAATGCCATCCAATTTAGCGGTAAGCAAGCCAAAAAACAGTGTGCTCACTGAAATGGCCACACCTGCCAGAGGATATATTGGATTTTTTACATTACACGCAGTCATTTACATTTCCTTTGTTATTGAAATTAACAAATATCGTATTTGTTTAATTATTATCAGTTTTTTTATCAAACTTTTTGAGCACTCCAGCCTTTTCAAGTTCTTTAGAAATTTTCACTCCTAAAAACGCACCAAGTAGCGAAACTGCTACTATAGCAAGTATCATCCCTGCTACAACCCAGCCGTTTGAGACAGTTTTTTGAAACACTTCTGGGGTTGTTATGCTATTCCATACCACTGGCACAATGAGTCCAAGTGGAGGCACAAGTGCAGCTGCTAAAAAACATGCTATATCTTTTTTATAACCTCTGAATATAGCTAATATAATGAGCTCAACCACCAGTGCAACAAAAATATTACTAAGTCCCATAACAGGAGACATTGCAACCATTATTGCTCCCATAAATATAAGCATCAATGTAACAGAAAAAAACTTTCTCACCTTCATAAGTCCTACTGATATAAATAATGACATTTGAAGAGCAGTAACTAATTGAGCTATCCCAAATATGACTTTAGTCAACTCTGCGACAAGTGGCATGACAGCACATGTTAAAATCATCACAGCTGCTACTATTGCTAAAAACACTATGTCCCTTACTGTAAACTTTTGAAATATCTTTTGTTTGTCTTTTACTATTTTATCTTCTTCGCAAGTATCGTCTATTTCATTTATTAAACTAGTATTAGTCTTGTTTTCACAAACGTTATTATTTTTCAACTTACCTTTAATCACCGTTTTCTCCTTATTCTTTAGTTTATTTATGCCGACTTTTCCTTTTATTATTAGCATTCGAAATTACATGTTTTAATGTCAGTATTGGATGAATAAAAAATATCCTTGGTCCTGAGTAAATCATAACCTCTCTTATTTTCTCTCTCATATCTGGCTTATAACAATGCACCTTACAATTTGAACAAAATGTTTTAGTTTCCATAAATGGACAACAATCTATTCTCTTTTCAGAATATTTATAAAGGTCTGAACATTGTGCACAAAGAAAGCCTTTTGAACTACCATGTTTCTTTCTGCAATACAAAGAAATCATTTCCTTTATTATTCTTTTTTCTTGTTGTCTTTTTTGTTCTATTTTATTCATTAGTTATATAATTACTCGCATACAATAAAGCGCACATTACTTACACGTTTTACTTGAATCGAATCTATACCTTATACGCCAGATTTACTTGCAGATGATTTAGCTTGAGACTTTAACATGAATCAAATCTATACATCATACCTGCCAGCATTACGTTCAGATGGTTCGACTGGCGGTTTTAACAGGAATCAAATCTATATACCTTATCTCCAGAATCACTTGCAGATGATTTAGCTTGGGGTTTTTAACATGAATCAAATCTATATACCCTATCTGCAATAGATATTGTCGATTCTCTGTGCGAAACTATAATTATAGCTTTGTCTTCCTTATTAAGAAGTAGTGATTTTAGTATAATTCCTTCATTTATTGCATCTACATTACTTGTCGGTTCATCTAAGAGTATTAGTTTAGCGTCTGATAAAAATGCTCTCGCAATGCCTATACGTTGCGTTTCTCCCGCAGATAATGAGGCATTAGCACCACCGACCTTGGTGTCATAACCCTGTTTCAACTGAGATATTAGATTATGTATCCCTGCCTTTTTACAAGCTTCTACTATTTCTTCATCAGTCGCATTTTGCTTAGCTATTAGCAAATTACCCTTTATGGTATCATCAAACAAATAGGTTTTCTGGCTTACCATAGTTACATTTTTCTTGAGACTGTCAGTATTTATATTATTAATATCCACATCGTTAAATAATATTTCTCCCGAGTCTTTATCATAAAATCTTAGAAGCAATTTAAATACTGTAGATTTACCACAACCAGAGCTCCCCACAATTCCTACAATCTCACCCTTTGTAACTTCTATTTCCAAATCTTTAAGCACAGGATTTGCTTCATCATAAGCAAAACATAACTTTTTAGTTTTTAGATTTTCAAACTCAAAATCTTTACCATTTTTGATATCTTCAACAACAGGCTCTTCTTCCAACAACGAAATTAACCTATCCCCACTCGCAAGTGTCTGACTTAAATCTGTTGGAAGTGCAGCTAATGATAGTACTGGTCCATATGATGACATTAGCGCAACCACCGCAACAAACATATTGCCAACACCTAAATCTGAATAATGAACAAGCAAAATGCCTATTACAAGCATGATGATGTTTAGTACTATTACTGTCGTGTTAGTAACAACATTCATAGATAAAGATTTATCCTTTAAACTTTTAGTAGCACTGAGTAATTTATCTGTATGATTTTCAACAGTTTTTTGTTTTTGCGCTTCTTTTCCGTGTAAAATAATATCTTTACTTCCCTTTATTGAATCTACAAAATAGCCATTGAATTCCGTAAATTTTTGACGATACTCACCCCCTTCCTTTTTAGTAACTCTTCGGCTAATTATTGGAATGATTACCCCTACAACCACATAAGCAAACACTGCAAAAAGTGCCATATACCAACTGGAAACAAAACCAATGAATAAAAATATTGTAAGTGACACTAAAAATGCAATGCAAACGGGGGATATTGTGTGAGCATAAAAAACTTCTATGGTTTCTGTGTCTGCAGTTATCATTGATATTATTGTACCCTTTTGTTTGGTCTCAAGTTTTGCTGGACTTAACACTCGTAATTTGGCAAATATAATATCTCTAATTTTTGCAAGGAGCTTAAATGCTATGTAATGGTTTGCATACTGTTCAAAATAACGAAGCAAACCGCGCAATAACCCAAATCCTACTAATAAACCTATTAAAACTTCATATGATATACTCGTAAAAGCACCTAGTGTTTTTGCTATAGCAATAGCACCAAGTATTGGAATAAATGTGCCTATTATATGCCCTACGCTACCATTTATTACCGCAATGACAATGACATATGCCAAACTACCTATCAAAGATAATAGTTTTGTTATAATTTTAAAACTACTTCTTCTTACGCCTTTTACATTACGCATTAATAGATACCTCCATATAGCCATGTTCTAAATCATATTGTTCATCATGGAGTATTTGATATTTGCCTTTTTGATCCATAAGTTCTTGATGAGTGCCCTGTTCTATCAAAAGACCATCTTCTAGCATATAAATAATGTTTGCCTCCCTAACATTTGCTAATCTATGAGAAATTACAATTACTATTTTTGTTTTTGCAAGCTTCTTTATCAGATTCATAATAATAGCTTCGCTTTCAACATCAATATTACTTGTGGCTTCATCAAAAATATAAATGTCTTTATCCACAACAAGATTAATAGCAAGTGCTAAACGCTGTCTTTCTCCACCAGATATATTTTCACTATCTTCTAAAATCACATAGTCTAGACCACCTATGTTTTTTATAAAATCTTTTAAGTTTACTTTTTCAAGTACACTGTAAATTTCTTCATCAGTTATATCTTCCTTAGCTAATCGAAAATTTTCTCTTATACTCTCATTGAAAATATATGTGTCATAACCTAAGCAAGTAATTTTTTTATAATATAAACTCCTATCGTAATCCCTAACTAACACACTATCGAGAGTAACTTTTCCAAATTGAGGAACATGTGCTCCTAGTAATAATGACACTATTGTGCTTTTACCACTCCCCGATTCTCCCACTATCGCATTAAATCCAGGCTTAAATTTCATATCTACATTTTTTAGCACAAACCTCTCATCATCATATGAAAAGCTCACATCCTGAACTTCAATACTTTCAGGGTTATGGGTACTTGTATTTCCCCATTTGGGAACCTGCATATCTAAAAATACCTTAAGTTTTTTTCCTGCAGCTGAACCATTCATAGCTACATGAAATGCACTCGCTAGAGTGCGCATTGGTATAAAAAACTCAGCGGAAATTAAAATTAAAAACAAAGCAACTGCTGGTGATAGCGGGTTAACTGTATCAAGCGCTCCGAGTATACTAAAGACAATTGAAATTGCAGCTGCTCCAAAAGCCACAGTATCAATAATTGTTAGTGAAGCTAGTTGCATGACCAACACTTTCATTGTTATAACTCTAAACTCTTCACTTTTGACTGCACTCTCTTGTTGCTTAGCTAAATCTGCTGCAAAAATCTTTAACTCTTTCATCCCTTGTAAATTGTCAAAAAAGGAATTACCCATTGAAGTATACTTATCCCAGTATTTAGAAAAAACCCTTCTCGCCCACTTTGAAACTAAGATAATAGATATAGGGATAATCGGGAGAGCTAAGATTAACACCAAACCTACCTGCCACCTAAAACTAACACAAATAACAAATAGAATAATAGGTGCTATCATAGCATTAAAAAAACTAGGTAAATAATATGAGTAATATGAGTCTAATTGCTCGACACCCTCCACCATCATCTGGGTCAAAGCAGCAGTTTGTTGCCCTCCCTTACTCAAACCTAAATCTAAAAGCTTATTGTATGCATCAGAACGCACTCTTCTTTTAACATTACTACCTAATGTGTTTTTCAACTTCCCACTTGCCCAAATAGTAATTGCCTTAATAATTCCACTTATAAGTGCGATGCCAATATATGTTACATACCTTAACACCTCATCGCTTCTCTTTATTGCAAGCCCTATACTCAAGCATATACAAGCAGTTACTGCAACATTTGCAAGCATGCCAATCAAATCAATTATTGTGATATATCCAACATATTTTTTCTCTTTACCTAAAAGTTCAAAAAGCCCCTTATCTAGCATTTATTTCTCCATCCATTGTGTCCTAACTGCAAGTTCGCATTCGCGAACTAGATATTAAAAAAATATTACTTTTATTCTATCCTTTTTGTTCGCAGTTGCGAACTTGTATTTCTAAAAAAATACGATCCCTTAACAAGTATCGTAATTTCGAATATCATTATGCCATATTTTTTTTATTATGACAAGCAAACCCAGAGTTAATAAAGTCAATAAATAACTATAAAGACCTTATGTTAGTTTTGACATCATATATTATCTTTTTTATGCATTCCTGTACATTTAATCAAAAAACCAGAAGAGTTTAAGCTTTGTAGTTAACATAAGAATGATACCAATAAACAAATATAAGAACCAATTTTTATAATTATTTACTACTACTTGTTTATTTCCCGTTTAATTGCATTAAACGATTCTTCGCTAATAATGTGTTCCACTCTACAAGCATCTTCTTCTGCTATGTCAGCATCAACGCCTAGGCTGATTAAAAACTCGGTAAGGACTTGGTGCCTTTCGTATAAATCTGTGACATGTGCCCTTCCTTTTTCAGTAAAAGTAATTTCACCAGTCTTTGCTATATTAATGTATCCATTATTTTTTAATAGATTGACTGCTCTAGAAACACTCGACTTAGAATATCCCAATTCTTCAACAATATCCACAGAGCGAACTACTCCGCTTGGTAATTTTTTCTTCAAAATTAAAATGGTTTCTAAATAATTTTCACCAGATTCTTTAATTCTAGCCATGTTTTTGCCTCCAAAACATCCTATCTATAATTATATCACAGTAAATCATCTTTTCAGCAATTAATTATTTTAAGACAAAATTTTTACCCATTTTATAATGCGCGATGGCCTATATACCTCTATGCTTACTATGACAACTGACAAATATTACTTTCAAGGCATTTATTTATTATCACTTGCTGTAATTTCATCAGCTAGTTCTACTAGTTTTAATCTACTCTCGTTATTGAGTGCTGGCTTAATGAACGCTATCGTTTCAGACATCTCGTGCTTTGTAAGATGGATTTACCTATGAAACAATTTATTTATTAACATTTGCTGCAATTTCATCGGCTAGTTCTGCTAGTTTTGATCTACTTTCATCATTTAGTGCTGGTTTAATAGAGACTACGGTTTCAGATAACTCATGCTTTGTAAGATGGATTTACCTATGAAGCAATTTATTTATTAACATTTGATGCAATTTCATCGGCTAGTTCTACTAGTTTTGATCTACTTTCATCATTTAATGCCGATTTAATGGAGACTACGGTTTCAGATAACTCACACTTTTTAAGAGGGGATAGTTTTTCTCTCATAAGCTTTGCGCTTGCTGGCGCCCAGGTTCCATTCTCTATAAAATAAAACCTTTTGTTTTGAATAGATAGAGCGACTATTGCTGAAATATAACTTTCCATTAAGATATAGATGTTATTATTATGAGTTACTGATGCAAGTACAATGTCAGTGTATTTAAAAGTATCTGATACTAGATAAGTGGCATCTTGAGCGGAAACATCTTTAACTTCCACCCTTTTAACTCCCTTATCTTTTAGCATTGTAGCTAGCTCCATTGCAGCATTTTTAGTATTATCATACATGGATGCATATATGACTAAAACACCATCTACTTCAGCTTCATAGCTTGCCCACTTTTTGTATAACTCAACAAATCTTCCTATTTCTTTTTGGAGGATATATCCGTGTAAAGGACAAATCGTCTTTATATCATATTTAAGTGCTTTTTCTAAAGCCTTATTAGTTTGCATCCCATATTTTCCAACTATATTAGTATAGTATCTTCTATAGTCTTCAATTACTGAATCGGTAAATTCCACTTCACTATCAAATAGATTACCACCTAGCGCGCCAAACGAACCAAATGCATCTGCAGAAAATAATGTTTTTGTATGTTTTTCATAACACATCATAACTTCTGGCCAATGAACCATTGGGGCACTGAAAAACTCTAGTGAATGCCTTCCAAGCTCTAAAACAAATCCTTCGTCTACTATTAATTCTTTAACGCTCACATCGCCAAAGAATTGATAAAACATGTTTTGCGCTTTTTTAGAATAAACTATAGTAGCCTCTGGATACAGCTCTAAAACCCTAAATAGCGATGCACTATGATCTGGCTCCATATGCGTTACAACTACATAGTCTAAGGTCTTTCCACTATCTTTCAGTGCACTTGCAAGATTATCTATAAACTGACCACATAAAGATGATTCTATTGTATCTAATAGTGCAGTTTTTTCATCTGCAATCAAGTATGTGTTGTATGCCATACCCGTTGGAATTGGAATATGATTTTCAAATTTTGTATATTTGTAATCGCTTACTCCTAAATAATAAATGCTTTCACCAATTTTTCTAATATTTGCCATTTTAATCCCCTCATTATATATCTTTATATGAATTACGCGGTAATCTAGTACCGCGTATTTACTTTTTTAACCTAGTTAGACTATATGCCTACAGTTATAACTAACCTAATTTACTATTAGTTAAGCTTTTTAACCCATAGGCCATGTAAATTGCAATACTCATATACTGCAAGTGGCTCATCGTTTACAAATGTAAACTCAGCTGTTGGAGTACCAACACATGCCTTTCTTTGTCCACCGTTTTTGGTTTCTACATAAATCCATGCAATGTGATGTTTTTCTTCCATTGGGTGCAATACCGATCCTACTTGAACTTTCATTACATCGCCTTCTTGTGTTACTTCTGGGATGTGTTTTTCATATCCAGAATCTTGATCTTTAGCTTCGACTTGTGTCATAGGTTGACCACAACAAAACATAGGTACTCCACTTGAATGTAGAACTCCTACAAAATTACCACATATATCGCATTTATAAAATTTGGTCTTATTCATAATCTTTTCCTCCTTAATTTTTAACTAATTTTAGTTATGTATTTATTTTAACAAATTGCTTATTTTTAGGCAATTGTATTACTAAATTCACTCTGTGACGATATCACAAACCACCATGACTTTACTTAACATATACCTAACACAACCATTCATAGATTGTTAATAATTGTAAGCTTTCATAGTAAGTAAAGTAGCAAATAGACGCTCAAGCGTTAATGAATTGTTAATCGCCATAGTAAATTGAGTGGTAAATAGACCCTCGAGTGTGTAAATAAATGAGATTTTTAGTTTTTGCCTTGAATAAAAAGCACCATTAATAATATAATAAAATAAGTGCGTTTCAGTATGCGCATGGAAGATTAATAAATATACAACTAATGTTGCTAACCATTTTTATTGGTTAAATTCAAACAACATTATATACGAGGTTTTTATGAATTATGATAAATACATGAGCGAAAAAGCTAAAGCTATTCCACCTTCAGGCATTAGAAAGTTTTTTGATATTGCTGCAGAGATGAAGGATTGTATCTCTTTAGGAGTTGGCGAGCCAGACTTTATTACCCCTAAAAAGTTTAGTCAGGCGGGTATTGACAGTATTTTAGCTGGCAAAACGCAATATACATCAAATAATGGTTTACTTGAACTAAGACATGCTATTGCAAAATATTTAAAAGATACCACAGGCAATACATATGATGCAGTAAATGAAATATTAGTGACAGTTGGTGCGAGTGAAGCCATTGACCTTGGACTTAGAGTTTTATTAAACCCTGGCGATGAAGTTATTATCCCTAGCCCCTCGTATGTATCATATGCCCCATGCGTATCTCTTTGTCATGGTGTTCCTGTACCCATCAATTGCAAAGTAGAAAACAACTTTAAAGTGCTACCAGAAGAAATAGAAGCAGTTGTTACACCAAAAACAAAGGCAATAATTTTACCATATCCAAACAATCCTACTGGAGCCATTATGGAAAAAGAATATCTAGAAGCAATAGCACCAGTCATCATTAAACATGACTTAATTGTTTTATCAGATGAGATATATAGCGAACTTACATATGATGGCGTTCACTATTCCATTACTTCAGTCCCTGGAATGTTTGAAAGGACTATTTTAATGAATGGTTTTTCAAAGGCTTTTGCTATGACAGGATGGCGAATCGGTTATCTTGCTGCACCAAAAGAAATAGCTCTTAACATACGGAAAATTCACCAATATGCAATTATGTGTGCACCGACAGCTAGCCAATATGCAGCGCTATCTGCTTTAGAAACCAGTTTTGATAACGGGTTTGAAGAAGTTAAAAAGATGCGTGATGAATACAATGAAAGAAGAGTTTTCTTAGTAGATAGATTAAATAAAATGGGACTTACATGCTTTGAACCAAAAGGTGCATTCTATGTATTCCCTTGTGTAAAAGAAAGAACTGGAATGAATGGACAAGAGTTTGCTGAAACACTACTTAGGAAAAAAAGTGTTGCCGTAGTTCCTGGCAGAGCGTTTGGCAGCTCTGGTGAAGACTTTGTACGCATTAGCTATGCATACTCACTTGCAAAACTAAAGCTTGCTATGGATAAAATAGAAGAGTTTTTAAAAGAACTCTAACCCACTCTAAAACCAAATACTGATTTTAACCAATAATGCCTGCCGATTTTTTCAGCAGGCATTTACTATATATCCTAAACTTTTCTAATTTTGTAACTAAACTTTTATTTTATCTAGCACTTCTCCTACTTTTTCTCGTATTACAAGATCTGCCGCATTATCTTTCGGCGTAGGATCGCGGTTTATTAAAACTAAATATTTACCCTTGAAATAGTTTACTAGTCCTGCAGCTGGATATACTGTGAGTGAAGTTCCAGCTATTATTAACATATCCGATTTTACTATCGCTCTAACTGCATTATCAATTGTATTTGAATCTAATCCTTCTTCATATAGCACAACATCTGGCTTTACGATACCCCCACATCTTTCGCAGTATGGGATACCAATAGAGTTTTGTATGTATCCCATATCATAAGGTGCCGAACAATCTACACAATAGTTTCTGGCAATAGAACCATGCAATTCATACACAGTTTTTGAGCCTGCAGCTTGATGTAACCCATCAATATTTTGAGTGACTATAGCAGATAATTTTCCCCTCTTTTCCATCTCAGCGAGTTTTAAATGTGCTTTGTTTGGAAGTATTCCGGTAAATAAAATCTTTTCCCTATAGAAATCAAAAAACTCTTTTGTATTTCTTTTAAAGCAGGTGTGACTAAGCATATATTCTGGAGGATATTTAAACTTCTGACTATACAGCCCATCAGCACTTCGAAAATCAGGAATCCCACTTTCCGTAGACACACCAGCTCCACCAAAAAAGACAATCCTATTTGATTCATCTACCATCTGTTGTAATTTTGTAATAACGTCATCCATATATTTATCTCCTACAATTTTCTTACCTATATCTTACCATATATTTCTTCCATTTATATTTTTTATCTTACCTTTTCCCCCTTATTCAACATCCACAACACAATTTGACCCTTCCATTCCAACATTTTGAGCTTAACCTACCAAGATGTAAAAACACTCTATGTATCCATTTCCTCTGATTAAGTATGAAAAGCGTTCATCAAAATCCCAGAAAGTGTTCACTTTTGTTGACAAGTACAGACAAGCACACGAATATATGGAATTGTCAACGAAAATACCTTTAAAATATATGGAAATGTCAACGGAAATGGCGATAATTTATATGGAAATGTCAATAGAAACACCTTAAAAACATATGGAAATGTCAATAACTGCTTGTATATAGCCCTTATTTATTATACAATTAACATAGCCATATAATGCAATTGGACAAAATTTTTCGCATTAACTAGTTAAATAGGAGCTAATCATTATGTTATATCGTAAAATAACTGAAACTATTATTGAACACTTCAAAAGCAAGTCTTCTAAAATTTTATTAATCGATGGTGCCAGGCAGGTAGGGAAAACCTATATTGTTAGACATGTCGGCAACAAACTTTTTAAGAACTTCATAGAATTAAATATGCTAGAAGATTCAATTGATCGTAAGCTTTTTGAAAATATTACTAATACAGATGATTTTTATTTGCAAGTTAGTATGTTAGCTGGGGATAAAATGGGATCGGTTGATGATACATTAATTTTTATTGATGAAATTCAGGCATATCCCCACTTATTAACGCTTTTAAAGTTTTTACAACAAGATGGTAAATTTACATATATTGCCAGCGGTTCACTTCTTGGAGTTACCTTATTAGAAACCACTTCTATTCCTATGGGGAGCATATCGAAAATACGGATGTTTCCTTTAGATTTTGAAGAGTTTTTATATGCTAATGGTTTTAATAACTACTCTATTACTTCATTAAGACAAAAGTTTCTTAATCAAGAAACGCTTGAACTTTCTACTCATAATCATTTACTAGATTTATTCAAAAAGTATTTATTAATTGGAGGATTACCTGAGTGTGTTAATACTTACATTGAAGATAAGAATATCCAAAAAGTTCGTACTCTACAAACCGAGATACATAATTATTATGCTTCAGATGCAGCAAAATACGATTTTGATAAAAATTTAAAAATTCGTAGAATTTATGGTTTAATTCCTTCCAATCTTGAAAACAAGAAAAAGCGTGTAGTAGCCCAAAACATTGAAAATATCCGTGGAAAAACATTTTCGCATTATCAAGATGAATTTGACTATTTAATAAGTGCAGGAATTGCATTAGGCGTTAAAGCTGTTTCTGCCCCTTCCTTTCCACTGGTTCAATCCTCTGGAAAGAATTTATTAAAATTATATCTAAACGATGTAGGACTTTTAACCAATATTTTGTATGGTAATAATATAAATGCTGTTTTAGATGATGTTAAAAGCATTAATCTTGGATCTGTATACGAAAATGTAGCTGCTAGTGAATTAATCTCAAATGGATATAATCTTTATTACTATGATAATAAGAAAAAAGGTGAGGTGGATTTTTTAATAGATGATTATGACACTCTATCGGTTGTACCTATAGAAGTTAAATCAGGTAAAGATTACACCCGTCACAGTGCCCTAAATAACCTACTTGCTAGTCAAGATTACAACGTCAAAAAAGCATATGTACTATCAAATGATAGGGTAATTAAAACGCAAAATAACATTACCTACATACCTATATATTTTTCTATGTTTTTATAGTTATAGATTTGTGTTGTGTTAAACCGTTCAATAGACTTGATTGTTAAAAGCCTTTGATTCGCATTAATTATTTGTAGATAAAAGCGCATTTATTTTTTGCTAAATAATTTATATTGAATTTATGAACATTCTTATATCCACCTAGAAAAACGTTCTTGATGACCATCATTCCATCTCCGTCACCCCCTTCCCTTTGCGAGCACAGGATACTATATTAAATTAATACGCAAGATTTCCTTGCGTATTAATCATCAAACATCTTATTTATGAGTTATTTTTTAATAAAAAAGCAATTTCTCCTTGCGTTTTAATATCCTATGTCAAAAATTAATCTTTGCACTATTTACCTGAACTTTTAGTAAAAATACTCTTTGTAGCACAAACTACCGCTTCTCGCCTCTTACCTATTCCTCAAAAACTGTGATTTTCAAGTTTAAATTAAGTATAATCATATAAATTATATCACTTGAAATCCATATTACTATGACACCGTATTAGTTGAAACTGTTTGATACAAAGTGAAACCCCTATATAATCTGCTTAATACCAAATCTCATCTAATTACAAGTAAATTTAATTAATAAATGATATATTTTAGTATCAACACCATCTCTTTTCAAATTAGAACAATATATTTTTATTTCTGAATATCTTGAAGTGTCTTCAATTACATCAACTAGTTTATATTTCTCATAAGTAGAGGGCTTTTTAATTAAGGATAAATAGTTAGAATAAAAATTTTCAAAATTATTGCCATCAAAATATACCATAATAAAATTGAATGCTGTTCCTGCAGCATCATATCCGTATATTTTATTTATATGTTCTTTTACGTAATTTTTATTCAAACTGTTTTTTTGATTTAAGCCTTCTAAATATGTAACAGGCATACTATCATATTCAATTTTTAAATCAACTTCTCCCGAATTTTTACCACTTGGTGACCGACCGCATTGCGATTGATCAAGTACAACATAATCTTTAGCTGATAATAGATTCCTAATTGCTCTATTCCGTGCGTTTTCAATATCACGGTTTTGATCGTTTTGCTTTAATTTTTTTAAGGAATAAGTTATATCATCTTGCACTATACTGCAACACCAAATTAAATCTTTCATTATCGACTTTTCTGACTGGTTGGTAATTGATGAATAATCTTTTTTCGAAATTAAAAAAGCACTATCTAATAGTTTAAATATATTTTCACTTTCTTCTACGCAATGAAAAATACACTCTGGTATATAATCATCTGAAGTTCCGAAACAGTCACTCGTGTATTTGAACGATAATGCATCTTCTAATTCCTCGAGGATGTTATCTAATTCTACAGATAGATAGATTTTGTTTTGACTAATTAATTGTGTGATATAATTTCTTTGTTTACTGTAATCAATGACATAATTTACTAGTTGTTTATGTAATGTTGAGTGATTTTCTAGCTCGTCTGAAATCGTAGATATTTTTGTACAATGCAAAAACCAATCGTCTTGTACTATTCCGTTCCTTTTATATTGAGCAATATCTAAATCAACTTTATAACTAAAATTTGATTTGTAATATTCAATTATGTATTTTATATCATTTTTTAAACATGATAATACTTCATTTATGCTTTTTAATCCTGCAACATTCATAAAACAACTTTCTCCTAAATAATCTTTCTTGAACTATAAATTGTTGTTAGCCTTTGTTGTCCGTCAATCAGCTCAAACACTCCATCCTCCATTTTTTAACAACAATTAGGTGTAAACAATATCGGTAGTCCCTCTTATCGTCAATTTCTAAAATATGATCCAAAGCCTTGTAGCCCCTTTTCCTCACTTTACATTGTTTGAGACTTGTCTACTTTCTTCTTGGCTATAGATGCGTTGATGGCAAGGTTAAGTTCGCCACTTGAATCGAAGTTGGTGATATTGTTTACTTCAAAGATTACCCCAACTCTAGCTTCTTTTAGTTCCTTGTACTTAACTCATACAAGTGTGAATTAAGCACTTTCTGTTTCCATTATCACATTTCAAATAATTTGCCACTAATTGTCAGTGTGCTATCATCTTGTTCTTTCACTCGAATTTGTACATATTTTATCATCTCATCTGCTGGATTCCACTTAATATAATCCCTATATGGCTTCACTATCACCCTTTCGGATAGTGGGAAAGTTTCTTTTGTGTTCTTATGTTTATCAGAAGAAAAACAACTCATTATTTCCGAATTATTTACTATTACATTACGCTTATTAAAAATTCTGTTTACAGCCTCAACAATAACATCTTTTGGTTTATGTAAGGCACAAATGGTCCCGTCAATCAATTTTTTAAATATGTTTGGCGATAGTCTCTTTATATTGTTTCCCCCTTTAGGTTGCGCTACAGTAAGCTCTAGCCACAATGATGTTTTCTCATTTGCATTTCTAAGAATGGAAATGTTATTAGCCCTTTTAATTGAAATAAAAACTATCTCCAATAATTCTTCTTCCATTAAACCCACATTATTATTCCAATCGGCGAGCTCTACAGACGTGAACTCACATAGCAAATTGCCCCTCTCATGCTTATCCACTTTGTTTTTTCCTTTACCAGTAATAATATAATGATAATAATGATGATATTGCAGTGAGTTTATATCTGGCATCTTAACTATGCGCAAAGTCGTATCACAACGCATTAATCTTGATAATAAAGCGTTTTGTTGAAAATTATACAAAAGAATATTATCAATATCAGAATTACATTCGTACGATGATGCATATTCCGCATAAAAAGGTAAAGAGGAGTCTCTGATTAAATCCGAAATGTCGCCTAAACTTCCCACGATTTTACCGTTTATTTGATCCGAGAATATTTTTATTATTTTTTGTTTAAGGTTGTTTACAATTTTTTCTTTTTGAACAGTTGTTTTTTTCTTTAAATCACTTTGAGGAAATGAAAGAAATTGTTTAGAAAAAAACCAAATTTGTATATTATCGTAATAAGTCACGCTTTGATCATCGCAAATAAATTCCACATTAATCGAGTTAGGAATATATTTCTCTGGTAGATGACCCATAGGACCACAATGGTAATTTAAATATAAATCTTTCAAAACAACTGGTAACTCAAGTAGATAATATGCTTTCTTTAAATCAGTTAATGTCATATCAAGAATTATGCATAATAGATTCTTTTCAGTAGCGACTCTGAGCTCATATAGAAAGGAAGTGAATGCAACAGAATCACTCTTTATGTCAGAAACTAATTTTAAATAATCCTTGTTTTGCTCAAAAATACTTTCAACTAATTCCCTTAAAATGTTTTCACCTGCATACCCCCATCCTGGGAAAACACCGCTTTTAGAATGCCTATTCATCCAATCTATAAGAAATTGCTCATCAATTTTTATCGCAAATAAATATTGCACCGTTTCTGCAACAGTTTCTAATACCGCATCTTTTTGTATTTCATCACAGTTTTTTAAGTTATATGACAATAAACCCAAGTGAATATGATGAGTAAATTCGTGTACAAGGACCGATTCTGCCAACCGTTTTGCATTTGATATAGAACTATCGGCACTCTCAAATATATTTTGTAAACACAATAATATAGTTTTTTGTTCTTGAATATATAATCCTAATAATTCCCCAGGTCTTTGGATTTTAGATAAATCTTCGCACAAAAGCTCTAATAGTATACGAACATTATTAAGTTGATTAATATCATCTTTCTTCTTTGCTAGTTTTTGTTTATGATTTGTATCCTCGCTTTCTTTTAACTTTTCTACATCTTCAGTAATGTTTTGTATGATGTGATTTAACGAAGGAATAAATTCATATTTTATGTTTGTATACACCATTTTTATATCAGCATTACTAATATCCCCATTTATTAGGCGCTCTTTTAAGTTATTAATAAACCTAAAGCTTATGTTAAAATTTTCAATATTATTACACAATTCAACAGCATCTAACAGTTTAGTAAATATATCATTGTTATTATCAAATTCTTCCTTTGGAAATATATTTTCTAAATTATCTTTTTGATATTTAGCTATTTCGGTTTTATCAACAAATTTAACTTTGCACCGCTCTATTAAAGCGTCTCTTAGACATGGGATTGTTATAAAAAGCTCTCGCATATCATTGATATGAGGAATTGATGTTACATATGACGCAACATTTTCTAGACAGCTATTTTTGTGGAAATCTGGATTTATCCACTCAAAATAGGTTTTGTCAATTTGAGAAACAATAAATAAGTTTTTTCCTTTGATTTTTAATTGATTTGTTCTCGTAATTTCATTGAAAAACAATTTAATTAATGCTTTTGGCAAAGCGTATACATAACCCCTATTACCATTACCATTTTTATCAAAGGATGCATATTTTACTCCTTTGCAGGCCTTTATAATCTCAGCTCTAAACTTTCTTAAATCAACAAAATTTTCTAAAAGAGTACAATTTAGATCAACTACATTATACTCCTTACCTTTTCTAAACTCAGTGCGGAAACTCCCCACAACCGTACTAATTGCAACAATATGAGATTTCTTTACATGAAGTATTATATCTCCTCCTGCATGTAATTCTTTTAGCACCGTATGATAAAACTTTGTTGATTTAGCATCAGCGATTAAAATCTTAAAATCCTCCGAGGCGCTAATGTTCGGATCTGTCACTTTCGTTTGACCTTGAAAGACTATGTATACTCTCCTATTTACTCCTTCGATTTCCACTATGTTATTATTTGGTATTTCTCTTTTTTCATTCTTTTTATTATTTTCTTCAGAAGCTCTAACCTCTGCTCTTCTTTTTGATATTTCTAGTTCTACTGCCCTTTTTTCTGCAGCTTTAATATCTTCTTGTTTTTTGCGTAGTTCTTCTTCTGCCTTTTTCTTTTTTTCCTTTTCAATTGTTGCATCTACTTTAGCCTGCAAATCAGGATCTTTGAATTTCCAATAACCAGTTTTAATAAAGGCAGATTGTGCAGAATACCACTTGTTTTGATTACCGTGTTGAATCCGTATGTTTTCACCTTCTACTGCAACGATCTCGCCTTCTTCTCCCTTCTTATTAACTACTTTTTTCCCTATGAGCATTTCATTAAATTTCATATCTATCCCCCCTGTTCTAATATATTTATATATTTACAACCTCCAAAATGGTTGAAATATCTAAACTAATGCTAGAAATATAACGAGTAAAAAACAAGAACCTATACTAGCAAATTAAAGAAATTGATCCACAAATAAATAGTAACATAAAAACCTTCTTAATAATACATATACGCTAATTTCATTAATTATTCCTTATTTTTCCATTTTTTTATGTTATTTAATTTAGTTACTTTAGAGTAAATCGGCTATTAGCACCTCCTTAGCATTAATTCTGCTCCCTTTTACTATCGATTACAGGGAATCTTCCTTTGAGTAGCAGTCTGTAAAATTAGGAATCCGAAAATACTGCGAAAATATTATGAACTTAAATCTCGATATCAAGAAATAATACTGGACTGAAGGGTAGAATGCACTGTCTTTGTAAGCAATCAAAGTGTCAGGAATCATATCCATCATATCAAAAATCCACACTGTAGTACCAATGCGACCACCTGTTGCTTAGATATGAAAAACCACTACCAAATTTCACTTCAGTAGTGATCATGTTTATCTTGGGTTTATATTATCAAATTAGTTCAACAATATAGTTATTTGGTCTTTTCCCAGACGGTTGCAACACCATCAACATATCTCCAGTGATTTCCTACATATGCAGTTCCTTTAGAATTTATTTTGGGTTCGGTTTCACTATAATAGTATAGTGTGGTTGGAGAACCTGAAAACGGATTTTCATTTCCAAACTTGTTTTTCCATTCGGATTTTGTCCCTTCATAATAGGCCTTTTGTAATGTATAACTGTATCCAAAAGCAGAGGTTCCAATACGATTTACACTTTTTGGAATTATAACTTCTTTAAGCTCATTACAGTCAAAAGCATAATCGCCTATTTTCTCAACAGTATTTGGGATTTGGACATTATTTAAATTTTTACTTATCCAAAAAGAACCACCTGCTAACGTTACGACTCCGTCGGGAATACTAAAACTAGTTTCTTCCTTGCCTAACGCATATTGTATTAATTTAGTTCCATCTTTAGCGTATAAGTTTCCGTCTATTGATTTATAACAAGGGTTATCTTCAGCAACTGTGATATTTGCAAGTTTGGCACATAGTGAAAATACATTATCCTCAATATTTGTCACACTACTTGGGATAACAACAGAAACTAATTCATCGCATTGCTTGAAAGCAGCATATTTAATTTCCGTTATGTTGCTAGGGATAATAATTGATGTTAATCCAAAACAAGCATTAAACATATATCTTTCTATGGCTGTAATTGTACTAGGCAATATATCAATTGATTGTAAGCTATCACAACCCTCAAATACAGAACCCTCTATATTTGTTACACTATCAGGAATTGTTATGGACTTTAAATTAAAGCAACGCCCAAAGGTCCTATCCTTTATTACTTTTACGCCATTAGGGATAACTATTGACTCTATAGCGCACCCACAAAACGCAGAATGCCCTATCTCCTCGACCTTGCTAGGAATAATTATACTTGTCAAATTCCCACACTGTTGAAATGCACTATATCCTATGCTAGTTACGCTTTCTGGAATTTCAACCGACTCAAGGTCTTTACACTTGAAAAATGTTATTGGGGCTATTTCCTTTACTCCATCTGGAATTTTGATAGAACTTAGTCTATAACACTCATAAAACGCACCATAACATATACTGGATACACTTTCAGGTATTTCAACCGACTGTAAGAACTCACATTTTCTGAAGGCATTACTTGATATCTTTTTAACACCACTTGGGATTATAACTGAATAAACATCTCGTCGATTATAAAAAGCAAAACTTCCGATAGTTGTCACTCCATTTGGTATTTCATATTTATCTTCACAAGACCAAGGTAAACGTATCAATATAGACCCATCACCACTGTAATATGCATAAGTATCTTCTGAATATTGAACATCTCCAATAAATATACGGTCCGCAGAACAATAATCGGAAAAAATAATATTTTGGTATTTTGTAAATCCAAATCCGCCTAAAATAAACGAAGCATACTCTCCTGTTTCCTTAAACAGTTGCATAAAATTTTCTAGAGAGCCGTTAAACTGGATTGCTACTGGTATATATCTCTTTCTCCAGTCGCCTTTTACTTTTATAACAATCATAGCTTCTACATTATTAAGTTCGGAAAGCCCCGCAATTCCCTCCAATACGCTCGTCCATTCTTCACTTTGAGTGTCATAAAAAGCCAAGTCAGTAAAATCTATTACATCCCTTCGTTGTATATCATCGCCCCATATTCTTCGAAATAAATTAGCATTTTTGTCATACAGTTCTTTAAGATTTATCTTGTTTTCAAATTCGTTACTCACAGTTCACCTCGTATATAATGTTGTTTAGATTTAACCTACAAAATGGTTATCAACATTAGTCGTATATTAATTTAAAATACTTCTATTTATAATATCGTTTTTTATTACATTTTTTAAAAATTAATAATCTTCCGAACATTGCCTAATTATACTATATACCTTTCGGTGTCCGTTTTTTCGGACGTGTATAGTTGTATAATATAGTTTTATAAACAACTTCGGTTTAATACACTTGCAAAACACGTATTAATTAAATATGAAAAAATGATTTTTTAATAAAGAACTTAGGTAAAAAACACGCCTCACCTACACTCGTTTAAGTAATAATTGTTGATAAAAAACGAGATACTAAGGACTTATCCTCTGTGATAACACCCAACCGTCTATTGGTAGAAAATGAGAGAATAAAACAGCAAAGGCACGGAATGCCGTGCCTTGTGTTGTACATTAGTTTTTAGTTAATGCTGTCTTCAATTATGGCTCCATTGGAGAAACATTTTTAAGATCAGCTAATGAGTACTACCTTCTGTTATGCTCCACTAGAGAGAAATCTTAAGGAGCGACTAAGGTTTATCTAATGAGCACGCCTTGTGTTATGGC
Source organism: Clostridia bacterium (assembly GCA_035409945.1). GTDB lineage: Bacteria > Bacillota > Clostridia > Christensenellales > DTU072 > MWEH01. Next base: position 101,308 of record DAONQC010000004.1, read on the forward strand.
CCCATTGGTGGAGATGCAGGTTCTAGAACAAATATCATAAGTTCAGCAAGTAAAATTCCACTAATATTTGAGTATGACTCTGCTTCTGCAATGTCAATGTACTCTCCCTCTGCAAAAGGTTTTGCAAAATCGCTTTCAAGATAAGCCAATTTCTTTTCTGCATTTTCTCCTGCAATTGAAACATTCAAAAATACTCCAATAGCAACCGTATCATTGTATGATAGTGATAGCTCAAAGCTTGCGCCTCCGTTACTTGTTAAAGGTTTATCTTCATTTTCACCAAGAATTGCAGCAAATGCTAGTTTTAATCCTGCATATGCATCACTCCTATCTATCTCTATACCTGTTATATTGGTGATACAAGGTAAGATATGGTCAATTGTGATTAGCTCTTCAATTGGAATATTAAATAATAATTCCCAATCTGTTTCTTCACCTATAAAATATGCATCTCTAGCTTCTTCTAATTCGTATTCGTATGCATCTGGATGCAAATCCCACCAGGCACTATCCGCTAGTTCTTTAGCAGTTTCAAAGTTAATTAGTGATACTATTGTTTGTAGCACTTTGTCTGTACTTAAAAACTCAGATATTGGCATTTCAATAGGTTCTGGTAGTAAATTGCCCTGTTCATCATAATAGATTGTTATAATAGTTTCTTCAGACTCAATTTCGCTAATTAAACCAGTTTCGCTTAGTAATGTTGTCATAAGCTTTTCAATGTCAATACTTATACTAAGTTCTTTTCTTGCTTGTGTGAATTCTGCAATATATCCAATTGGAGTAGAAACATCTAGTCCTTCGGATGCAAGAGCTTCAATTTGCTCAATTATTTCGTCAGAAAAATCTATATCGGTAAATCCTTCTAGCAATTCAAACATATCGAAAAATTCAAACTCTTCACCATAAGACGTATCCGGCCATAACTCATCCGAACTATTTATGGTTCCTATAAACTGACTCATCCAAGCCTCGACCATATCTTGTGAAATGAAGTATTTAAGTGAATTACCATCAGCTATATATTCTTCTGCTGCACCTTCACGGAAGATATTAAGAATTGGTGCTAAATCAATCTTAAATCCAGACTGCACTCTTGTTGCAGGATCTTCAGTATTTTCTACACCATCTGGTCTATCGGCATTAAAGTCTGCAAATATTATTTCTTCCCCACCCGCTTTACTAATCGTTGCATAGCCTTTTAATCCAGTAATATCAACTTTTGGAGTGGGAACTGGGATGTTGGATGTGTCTACCCATTTTTGAATAAATCCATCTTTTACTCTATATTCGAAAGTAGCGGTTGGTTCTTCAATCTCATCTGCAACCCAATACCAACCTTCTTTTTTGCCAGGGACTCTGTATGTTTCTTCACCTCTTATAATGTCATTTGATGCACCAGTAATTTCTTCCTCACTAACAACTATCAGTGCGCCATTTGAATCTTTAATATGTCTCCATTCATAACGACCATCATAAAAACTATTTTCAAATGTAAGTCTAATATCCGGGAATATATATGCTTTTAATTCAGCATTAATTGGATTTTCACCGGCACCTCTTAGTATAAGTTGTGCCCCAAATTCAATTGAAGCCTCTTCAGGATTCACTATCTCCTCAGTAGGAACAATTTCTTTTGAATTTTGTATCACTTCGAGATCTTTTATCCCTATATCAAACTTTATTGGCATTTCTAAACTATTGGAGTGGTCGTAGTGAATTCCAAACCCTGATAGTGTTTCATCCCCGTTATACCCAACAGCAAAGTTAATGCTAGGATACACAAGACTTTCTGAAAGAATTGCGTCTGAGATTAACTCTGAGAAAGTTTTTCCTAAAACCTTTTCTAAAATATTATCAATTGAATTGAACTCCTCTTCTTCCTGCAACATATCTAATAAGCTAGAAATATCGATAACTGGACCCAATCTTTGAAGTAAAGCTACAATTTCTTCTGGCAATACGGTTAATACAAAAGATTCCTTGCCTTGGGTTTCTGGGAAAACAACCTCAGTTTCATTTGGAGTATATTTTGCTGTTTCAAATATTAGTAAGTTATCTATCATAGGAAGCGCAACCAACATCTCTTTTGCCATTCCACCTAAGAAACCTTGGTTTGATGCCATCTTATATCCAATGGGTTTAGCTGTTGCAAAATCTTCACCAAATAGCATGTCTGTTACCATCTTAGACATTAATTTGGCATCTTCAACTTGTGAGAATTTTCTCCAAGTAAAGTCGTTGTTTATAACTTTTTGTCCAAAGTAAATAACTTCTTTTGTTCCCTCTGTCTTGAATAATATTGCTGCTACTGTGCCAAACCCATCAACTGTAGCGTCATTAACTTCTATTAAAACCGCATTATTATCAGCATTTTCACTATCAATGCAAGCTTTAATGACGAACTCTAAATTTATCTCAATGGGATTTGACCCCGCTATTTCACCTGTCTCTACTGTTATATATGCAGTTGCGCCTACATATACCGCATTTTCAGCTGTTGCAAAAGTTCTAAATGCTCCATCTATTCCTTTGATGAAGTTATTAATTTCTGTTGAGATTGATGGACCTATTTTTCTCCATTGTGCTACTAGTTCTAGATTACCAGTAGTTCCAGCTTGAATGTCGTATCTTGCCTCATCATTTAAATTTCTCCACCCTTTGAATTCATAGCCTTCTTTTGTGGGTACTACTAAATCTAAATCGCTCTCCACAGTGTATGACACGGTATACTCAACATCATCGTCATCGTCGCCACCATTTAGATCATATGTTATAGTGTAGGTAATTGGAGTATATGAGGGATATAGGACAATATCATCGGTGTATCCTTCATCTAAGTCTTCTAGTTCATCTATAATTTCTTCAAGTGTCTTACCTTCAAAGAGCCAAACACCATCTTTGTACCCTTCTTTTGGAGGAACTTGAGGTATATTCCAAGTATTTATTTCCTCGGTTTTACATGATGACAATGTGACATTGTTTTCTTCATCTGGATAAACAAAGGTTATTCCATACCCATTTAAGTCCGTCCTTCTCCATTTTGCATAGACAGATATGGTGCCAGTAATAGATTCATTCAATGAGTCTTTTGATATAAATGGGTTTTTCCAAATATCTTTATCAACATACCATCCAGCAAATTCATACCCTTCTTTTTCTGGATTTTTCGGTAAATTTATTTCTTCACCGCTTTTCACATCAAGAGTATGTACTACCTCTCCATCTACAATGAAGTTAACTTTAACGTCGATATTACTATTATCAATATCAACGCCATTACATGCCACAAGTAGCCCTACAATTAAAATAACTACTAGGGCTAAACTAATAATGATACTCTTTTTCATAGCCTTTGCCTCCTATAAAAACACATCACATCTATTTACTTATTTGGTTCTTAATGTTATAAACTTATAACTATACATATATTTTACTATATAAAAAAAGTTGTATCAACATATTAACATTTTCTGTTTTCATAACGCTCGAACACCTATGAAATGGCTTAATCTCTGCAATTTATATGAGAACTAACGTCGCCTCAAATGTCCATGTAATGGCTTAATCTCTGCAATTTACATGAGAACTAACGTCACTTTCAAGCATCCATAAAGGACTTAATCTCCGCAATTCATACGAGTGCTAACATCGCCTCAAATGTCCATGTAATGGCTTAATCTCTGCAATTAATCTAAAAGCCAATGTCACTCTCAAATGTCCAAGAATGAACTTCAAATCTACAATTAATATTAGAACTAACGCCACTCTAAAATGTGGCATAAAAGTAGTTATGTGCCCAAAAGTGTGATTTTTGCAAAAACTTATGTGCCAAAAAATGTAATTTTGTTGATTTTTTATACATTTGCTGATATTATGTATACAAGAAATGGAGAAAGTTATGAAACGTAAAATTTATCAAGATTTGTTAAATTGGAAAAATTCTAGTGATAGAAAGCCTTTGATATTACAAGGTGCTAGACAAGTTGGCAAAACATATATTGTTAATCTGTTTGGTGCAGATAATTATGCTAATGTGGTTTATTGTAATTTTGAAAAAGAACCAAGCCTATCAGATTTTTTTGTAGACTTAAATCCTAAAAATATTTTAGAAAGATTAGCTAATTACAAAAGAAGAGAAATTTTGCCCTCTCATACCTTAATTATTTTCGATGAAATACAAGCCTGCCCTGAAGCTTTAACTTCGCTTAAATACTTTTGTGAAGAAGCAAATGAATACCATTTAATTGCAACAGGCTCTTTGCTTGGTGTTTCTGTGAACCGTGATAAATCTTCCTTCCCTGTTGGAAAGGTTGAGTTTTTAAATATGTATCCAATGGATTTTGAAGAGTTTTTGATGGCAAGTGATGTTAGTTATTTAGTCAGTGAAATTAAAGAGTGTTATAACTTAAACAAGCCATTAGCAGAACCTTTTCACCAAGAAGCTTTGAGACTATATAAAACGTATTTATATGTTGGAGGAATGCCTGAAGTTGTTGAAGAGTATTTGAAAAATAATAACTATGAGCTCGTAAAAATAAAACAGCAATCAATACTTGAAGCCTACTTTAACGATATGAGTAAGTATAACAAAGCAACGGAGATTCCAAAAACAAAACAAGTTTATAAAAATATAAGCACTCAACTTGCAAGGGAAAATAAAAAGTTCAAATATTCTTCCATAAAAAGTGGTGGTAGAGCTAGCGAATTTGCAAATGCTATTGAATGGCTATGTTTAACAGGCATTGCAAATCAATTATATAGAGTAGAACAGATTAAACTTCCACTAAACGCTTATAAATCACTAAATGATTTCAAGTTTTATATGAACGATGTTGGATTATGTTCTGCTAGTCAAAATGTGTTTATAGACGATATCTTGTTTGACAATCCATCATTTGCCGACTTTAAAGGTGGGCTAGCTGAAAATTATGTTAATAATCAACTAGTCGCTAACCAATTTACTAGCTTTTATTGGACAAGTGGAAATCAAGCAGAAATTGATTTCATAATTAGAATAAATAACGATATTGTCCCTATTGAAGTAAAGTCTAGTGATAACACCAGATCTAGAAGCTTAAATGAGTATATAACTAGATTTAATCCCCGATATTCAATACGAGTATCAACAAAAAACTTTGGTTTTGAAAACGATATAAAATCAGTCCCACTATATGCGGTATTCTGTATAACGCAAGCGTAATATGTATCAGCGATAAATCGCGTAGATTATATATTCTGCCAAGATGGATCGTCGGGATTTTCAATAAACTTTAGTAACATTCTATATTCTTTTTCATTTACATAGTTTTCTTCTAAAGCTACTTTTGATAATGTTTCAAAGTTAGATAGCGACACGTTTTTAACATTTGCCTCTGCAAGTCTAATTTTTCCTTTTTTAAGGTTATAGGTAAATATTGAAACTATTCCTAAAACATCCGCCCCTGCTTCCCTTAATGCTTCAACTACCTCAATTGAAGAGCCAGCAGTTGATATTAGGTCTTCAATAACTACTACCTTTTTCCCTTCAGGATTTGCTCCTTCTATTTTATTATTCCTACCATGTGTTTTAGCGTCAGCTCTTACATACCCCATGGGCATATCTAGTATTGTTGCAGCTATAGCAGCGTGTGGAATTCCTGCCGTAGCAGTACCCATTAATACTTCACAATCTGTGAATTCTTTTTTTATGGTCTCAACTATCCCTTTTTCAATTATTTCTCTTTCTTCAGGATAACCAAGTACTATTCTATTATCACAATAAATTGGTGACTTTATGCCACTTGCCCAGGTAAATGGATCGCTTGGTCTTAAAAAAACTGCTTTTACTTTAAGCAATGCTTTTGCTACATCTTTTGCTAGCTTTGTCATATATGGACTCCTCCTGTTCTCTGCTAGTTAATTTTATCTTAATTAACTTTTAATATCTTCATTTGTTTTCTTATTTCTTTTACTATAGGTCGCATGATAAATGGAATCAGACTTCCTGTTTTTATGTAACAATATACCTCGTTCCATAAAGCATAAAACGCACATTTTATATCACAATTTTTACTCACTGGATATTTTTCTTTGTATGTATTATATAGACCAAAACACTTCCCAGTAAGATTATTTAATTGAAATAAATCGTACTCTCTATCTGCAAACATTGAATTGAGTGGATCAATTATTGCCACAATTTCAAATGGTTTTTTAACCATTATGTTCATTACATTTAAATCTCCATGAATTAAAGCAGGCGTGCTAACTATTTCGTTAAAAATATTATCATAATTTTTCCATGCTTGTGTCATGGCATCATACACATACTTCGGTAGCTTTTTGTTTGCATACAAATCAGATGCCTTGTCGAATATATCCGTTGCAAATGGTTTATAATAGTCTTGCCAAGCATCAAATGCTGGATTATCAATATCGCCAAACTTGTCATTTGAATGATTATGAACCCCTATCATTGCGTCAATAACTTGATTTGCAAAGCGTTTCTTTTGCCTTTTAGACTTAAATAATAGTCCAAAACTTGTGAATGCATCCTTCCCTTCCACAAATTCCATGCATAGACAATCAACAGGATGTTCATTGGTCTTATCAAATGTGAAATATACCTTAGGGATTTTGATAGAGGAATGTTTAGAGAGTAAATATAACTGAGCTGCTTCTTTTTTGTGCATACCAGAAACTAAACATACTTTCATTACCACAACATCTGGTGAACCGTCAGTCACTACCTTAAATACTCTACCAAAAGATCCACCGCCTAAATATTTAACGGACTTAACGTTAGAGTTAAGCTCATTAGAAACTATGTCAACAACAATTTTTGCTAATTTTTCTTTATCTTTTATAACTTCCATAGTTTCTATAATTGTTTGTTTAAGCCTTATTTCTTTTATATTGATTGTTTAATTTAATCACAAAACTCTGCTACACACCTTTCATATGCTGCTAAAGGATCTTCTGCTGCAGTTATACTCCTTCCCACTACTATATATGTGCTTCCCATTTTTTTAGCCCCTTCTGGTGTTGATACTCTTTTTTGATCGTTTACACTATCTCCTAAAAGTCTGATACCAGGCGTTACACTGATTAAATCAAGGAGTGTCATTATAGGTGCTTCAAGAGGAGAACACACAACACCATCAAGCCCAGCCTTTTTAGCGTTTTCTGCATATTTTTTAACCACATCAGCTATTGGTTCTTTAATGAGTAGTTCAGTTTCTAACATCTCTTGGTCTGTAGAAGTTAGCTGCGTTACAGCTATTAACTTCGGTGGTTGATACCCTTGTGATTCTGCACCTTCTGCAAGTCCAAGCCTTGCTTCTTGCATCATCCGAATACCACCTGCAGCATGAACATTTGTAATATCTACATCCATTGCACCAATATTAAACATAGCTTTTCTAACGGTATTAGGAATATCGTGTAGTTTTAGATCTAGAAATATTTTATGCCCACGGTTTTTGAGCTCTTTAACCATCGCTTGACCTTCTTTATAGAATAACTCCATGCCTATTTTTAAAAATGGTCTTTTTTCGCCAAATTTATCTAGAAAGGAATACACTTTCTCTGCAGAAGAAAAATCACACGCTATAATTACATCTTTACCCACTAGTTACCTCGCATAATAATGTTGTTGAATTTAACCAGTATAAACGGTTAGCAACATTATTTTATATATTTTATTCTATGGTTGATTATTATGTAGTTATTTTCTAGTTTGATATGCCTATACCACATTCTCTAGAAATTAAATATTATGGATTGGTATTAACCAACACAACCAACGATGTATTTGAAATCTTATCGATTCCATACTCGCTAAGAATATTGGGTTTTTAATGAATCCTCTATACATTATTAGTATGGTTAGGCTCAACCCACACAGCCAACTATATCTGATAGTTTATCAATTCTATATTTATCCATAGCCTGTGGAAGTTCTTCTATGATTGTTTTGCAAGCAAATGGATCTATCAGATTAGCCGTTCCTACCATTACTGCAGTAGCACCAGCCATCATCATTTCTATTACATCGTAAGCAGAACTAATACCACCCATTCCAATTATTGGGATATGGACTGATTTGTATATATCATTAACCATTCTAACTGCAACAGGAAAGACACCTATGCCACTATATCCACCAGTCCTTACGCTTATAACTGGCTTTCTTTTATTTAAATCAATTCTCATTCCAACAAGCGTATTAATGGCACTAATTGCATCAGCACCCGACTCTTCTGCAACAACTGCCATCTCTTTAATGTTTGTTACATTTGGAGAGAGCTTTATGATTAAGGGTTTTGTACAAACTTTTTTGATTTCCTTAATGAGGAAGCCAAGAGTTTTAGAGTCTGTTCCAAAAGCCATTCCACCACCTTTAACATTTGGACAAGATACATTTACCTCTATGGCAAACACCTTGTCTATATCATTAAATCTTGAACAAACATTTTTGTATTCATCTACACTATGTCCACTGGCATTGATGATAACTTTTTTACTATATACTTTTGAAAGTTTATCTAGCTCTTCGGTTGCTACTGTATCGGCACCTGGGTTTTGAAGTCCTATAGCATTTAGCATACCTGCTTTACAATCTGCAATTCTAGGAAGAGGATTACCATATCTCTCGTATTCCGTAGTACCTTTTAAGGAAATAGAGCCTAAGATATTAATGTCATAATACTCACTAAATTCATATCCAAATCCAAATGTACCACTAGCTGGAATAACTGGGTTATCCATTACATGTCCTAACATTTGGGTTTCTAATCTGTTTATTTTTGTATCCATAACATCACCATCTAAAAATGTATATTTTTTGTTAGTCGATAAATATGTCAGTTGCTTTAAATACTGGTCCTTCTTTGCATACCCTCTTAAAACCTTGCTTTGTCTTGATTGTGCAGCCCATACAAGCTCCAAAACCACAACCCATTATGGCTTCTAACGAGTGTTCACCATTTGGATATTTTTTACATATTGCTCTTAACATAGGTTCTGGACCACAGGCATAGTAATAGTCATCACTTGATATTTGGTTTTCTAAAGCAGTAATTGCATTACCGTAGACGCCTACACTTCCATCATCTGTAGCTACAATAACTTCTCCCCATTTTTTAAATTCTTCTATGAAAAACAGGTCGTTTTTCGAACGAGCACATAAAATTACTTTTGTCTTTAAATCCTTTTTATGGAGTTCTTTTGCTAGGTAATATAGCGGTGCAATACCAATGCCACCACCTACTAAAACATGTGTTTTTGCGTTAGGTGAAATTGTGAAACCATTTCCCAGTCCAGTTAATGTATCTACTTTGTCTCCCTTTTTAAGGCTCACCATGTATTCAGTACCACGACCTACCACTTTATATACAACTTGAAGAATTCCATTTTCATAATCGCTTACACTAAACGGTCTTCTAAGTGTAAATCCTGGAAGACATATTTCAACAAACTGACCAGGTTTCATATATGAAGCATCAGACAGCATTAAGACATAATTGTCTCCATTTAACTTCTCGTTTGATATTACAGTTAATAATTCTTTCTTCATTATTTTCCTCAAATTGTAGTTTGACTCATCTCTCGTTGTTTGTTGGTTCCTATCCACGAACAGTAGTTTACTTGACCGTATCTTTCCTCTAAACCGTGGCTATTCTTCTAATGATTGCACATGCCTTACTTGTGGTCTTTTGTCATTTAGACTTCTATAATATGCATTTAAATCATTCAATAGTTATTACTCGTCTATAGTCGACACTCCCATTGTTGTATCTTCTAAAACATCTAGTAGCACCTCAACTGTATCTAGGGAGGTGAATACTGGGATGTTATTTTCAACTGCAGTTCTTCTAATGTACCCACCATCTCTAATACCAGCTAGTCCCGCTGGGTTTACTGTGTTTACAACATATGAAACATATCCTTTTCTAATACTTTCTAGTATTTCACTACTTCCTTGTGATAACTTCTTTTTAACTCGTGTTTTAATTCCATGCTCTTTTAAAAAGTTTGCTGTGCCTTCTGTTGCTTCAATGTTAAAACCTAGGTTATAAAACCGTCTAATGAGTGGTACCGCAGCTTCTTTATCGTTATTTGAAATGGTAGCTAAAACTGTTCCATAGTTACTAAGTTTCATCCCTGATGCTCTTAAAGCTTTGTACATTGCCCTATTTAATGAAGTGTCATAACCTATCGCTTCTCCTGTAGATTTCATCTCTGGAGTTAACACTGCATCTAGTCCTAAAAGTTTATTAAATGAAAATGTTGGTGCTTTTACATACCAGCGCTTTCTCTTAGGATATATTCCTACATATCCTAAATCTTTTAGTTTTGCACCTAACATAACCTTTGTTGCAATGTTAGCTATTGGTGTACCAGTAGACTTACCTAAGAAAGGAACTGTTCTACTAGACCTTGGATTAACTTCGATTACATATACACGGTTGTGTTTATCTATTACAAACTGAATATTAAACGGTCCAATCATATCAAGTGCTATACCTATTCTGGTTGTATAGTCAATAATGGTATCTTGCACTTCTCTTGATAATGAATACGTGGGATATACACTGACCGAGTCGCCACTATGAACTCCTGCTCTTTCTATATGTTCCATAATGCCTGGTATAAATACATCAGTGCCGTCTGACACCGCATCAACTTCGCTTTCTTGTCCAAGTATATATTTATCGATGAGTACTGGATGTTTTGGATTTAGAGCAAGAGCTTCTTTTAGGAAACTCTTTAACTGTTCTTCTTCGTATATGATATGCATCATACGTCCACCTAAAACAAATGAGGGACGCATAAGTACGGGATAACCTATCTCTTTTGCTGCAGCTAGTCCATCTTTCATTGTAAATACTGCAAAGCCTTTTGGTACAGGTATATCTAATCTTCTTAGAGCTGCTAAAAATAAATCTCTATCTTCTGCTGCTGCAATCGCTTCTGCACTACTCCCTAGCAAGTTAACCCCTGCTGCATCCAAATCTGCAGCTAGATTTATAGCCGTTTGTCCTCCTAATGCAACTATGACACCAACAGGTTTTTCTAAATCAATTACATTCATGACATCTTCATATGTCAAAGGTTCAAAATACAACTTATCACTTAGTGTATAATCGGTAGAAACAGTTTCAGGATTATTGTTAATGAGTATTGCTTCATACCCCATTTCTTTAATAGCCCATACTGCATGTACAGTTGAATAATCAAACTCTATTCCTTGTCCTATTCTAATTGGGCCAGAGCCTAATACAACTACCTTGTTATTTTTAGACGATTCGCTTTCATTCACCGTACCATATGTGGAATAGTAGTATGGTACATTTACATCATATACACCAGCGCAAGAATCTACAGATCTATATATTGGGAAAATTCCATTTTCTCTTCTAAGTTTATACATTTCAGCTTCAGTAATTCCCCAAATCCTTGAAATATATTTATCAGAAAAACCCATCTTCTTTGCTTTTTTAAGCACTTCTAGGTTGTTTATGTTTTCCTTAATAACCTTTTCATAGTTAATAATATTTAACACCTTATCTAAGAACAACTTATCTATTTTGGTTATGTTATGGATGTAGTTAATTGGGATTTCTCTTCTGAACGCTTCTGCGATAGCAAAAAATCTCTCGTCAGTGTTTTTGAGTATAAACTCAACTAAGTCGTGATTTGATAGTTCTGTCAAAAAGGGTAGTTCTAAATGATCTAGTCCATTTTCTAATGACCTTACTGCTTTCAGTATTCCCTCTTCTATGCTTTGACCAATACTCATAACTTCGCCAGTTGCTTTCATCTGGGTATTTAATCTTCTGTCTGCATCACGGAATTTATCAAATGGAAATCTTGGGAATTTAACAACTACATAGTCAAGTGTTGGTTCAAATGATGCAGGAGTAGAAGCCACCATTATTTCGTCTAGGTTAAAGCCTACCGCTATTTTAGCTGCAACTCTAGCTATGGGATACCCAGTAGCCTTACTAGCCAGTGCCGAAGATCTAGAAACTCTAGGATTGACTTCAATTACATAATATTCAAATGATAATGGATCTAATGCAAACTGGATATTGCATCCCCCTTCTATATCTAATGCCCTTATTATCTTTAAAGATGCATCGTATAACATGTTATATTCTTTTAGCGATAATGTTTGAGACGGAGCAACTACAATACTGTCCCCTGTATGAATACCAACTGGGTCAATATTTTCCATACAGCACACAACTATTGCTGTATCGTTTGCATCCCTTATTACTTCAAATTCAATTTCTTTATATCCAGTTAGAGATTTTTCTACTAAAACTTGATTAACTGGAGAAATCTCAATTGCAGCTTTTGCAATCTCTGCACATTCTTCAGCATTATGAGCAAAGCCACCGCCCGTTCCACCTAGCGTATATGCCGGTCTTAATATTACTGGATAACCGATTTCTTCGGCTTCTGCAATGGCATCTTTTACACAGGTTGCAATTCTCGATTCGGTTACAGGCTCACCTATTTCCAGACAAAGTTCTTTGAATTTTTTTCTATCTTCAGCTTTAGATATGGTTTCATACTTCATACCAAGCATTTCCACACCACATTCATCTAATATGCCCTTGCTGTATAACTGCATACCAAGGTTTAGTCCAGTTTGTCCTCCTAGCCCACAAATAATCCCATCAGGTCTTTCATATCGGATTATTTTAGCCACATGCTCTAAATCTAATGGCTCCATATACACTTTGTCTGCCATTGAAGTGTCGGTCATAATAGTTGCTGGATTACTATTGACTAGCACCACTTCATAACCTTCTTCCCTTAGTGCTATACAAGCTTGTGTTCCTGCATAGTCAAACTCAGCTGCCTGACCTATAACAATAGGTCCACTACCTATAACTAAAATTTTGTTAATATCCGTTCTTTTTGGCATCCTTTTATCCCCTTAGCGTTTTTATCCGGTCCGCTACCTTAAAATTCATATATCTTTTTAACGATTAGTACTTGTTGATGTTTCCACCTTCATCTCCAACATGTTTTGCCATGTATTCTACAAATCTATTTAGTACATCTGCGCCAGTTTTGTCACCTGTTGAGTTTGGTTCAAACTGAATAGCTATCACTTCATTTTGCTCATCTTCAATACCCTCAACGAAGCCATCTCTAATGCTTTTATATATTACTTCTAAACCTTCAACATCTTTTTCAACAACTCTATATGAGGTATACTGTGAGGTTACTAAAACTTTATTTGTTTTCAAGTCTTTTACAGGCACACTGCTTCCCGACACACTTACAGCCCTTCTTTTTGTATCAAAGCCATATGATAAACATAGGATTTGAAATCCCAGTCCAATTCCTAACATAGGAACTTTCCCTTTTAATTCTTTTGCAAGTGATATTAAGCATTCATTTTCTTTAGGATTTCCAGGTCCATTAGAAAAGAGTACTCCATCAGGATTGTACTTTAGTATATCTTCACAAGAAGTGTTGAATGGAACTACTATTAAGTTACAACTAAGCGCATTTAATTCTTTTCTTACACTGGTTTTTAGTCCACAATCGACAACCACAACATTGTATTTGGGATTCCTTGTACGCATATACAGTACCCTTTTACAAGTGACTGCTTGTACTTCGCCTCCTTGACCTTTTATATTTTCAAGCTCCTTCATAGCCTCTTTAACGTCTATATCTTTAGTAGTTATCATGGCATATATTGGTTTTTCTGATTTGGCTATTAGTTTAACTAAAGCTCTTGTATCCACTCCACTAATTCCTGGCGTGCCACTTAACTGCAAACTTTCATTAAGGGTGGTTGTAAATCTAAAGTTAGATGGGTTATCATTTTGTTCACTGACTACAAGACCTGCTACTTGTATGTTTTGACTTTGGTTATCATCATCGGTTAAGCCATAATTGCCCATAAGTGGGTATGCCATTACAATAATTTTCCCATAGTTATTTGGGTCTGTTATAATCTCTTGGTAACCTACCATTGATGTATTAAAAATAATTTCACCTTTAGCTGTGTTAGTATTACACCCAAGGCCCTCACCTTCAAAAACCATTCCATTATCTAATATTAGTTTTACACTCATTTTTCCACCTATATACCTTCTGTTTTTAAACCTTATTTTTCCTTATTTTATCAAACTCAACGTTTCCATCCAGTACAGTCAATTTCCAGCACCAATAACCAGAGCTCTTTTACTTATCTTTTCAACCACTACATTTCCAGTTTGTTCATTCCGTACTTTGTCGTTCCAATTAACGGCACTCTTTTACTTGTCATACCAACCGCTGTGGTTGCACCTAGTGTATTCAGTTTATCCAGCCTATACATTGCCGTTTCAATAACGGTTTTTACTCAACCTATCCTTTACTAATCTTGTCAAATACTACATTTCCATCGAGGATAGTTAGTTTGTTCATTCCATACATTTCCGTTCCAATAAACGGAGAGTTTTTGCCTTTTGATAATATCTCATCATATGTGTAAACATGTGGAGTATCAATATCTAGTACTGCTAAATCAGCAAGTCCACCCACCTCTACCTTACCGCACGGCAAATTAAATCTCTTTGCTGCATTGAAGGTAAGTACATCCATCATTTTTTCAAATGTAAGTTTACCTGTTCTGACTAGCCCTGTATATGCTAAAGGAAGCAAAGTTTCTAATCCTATTACACCATTTGGAGCTTTATCCATAGGTAGTGACTTTTCTTTTTCTGTATGTGGAGCATGGTCGGTTGCAAGCATGTCGATAACTCCTGCAATTAATCCTTGCAAAGTTCTTCTCATATCACCATGAGTCCTTAGTGCCGGGCTCATTTTAAAGTTTGGATTATATTGCATATTGTTTTGGCATAAAAATATATGATGTGGTGTAACTTCGCAACTAACATCCAGTTTAGATACTTTTGCCAGTCTTACTCTCTCCACTGCTTCGCTAGTTGATAAATGACAAAAATGATATTTGCATTTTGTCTCTGCTACTAAGTTAAGTTCCCGTTCAACCGCTCTAACTTCTGACTCAGCGCCTTCTCCGTATTCTTTAGCTTCAGCATGCGAGCAAATAATTAACCCTTCATTTTTAGCTTCATACATGCCTTCTTTTACAAGAGCTAAATCCGAAACACATATCCCATCATCTGATAATGCTTTTATGTATGGTTTCATTTCTCTAAAGTTTGTTAGCTTTTTCCCTTTCTGTCCCATAGTTACAGCGCCATAGAGAAACACCTTATTCAGTGCTCCGCTTACATGTTTTTCAATTATCATCTCGAGCACATCTTTTGAATCGGGTACAGGGAGAGTATTTGGCATAGCCATAATAGTAGTAACGCCACCTTTTAGTGCAGCGCTGGTGCCTGTTAAATATGTCTCTTTTTCAGAAAAGCCAGGTTCTCTTAAATGCACATGTACATCAACTGCGCCAGGAACTACAAGGGCTCCATTCAAGTCATATATTTTAGTATTTACATCGTTAATCTCTAAAGCAATATTAACTATCTTATCCCCTGAAATGAGAATATCTCTTTTTGCAAGATTTCCGTTTTCAACTATACGGCAGTTTTTTAGTAACATTTTATACCTCTTTAAAACTTCCTACCTATCATAAAGCTACACATATATTTTCGTAGTTTTAATGATGCTTTGTATATTTATCATCTGTATTTGTGCAAAAAAAATTTGCATTTAATGCAAACTTTTAATTAATACCTAAGCTCTCCTCTTAAGGCCATGGTGATTGCAGCCATCCTTATATACACACCATTGGTCATTTGTTTGTAAATTCTACTACGCTCACACTCAACTACATCAGATTCTATTTCAATACCACGATTAACAGGTGCTGGATGCATAATGATACTGTTTTTCTTCATCTTTGCAACTCTTGCCATGGTCATTCCATACTTTTGAAGATACTCTTCTTTTGTTATATCCATTTCTTCTTTATGACGCTCAAATTGCACCCTTAATAAATTGATTACATCACAAGTTTTAACTGCTTCATCTAAATCAATGTATGTACTCGTATTATCTTTATACTGCGCTGGACCAGAAATATATATTTCCATACCTAATCTTTTCATAACTTCTGCATTCCCGTGAGCAACTCTTGAATGCGCGACATCTCCAACAAGTGCAACTTTTAATCCCTCATATTTTCCAAACTCTTCATATATTGTCATAAGGTCTAGAAGTGTTTGCGTAGGATGGTCGCTTGTTCCGTCTCCACCGTTGAAAATAGGAATTTGTATAGGGTCTAACTCTTTGTAATATACATCTTGTGTGTGTCTAATAACTACACCGTCCACACCTAAAGATTCAAATGTTCTGACTGTGTCATATAACGTTTCACCTTTATATACACTACTCCCTGCTAGATTGAAAGAAAGTGGTGTTATTCCCAAATTGAGCATAGCCATTTGGAAACTATATTGTGTACGTGTGGAATTTTCGTAAAAAAGAGTGACCATCTTTTTGCCAGTAAAATCAACTTTCAAACCATTTTTAAAATCAATAGCTAAATTGATTATCTGTTGAATCTGGTCTGTGGACAGGGATCTGAGTGTAAGTAACCCTTTCATAAAACCCTCCAAAATTTGCTATTTAATATATTACCACACGCGCGCTAAATAAACAAAGAAATAATGATTTCTTTTTATCATTCATCAAACGGGTTCAAGCTTTGCAATTAACATGATAATTAACACCATTTACTAACCCGAAAAATTCATTCACGGAGCCTAGGCTTTACAATTAACACTTAAGTTGAAGTAGTCACTAAAAAACAGTTGTCACAGTAAGTAAAACGGAAGAGTTGCCTTCTAGCGTTAAGGCCAAAAAATAATTATTTTTGCGTTATGGTTTATTTAGTCACTTTAAAAGCGTATAATAAAAATATTGTACAAAAATTAAATCTTTTAGGAGGACTCAATGTATCCAGATTATCTAATTCATATAAACGGCAAAGGTTATGTAACTCTATATGGAATTTGTATTGGGGTTGGTGTTTTGCTAGCTTTTTTACTATTTTGGTGGCTGGCTAAAAAAGGCAAAGTGGATGAAAAATATGTGGATTTTACTAGTATAAATCTCTTAATATCTACAGCCTTTGGTTTTTTCTGCGCAGGATTTTTTCCTGCGATGGGCGAATTAGTTAAAACTGGTAAATTTGAGTTTGGCACACTGTCTTTTGTTGCAGGTGCAGTTGGTGGCGCCGTGCTGTTTTTTATAATCGGAATAGCTTTTCGCAAAAAGCATAAAGGCAGTCTTTTAGACGTTATATCCATTGCAGCCTGTTGCTTAGTTCTTGCTCACGGTATTGGTAGAATGGGATGTTTCTTTGCAGGATGTTGTCATGGCCAAGTCACAGATAGTGTATGGGGAGTAGTTTTCCATAACTATGGCTCCGAACCACGAATCCCCACCCAACTTTTTGAAGTTGTTTTTGATTTAATACTATGCTTTTTCATGGCAGTTTTATACATCAGAGAAAAGTTTGAATACAACATGTCCCTATGGATGATAGGATACGGTTCTTTTAGATTTTTAATTGAACACTTAAGAGATGAGCCTACTAGAATGTTCATTGCAGAAGGTTTTTCCGTTACAATGCTTGTTTGCATTCTTTTAGTTGTAGGTGGAGTTGCATATTATTTCATAATGAGCCCATTTGTAAAAAGAAGAAAAGCGTATCTACTTGCCTATCCAAATGGTGAACCCGCTGAAAAACCTGCAGAATCTGATGCTAAAACTAATGATACACTTAGTGATGAAGTGAAACCAGACGCAGTTCCTGATATCGATGAGGAAAAATAACATACTTTATCCTCTTAAGATTATTCTCTAACTACGAACCTCTGGAACAAACTATAGAATCTTATTCAACTTCTATGGATTAGTTTCGTGCATTACGCTGACACAACCATTCCTTAAATCAAAGACGTCTGCATTAAACCCTACTAAAATGATTTGTGATTGCTGCATTTTTCCTTGTAGGCAATTATTTAAGACCTATATCCGTTCTATATCTAGAACCCTCAAATTTTATTTTATTAATCTCGCTATATACTATTTTTCTAGCTTCCGAGATGGAATCAGCTTTAGCAGAAAGACACAAAACTCTGCCTCCATTACTTACTAAAACTCCATCTTTTATAGCCGTGCCACAATGGTATAAAATGACATTATCGCTTAGTTTTTCGGTTATCTTAATTGGATATCCAGTAACTACTTTTCCTGGATAAGTTCCACTAGCAATAATGACACAAAGCGATGCTTTATCTTCAAACTCCACACTAATTTTATCTAACTCGCCCTTTTGTATAGCTAAAACTATTTCCATTAAATCTGTCTTAAGAAGTGGCAAAATTGCTTCGGTTTCAGGATCTCCAAATCTAGCGTTATATTCTATAACTTTGACACCATCTCCAGTAACCATTAAGCCAAAATAAATAACACCTTTGAACATTCTTCCTTCGTCAAAAAGACCTTTAATTGTGGGGTTTATAATTTTTTCAATTGTTTCTTTTTCGGCTTCGAGTGTATATCCAGTTGCGGGGCTAAAGGCTCCCATTCCACCAGTATTAAGCCCCTTATCTCCATCAAATGCTTTTTTATGATCTTGGCTTGAAGGCATAGGAATTACTGTTTTTCCATCTGTAAACGCAAGTACAGTTACTTCCTTTCCTTCTAAAAATTCTTCAATAATTACCTTATTACCGGCATCACCAAAAACCTTAGTATTCATCATTTCTTGGAGTGCATTTATTGCATCTTTTTCTGTTTCACAAATGATTACTCCCTTACCAAATGCAAGCCCATCAGCTTTTATAACTATGGGATATTTGTTAGTTTTTAAAACATAATTTTTAGCACTCTCAAAACTCTCAAACTCTTCATATGTAGCAGTTGGAATATTATGTCTTTTCATAAACGCTTTTGAAAAAGCTTTACTGCCTTCAATTATTGCAGCTTCTTTTCTAGGACCGAACGCACTTATACCTTTTTCTTCTAAGTAGTTAACAAGACCTTCAGCAAGTGGATTGTCAGGAGCTACAAATACAAGATCAATACTTTCTTCTTTGGAAAAATTATATATTTTTTCAAACTCCATAGGTCCTATCGCGACAAGGTTTGCACATTCTTTAATGCCGGCATTTCCTGGTGCACAATATAACTCAGTAACTAGTTTACTTTCTACTAGTTTTTTACAAATTGCGTGTTCCCTTCCACCTGACCCAATAACTAATACTTTCATACTCTCTAACCTCTATACCATAAGATTGACATTATTTTCTACGCCCGTGTGGACCATTCGCCACCATTATTTCTGGGCTTCCTAACCTCTATATTGTAGATTTACATTGTTTTATAACAAGTTGTACATTCGAGAGCGTTTTAACCTTTAATATCGTAGATTGACATTGTTTTTTAACGGGTAACACCTTTGGGAGTGTTCTAACATCTATATCATAAATTGACATCATTTTATCAACAGGTTAGATTACGCTTCGTAAGCGCTCTCCTCTACATATGTTTACACCTCGTCACTATTTGAAGCGTTTAATATTATGATCGACACAATAGTTTGGCTTTATTAGTGCTTAAAGTGCCTAATTCCAGTAAATACCATTGATATTCCTAGTTCGTCACAAGCTTTAATACTATCTTCATCACGGATGGAGCCACCGGGTTGTACAATTGCTGATATACCAGCCTTGCCTGCTGCATGTACGCAATCATCAAATGGGAAGAAAGCATCGCTTGCTAAAACTGCACCTGCAGTATTTTTGCTATGTTCAATAGCTTGCTCGGTAGCCCATATTCTATTGGTTTGCCCCACACCGATTCCCTCTGTGCAAGTTCCATTTGCAATTACTATTGCATTAGACTTACAGTGTTTAACCACTTTCATTGCAAATATCATTGCTTCTTTTTCTTGATTTGTAGGTGCTTTTTTAGTGACAACTTCCATTTTATCATTTACACCTAAATCAGCATCTTGGTATATGAGTCCACCATATGCTTTTTTAAATTCCATTGTTCCTTTTTCATTAGGCTTTCCTACGTCTTTTAATTTGAGAACTCTGAGGTTTTTCTTTGTTCTTAAAACTTCCAAAGCTCCTTCTGTATAATCTGGTGCTATGACAATTTCTAAAAATATTTTTACCATTTCTTTTGCAGTAGCTTCATCAACAGTATCGTTACAAGCAACAATGCCACCGAAAATGGAAACAGGGTCGGCTTCATATGCTGCTACATATGCATCATAAATACTATCTTTTGATGCGACTGCACAAGGATTAGCGTGTTTCACTGCTACAACAGTTGGTGTACCGTAAAATTCTTTTAGTAGTTCTACTGCCCCATTTGTATCATTTATATTGTTGTATGACAGCGCTTTGCCATTTAAAAATTCTGCGTTAATAAGTGAGTTTGCTACAGGAATAGCATCTGAATATGATGCTGCCATTTGGTGAGGGTTTTCACCATATCTCATTTGTTCCTTCTTTTCAAACGCTAGTGTTAGTTGGTCTGGGAAATCAATCCCTAATTTCTGTCTTAAGAAATTAGCTATCATAGAATCATACATGGCTGTATGTTGAAAGACTTTATACATTAAGTACTTACGGGTTTCAAGTGTAACATCTCCCTTGCTTAATTCTTCAAAAACTTTGTCATAATCTGTAGGGTCAACAATGACTATTACATCTTGAAAATTCTTAGCTGCGGATCTCAGCATAGTTGGCCCACCAATATCAATGTTCTCAACTGCCTCCTGGAAAGCAACCCCTTCTTTCATTATGGTCTTTTTAAATGGGTATAGATTTACAATGACCACATCAATTGTGTTTATGTTAAGTTCTTTTAACTGAGTCATATGCTCTTTATTAGACCTCATAGCTAATAGCCCAGCATGTACCGCAGGATGTAATGTCTTGACTCTTCCATCCAAACACTCAGGAAATCCCGTAATGTCTGAAATGTTAATAACTGGTATTTGGGCTCCTTTAAGTGTATTAAAAGTTCCCCCAGTTGAGATAATCTCATAATCTAAATCTACCAACTTCTGTGCAGCTTCTACAATTCCAGCTTTGTCAGAAACACTAATTAATGCTCTTTTTTTCATTTTTTCCTCCATTTGAATTTGTTAATTTATCTTAGTTTAAACTAATTTATTTTGTTTGTTTTATGTCTTCGGTACTAATGCGTAGTGACATCAATGCTATTTGTCATTTACTAGCTTTGTTAGTGGATTAAGAAGCAATATACATTCCATAGCAAGCACTCTCCTTTGTTCTTTATCTTTAAGATATTACTTTTCATTAAGGAGAGCGGCTAGTGTCTTTGGGAGCAATATATGTTCTGCAGCAAGCACCCTCCTTTGTCCTTTATCTTTCATTCATCATTAAGAAGATCTGCTAGTGTTTTTGGAAGCAATATATGCTCTGCAGTAAGCACCCGTTTTTGCAGTGTTTCGGGAGTATCATCGGGGTATACCTTAACCTTCATTTGTGCAATAATTTGCCCTGTATCTGTCCCCTCATCTACAAAGTGAACGGTTGGACCAGATTCAGTTTCTTTAGCATTTATAACAGCTTCATGAACACGCATTCCATAATATCCTTTTCCTCCAAACTTGGGCAAAAGTGCGGGATGTATGTTAATGATTTTGTTTCTATATGCTTCTATTATGTTGGGAGTAAGGATGGATAAATACCCTGCTAAAACTATGTATTCCACACCAAGAGCTTTAAGATATTTTACTATGTCGTTATACATAGTAGTTAAATCGGCATAATCTTTTTTATTATATACCGCTACGTTAATATTTGCTTTTTTAGCCCTTTCAATAGCATATATATCAGGCTTGCTTGCAATAACTACAGAAATCTCTACTTTTAATTTCCCTTCTAAAACAGCATCTATAATGCTTTGTAAATTCGTTCCACTTCCTGATACAAATACAGCTATTTTCTTCAAATTATACCTCGTAAATATATATGCTTACTTGATAAATGCCACTTTTTACCGTTTATTGGTTTAATTATTAGAGCAGTTTTTTCTCCTAAAATTTCAATGTCTATTTGTTTGCCTAGCAAAGTTAATCTGTTATCTTTGATTATTTGTTTGTTGTGGTCGTTTTCGCCTAAGGCTTCTAGTCTATTTGCAACAGCTTTTGCTATTATTTTAGGAATATGTCTTACTTATCAAAAGTTACTCCGCTGCCCTTTGT
This sequence comes from Clostridia bacterium, assembly GCA_035409945.1. GTDB lineage: Bacteria > Bacillota > Clostridia > Christensenellales > DTU072 > MWEH01. The sequence continues at coordinate 123,548 of DAONQC010000004.1, forward strand.
TACTTCACCTATTATGTAGGCTTTTTCGCCTAAGGTTTCTAGTCTATTTACAACATCTGATGCTATTTTTTTATCTACGGCTATGACCATACCAATACCCATGTTAAAAGTGTTATACATTTTTTCATCTGGCATATTTGCTTTTTCTTGCATAATTTTAAAAATTGGTGGTACTTCATATGCGTTTTTGTATATTTTAGCGCCTAAACCCTCATTTAAGATGCGTGGAATGTTTTCTATAAAGCCTCCACCAGTTATATGTGCAATCCCTTTAATTTCATACTCTTCTATGAGTTTCAGTATTGTCTTTACATATATTTTTGTAGGTGTTAATAAAACTTCAGCAAGCATTGCATTTAATTCAGGATAAAAAACTTCCAAATCTTTTTTAACTGGCGGAAACAATTTTCTTACTAAAGAATATCCATTGCTATGAATTCCTGATGAAGCTAATCCTATTAACACATCACCACTTTTAATATCTGAACCGTTAATTACTTTATCCTTTTTTACAATACCACAGCAAAATCCAGCTATATCATATTCGCCTTCTGTGTAAAAGCCTGGCATTTCTGCTGTTTCTCCACCAATTAGTGCACAACCTGCTTGTAAACACCCTTCTGCAACACCTTTTACTATCAATGCAACTTTTTCAGGGATTAGTTTAGGGATGGCTATATAATCTAAAAATATTAAAGGTTTCGCACCTTGACAGACAACATCGTTAACACACATCGCCACCGCATCTATTCCTATAGTATCGTGTTTATCCAGTACAAAAGCATACTTTAACTTTGTCCCTACCCCATCGGTTCCTGCCACTAAAACATCGCCATTAGGATCGTCGCTTAATGCATAAAAACCACCAAAAGAGCCAAGTCCACCTAAAACATTTTTATCATATGTTTTAAGAACATGTTCTTTCATTAGTTTAACTGCGCTATAACCTGCCTCTACATCTACACCAGCTTCTTTGTAGTCCATACTTCCTCGTGCAATAATGTTGTTAGAATTTAACCACTAAATATAGTTAGCAACATTACTTTGTATATTTCGTTTTAAATTGTCTCCGCTCAAAATCAATTGTTCTCTTCTATATATCAACGCCTATTGTATTTTACTCCATTGTTATGTAAAAAATCGTAACAAGCTGCGCCTAGCGTTGGATTATACTCCTCCACATCACAGCATGTCCTTGTTTCTAGCGCATCGGTTTCACATAGATGCGACACGTCTACAGAATAATCTCTGTTGAAACATCCCGTGCAATATTCCCTTCCTCCACAAGCATTTTTTAATATCTCAAGTGGGATATATTGCAAACTATCTGCGCCAATTATTTCGCATATCTCTTCTGCATTTCTGTATCCACCAATCAGCTGATCCCTTGTGTCCATATCTACTCCAAAGTAACACGGATATTTAACAATAGGGCTAGCTACTAGCATATGTACTTCTTTAGCACCACTAGCACGTAAAAGTTGTATGATTTTTTTACTTGTTGTACCTCTTACAATAGAATCATCTATTAATATGAGCCTTTTACCACGAATGTTTGCTTTGAATGCGTTTAGTTTAACTTTGACGCTATTTTCTCTCTGTAGCTGATTAGGCTGTATAAAGGTTCTACCAACATACCTATTTTTACTTAGAGCATCTACATATGGTAGTCCCGAAACAACTGAGTAACCCCTAGCAGTGACAACTGCAGAATCTGGGACTCCTGACACAATATCTGCATCGATTTTAAATAACTCAGCCATTTTTTTACCACTTTCATATCTAGAGTCATATACAGAAATCCCATCCATCGTAGTGTCTGATCTTGCTAAATATACAAACTCAAAAATACAGGGCTTTTTATGTACATTAGGTAGAGTTCTTGTTGTTATGGTGCCATCTTTATCTACCACAATCATTTCACCTGCTTCTACGTCTCTTACTATTTTTGCGTCGATAGCATCCAGTGCGCAAGACTCTGAAGCGAATATTATTTTATCACCCTTTTGTCCCATAACAAGAGGTCTAAAACCTTTAGGGTCTCTTATAGCAATCAATTTACCAGCAGCTAAAAAGACCATTGCGTACGCACCTTCTAACTGCTTACATCCTTCAAAAACACCATCTTCAGGATTGTCCATTCCCGTTGCGTTGATAATTGCAGCAACAACCTCCACATCTCTTGATGATTGAAAGATATGACCTTCGCCAATCATTCTTTCCCTGATAGCACGAGCATTTATGATATTGCCGTTATGCGCAACTGCCATTCTTCCATATTTACCGAAAAACACAAGTGGCTGGGCGTTAATAACGTTACTAGTACCGCCAGTTGAATATCTAACATGTCCTATTGCAGTATTAGTTTCAGGTAAAAGCTCAATCTCTTCATCTTTAAAAACTTCGCTAACTAAACCCATATTTTTGTAATATGCAATCTTATCGGAATTATATGAACAAGCTATACCTGCGCTTTCTTGTCCACGATGCTGGAGTGCAAAAAGCCCAAAATAGATATCTCTTGCCAAAGGCTTTTTTTCTGGTGAAAAGATACCAATAACTCCACACTCCTCATTTACACCAAAATCTTTTTGGTCGATAAGGATATAGTCTCTGCCCTCAACCTCTTCAGTCAAATTCATTTTGTTATTTTGAAAATTGCTCATACATTGTCCCTTACTTTTATTACAGCTATTCAAGTTGATTTTTAAGGATGTAGTCTCTTACTCAACTTCTCCAGTTACATTCATTTTGCTATTTTGAAACTACTCATGCATTGTCCTCTATCTTTTCATCGTAGCGAGCATCGATTTGTTTTGTAACGTTTTAAAGACTAAATTTATATATCTTTATTCGATGCAAGCACACTTTCTTTCATGCTTATTTTGTACCCATCGAGTTTTTTTGCAAGTGCCTTATCAGCGACTGCTAAGATTTGGATAGAAAGTAATCCTGCATTTTTTGCGCCATCAATTGCTACCGTCGCTACGGGTACCCCAGAAGGCATTTGTACAGTAGATAGTAGGCTATCAAGTCCATCAAGAGTAGAACTCTTTATCGGGATGCCAATCACAGGTAGCGTTGTATATGCCGCAACAACACCGGCTAAATGCGCAGCTTTGCCTGCAGCGCAAATAATAACTCCATAACCATTATCCCGTGCATTGATAGCGAATTCTTTTACCTCGTCTGGAGTACGGTGCGCAGATAATATTTTCATATCATATGAAACACCAAATTCCTTCAAGACTTCTGCAGAACCACTAACTACAGGCATATCACTTTTTGAACCCATTATTATTGCTACTTTGTACATATTTCCTCGTATAATAATGTTGTTTGAATTTAACCGAATACAAATGGTTAACAACACTATTTTTATCTTCTGATTTTTTGCTTGACCACGATACTGTTAGCCCAAACAAAAAAAGATACACGGCTATTGCCGTGCATCTTCACCAGTTTATTATTTTGCTACTTGTACTTCAGAATAATCCTGAAGCATATATCTAGATAGACTGTCTAACTTACAATTACACTCTATTTTGAACATACTCACATAATACCAAACGACAGTAAAAATATGCAAATGTTTTAACCACTCATTTATGAGCTTTTAACTGACAATTATAAATAAACAAATTTACAGAACATCTCTAGAAATTTAACGTGAGTTTAGGAGAAATTCCAATCGTCACTTCCACTATGTACAGCAAGCTAAAATTTTATATTATTGCCATAATTTTGTAGCCATTGCTACAAATAATCTAGCTTTTGTCACATGTTGCTATTTAGTTTGAATTATAATTATTACCTAGATTTTTGTACTTATCTTGATTCCTATTTAACTTATCCAACACATACTCAGCAAATTCTCAAACCAAACTTTATAACGACTGTTAGCTTGTCCCCTCCTCTGTTCAAAGAGGTTTTGGCCGTCTGCAACCAACTTCTTAATTCAAAGCTTACTTTTCACAATAATGAATATGACTGCAAATTATCTGTGCATTCAATGCTCAGCTATTACCAACCTCATTCATACCTGTAGCGCAAGGGCATCAACACAAAGACTTTTTTACCTGGAGCTTTAATGATAGCAAATCCATACTCACAAAAATGGCAGCGGCACAAATGATTATCTATATTAACCTAATGCCTAACTGCTACCACTTGTGGCATGTGAAAGAGACACAAACCACAATACCTTTTAAGACGCATAACGGATTTCTCCAGCACAGGAGACGCACTGGTCATACGTAAACAACTGCTAACGACAGTCAAAAACTCGTTCTGATTAGCTGTGTTGCATGAATGAAAGTGAAGTGAGATCTAGTACAGCTATACAACATCTATCTGACGGAAAGACGATTGGGAATAGATGAAAAAATTTACTTTTCTTTTATGTGAAAACTGCATTATTTCTGGTCTGTTTTTATTACAGGCGCCCAATCTTTTTATCATTTTGACCTATGAAAATAGCGGAAAAATCGTTTATAAAAAACGCTCAAAAAACAGCATTTTATGCATAAAAGCAATGTGTAATTTCCTTATAGCAAACTGTAAAACTTTATGCTATTATTAATACACACGCGAACGTACACGAAATATTTACTTGTTTTTCACATGTGGGCACTTGCATGGCGCGCGCGACGTAATGTATAATGACAATAGAGATGTGGGCTCGTATAAACTTGAAATAAATTTCCCACACTAGGAGCAATATGACTATTACCTCAAAACAAAAAATTTTAGTTGTTTTATTATTGGTTGTTTTTACTGCATTTGTTTTTGTTGCATTCACAACAAGTAAAGATGCATCCTCATTTCCAATGTTATCCAAGGACTCCGAGGAGTTGGTGGCTCACGCAGACATGTCTGGCGGAGGTGCTAATGCTGAGAGCAAAATATTAACAGCAACAGCTTGGACTGCTGGAGGAATTGGCAGGCAATCTGCCACAAACTTAAACTCTATATCTTTCGATGCGAATAATGTAAGTTATTACAGGACGACAGGCTCTGGCGCAAAGTGCAGCATCACTCCTGGCACTGGGTCTTTTGAGGCTGGAGAATACGAAACTCACCAAGCCTACAGCCCCACTCTGTATGTTATTGCTTGGGTTAAATTAGATAGTAATCTGCAAACAATTCGCGCTAAATCAACCTTACAAGCAAGCATTACCGGAAATGTTACCGGTGATAAAGATGTAAGATGGGGTATAATTTCAGCAGCATCACCATCAAAAGCAACTTCTTCTTGGCCGGATAATAACACTAAAACTATAACTGTTAATGGCAATTATATTGGCATAACAGCCCGTACTAATAGTGGATGGTGGTATTCTACTCGTATAAGAGCTTCTGGTTTAAGTCTAACTGTAACCAGTAATGACACTACTACGCCAAGCGTAAGTATGATAGGCTACACCACATATGGCGGAAAAAATTATGCAACCAGCACAAGTTCTGGATTTAATGCGAGCGACTCTGGTGTTGGTTTAGGCTCTTTTAATTTGCAATTCAGCACCTTTAATCAATCCTCTTTTAGCGATGTAGGCAATGGTTCTTCTTCCATTACATTAAGCGGAGCTGGTAGAACTAACATTTGGGGAGACTATAGAGCAGTGGCTACTGACTTAGTTGGTAACACCACCACGTCTGGACAATTCCGTTATTGGTTACCTACGATGAAATTAGTAAGTCAAACCGGAGGAACTCAATACATAGGAGAAAATAGTACATCAACTGACACGGAGATTGTACGAAGGCCGGGACAGACATTTTATCTACGAGCTAAGCCCGAACTAGGGTACTTATTTGATGGGTTCAATATTAGTGTTTCAGGGTTAAATTCGGGCATGACAAACAACATCGCATATAGTGCTTGTACATACAACCAAAGTACTGGGTGGTTCCACTATGAAATCACTTTGAGTGATAACCTAATTAATACTGGTGGAGCAGTATCTGAAATTAAGTTCAACGCTATATTCAGAGCCGATGTAATTAAACGTGGTACAAATGCCCCACAAACAATAACATACGATGGAGCTACGCATCCTCTCGTAGTTTCTGATGATGGAGGAGTATATTTATCCATTGGTTCAATTGGTTCTGATAGAGAATGGGCCATCACTGGATATAAGAAAGGCGCAGGCTCTTATTCAACTGACCTCCCTCAATATGCAGATACATATTCAGCTAGAATTGTGGTTAGAGGCGGAGCCGATTCAACTAGACACATTATTTATGCCACCTATGAGTTCGCCAACATATTGATAGTTAATAGGAGAATAGTAACATTAGATTTCCAGTCGTCTGACAAGGTGTACAATGGTAATAATAGCGCGGCAATACACAAACTTGATGTGGTAAATGGAGTTTCAACCGACAACTTGACTAGAGAAAACGGAACTGCATATTTTTCTGATAAAAATGTTGCGAATAATAAAACTGTCACAGTAAGTGGTTTCTCTATCTCTGGGAGTAACCTGCACTCCTATGTATACAAAAACGGTGCAACTTCAATCAACCTCGATGACCAAGGAGGAGGACTTGGCACAATTGTTGCAACTCATAATATTACTCGTGCTAACACCATTCAAGTATTGTTACAACTTAAGTCCGCGCATGCGAATAAAGAAAAAGAGTATGACGCATCAAATACCGTTGATACTTCATGGTTTGAACCAATATTAACTGGTAAAATCGGAACTGATAATATTTATGTGGTAACTAACCCTTACCCCACTGCGATTACATATTCTTCAACAGGTGGCGACGAAGGAGGTAAGGATACAGGTAGTCATTATTTCAAGAGTGTCAATATCAAAATAGCTGGTACGGATATCGGAAACTATTCATCTGGAGGCGTTAATATAACTTTAGGTGCTACATTTGCTGCAGATAGTACTTTAGCAGTTTCAGGACAAGATAGAATAACTATCAAGCCTAAACAGCTAGGCATCAATGTTTCGGCTAACCATAAAATTTATGATGGAAACACCTCAACAACAGGGCAAGTCGTACTAAACCCTGCTCCATTTGAACGCGACACAATTATTCTAAAAACTGCATCAATTTCATATAACTTCGCAAACAAGCATGTAGGAACTAACAAGACAGTAACTGCTTCTGGAATGGATGTTGACACCTCTGCATCAACTGGTCAATATAACTACTTAATAAGTTGGGCAAATAATACAACCACTGCAAATATAACAACAAAAGATCTCACCATTTCAATGTCTTGCTCTGGCAAAGTGTTTGACGGAGGGGTCAGTGTAAATCTATCTACTCTAACCTTTGTCTATGACGGCATTGTTGCAAGCGATGGTAATGTTACAACTGGCATACCAACGTCAGCATCGGTACTGAGCATTAGTAATGCTGTTGTTTTTGAATATGCTGGAGCATCAGCTTCTACTTCTGTTACAGTTTCTGCAATAAATACAACAAATCAAGGTGGAGAATTTATTATTACTGGTGGTGGCTCGGTGCTATCTGGTTCATCCGCTCAAAACTATTTAGTTAAAAACACCAGCTTATCAGATACATCAGAAATTACACCAAAACCAATAACTGCAGCTAATGTCACGATCACAGCATTAAATGATATAACATATGATGGAGAGAGTCATACCCCTACTCCTACATTAACTGACATTGCCCTATCTAGATCTTTACTTTCTGGTACTGACTTTTCACACTCATTCAGTAAAGATAACATCGCTACAACTCCTAAGAATCACGGCACTTACACAATTACCATAACAGGAAATAACAACTATACTGGAAGTCGCACCACACTATTAACAATTACAAAAGCCAATGTAATTCTAAACGTCCAAGACATTACAATTACTTACGGTGATATAGTAGACCAAACCGTAATCAGCGGAACTGCTGTTAATTCAGAAAACGGTGATTTATCTGTTAAAGGGACCTGGCTTTTTGACCCTTCAAAGCAGATGCCTCCAAGACCTAAATATGTAGATACTGGCGAATACTATGTGCGGTTTACATTAGACGATTCAGAAGAGGTTAATTATAACGAGCCAAGCTTAGTTACAATAACACTCACTGTAAACAAAAAACAGCTTAACGTAACTGCAAATACCATTACACAAGTTTTTGGAGAAGATGCAATTCCTTTAAGTTACACATCGCTAGACGCATTAAATCCCAGTGCTGGAAGTGGAATTATTCCTGGAGATACATTGGATGTCAATTTAGCTTGTGTCAAAAATATTCCTGACGGCAAAATACATGCCCGCGTAGGCAATTACCCTATTACGAGAGTAGGAGCAGATGCTGAAGACTCAGATTATAGCATAACATTCACTAATGGAATGTATAAGGTCACTAAACGAGAAATTACAATTACTCCTATATCTGAACAGAAAAAAGTTTATGGAAATACAGAATTGCCCCTTGCATATATTGCAACTGATAGAATACCAACTCTACAAAAGCCTCTTCAGCAGGTAATTGCTGATTCCCCACTACTCGGCGCATTACAACGTGAAGATACAGCTTATTCAGGTGGCACTGGTAATGCTGGAAAGGAAAACGTGGGATTATATAAGATCACACAAGGCTCTTTGAAAACACTTAATAATGCTGACTATGATATAACATTTGCCGAGCAAATCGTAGCATTTGAAATTACTCGTAGGCCAATTGAAGTCAGTGCTCCAAATTTAACCCAGGTGTATGGAGAAGCAATTCTTTCTTTCGACTATGCGGTAACTGGAGGATCTCTAGTTGCAGGGGACACTTTAACAGGAAGTTTTTCAAGAACGCTCAATGCGCAGTCAACTGACGAAACAACTAATGTAAATGTTGGTAACTATGTTTTGAGGGACAATTTAGTTGCTACACAATCCTTTGCTCATGCCCCTAATAATCCAAACTACCATATCACAAGCGTAACGAATGGTAGTTATAAAATCGTCAGACGTCCTTTGACAGTCACTCCTGATAGTGGCCAAGGGAAAGTATATGGTGATCCAGAACCTACGCTTGACTACACTTTAAGTTATACGGACTCCCCAGAAAAAATTGCCTTAATAGGAGATGACCGCTTGCTAGGTGCGCTCAGTAGAGAGAATGCTGGCGAAACTGTTGGGAGAAACGTAGGCGATTATAACATCTTGCTCGGAAACTTAAGATCGGATAATTATGAGTTAACTCTTGCGCCAGTGATATTTAAGATAACTAGAAAACCCATAGTCGTTACCGCCAAACTGTGGGGTGTTGACTACGGAAAGCCTGCAAAAGCGGACACCGACCTTACTTGGGCAACTTTTCCAACCGCCTTACCTCACGGTGATACATTAGTAGGTTGTCTAGAGTTAGACCGTAGTTGGACTTTAGACGATTGGGGTTGTATCCCTGTTGGATCATACAACATTTTACAAGGTACCGTTGATGAGACTCATAACCCCAACTATACTATCGCGTTTAACGGAGAGAATCGCTATGTAGTTAATAGGTTGATTGCCAATATTTTACCCCATGCGGGTCAAAACGCAATATACGGCACTCCTCTTACCGGTGCTGAAGGCGGTGGAATTTATGACGAAGGTATTAAATTTAGTGCATATACAACTGGTAATGAAAAAATAGCTGCATCGTACTTTACGGGGCGTCTAGAAATCAGTACAACCACCAACATCCCTACCCCCAACCAATATGACATAGTCATTGGAACTCTTACAAGTGATACTCACGAAATTGTAATGAACCGTATAGTTATATCTGAAGGCGTGGTGGAGGATGTTAACCCTACAAAATATACGATAAACAAACGAGCAATTTCTATACAGCCTGTTACAATATATCAAGTGTTTGGGGAAGACGAAATAACCACTACCAGTTATGACATTGTTTCCGGCAGCGTAATCGGAGGTGATCAACTTTTAGGCACACTACAAACCCCAGGTCAAGGACTCACCGTTGGTGAACACAGCATAGCTATAGGTAGTGTCGAGCACGAGTATTACAATATTACTCTCGTAAACAATACGAAGAGCTATAAAGTAACTAGAAGACCTATAACTATATTCCCTCAAGATGCAACAAGCGTATATGGCTCACCTACTGAATCCGAAATTCAATATTCTATAGATCTAACAGCAGGCTTTACCTCAAATTATCCTGCCATTATTGATGGATATAACCTTACAGGAAAATTAAGTCGTGCCCAATCAGACATCAGAAATGCAGACGCATATGAAATAATACTTGGTAATCTTTCTAACAATAATTATGAAATCACCATGAGTGCCGAAAAGAAATATTACACAATAACACCTAGACCAGTGACTATAAAGGCAGACAACAAAGAACAGGTATTTGGTAACGCCCCATTGGCCCTTTCGTATTCATTCGTTGGCTCACAAAGACCTGCTCCTTGGGATAGCGGACTAAGTGCAGCTACTGTGCTAACGAGAGAGCCAGGCAATATAGTTGGCACATATACTATCAATAAAGGTAATATTTCTGACCCAGGAATTAATCCAAACTATGAAATTACTTTTAATACCGGAACTTATACCATAGTTCAAAGGCGTATAACAATTGTGCCACTGCCAAATCAATTCAAGGTATATGACACTGCAGAGCAACCACTTAACTACATTGCTACGACAACATATAGTGGAAATGCAATAGTAGCTGGTTTCCCACTTACTGGTACATTGACTAGAGAAGAAGGCGAAAATGTTGGTTTATACCGCATCCAAGCAGGAAGTCTCACTAATGAAAATGGTCAAAATCCAAACTACTTAATCTCATTTGATAATACTGTTAATTTCGAGATTTTACGTGCTGAGTCCTTCATTACATTTAATGACACAACAACGCTAGATAATGGTGAGTATGTACTCAACTTAATCTACAATGCTACGGGTCAAAGCATAGATGCTAAGCTTAATCATTCGGAAACAGAAATAACTTACTCTATTACAAATGAATTTAGAAATGCTGGAATATATAATGTTGTGCTATCTGCAGCAGAAACAACAAACTATGAAGCTACTTCAGAAGAAGTTAAAGTAACTATTAGCCCATATGCCCTACCCAACATAATTGCTTCAGAATTAGTAGATAATTTAGCAAATCTAACTAAAGTATATGGCGATATGGATGAGTCTTTAGTCAAGAGCGTCGATGGGTTTGAAGCGGATAATAAAATTATTGTAACTTTAACTAGAGCCCCTGGACAAGCTGTAGGAAAATATGATGTATCTATTTCAAACATTAGTGACACAAACTACTCTATAGCACTAGCAACAAATGCTGGAAAAGATGCTTATGAAATAACCAAGAGAAATATCACACTCAATCAAATACCTATTTCTTCTAAAGTTTACGACGGCATAGCCGAAGCATCTGCTGTGCTAAATTACGAAACTGGATACCTAGGAGATACCGTAAAAATTACTGTTAATAAAGCAACAGGTGCAAATGCTGGTTCTTATGATATCGTCTCTCACTCAATAGATCATGAAAGTCAACATAACTACAGCATAAGCATTACCGATATACAAGACAAGTTCGTAGTTACTAAGAGACCTGTAACTGTAACAGCTAACAATATTACAATTCAATATGGTGACACCAATATAAACCTTTCATATACAGTCGCTAACCCAACCTTAGATACTGGTTTAATAGAGGGAGAGTCGTTAGTTGGTGCGCTTACTAGAGGAGCTGGAAACAATGCAGGTACATATGTTATTTCGTGTGGTTCTCTTATAAATAATAATAATCCAAACTACAACATCACATTTATAAACGGAACATACAAAATTACAAAGGTTGCTATAACTGTTACACCGGATGCCAAGAACGTAGAGTACGGCTTACCTGCACTACCACTGACATATACTATAGATCGCGCACTGATTGGCTCTGACACTCTAGTAGGAAGCTTGTCTCGTGAAGACACGCTCAATGTTGGTTCATATAACATAACCCGTGGCACATTAACAGATACAAACAATCCAAACTACTCTATTACCTTTACTTTAAACGTTAAATATACAATCACTAAATCTCCTCTAACTATCATTCCTGACAGCGTTGAGCAAGTATATGGTGAAAATGTTATGCCAGTAAGATATCAGATAGTTTCTGGTAATCTAGCCTATGATGAAACTAGATTATATGGTAATTTAGGTCGTAGTGGTACAGAAGTTGGAACATATGATGTTACAATCGGAACGCTTGGAGATCTAAATCCTAACTACCTAATCACTCTTGAGAACAATACTGGCAAATACAAGATAGTAAGAAGACAAGTTACTTTCACTGCAGATAGTATAACCCAAGTTTATGGCGACTTACCTCATCCACTTACATACACTGTTACATATGGTTCAATAATTGAAGGCGATGTATTCTCTGGTGGAATGGAGAGTGATGGATTACTTAGCCAAGGTATTGGTAGATATAGCATTACTGGCGCCACGATATACAATAGAAATTACTTAGTAACTTTCGTCAACGGCTCTTATAATATTATTCCAAGACAATTAGTAATAGCTATCTCCGACCAAGAAAGCCAGTATAAAGAAAATGAAGCTGATTTAGTATTTGATGGCGAAGCATTTACAATTGCTGAAGGCTCTATTGCAGATGGAGATGATATAGCGGATCTAAATGTTATACTTACTAAAGAGGCTGGTAAAGACATGGGAGATTATATTATCTCTGGTAGCCACAATAATCCTAACTATTCAGTTGCCTTTATAGATGGTCTATATATCATACACAAGTATCAAGCGACAATCACTACCGCTGAAACTACTTTACGTTTCTTGTTTGATGGGCTATCTAAACACATCTTTGCAACTTGTGATAGCGGAGCAGAAATTCGCTATAGTGTTAACGGCGAAAAGGTTAACAACGCTTTCATCAATCCTGGCGTGTACAATGTAGTGTTAACTGCAGATGAGTTAGAAAACTACTATGCACCAGAGCCTGTAGTTGTAACCTTATCTATCTTAAATAACAGACTAGAAACAGATACTAGTGGTACAACGTTTGTATTAAATACATCTGAAGGCTTTAACCCTGAGCTTACGCTACGCGTAACCAAAGGCGATACAAATGAGGAAGGCTTACAAAAATTTGTATCTAGACAACAAAATGTACTTAGAACATTTACCCTTGAACTAGTAGATGAAAATGGAAAAGTTGTGGCAAATAAAACGCCTTCATCTATTACAATCGATGTTCCAGATGCGCTTGGTGAACAAGAAGTTGTCTCAATGGTAGTATTAGACAATGGTGTGTATAAATCTATGAAAGTTGAAGTTGTAAATGGCAAAGTAACTTTAGATGGTGAAAACATTTCAAGCGTATCGTTTGTACAAGAAAAGGATACTTCAAACGTCTTAATTTACATAATAGTTGGAGTGGTTGCACTTATCCTAATTGGTGGAGTCTCAGTACTGCTACTCAGAAAACGCTATTAGTCTATATCTTAATTAATTAACTATAGTAAAAAAGAAGGTCTTTGGGGCCTTCTTTTTTTGTTGTCATAACCTACACCGGACCACTTATAACTAGTGTTAATTGCTACCATACAAAGCTTCATAACCTGCACACTAAATTAATTATTGCTAATGGTACTTTCTACCATCATGTGTTTTATATTCTATGTACTAAATCTCTCATGGTTTTTCTATTATCGTGGAGTTATAGCCTATACTATCTATACTCTGAGCCTCCCACGGTTTCCGTTTCTTTCTACCATCAGAAACTGTGTGATTTATGCCTAATACATTAAATTTCTATTTCAAATATTTCTTCTCTGCAGAATCAACTGTTTGGCTCATAAGCATAGCTATTGTCATAGGTCCTACGCCTCCTGGAACAGGCGTATACGCCGAGCTTTTAGGTGCACAGTTAATAAGGTCTATGTCTCCAATGTTGCCCTTGTTATACCCAGCATCAACTAGAACTACTCCATCTTGAATCCATTCTGCCTTGACAAATTCAGGTCTACCAACAGCCGCTACTAAAATATCTGCAGTTTTTACAATCTCTGGCAAGTTCTTTGTTTTTGAATGACATATAGTAACAGTCGCATCTTCATTAAGCAGTAACATGGCTACTGGTTTCCCTAGGATTGGACTTCTCCCTATTACAACTGCTCTTTTGCCCCTCATTTCTATATTGTATTCTTTTAGAAGTCTAATAATGCCACAGGGCGTTGCAGAACGATATGCGTCCAGCCCCATTGTTACAGCCCCAAATGAAGCCACGTTGACACCATCTACGTCTTTTTCTACTGATATCGTATTAAAGCATTTTTGTTCATCTATTTGCTTAGGAACGGGATGTTGTAGTAGTATCCCACATACTCTATCATCTGCATTTAGTTTATTAATTTCTGCTAATAATTCTTCAGTAGTTGTTTCTTCGGGTAGTTCTACTTTTAGTGGTTCAATACCAACTCTTTTACAAGCATTACCCTTCATTCTTACATATGTAACAGATGCTGGATCTTCTCCCACTATAATTGTGGCTAGAATCGGTGTAATCCCTGTTTTTTCAACTATTTTAGACACTCTTTCTTTTAATTCGCTTTCTATTTTTATTGATAAACCCTTCCCATCAAGTACTAAACTTCCCATATCAAAACCTCATATAATAATATCATTTAAATTTTACTAGTAAAAATGGCTGCAGCATTAGTTGTGTATATTTATTTTAAGTCCTCCCAATGTTGCCTATTAAATTGTATGTTGAGTATTTATTTTTGTCAATAACTCACCTGATGGTTATGCCGAACAAAGATGTGTTATTCATTACATGCGGGCATTTAAATGTGGTTTAAGCTGTTGAATAATATTAGTTGTCATAGTAAGTGGCTTAAATAAATCCTCAATCTTTTAGATAATCGTATGCGAGTTTTGATTTTGTTAATATCGCATCTTGCGGTTATACCGAATAATGATATTTACTTATTACTTCTACTATTTAAAACTCGCAATTTTTTTGATTAATCGCATATTGAGTTTTGTTTTTGTCAATAACTCATCTTGTGGTTATAATAGATAAAGGTATATATTTATTACAATCAAGATATTAAAAACTTTCCAACCTTTTAATCTTTTAATCGTATATTAGATATACAGTGTTTATTTAATACAAATGAGGAGATATATAACTATGGCAAGAAGAAAAAGAATTAAAGCAGAAATGTGGGATAAGATGCAATATCTGTTTCGTCACTATTATGATTGCACAATACATTCAGTATTCTATTTAGAAAATCATATCGATGAAAAACTAATTGGTGATATATTTTTAGGTTTTTTAGCAAAAGTTCCTGTACTTCGATCTACCTGGGTGGATAGATTCACAAAGCCTATTTGGAAAGTTAATGCAGATTATTCCCTACAAGACTTTTTTAAAGTTATAGAAACAGAAGACGAAGAAACTACGCTTAATAAATTTATGACTAAAGCAATTGATCCAAAAGGCAAAATTCAACTACAAGTGCGTATAATTAGAACAAAAGAACGTGACATACTCGCTCTTCTTATAAACCATATGTGCTTTGATGGAGGTGACCTTTCATATATAACTAAAAAACTTGTTGAAAACTATAACCACTACAAAGAGACAGGAGAACTTGTGATTGATGTAAAGCAAGGAACGAGATCTGCAGACCAAATATACATGGATATGACATTTAAAGAAAAAGTAAAAGCAAAACTACTCTTTAAAAATGTAAGCGAGGTTAAAGGAAATACAATATTCCCATATACACCCGTAAGTGATGTCGATACACCTAGACTCATATTACATAAGGTTGATAGCCAAGTCTTCAACGATATTCGCGCTAAGGGGAAAACTATAGGAGCAAAATTAAATGACATATTTTTAGCAGCATTCTTTAAAGCTCTATTTGATATATGCGATATCGACCCTGAAGCTAATAACTCAATTACAATACCATCCATGGTTAACCTTCGTAAACATTTATATGATAAAGATACTTTAGGTCTAACTAACATGACTGGATTTATGCCCTGCACGGTACAAAAAGATGAAAATGATAATATGACTGATACTATTAAAAAAGTTATGGAGTCATTAGCACCTGCTAAAGCAGATGAACATATTGGTCTATATTCTCTGCCTCTTTTAAAGCTTGCATACGGTATTTTACCACAACGCCTCTCCGAAATTGCAATTCGTTTAGGATACCAAAACCCATTAATTGGTATGTCTAACATTGGAGTTATAGACCCTAACCACTATGTGTTTGGAGGCGTTAAAACTGTAGATGCATGGTTTTCTGGAGCCATAAAATACAAGCCGTACATTCAACTTGCCTTAACCACCTTTAATGGTGAAATTACTTTCTCAGTTGGGTTTAAAGGTAATGATACAGATGAAAAAAATGTACGCGATATGCTAGCCAATGTTGAACACTACCTACGCCAATTTATAACCGAATAAAGATTGTTCTAATTATGGTAATTAAAAGAGCGACCTTCGATTTTGAAAGTCGCTCTTTTTGTAACTACACACAAGATATTCTATTTAAACAGCTCGTTTTTTCTAAACTTACGAATTGTAATCGGTGAAATAATTATCCCACCAAGTAATCTCATCGCAGCTCTAAATGGCTTATCGCCGTTAATAAAATCAATTAATGCATTCTTAGATTTATTAGTTAAAACTCCTCCTGCAAAGTTAACCATAGCTTCTATTGGAGTTTGCAGTGCCATCTTGCCTGACATGTCTTCGCTGCCTAAATCATCCTTACTCACGCCTCCGGCAGCTTTAACAACTAATTTACAAATTCTCTTACCCCATTTAGTGTGCTGAGTATCATAGAGATCGTGATATTTTGTAACTTTATATCCTTCCTCATACTCTCTTGGAGATAGTTCGCGACCTAGTAAAGTGGCAAACTCTTTATCCGACACCTGCTCAACATCACCTGTATAATACGAAGGAATGAGGTTTTTATCATCAGTCATTTCGGTTGCGTCACCTACTACAGTAACATTTCCAGACAGTCTTATGTCTCTTGATGATGCACCAACTAATATTTCAAACTCTCCACTTTCTACCTGCCAATCTGAGGCTAAAACGTTATAGAAAGCAAAAGATCTTTTATCTAGTCCTATTTCTACAAAGGTTTCTTCACCAGGTTTTAAAGATACTTTCTCAAAGCCTTTAAGTTCTTTTTCGGGGCGATATACAGTACTTTCTACATCTTTGACATAGAGTTGTACAACTTCTTTACCTTCCCTTTCTCCAATGTTTTTGACCTTAAATTTAACCGTTAAAGAATAATCACCATCTAGTTTCGCGCTACTGAGTTTTAAATCGCTATATTCAAACTTTGTATATGATAGACCGTGTCCGAATGGGAATAAAACATCTAAATTTTTCTTGTCAAAATATCTGTATCCTACATATAATCCCTCACGGTGTTCAACTACTCTTGTATACCCTGGATAATATGCACTAGAAGCAACATCTTCCAGTTTTATCGGGAATGTTTCAGCAAGTTTTGCTGATGGATTTGCATCCCCAAATAAAATGTCTACAGTAGCTTCACCTACAGCTTCGCCTCCTAGATATGCTTCTAATATAACGGGAACTTCATCTACCCAAGGCATGGATACTGGTGAGCCGTTATGTAATACAACGACTGTGTTTTTATTAACTTTAGCAACAGCTGAAATTAGTGCATTGTGTACAGGGGGCATATTCATATGAGTTCTATCAAACCCTTCACTCTCATAATACGGAGGAAGTCCTGCAAAAATGATAGGAACATCTACTGTTTTTGCTAATTCAACAGCTTCATTTATCAATTTTGCATCTTCTTTAGAATCGTCTCTATATCCTCTTGCAAACACTTTATCAATATCTGATGCTGCATCATATGCTCCTACTACTCTCTTGGTATTTATGTGAGAAGAGCCACCACCTTGGTACCTAGGCACTTTGGCAAACTGACCGATAAATGCGTACTTCTTCTTTTTGTCTAAAGGCAAAATATCTCCGTCATTTTTTAATAAAACCATTGTCTCTCTAGCCATTATTCTAGCTTTTTTATGGTCTTCATCTCTATCATATACAGGGATATCAGTTCTCTTATGTTTTTCTAAACTTCTAAATATTATGGTTAGTAGCCTTTCGCACGCCGTATCTAACACTTTTTCATCTAGCCTTCCAGATTCGACAGCTTCTACAATCTTTATATCATTTCTTCCACCACTGGTTGGCATTTCAAGTTCAAGACCTGCTTCTAACGCTTCTACTCTATTCAAGACAGCGCCCCAGTCACTAACAACAAAGCCTTTATACCCCCACTCGTTTCTTAAAACATCGGTTAATAACCACTTGTTTTGGGAGCAATATTCGCCATTAATTTTATTGTATGCGCACATTATGGTCCAAGGGTCTGCCTTTTTTACTGCATTTTCAAATCCCGGCAAATATATTTCTCTAATTGTTCTTTCATCTGCTTCTTCAGAAATAGTCATTCTAAATCTTTCTTGACTGTTTACAGCAAAGTGCTTTACGCTAACACCCACTCCTTTAGACTGTAGTCCTTGAGTGTATGATACAGCAATTTCGCCTGTCAAGTATGGATCTTCTGATAAATATTCAAAGTTTCTGCCACATAGTGGCGATCTCTTTATGTTAATTGCTGGACCTAAAACTACTCCCAAATCTTCAGCAGCAGCTTCATCGCCTAAAATCTCGCCTAGCTTTCTTGCAAGTTCTCTATCAAAGGATGCGGCAATGCCAACTCCTGTTGGAAAGCAAGTTGCCTCTATAGATTTGTTTATGCCTAAATGATCTGCCTTATCGGCTTGTTTTCTAAGTCCGTGCGGGCCATCTGCCACCATCATTTCTGGGATACCTAATCTCTCCACATCTTTAGTTAGCCAAAAAGTTTTACCAGAACACAGTCCTGCTTTTTCTTTTAGTGTCATCTGGCTAATGATTTCATTAATTTTCTTTTTATCCATTTTCCCCTCTTGTAATAATGTTGTTTGAATTTAACCAGTGTAAATAGTTAGCAACATTAGTTATATCATTTATTATTCAACTTGAAACTAGAGTGTCGGTAGTAGATAGTGATGAAATTGAGTTATTTACAAGCAACCAATATTTTTCCTTCTACTTTACGACCTTTAATTTAACATTTCTTTATTTTTTTATGTCATTTTTAAGCGTTGACATATATTGGTAATGCTCTGTATTGGTCCAATAGTCGTCGTAATAAAAATACGTATTAAAGTCAATTTCTGAACTAATTCGCAAACCACTAGAAGTTGCCCAATTATCTTGGGCTCTAAAATACCTAAAGTATCCATTATCCCAAATTTCAATTGTTTGAGTTAGTTCAGTATATGCTGCAGTACTATTGCCAGTACTACTAACTAGTCTTGCACGGGTAATATCTGTTGCAAGGTTAGGATCGAGTTTTAAAACTAACTTATAATATCCCTCTTCCTCTTCATATGTAACGGTTGCGGAAGTAATGGTTTCAAAAGATATTTTTTGTTCGGTCTGCTCATATATGTCAGTTTGGTCGGCGTAATATACGATGTTATATTGCTCCTCTTCTGCCTCTGCATTAGTCCAGTCGACAATGTATTCATTTTCACCAGTTTCTTCGTTAAATACAAACTCAGGAACGGGATCAACAACTCTATCAACTAACACTTTATCTAACGATGCATCTTTATATTTTCTAAGTGCAAACTTTGTGTTTTTAGGCTCTATAGCTCCAGTTAAAGCAGCCATGAGGTCCTCTGCAAAATTCCCAGTCGGAGGAATAAAAGAATACTCAATATAGTTGTACTGATCGGCATTTTTAACAATATATCTATATCCAGAAACATTAACTAACCCACCCATCATAGCAGTTTTTGAACGAACCATCATTGCCACATTCTCAGTGTTTTGGTATAGCTCATTTGCTTTTAGATATAGTTGTTCAGCAAACAATTTAACAGCTTCTGCATCATCTTCATCTGGCATTGCCCAATTTAGCTTTTCTCCTACAGGTCTTTCACCTATTTCAAATTGCTCCATGTGAGTTTCTTCTTTTGGCATAACTACTGATAGTGCTATGTATAGTACAAGGGTTGTAAGCAACACAAGTGCTATAACACCAATCACTATTTCTATTCTTCGTCCAAAATTCATGTATATTCTTCTCCTATCCCTCAAAAATATGCATATTTAAATATTTAAATGTAGACACGTATGCATATAAAGATAGTAGCACAAAAATAAGCCTATTTCAACATAGGCTTTTCTGTACTATCGGTGCTTTTTGATGAGAGTTAGTTGTCTTAGTAAGTGCAACTTAAAGGAGTTCATAACGTAAAATTTCTCAAAGTAAATGCAACTGATATGCATGCACCTTTACTAGTGCTATCTCTTTTGGTTACTTGCATTTATACACTTCTCACAGCTATTTATGTGCTCACTTTACCAGTGCGATGATATTTAGTTACTTTCTCTTATACACTCCAGCAGTGGTCGTTATATACTTACCTTAAGTGCAGTTAGTTATTAACTTCTTTCTTTATACACTCCTTGCGGTGATCGTTATATACTTACCTTGAGTGCAGTTATGTTATTCACTTCTTTCTTTATACACTCCTTGCGGTGGTCGTTACATACTTATTTGCACGCTCCACACACTCCATTATATAGGCTGTGCTATACCTTTTCATGTCTATGTGTGCAGGGATGTTTATCTGTTGTATATTATATGCTTTAGCGCCTTTTATAGTCTTAGCGATTGTTTCAATATCGTCTATTGTTAAATGTGGATCAAATGTTGTCCTAAACTCATAATCAATATCACTATTCATTAAAATATCTATGCTTTTTTTGATGTTTTCTATATCTTCTTCTTGAATAGGTGTCACTATAGAATACTTGTCTAAAGGAGCCTTTATGTCCATGGCTACATAATCTAAATATGGGAGCAGAGCCTTTAGTTTTTCAGGGCGCGTGCCATTAGTATCAAGTTTTACTAAAAGTCCCATTTCCTTTATCTTCTTAGCAAGGGAGATTAAATCATCAAGGGAGCTAAGTAGCGCTTCCCCACCAGTAATAACCACACCATCTAAAAAGCCCTTCTTTTCCTCAATTCTTTTCAGAATTTCCTCTAGTGATACTTGTTCGAATCTACCTTCAATTAAATCTCTGTTGTGACAATACCAACAATCTAGATTACACCCAGCTAAGAATATAACTGCGGCAATATTTTTGGGATAATCTACAAATGAGTTAGGTGAAAACCCAGCTATTATCATTTCTATTCTCCTTTTAAAAACAAAACTCGGAGAAAGCTATCCGAGTTTAGGTATCTAAAGGGGAGTTTTTGGCTCCCCTCTTAATATATTAGACCTTATGATAAAACTTCGCTTGCTACTTGTTTAGGTCTTACTACAAACTTAACTCTCTCTTCATACTCTTCTTTTTTGCCATCATTATAGTTTTGTACTGGTCTTAAGTAACCAACAACGCGACTATAAACTTCTGTTGATTTTCCACAGGTTGGGCAAGAGAAATGCTCACCATTGATGTATCCGTGCTCTTGGCAAACTGAGAATGTAGGTGTTAGTGAGATATATGGCATCTTGCTGTAGGTAAAGATTTTCTTAATCAGTTTTTTAGCTACTTCTATGTCATCTACCTTTTCGCCTAAGTATAGGTGCTGAACTGTTCCACCAGTGTATAAGGATTGTAACTCATCTTGTAGTTCCACACATTTCATAATATCATCTGTATAGCTGACTGGAAGTTGTGAAGAGTTCGTATAATATGGAACCTTTTCTCCTGCAGTGATAATATCTTTTCCATATAGTTTATAATCCAAACGTGCTAAACGATAGCTGGTTCCTTCTGCGGGCGTTGCTTCTAGGTTGTAACTGACTCCTGCTTCGCCATCTTCTGCTTGGAATTTAACCATTAGGTCACGTAAGTAATTCATAACTTTTATTGCAAATGCTATACCTTTCTTACTTCCGATATCTTCGCCTAAGAAGTTAAGACAACTTTCGTTCATTCCCACGATACCAATGGTATTAAAGTGGTTAGTCCAGTAATATCCAGTTCTTGCCTTTATGCTCGTTAGATAGTGTGCGCTATATGGATAGAGTCCTCTTTCTGTTTGAGTTTCTAAAATCTTTCTCTTAATTCTCAAAGAATCAGCTGCTAAGGTTGCTTGCTTATGTAACAAATCAAAATACTCTTTTTCTGTCTTTGCAAGATATCCAATTCTTGGTAAGTTAATTGTTACAACACCGATAGAGCCTGTCATTGGATTGGATCCAAATAATCCGCCACCTCTCTTCCTTAATTCGCTGACATCTAAGCGTAGTCTGCAGCACATGGATACTGCATCTTCTGGTGAAAGATCGCTGTTAATATAGTTGGCAAAATATGGGATACCATATTTACAGGTTATTTCCATAAATTTGTTAACCACTTCTGAATTCCAATCAAAGTCTTTAGTAACATTAATGGTTGGGATAGGGAATGTGAACACTCTGCCCTTTGCATCTCCTTCTAGCATAACATCACAAAATGCCTTGTTAAACATATCCATTTCTGCCTGATAATCACCATAGGTTGTATCTAGGAGTTCTCCACCTATAATTGCAGGTTGGTCTCTTAATGTTTTTGGAACTTTAATATCAAATGTTAGGTTGGAGAATGGGCATTGGAAACCTACTCTTGTAGGAACATTAAGATTGAATATGAATTCTTGGATGCTTTGACGAACTTCTTTGTATGTCATTTTATCTTGACGAATAAATGGAGCACAATATGTATCGATTGATGACCAAGCTTGAGCACCTGCGGTTTCGCCTTGCGTGGTGAATGTAGAGTTAACAACTTGACCTAAAAACGAACGTAAATGTCTAGCAGGTTTGCTTTCTACTTTTCCGGGGACTCCACCGAATCCATTCATTAATATTTGTCTTAAATCCCATCCAGCACAATATGGACCAAAGAACCCTAAATCGTGTAAGTGTAGCGAACCAGACTCATGTGCTTCTTTAATCTCTTTTGGATATGCATTATTCAACCAATAGTTTTTGGTTATTGCTTCTCTAACATAGTTATTTAAGCCATTAACGCTTTTTTGCATATTTGCATTTTCTTTTACTGACCAATCTTTTTCATCTAGATAATCTGCAAACATGCTCGTAGTAGCAGAAATTATTGCCTGTGTATCTCTTACCTTCTTTCTTTGCTCCCTATATAAGATATATGCTTTAGCTGTAGCAGCGCAGTTTTGTTCAATCAAAACTTTTTCAACCGTATCTTGAATTCCTTCGACTGTTGGGGCTTTGCCACGATATTCAGCAGCTAATTTAGCAGCCACTATATAACTTAGTTCCTCAGCTCTATTCACATCTTCCCCACCAGCTGCTTGAGCGGCTTTAGAAATTGCATCCTTAATCTTATCAATATTAAAGGTGTCTACCCTACCGTCTCTTTTTACGATTTCTTTAATCATGTACATAATTTTCTCCTCCTAATTTCAAGTATTTTTTTCGTGCAAACTCATATTAACATACACAATATATGGGTGTCAACCCCCAAAACGACCACTATATGTAGTGGTGTGGCAATGCGTCACAGGCGTAACTTGCACCTTTTCGAGAGTTTTTGCCTGTTTTAAGCCTGTTTTTGTAAAAATGCTGTTTTTGTCTTGTGTTTTATTTTGTAACAAAATCACAAAAAAATTAAAAAAATTTTTAATTTATTTTTTTCCGATTATATTTGTGCTAAATATCAATAGTTTTTAATACTATAACACGCCCAGAGTTTATGCTGAAAATGACCCTACATACTAATCTCTAGATGTTTTTACATATTATGACTGGCCTGCAACAACCATGTATGTTTCATCATTGTTTTATTTTTAAACGCAGGAACTTTATATTGAGTTTTAAACACAAAATAACCATACTTACTTTCAAAACAAGTTTGTGAAATTAAATATTAAATTCCTAGATTTTATGTAACATTATGACTGGCCTGCAACGACCATGTATGTTTCAACATTATTTTTATTATTAAATGCTGGAACGTCATATTGAACTTCAAATACGAAATTGCCTTCCTTATCTACTTTCAAAACTATATGCCCATGGTCTTCAGTAACATATGTAGGGATACTTCTTGCATTGTACCTATCCATAACTACATCATGCGGGTGTCCATGGTCATGGTCTCTATCTGCCATAACAATCGCATATTCGCAAGTTACAAAATCCAAAAAAGTCTCCGAGGAAGATGTAGAAGAACCGTGGTGTCCTACTTTCAAAAAATCACAATCGTACGAAGAACTTGCTATTGTCTCCATAAACCAGTTTTCAGTTGCTTCTATGGCATCGCCTGTTAACAGAAGCTTTCTTTCCGCTGCGGTTACAACAATGATTGGACTCATACCATTACTCTCTGCAGCAGTGTAATTATCATCAGCATTACCTAACCTATCGTACCCTGGGGCATATATATCTATTGTAAAGCCATCGCCGGTAATATTGTATGTATCCCCCATAGGGCCTATGGCAATGTAATTATCATAATGACCATGCACAGAATAAACTTCATCTTTTGCATCTTGTAAAAAGTTAGTGTATGTTTGGTTTTTATTTATATCGTTTGCGTAAATAGTTTTTACATCATATGCATCAAATATTGCATCTGCCATATTATAATGGTCTGTATCTGGGTGTGTTACTATCATATAGTCAATAGCGTCTAAACCTACATCTTCTAAATATGCAAGCATCATAACTTCAACATCTGCTTTAGGATTTGCAGTTGTTCCTGCAACACCTGCATCAATCATCACATCCGTTCCATCAGCAAACCTTATTAGTATAGCATCACCTTGTCCTACATTTATAAAATGTGCTTCAAAAGCTAAATCATCACTAATTGCACTATTTTCTCTAGCGGGTGGAACGTCTGGCTTTTTTAGAAAAGCAAATAGCTCAGGTTTTATAAAGTACAAAGCAACTAATACGCCTACAATTATAACCACAGCAGCTAAAATTAATAGTATTTGTTTTGGTGTCAGTTTTTTAACTACTTTTTCAGCCATCTTAATAGCACTTTTTTGAGTTTTTGACTTTTTAGTTGTCTTCTTTTTAGCCATACTTCTCTCCTTTAAATTCTTTACAACATTTGCTATACTTCTTAATTGAACGCCATATCTAGTATATCAATATTAGCGATTCTTTCAAAACTTTAATCCATTAAATTTGAACTATTTTTCATACATTATTAAATTCTTAGCAAATTCCAATCGAAATACTATAGTTAGTTTGGTAAATTTAAGTACCAAAAAGCCTTAGTACTTTAATTGCTATGAAAACCGATCTAGCATCGCCTCTATATATCGATAGTTAATTATTGTAAACAAGGCTAGTCTGAAAATTTTGTATCTAAAAGCCATGCCTCCCTATTTGCTATGACAACTAACTTCTCAACATATCCAGTATATATTAGTACTTAATTATTGTAAACGCGCCTAGTTTAAGTTATAATTACTAAAATAGCACCTTAAATATTTAAGGATTTTTTTGTTTTTGTTTTTGGAGGAATGGATGAAACTTAATTACCCTAAAACTATTAAAGTGGGCTTTGCGTTTGCCATCATTATGTGCTTTTGGTCAGCCTACGACTTTGTTGTTCCACTGCTACTAGAAAATGCCTTTGGATTATCAAACGCATTGCGTGGTCTCATAATGGGTCTAGACAACTTGTTATCATTATTTTTACTACCTATTTTTGGCAAACTGTCTGATAAGACAAACTCCAAATGGGGAAGACGTACTCCATATATCTTTTTGGGGACTATAGTATCTGTAATTTTGATGGTTTTTGTTCCAGTAAGTGCAAATAAAGCACTAAAAGAAAGTCTTCAACTAAGAGCAGAGATTACTAACACTTCTGTTGTCGGCTACTCATATACCGATCATGAAAACAACACTTATCTTGCAGATTTTGAAAATTTGACTGGAAACATATACTCTTATCTTTATGAACGCGGCATAGAAAACAGTGATTTTTGCGATCGTCAATATCTAGAAAATAATGGTATCACAAAAGAAAAATATTTAGAAATAGCAAAAAACGGCATTACTGGCATAGATGAAAAAGGGAAATTACAACTAACTGATGATTATAAAAAATTCGTAAGCACTGGTATTAATAACTATGCAAGTACGCAAGTATTTGAAAAAGTCACTAAAAATAACATGGGGTCACTCATTGCATATATGATAATTTTACTTCTAGTGCTAATTGCAATGGCAACATTTAGATCCCCTGCTGTTGCGTTGATGCCAGATGTAACGCCTAAACCGCTTCGCTCTCAAGCAAACGCAATTATCAGCCTGTGTGGAGGTATCGGAGGAGCTATTTCCTTTATCATATACACGGTAGCATTGATGATTAATCCTACCGCATATATTGCTATATTCGCAGCCACTGGCGGTGCTATGTTACTGCTACTAATAGGATTTTTATTCTTAGTAAATGAACCAAAACTGGTCAAAGAATGTGAAGCTGCTTGCATTGAATATGGAATAACTGATGAAGAGGAAGAAGATGCAGACACTGTCGAGGGAGATACAATAAAAACACCGGAAGAGTTAAAGAAAGAGAAAACATCAAAAATGATTTCTTTCTTCCTAATTCTAGCCTCAATTTTCATGTGGTTTATGGGCTACAATGCGGTTTCTTCAAATCTTTCAATATTTACCACAAAAACACTGAACTTAGCACCTGGAATTGCTGGTGTTGTCACAGGTATTAGCATGGGTATTTCTGCTCTTGCTTTCATCCCTGTTGGAATGCTAGCAGTTAAGATAGGAAGACGCAAAACAATTATCTTAGGTTTTGCCTTGGCTATTCTATCATTTGTTCTGATATACTTTTTTGCATCATATACCAGTTCATATGCGATATATCTATTTGTTATATTCTATCTAATTGCTGGTTTTGGACTTATCATTGCAAATGTTAATACCTTCCCAATGGTAGTTGAGCTATCAGATGCCAAAAATGTTGGAAAGTATACTGGTTACTACTATGCAGCAACAATGAGCGCTCAGGCTGTAACCCCCTACTTTGCTGGGCTTATTATGGATCGCTGGGGAGCAAAGAATCTATTCCTATATTCAGCCATATGCGTAGTTGTATCAATAGTATTAATGTACTTTGTCAAACACGGTGATAGTAAAGCTCCACCTCCTGAAAAGAAATTTGAATTAATTGGTGCTGGCGATGACTAAACCATAACCACCCAAAACTAACACGAGCATCTCTTTAACGGAGATGCTTTTTAGTGGCCTTCTTTTTGGTTATGGCAGATATTATTGTAGCATATAGTTTTCTATGTCTGACATTTAATGAAAACCTCGTAATACGCTCAATAAAAGCCATAATATCAAGGTCTTGCTGAAGAGGTAAGAATCTACTACTATCACTTCCACACCACCTCTACGTTGAACGAAAAGCTTTACAATGCACTTACGGCATATATAGACAATAAAAAAGCGAGGAATTTGCCTCGCTCTTTGAATATTATTGATGTCATTTACCAAAATATTATTATTTGATTGTTGCTGATTTTAGTACATACTTAATATCATTTTCAAGTATTAAAGTTGGGATTCTTTTACTTCTATTTGAAACAGTTGTAAGGTCACCACTCAATTCTATTTCTTTGGTGTAGAAAACAGCAATACTTTTCCCTTTTGGAGTAGAATCTCTAGAGTATGTCACTGCTATGATACTATCACCTGTTCGTGGAGTAGATGCCCCAGTTGAATCTATATAATTAAATGTTCCAGACCTTCCTTCTGTTGAAGTTGCTGCTACTATTTTTTCTTTTGCTCCAGTTTGAGGATCAATTAGTGTATATGTAGTTGAATACCCACCCTCAAGCTCATAACATCTAGTTACAAAATACATTAGCTCATTATCCATAAAGCCACTCTTAATCCTTACTGTCTTTTCCTTCTCGCCATTATATGAATAAACATATTTTTTGCCATCGTACCTTGCCTTAAGAGTGTAGTTCTTATTGCCATATTTTACTTCTTTATAGCTAGCGGCAGGGACGAATCCATTAAGTATAGATTCAGAATACATAATAATATTGCCCACAGTGTCTTTTGCTGTTTGTACTACTCTTGCTCCTTTTGTTGTTGAGGATGAAACTTTAACTTTTTCTCCTGGAAATTTGGATAGTTCGTGTTCGCCTGCTTCTAATTTAGTAGTTTTAACTTCTAAAGTTCCAAGAAACTCATCTTTATCTGACAACATCTCGTACACCAAAATTTCCTCATTTGCCCAAGGAACACCAGGTAATTTTTTATCTCCACCACAACCAGCTAGTACTACTCCTAGCACGGATGCAATCATTATAACTAATACAATTAATACTACTTTTCTTTTCATCATATGTTTCCTAAATTTAATTATACAGTTTTTTCATTATACACTAAAAACAAACTAATGTCCTTTAATCTTATACGCAACAAAGAAATAATACCTAATACTTAACTTTGCAATTAACCAGCGCACTAACAAGAAAGCCCTAGTAAATACTCTTTTATATCGTCACCTATCTTCTCTAAAATATGGTAATCCCAGCGCACTCGGCGGTTGAGTTTCACGTTTTCTAAAGAAGGATATTATTATAAGAACAAGCGCTGTAACGAGATATGGAATTATCTTTAATAGTTCTTTTGTTGCAAAAGTTATACCTGTTATGTAGTTAGGCATTATGTATAACAAGCCGAATATAAAGGATCCAAATATGCTGATATTAGGCTTCCAAAGCGAGAATATAACAAGGGAGACAGAAAGCCAGCCAAGTGCTTCTATAACATACTCTAAAGAACCTCTTGTACAGTCTAATAAATAAAAAGCTCCACCGATTCCTGATATTGCAGCACCTAGTATACAAGCAACATATTTATATTTATTAACATTAATTCCAGATGCATCCGCAACTGCAGGGTTTTCACCAATAGCAGTAAGAGATAGACCAGTTCTAGTCTTCTTAAGTATAATGGCAACTATAATTGCTATTATAACTCCTAGATAAACAAGTGTACCATGTGATAGAAAAATAGTTGAAAATCCATCATTTCCAACTTGCCCAAACATAGGTTCAGTAAAGAACTTACTTGCCTTATAAAATGTTGTAGCTGTCCTTCCCATTTTAGCTCCCCAGAAACCTAATACTCCAGCCCCAAAGGTTGTTAAAGTAAGACCAGTAACATTTTGATTACACCTAAGTGTTATTGTGAATAAACCATATAAACCACCTGCGAGACCACCAAATATCATGGCAAACAATACACCCATTAATATAACTAAAAACTTACTTCCGCTCGCCACTGCCATATTTGCGCCAATGCAGCCCCCAACCGCGCCAATACACATAATGCCCGGTATTCCTAAATTCAAATGTCCTGACTTTTCAATAATTATCTCACCAGTAGAGCCATAGAGAAAGACTGCACCAAATCTAATAGCTTGAGTTACAATTGTTACAAACATCTATGCCTCCTCCTTAGTTATCGTATTATCATTGGAATGAGTAGACACTAAAACTTCAACAGTTTTATCAAAATCCCCCAACTCATTGTTAGTGTTCAATCTTTTTTTACTTCTAAATACAATTTTATAATTTATGAAAAACTCAGTGGATATTATGAAGAAAAAGAATATACCAGTCATCACTTGAGGATATGACATTCCTAACCTTGCATAGTTGCCCACTTGAGAAGCACCCTTGTCAATAAAAACAACTAAAAACGAAGTTAATGCCATAGCAAATGGGTTAAATTGAGCAAGCCAGGACACTAAAACTCCAGTAAACCCTCTCCCAGATACCGTTGCACTTCCTAGCGCATGATTTGTACTACTTACGAGTAAAAATCCTATTGTGCCACAAAGAAATCCACATAAAACCAGCGTTCTCACTATAACCCCTTTGGTATTTAAGCCAATGTATTGCGAAGTTTTTTCACTTTCGCCTACCACAGTTAGTTCGTACCCATGTTTGCTAAATTTAAGATATATCCACATAAGAACTGTGATTATAATAGCTATAATAACAACAAGTAAATATGACATATCTACGCTTGATAATGTAATTATGCCTTTATCAAACATTAAAATACCTGTACTTGTAGGGATTACACTTTTAATAAAAAATTCAACCAAACATATTGCTATGTAGTTCATCATAAGTGTTAGTAACGTCTCGTTCGTATTCCATTTTGCTTTAAAAATAGCAGGGATAGCTGCCCAAGTAATGCTAAATACTAAAGCTAGTAATAATGATACAAATATCGTTAGGCCGTCAGGATACTTACCCCCCATAAAGTAAACAATTATGCCACAGCCAAGTGCTCCCATGAGAATTTGCCCTTCTCCGCCTATATTCCAAAATCTCATTTTAAAACACGGAGTAACAGCTAATGCAACAAGTAATAAAACACCAGTTTCATAAAATAAAACCATAGTCGTCTTAGAATTTCCAAAAGTTCCGTCAATAAGATATTTAAAGAAGAAACCCATTGACTTTTCTGTCAAAATAGCAGAAACTATCGCACAGACCAGTATGGATAAAACAAATGCACCTATCCGAATAGCCCAGGCATACACTTTCTTCACTTCCGTACGTTTAGTTAAATGAAACAGAGGTTCTCGCTTAGTTTTAAACATTTGTTCCCTCCTCGTGAG
This sequence comes from Clostridia bacterium, assembly GCA_035409945.1. Classification (GTDB taxonomy): domain Bacteria; phylum Bacillota; class Clostridia; order Christensenellales; family DTU072; genus MWEH01. The sequence continues at coordinate 154,367 of DAONQC010000004.1, forward strand.
TTTCCATTTTAACTGCTGAGTCCTTTCCATATGTCTCCACAGTTTCATCAAATGTTTCAATCTCTTTAGGATTACTTGTCATAAGCATTCCAAGCTTTTCTTTGGTGGTTATCCTTGCATCCACAATACCGCTTACCTTACCTGATGAAATCACCATAATTCTATCAGAAAGTCCTAACAAAACATCTAAGTCTTCGCCTACAAAAATAACAGCCACACCTTTTTCTTTTTGTTTATTAAGCAAATTATATATCGTATACGAGGAGTTAATATCTAATCCTCTAACGGGGTAAGCAGCCATTATAACCGTTGGTGCTGAAGATATTTCTCTCCCTACTAGTATTTTTTGCACATTTCCGCCCGAAAGGCGTCTTACAGGCGTTTTAATATCTTTTGTTACTACTTCTAGTTCTTCTACTATAGTTTTTGCTAACTTGCCTGGTGTTTTTCTATCTAAAAATATAGAGTGCCCTTTGCTATACGACCTAAGCATCATGTTGTCAGTTAAATCCATGTTGCCAACAAGCCCCATTCCAAGCCTATCCTCTGGCACGAATGATAATCTGACTCCTAAATCCTTGATCTGGGTTGGTGTTTTAGACCTTAAGTCAACTATTTTTTCAGTTTCTGGTTCATAGTACTGTATAACACCTTGTTCTATCTTTTGAAGTCCCGCTATAGCTTCTAAAAGCTCTCTTTGACCACTTCCAGATATCCCTGCGATTCCTAAAATCTCTCCTGAATTAACATTAAATGATACATTATCTAAAGCAAGAACGCCCATACGAGTACGACATGTAAGACCTTGAATTTCCAACCTTCTCTGCACATTTTTTGGAATGGTTCTTCCCATATCAAGTTCTACCTTTGCACCAACCATCATCTCTGTTAACTGGGTTTCATTAGTTTCAGAAGTATTTACAGTGCCTACAAGCTCTCCTTTTCTTAAAACTGAAACCCTATCAGAAATTGCCATAACTTCATTTAGTTTATGAGTTATTATAATGATAGACTTTCCGCTATCTCTCATGCTTCGCAATACATCGAATAGTTTTTCAATTTCCTGTGGTGTTAAAACCGCTGTGGGCTCATCTAAAATTAAAATATCCGCACCACGATATAATACTTTTATAATCTCGACTGTCTGTTTTTCACTAACAGACATATCGTATATTTTCTTATTTACATCTATCTCAAAACCATACTCGTCAGCAAATGCTTGAATCTTTTTTATTCTGCCTTTTGAAAGCCAGTTAAACTTTATTTTGTGCCAAAGGCGTTTAAGTGGTAAAGAAGCGATTTTTAAGTTCATAACAAACTTTTTCCATTTTATATCGTCCGTAAATTTTTTCTTAGTTACTTCTTTATCAGCATTTTGCTCATTTTCTTGATTTTGATTTGTTTCTGATAGTTTTTTATCTTCTACTATCATCCTAGCCTTTTCTTCTCTTAATTTAGCTAGTTTGTCTCCATAATTAAATGTTGGTTCTGTTTCACCTAGGATAATGTTATCAGCAGCAGTAAATAGGTCGATCAACTTAAAATGCTGATGAACCATTCCTATTTTGTTATGATAAGCGTCTATTGGAGATTTAATAACAACTTCTTTACCATTGACAAGAATTTGACCTTTATCTGGATAATATATACCTGCAAGCATGTTCATGAGCGAAGTTTTGCCACTGCCATTTTCACCAAGAAGAGATAGTATTTCACCTTTTCTAATAGATAGATTCACATCGTTATTAGCAACCACAGAACCAAATGTCTTGGTTACTCCTATCATTTCTATTGCATTTACATAATTATTATCCATAGCCATTCTAAATTATCACTGATTTGTTAAACAAAACTATGAGTCTATTTTAATAGGCCCATAGCAAAAACTTATTATTTATTTTTCTTTTATACCTGCACCTTACCTATTACAGTAAGGTGCAAATATTTTCATTTAGACACCAATTTAGTGTTATATATTAATACTAAAACTTTGTGTTTAATAATGTTATGCCGTCGATTGTTACATCAAAGTATGGTGCTGAACGGAAAACTGATTCTTGGAAATAACCATCTTCATGTATTACTTCAGTATCTGGAGTGAAGGCTTCGTCACTATGGACATCAGCTAAATATGACTCCATTTTTATACTTTGACCTTCTTTGTTTTTGTATGTAAATTTATTTGTATCAAACACATGGATTTCCCCAGAAACAAGTTTGCCACGGATTTCCACTATCTTTTCCACGGTTCCTTTCGCCATTGCTTTTGCGCCAAGATTTGTTAGCTTAACGCCACCATTCTCAATTGTTCCAACCCAGTCATGAGCCACTGCTTCTCCTTTAATAACTTGTGAAAGTACATAGTTATAGTATGGGGACCAGTCAATTCTTGAGGATATTATAAAGGTGTTTGGGCATGCATTAACTGTTGAGCCATTATATGATACATTGGGGACTCCCTTCTCTTCGCAAGCATTGGGTGCACCCATTGAGTCAGCGTGCTGACTTATTAATTTACATCCTCTTCCAATAAGTTGATTTGCTGCTTCTCTTTCCATTGTTTCATCATACCAACTTCCTGTAAATGTTACTTCCATTGTTGCTGAGGGACAAATAGATCTTGCTCCAAGGAAAAATGATGTATATCCAGAAATAACTTCTGCATAGGTCCAAGCTCCAACATAGCCAATTTTAGCTTCAGCTGCGGTAAATTGTCCAGCAGCGATCATTTCATTTAATTTCATACCAGCTGCAACACCAGCTAAATAACGACCTTCATAAATGGAGGCAAATGCGTTTGCATAGTTTGCTACGCCTTCGGTATGAGCCCTAGTTCCTGTTGCATGACAAAATTGAACATTAGGACGTTGTTTTGCAGCGTTAATCATATGTGGTTCATGTCCAAAGCTATCTGCAAATATTACATTACAACCAGCATCTGCTAATTCTATGGCCTTATTGTAACAAGCAATAGACTCATCTACTCCCGTTGCAATTATAACTTGCTCATTTGAAAGACCAAATAATTTTTGTGTTTCATGCATAGCGTCGATGAAGTTCTTATCATATGTGCTATTCTCATCATGTAGACAAATCAATCCAACTTTAAAGCCTGCTGGTGGCGCCTTCGTTGTGTATTGGTTATAAGGCGGTAATTCCACTTCGTTAGAAACCACATCTTCTTCCTTGTCCTTACATGCAACCGCGGCTACCATTACTGATAGTGCTAAAGCAACGACTAAAATCAATGCTAATACTTTAAAATTCTTTTTCATTCCTTTTCAACCTCCATATATATTTTGCCTTTCGGCTGGATTCCATATATTATTGTTTTCCCTCTACGGTCGGTATTTATAATGTTTGTGTTTATTCGTCCCTAAAGATTATCTTGTCTTGGCTCATTTTATCAATAACTGCCAAACTCTCAACCCGTACGCCTTCCTTACGAAGCGCATCTCCGCCACCTTGAAACCCTTTTTCGATTGCCACTGCAGCACCTACTAGTTTAGCACCTGCTTCGTTAACAATATCCATTAGAGCATGTAAAGCTGAACCCTTTGCTAAAAAATCATCAACAATTAACACCTTATCTTCTGGTGTTATGTATTCTGCAGCAATCATAATCTCGCTATACTTTCCTGTAGTATATGAAAGCACATTAGCCTTATACAGATTTTCAGTTAAATTGATGGTTCTTCTCTTTTTCGCAAAAACAAATGGGATTTTAAATTCCAATGCGGTTAAACAAGCTAGTGGAATTCCCGAAGACTCAACAGTCAAAATTTTAGTCACACCACTGTCTTTAAATCTTTTGTGAATTTCCTTTGCAAGCTCCGACACAATCACAACATCAACTTGGTGATTTAAAAAGCAATCCACCTTAAGAACATTATTAGGATATATTTGTCCTCGTTCTACGATTATGTCTTTTAAAAAGCGCATCACTAATCCTCTTCCAAAAGATAGTCTAATTATACTAAATATAAAAAAATCTGTCTACTTAATACCAGCATATTTTGCCTATTATTTAAAGGCATGCTTTTGTCAAAAATAACCGCATAGAAGTGAGTTTTACTATGTTTTTACACTAAGTACACCTAAGCTATTGTGGTAGTTAGATTGTATTGTCAGAAGTAAACCGGGAGGCCAAAGCACTCACGTTGTGAGTTTAATGTAAACTTCTTCTTTTGTAGCGAAATTAGTTGAACACCACTTAATTATCAAGATGGTTATATTGCATAGTCAGAATCAAAATGGAAGATGAAAGCACTACCACTTTTTATTTCAACAGAAACTTTTTCTTCTGCGACAATATTAATTAAGGCGGTTATGTTACCGCATCTTCAGAATTCGTTAGACGCTAGTTGTCATTAGGCTGGTTAAATCTCATAGTCAGAATCAAAATGGAAGATGAAAGCACTTCCACTTTTTATTTCAACAGAGACTTTTTCTTCTGTAGCAATATTCGATAGACCTATTGAAGATAATGTTTCTATTTTTAAGTCGTTTATAGGATACTTGACACCTTTTCCGTTATCTAAAAGTAGAGGCATTTTTAAAGGCATTATTGAAATCGTATCGCCAATACTTGCGTCTATTTCTACATTTTTATCTGTATATGACACCGTTACACCCTTTCCTTTCATAACAGCATCTATTCCTATATCGTTTGCATATTCGAGTAGTCCTAAATTAGACACTACATGGTCTGGTCTACCGCCAAATCCTGCGTATATATTAACTTTTGAATATTTTCCTAACTCTTTTATGTACCTAATAGCACACTCACCATCCGAACAATCTTTTTCTCTAGGAAGTAATAAAGTTTTTATATCTTCGGGTATTTTTTCAATACTATCCATGTCCCCTACAATAGCCAGTACATTACTAGAGTCAGTTATTTTGTTATATCCACCATCTGCACATATTATGTCTTCTTCTGTTATTTCAATATCTAATTCTGGTCCATTCAGCACTAATGCAACTGTTCGCACTTCTCCATCATCTGCTTTATTATCTAATCCTTGTTCTATTGTTGGGGCATTGTTTTTTGTCAGTGCTTTTACGTTTATTGGCTCGAGTAGTTTTGTAAACCCTTTATTAGCAAACAATATTACTGCTACACCTAAAGAAATTGCCATATCTGCAAAAACGAATGAGTTGTATAAAAAGCTCCAAGCTACCGCTCCATAGTTATCTGGATCGGCGGAACCAAACACAAATATTCCGCTTACTACATGCGAAAAGTATCTAAATATAACCGCAACTAATCCACCTAAAGCAAATTGTAGATATTTTTTATTTCTAAATAAGCCAAGGTCACTAAATAGTCCCGTTAAGCCTATTGACATAAATGCTATAGGATAATCTAATAAAAACTGTATTGGATGGAAAAACCACGGAGCTTGTAAAAATTGAAGTATACCGTAAATTACCCCTGCCAACACTCCTTTTCTGGTTCCATACATATATGCATACACCATTAACGGAAGTAGGCTTACAAATGTTATAGATCCTCCTTGTGGTAACTCTAAAAATCGTATATATGACAGCGCAAAGCTCATAGCTATACAAGTTGCTGCATATACAATAGATTTCGTATTTTCTGACCTATCAAGTTTTTTCCCAAAAAAGATTGCAAGGCAAGTCATGATAGAAGGTAATAAAATTGCATAAATATATAACTGTGCGGGGCTACTTATTGCAAATTCAGATGTTTTAATAGAAAAGAGATTTTCTAAATATCCTTGTTCTTTGTAGTCAATTAATCTAAATGACATCATTATAACTATCATAGCTAACGAATAGCCTATTGCGATTCCAAACACTATAGTTCTAAAAATTTTCAAGGATTTTGGCTTTTTCTTTTTTAAAATAATTGCTGTACCTGCTATAGCTATTACTAATGCAATTGTTACATATAGCGCAATTGTCGCAAGTTTATCATAAGTAGATAACGAACTAAATGGGTCTGTAAACATACTGTCCTCCATTAGCTACGAACTCTATAAAAACAAAAAAACTTTAAGAGATTATCTTAAAGCTTTCAAACTTTTTGCTTTCTTACGGGAGCATGACCTCCGTCAAGTTCAAAGGGTGTAATCTCAGGCTTTACGCCACCCCTAGCTATTCAATTTTATTATATTGATTGTATATTATTTTCCTTATTTTGTCTAATAATATGATAGATAGGCATAATTATTTACTAATTTCTATCTTCATCATTATATTTCTGACTGTTCTTGCTTTCCGTTCCGTCTATATTTTCTTCTGGCTGCTCGGTTTTGTCTTCCTTTTTAAACATATATGAAACTAAATCATCGTCATCATCAAACAGTCTAGGCGATACTTCGATGTAGTCGGGGACTTCATGAGCAGGATCATATTTGTTACTATTTTTGTGTATATCTTCCTCTAAACTTTCCCTCTCTCTATCGTGAGCTGCAATACCTGCTAAGATAGCATTAATAATTTCTTGTTCCTTTTCTTCACTACCTTTTCTCTTCTTTGGTGTTTTAGGTATAACGACAGCTTCATCTACGTCAGGAGTAATTAATGCTAATCTATTATCAACCATTACGTGTTTGCCACGCCAAGTGGTTTTCCTTATTAATCCATCAAAAATCACAAGTAGTTGTGGTAGCAACGTTATACACAATGTAAATGATAAAATACCACCCCTAAATATTGCACTACCAAAAACTCCTACTGCAGGCGATGCTTTTGATGTTAGAGTTAATGCAAGACCTGCAAACGTCAAAATACTTGAGGATGTAAGTATCGTTCTAACAGAATCTGCAAGTGCATGTTGCATAGATACATACTTATTCATAGTTTTTCTGTTTTCCATGTAGTGATCTGCAAGCACTATTGCATAGTCAATGGTTGCCCCTAGTAATATGCCACTAACAAGCATATACCCCACAAAAACTATGGACGACCCTTGGAAAAATGGGATTGCCATATTTATGTACACTGAACCTTGAATGACCACAACCAAAATTATTGGTATGGATATTGACTTAAATGCAAGCATTACAATCAGTGCAACAAGGCCGAGAGAGACATATGAGATTATATCATAGTCAGAAGTAACAATATTTTTAATCTCCTCGGTTGCCATCGAGTTCCCAAGATGGTACACAGCCCTTCCTGTTTCTTTTATTTTTTCTCCATACACTTGCTCTACAATGCCATTAATCTTACCTACTAAATTAGCCGTCTCTGGGCCCTCGTCAGGGAGATCAATAAACATAACAACACGCCTACCACCATTTTGACCTATGAACTGCTGTTTAAAGGAGTCTGGGAGCATAGCATCTGCGCCTGCTGCTTCAATTTCAGACCAAGATTGTACATCCCTAACTTCTGGTAAAGCTCTTAGTTTCACAGCTAACTCGGTTTCGTATTTATCGTTTAGCCACTTTTCAGTGCCTTCTTTTTCTACTTTTACTCCTTCAGCATTTTCAATTATTTCACTATCTAAAATGCCATTTTGGTTTGCATCAAACATAGATTCATTAAGTAAGACTATACCTTGGTTTTGTATACCAAAAACTTCTTCCACCTCTACAATAGACTGATAGATTGGAGTTCCCTCACTCCCCATGCTCGCTTGTTGACCATATGTGAAACTATTTTGCGCTTGGAATATTCCACCCATTACTATAACGGCAATTAATAAAAATGGCACCCACCCTCTCGTTTTTAATAAGCCTCTTGAGAATTTCCTAAGTGATAAGTTAAATGTTTTATGCGTGGTTTTTTCTATTAGTTTTTCAAAGAATAATACAAGTACAGGCAGTAAAAAGAATACACTTACCATAGAGAATATAACGCCCTTTGCAAGCACTATACCCATGTCCAATCCTAACCGATACCTCATAAACATGAGTGCTATAAATGAAGCTACCGTAGTTAAACAAGCTGACAATATGGCCGTTATGCCATTAGACATAGCTTCAACCATTGCTTCATTACTTGATAACCCTCGCCGCTTTTCTAATCTAAACCTATTTATGAGATATATGGAGTAATCCATCGTCAATGCAAGTTGTAACACACTCGCAACCGAATTGGTAAGATACGAAACATTGGGCATGATTATATTTGTACCCATATTTAAAGCTATTGCTACACCCATTGTAAGTAGCAGAATAAGTGGCTCTATATATGAAGTTGTGGTTATAAATAAAATGATCAAAACTATAGCCCCAGCAAGCATCATGGCTTTTCCAGTTGTTTCGTTTGTTACTGCTACCGCATTATGAGTCATAGCAGCATTTCCTATCATAAAAAACCTGCCCTCATAACCCTTTGTCTTGAGTAGTTCCATAATGTCGTCTATGCATTTTTGAGTTTTTAAATCATAATCACTTGTTTTAAAGACAATTTGTAGTAACGAATGATGAGTGCCTCTAGCATCTTTTTTATAAAAACCACCTAATTGATCTCCTATAGCATCTATAGTATCCCCATCTAATGAAAAATCAGCTATCTGGTCTTTAAACAGCAATAGAATTGTTCTTAAGGTATTATAAAAATTCTTAAAATCTGTATCATAATTTGGATATTTTTCTCTATACTCGCTTCTGCTATTTTTGTCTAGTATCGAAGGTCTATCATCTACATAGGCAATAATAGTTGCCACTGATTTCCGATCTTCTTTTGGAATATCATTTTGAATCATCTTTAATAAATCAAGGGCCATAGCAACAAACTTAGGGTCATCTATCTCTATATCGGGAGCCATCTCGTCTGCAATTTCAGATAATTTTTTTCCTTTATAAAGTTCAGGAACTTCAGTACCGCTAGTTATTTTTTCGGATAACAATAAATCGTCTATCCATATGACTTGTGATATGTTGTCTAACTTTTCTATTTCTTTATTTAACTCAACCTGCTCTGCTACTGATATCCCCTTTATCATAAGTGAACTATTACCGCTTTCTCCAAACTCCGAATACATCTCATCTAAGCCTAATGTAAGTTGGGAATCCTTAGGAAGATATAAAGCATCATTATAGTTAATTTTTTTCATGACAAAAGGTACACAAATAACAGCACCTACTGTGAGCACTATAAATACAATCAGCGTTATGAGTTTATGGTTAACTATTAATCTTGCTATTTTCCTCAAATTATATACCTTACCTTTATGTCTAGTATGACTTTACTCAATATATTATATTTTTCACAGATGTTCTGCTATCAAGCACACTATTGCCAACCCGTTTTCCTTTGTATCAATTTACACAACAGCCAGTTGGTTAAACAGTTTATTCGCTAGCCATTCGTTCTTCCAACTTATGAAAGTTAAATACAATTAAGTTCTCTATTTGCTCCTTTCTCTTTTCCTTGGGATAATTTGCAAATATATACATAAAGCCTTCTATTAAGCCTCTTGCTATAATTGTAGGAACTAAATGGTCATTTATGACATCAAATCCTTTAAATATATCCCTTAATTGTTTAACAATCTTATTTATTAACTCTTGTTCGTAACTTTCGTGTTTACTTCCCAAACTCTTCTCTAATAAAATTTTAATTTGAATAGAAAATTTGCCAAATAATTCTTCCAAAACCTCTGCAACCCTTCCGCCTATCTCCACAAGTGGCACAGAGTAGGTATCATAAGGTTTAGATTGTAATTTTGCATTTACTTCAGCTCTTAAACCATCTACAAGACTGTCACATTGTTCTCTTGCAGGAGTAACTACAGCATCAAATAAAATTTCCTTACTTGGAAAATATCTGTACATATTGCCGATTGGTTGATGAGACTGTTTGCTAATTTGCATCATCCTTGCGTTTGCATATCCGTACTTGCCAAAAGTGGCAGTTGCTGCTTTGAGAATTTTCTTTCTAATTTCTTCTTTTTGGTATTGCATGAAATCCCCTCAAGTTAAAAAATTATTGTGGAAAAAATGTTCGCTTATATTATATACACAGTACCTTTTTTTAGTCAATGCAAAACCGGGGAAAATGCTATGAAAAATTTGCGAATTGATTTTCGCGTTATATTTGCTTTTTTGTATCTTTAACGAAGTTAACCCATGCGACCAATTACTAGTAAACTTACGAAAAAGCTTGTAAATCCATCACTTTATCACTGTTCGCTATTGTTCATCAATAAATTTGTTAAAATCAACTTTTAAGTAAAAATCTAAGTCATAAAAAAACCTGCTACTTTTGAGCAGGTCTTCTCATTAACTATGGTGGAGGTAAACGGTCTCGAACCGATGACCTCTTGAATGCCATTCAAGCGCTCTACCAACTGAGCTATACCCCCACGGCAATTAAGTTACTTCATTTTATTATACCACTAGTGCTTTGTCAATTATTTTTATATTCTAATGGCTGGATACATGCTTTGCACTACACGTACTACGACAACTAACACTGGATACATAGTCTGCTATCTGCAACTGCATTTACTTTGAGAAAAGCTCATCGTTGATTAAATGGCTGCATGGACTTTTCTTTGGAATTAGTTGTGTTTTTAATTTAGATTTTTGACTACTTTTTGTACGAGTCAAACAGTTCTTTGAATGCAGGGAGTGACCTTTCTATAGTGTTATAATCTACACAATATGCAATTCTTGCATAGCCCTTAACACCAAAACTGTCGCTTGGCACTATTAGGATACCTAAGTTCTTAGCTCTCTCGCAAAATGCTATTGAATCTTCTTCAAGAGCTTTAACAAATAGGTAAAAGGCTCCATCAGGCTTGAGACAATCATAACCAATACTCACCAAGCTTTCATACAAGAGTATACGATTTTTATCATAATCAAGTATGTTCGTTTTAGCATCTATGCACCTTTCTATTACTAGTTGAAATAATGTTGGAGCACACACATAACCAAGAGCACGGCCAGCGCCATTAATTGCTGCATACACCTTGTCCTTTCCCTCACATCTATCAGATACTGCTAGGTAACCTATACGATCCCCAGGGATAGATAAAGACTTGCTGTACGAATAGCACATTATCGTATTATTATACATAGATAAAATGGATGGAACTTGGACGCTAGAATAAACGAGCTCTCTATATGGTTCGTCTGATATGATATATATTGGGTTCTCAAATTCTTTACTTTTGGCTTCTAATGTATCACATAATGCTTTAATTGTATTATAATCATATACTTTACCCGATGGGTTATTAGGAGAGTTAATGATGACGCCTTTTGTGTTTTTAGTAATGGCCTTTTCAAACGCTTTGACATCAATATTTAATTTATCATCACATGACACTTCGACTACTTTAGCTCCTTGAGCTTCAATAAACACCTTGTATTCTGGGAAGTATGGTGCCAGGATAATAAATTCGTCTTTATCTTTATTTAATGCCCTAACTGCAATGCAAAGTCCTGCTGCAGCACCTGCCGTCATATAAATATAATCGGGACTTATACTAGTATTGTTATCTCTATTTAACTTGTCCGCTACTGCTTTTCTGGTAGAATAAAATCCTTGTGCTGAACTATATCCATGCACGTCTTTACTTCCAAAAGTCTTTAAGATATTGACTATAGCTTCATTGACCTCTTTAGGTGGTTCCACACTAGGATTGCCAAGTGAAAAATCATACACCTTATCTGCGCCAATCTCTGCTGCTCTTCTTTTGCCAAACTCAAACAATTCTCTGATTGCTGATCTAGCAGACCCTAATCCATACATCTTCTCATTAACCATCTTTAACTCCATCCCTTTTCTTTCAAAAGTTATTTTTATTCTATTCGTTGTTAAATATTAACACTACGATAATTTATAGTCAATTGAGTAGGTTGTTTAACATAGTACTTAACGGCTGCAACCACACTGTGACGCTCAAGATTCCATTTTTTGCCCAACTTACTATGACTGCTAACAGTGCTATTAAATGTTGCAGATACCTGTAATAGTCGAGTTTTCATTTACCACCATACTTACTATGACTGCTGACATATTATACCTAAAAATACCAGCTATTTGTTATTAATTGAAAAAATCTCGCCTGCTGTGTTATTATCAACATATATTTTATACGAGGTAATTATGAAAACAGTAGAAGAAATGCAAAAATACTTTGAAATGGACAGATATGTTGCTAGTAGTGGCATCAAAATTATAGAAGTAAATGAAAATCATGCTGAATGTAAAGCAGAAATTAAAGATTTTCATTTAAATGCACATGACATGGTACAAGGAGGTATGCTTTTTACCATTTGTGATTTTGCGTTTGCCGTAATTGCTAACTTCCACTTCCCAGATACAATATCTCAGTTTGGAACCATTTCGTTTATAAACGCCTGTATTGATGCAGAGTATATTACTGCTAAAGCACGCATCCTTACTTCTTCTCGTAGAAACTGCGTTGGCGAAGTCACTGTAACTGATAATAACGGAAAAGTAATTTGCGTTTCTCAATTCAATGGCTTTATTAAAAAACCACAGCAATCTTAAAAATTTAGTACTAATTAAGTTCAGTTCGATATCTTTTAAACCACTAGTTAAGGCGTAATTCAACTAGTAAGTTAATCAAATAGTGACATAGATGACTTAGATTATGCACTAGCTAGGATGCAAATTCAACTATTAAGTTAATACCTATTTGTTTTGAATAGCACTCGCTCTGGCTTAAATTAAAAGAGTGAGTTAAGGCTAATAAAAATACCAGTAACAACATATAGCTATTACTGGTACTTAAGTCCGATTTTATAGAGTTAAAATGGTTTTGTTAGTTATTTTTTTTATTCATTTGGAAGTTCCATAAATCTCTACACATATCTTCAAGATCTCTTTTTGCTTCCCATTTTAGTTCTCTTTTTGCTTTATCAGGTGATGCATAACAAGTTGCTATATCTCCAGCACGCCTTCCTCTAATTTCATATTTAACAGGCCTACCACTTGCCTTTTCAAATGCCTTGACCATATCTAAAACACTGTATCCAATACCAGTTCCTAGATTAATTGCATCAACACCATACTTTTCAATGTTTTCTAAAGCAGCGATATGTCCTTCTGCAAGATCCATTACATGGATGTAGTCTCTCACTCCCGTTCCATCTGGAGTATCATAATCATTACCATATACTTTTAAGAAAGGAAGTTCTCCCGCAGCTACTTTGGCAACATATGGCATTAGATTGTTAGGAATACCTGCTGGATCTTCACCAATCAGTCCACTCTCATGGGCACCTACTGGGTTGAAATATCTAAGAAGTAATATATGCCAACTGTTATCGCTTACATATACATATCTAAGTAAATCTTCTATAACTAGTTTTGTTGCACCATATGGATTGGTTGTAGACAACCTGCATTCTTCATCGAGCGGAAGTCTCTCAGGAGTTCCATATACAGTAGCAGATGAACTAAACACAAACTTTTTGACATTATGCTTCGTCATTATCTCTAGTAGCGCAAGTGTCGACATTAAATTGTTTTCATAGTATAAAATAGGCTTTTCAACACTTTCTCCCACAGCTTTAAGTCCTGCAAAATGTATAACCGCATCTATTTTGTTTTCTGTGAAAATCTTATCGAGAATTTCCTTATCGCAAACATCACCTTCATAAAACTTAATTTTTTTGCCAGTTATTTTTTCAACATTCTCAATTGCGTGATATGAACTGTTTGAAAAGTTATCAATTGCAATAACTTCATGGCCTTTTTCTAACAATACTACATCAGTATGTGTTGCTATATATCCTGCTCCCCCAGTAACTAATACTTTCATATTTTCCCCCTCTCCTTTTAATAACTATCTATCCGAGCAATATTTTCTCACTATTGCCTGCATTTTGTCTAAATTTTTCTCCATATCTTGAACTAATTTTATTTGCGTTCTTGCACGATCTAAATTGTGTCCTTCTCTATGGATTCTAAAGTATGTATCTCCATTTATGTGATCTGTTAAAAATCTCATCCCACACTCAAATGTCATAAGTATTGCCCCAAATGCTAATTGCTCTTTTTCTGTCTCAGTCAATCTTTCCCCTACTTCGCTAATAAAGCCTTCTGCATATGCTTCAAAAAGCTCTAGCGAAAAATTTACTTTAGACAAATCTTTTTCATCTTCAGCACCAGTTGTAGCACCCGACCTTATACTATCCCCAAAGTCATATACAATACTACCGGACATTACAGTGTCTAAGTCTATAACAGTAGATGCAACCATAGCATCTAAGTCGATTAGTACATTATTTAGTTTTGTATCATTATGTGTTACACGTAAAGGAATTTCGCCACTTGCAAGCATGTTTACAATCCTTCCGCAATAATGTTTTCTCACCTTGAAAAAGTTAATTTCTTCTTCGCAATCTTTTTTTCTATCTAACGGATCTTCTTCTAATGCTTTTAAAAAGTTATCATATCTAACAACTGTGTTGTGAAAATCCTTTATTGTTTCGTTCAGTTTTTCAGCTGGGAAATTATCTAATAGTTTTTGAAACCTGCCAAAACCTACTGCAGATAATCTAAACTCTTCTGGAGTGGCTCTTCTTTCAATACTTAGAGCCCCTTCGATGAAATTATACATCCTGTAAAAATTACCATCTTCCTCTAAATATTTTTCTCCACTAGTTGTCGGGATAACGACCATAACTGTATTTAGATTGCCGTTATTTTTCTTAGTTTCTTCAAGTATATATTCTGTTATGTTTACAATGTTTTCCATAAGTGCTTTAACATTTTTAAACACTTTATGGTTAATTCTTTGCATCAAATATCTAGGGCCACCGACAGTAGTAACTAAATATGTGTCATTTATATGTCCACAACCATATCTTTCAACTTTAACAACTGTTCCTTTACAATCAAATTTCGATGCTGTTTTAATTAGTTTCTCCATTAAATCCCTCTACCTATGATGTTTTAACTACAAGTTTGTGTAAGAATCGTGAGTGTTTTAGCAGTTCACACTAGTTACAATCATAACATAATATGTGTATTTTTTCTATAAAAAATCATATGTACAAACTGATGGCTTATTTGGCTTAATCTCAAAAATCCAGGATGGGTTCAAGCTTTATAATTAACATGGCTTATTTGATAATTAACAGAACATTTCTTTTCGCTTGAATGTAATATCACACTCTATAAGAGAATTTAAACTTTATACCTAACATGAGAACCTGTTAAATATTTTTCATTTGAAAGTAATCACTAGTGTCTGTTATATAACTAAAAACCTAACCGCTATCAAAAAGTTTTTCTATGTCTTTTTGAACTCTTTACAAAAACACTATGGTTTGTTAAAATACAAATACTTTATGGGCAATTAACTCAGCTGGTAGAGTGCTTCCGTCACATGGAAGAAGTCAGGGGTTCGAGTCCCTTATTGCCCACCAAAAAACACGGTGCACAATAATCTGACACCGTGTTTTTTTGTCGATAAAAAGAGAACATTTAATGAGGAGAATCTCCTTTTATACTACAGCAATTATACTCAAGTCCCATAAACCCTCTTCCTTTTACTTAACCTTAAATTCTATTTTTCCGAAATCATCTCGGAATAAAAGTTTCCCTTTTTTTACTAAATATGCACCTACGTGACTTGCTAATTTGGCAGGAATGCCTAAACCTATTTCAAAATATTCTCCCAAACCATTCGGTTTTACATCATCAACTTGGTTCCCTAGTATAAACCAGCCTTTACCTTGGAAATGTTCCGTAATCTTGTTTAAGTCTTCATTAGACACGCCGTAAATTGAAGAAAATTCTTTTCCTGTATAAAAAACAACACCTGTTTGTCTTTCCTCATAACCAAAAACTCTTGCCCTACCGCCTCTTGCCAAAGTATACATTTTTTCCATAATTATTTCCTCCTTTCAAATCTTACTGTTTGTTTTTTCATATCAACATCTGTTGTTATATATCCTTCAGAAAGCCAGGCTGCTGCTATTGACCGCGAATCCGAATTCGCCCACATAGCCCTGTATCTACGACAAGAATTAGGCAACTTACTTTTGACGATATCTTCTATTTCATCAAAAGTGAGATCTAAAATATCTTTTCCACAATTTGCTAAATAGTCCGCAAGATATCTATATTTGCCGTTTACCTCACTTATGCTCCTAACAGCGTTTTTCTTTTCAACAGGCTTTTCTATCGTTTTTTCTAATGACGCAACTTTTTCTTCAAGCGTGACTATACGTTCATATAATTCTAATAATAGCTTCTCACTCATTTTTATTACCTTCTACGATTATTATAATATCATACCAAAACGCACCATGCAAGTACTTTTTAGTATTTTTTAGTATTTTTTGTGAACATTGATAACTTATGTCTGACTGCATGTCATTGCTTATATTTAAAAACCACTTGTACTGGATAATGGTCGGAGGGATATTGGCCGTCTATAACTGAATTAATGACTTCATAAGTTGTGGGTGTTAAATCAGTAGCTTTGAATAAGATAAAATCAATAACATAAGAAATAGTAGGGTCTTTTTCGCCGTATTTATGAAAAGTGTTTCCGGCTTGTATAACTTCTACACCTTCTGCATACTTAGCATCCGTAAACAATGAGGTTAAATATTTATATGGATCATTAGGCTTCTCTGTTTCTCTAGCTTCAATGAAATTTAAATCTCCAAGCAAAATTACATTTTTAGCACCCAATTCACTGATCTTACTGTTTATAAGCTTTAAACTCTCAATTCTCGCAGTTTTGCCTAAATGATCTAAATGTGTGTTGAATATATGTATTTCCTTGCCATTTTTGTCCTTCAATTTAACCCAAGAGCAAATCCGAGGAAATCCTGCATCCCAGCCTTTACTTTGTACATCTGGAGTTTCGGATAACCAAAAAACGCCCTTATCCAAAAGTTTAAATCTTGTCTCGTTGTAGTATATACCGCATGCCTCGGCACTTGAACCTTTTGAGCGATACGGAGTATAACTACTATACCCTACTAAATATTTTGCAAAATGATTCTCTTGGATTTTTTTCATTTCCTGCACACCTAAAATGTCTGGCTTGCTATTTTCAATTACTTTCAAAACTAAAGGTGCTCTATATCGCCATCTATGTTCGGTATACAAATCTCCTGTTGCAAGGCGAATGTTATAACTCATAACAGTAATTTCATTTTCGTTGATAGGCTTGGTAGAAATATCAACCTCTTCAGAGTGTTTGTTTATATACACCGCTGAATATGCAAAATCAATACCAAATCCTAAAGCTACTATACCAATTACTGCTGCTAATACTATAACTGTTATCATAACTACACGCCTTTTTTTTGTTCGGGTTTTAACCATATATAAACCTCTTTGCTAAATAATCATTCTTCTCCATTTAACTTTGCTTCAATCCATTGTTTATAAGTTGTTTCCGGGCTATCTTTTAACTTCCAGGAAGCTGGACCACTTTTGCTCTCAGTGGCGCAAATAATTGCTGCAGCCTCGCTTAGGCTATTGAAAACATGGTTTTGTGCTAATTTTAATCCGTCTTCAGTTTCGATTATTATCTTTGCATCGATCAATCTCTCTCTTTCTTTATTATTTTTGCCCCCTTCCTTGCCTCCCCACTTGCTACTCAGTTTTGAACCTTTTAACACAACAAATTCATCCTTTATTATTTGAGCTCTTGCTGAATAATCTCTGCCTTCAAGCACAAATTCTTGCAAGTTTAATTTAGAATCTCCTAGCATATCTTGCGTTTCATCAACCATTGGTGCTTGCCTGAAGATATCCACTCTTATTGTGGGTAACACTACATCAACTAAAGGATGTAAAAAATTTTCCATATCAATCTTATCACCAAGAGGTAACTGTTTTCGTTTTTTACTTTCAGGCTTTATATTATCCAGTTTGATCTTTTTTGCTTTATCGCAAAGCTCTATAAGCCTTGCTTCAAGATATTGCGTATGACTCTTTGTCAATTTTCCTGAATTGTCTGTCACAACCACGACTCTATCATATGAGTCGTTTTTAATTGGATGATTAGAATCATTCCATCTCCCTACAATGCCCATAGATTCTCCAATATACGCTCCATTTTCACCTATTAGAATATACACCCCTGCACGCTTTAATTCATCTAACTCTCTTAATTCACCAAGACGGTTTATAGGAGATGATATGACATGTCCTGTCCAGGTATAATGCATTTCCGCAGTTATCATCCCGTTAATAGTTCCATCTAATAAAATCATGCTGATCGTTACACTTTCTTTTTTCATTTTAGTTTCGTTTTTCATTGTTATTTTCTCCTGCATTGAATTTATGTGTATTATTTCTATGTCGTAAGAGCCTAAATAAAATTACATTCATTTAGTCTTTCTATGGCGATTTTTTGCTACCTAATTTCATCATCTAAGCCCTCTAAGAGAGCATCTTCTTCTAACGATAATTCAGATGGCTCATCGGGTGCGCTTTTAATTTCTAAAGAAGATTTAGATACAGGCTCATTAGGTAAACTCTCTGTATCTGAAGATTGATTTTCCTTTTTGGCTGATGAAGTGTCTTCTTCGGTAGATAACGATTCGCCACCATTTTCGGATAGAGTTTCTTGTTCGGCTCTTTGACGAAGCTCTTCAATAATTTTTTCATGCCCTGCAACATCTAAATCATAAAAAAGATATGGTATCGCAGAGAGGAAAACACTGGACGCAGCAACTGCAATATGAATTAAGAAAATTGTTTTACTGACTGAAAGATCAAATAAAATATCCCAGTCTGTTGTCAGTCCAGCACGTGTTAAGAAGAAAGGTAAAACATATCCCATTGCAAGGCCTAGCGGCGTAGAAAGATAGGTAAATATTCCCATAAATCCATCTAGTCTTTCCCCACTTATATATTGTTGAT
Source organism: Clostridia bacterium (assembly GCA_035409945.1). Classification (GTDB taxonomy): domain Bacteria; phylum Bacillota; class Clostridia; order Christensenellales; family DTU072; genus MWEH01. The sequence continues at coordinate 173,174 of DAONQC010000004.1, forward strand.
AATCCCAAGTAATTGATGTATATGTCTTATTCAAAGCATTTGCAGGAGTTGAAAATATTGAACTAACAAATGCTCCAATCATATAAATAACTAGACTCGATTGCCATACTCCAATTGCAAGCACTCCAAACATTAATACTTGTATAAATCTACAACCAACATAAGTCTTTCTAAGACCAAATTTGCGTACTAAAAGTGGTGTTATCAAATTGGCAGGTGTGCTAGATAACCCAGTTACCGCTACAGCAATACCCATGGCCCACTCCATCTTTATTGTGTATACAAACATCCAAGAAAGTACGGGTCCTGCCACCGCATTTAATGTGTATAAAATACCACTAATATTTCCAATCCACAGATATTTATTTCGCAAAACTTCTTTAATGCCGTATTTAAACTCTACTTTAGGTCTATGCTCCTTGTTTTGAACAACTCGTTCTTGTGGGATAATAGCAAAGAAACTTAAAGCTAAAGAGATCGCACAGAAAACAGGAATGAAAACTCTGTATGTGGAGATACTAAGCATCCCACCAGTCCACACTGCTACAATTGGGAATAATATTCCATATAGCGAGCGCAGTAGCCCATTAACAATGCTGGTAATGGAGATAATTTTAGTTCTCTCGTTAGCAGATGTAGATACAACATATGAAAGGCTAGCAACACTTCCAGTGTAGTTGAACATAAAAATACCTAGAAGCGCAAACACTAAGTTGCTTAGTACCAGTTTCTGGGCATAAGACATAATTTGATATGGGAAAAATGTAATGACAGATAATAAAACGGCAGTTGGTATCCCTGCAAAAAGTAACCACGGCTTATATTTACCGTACTTTTTGCTAAACTTCTTCATAAGTAAAATTCGAAAATATACAGAACCTACATTGGCAATTATGAAAGTAGACAGTATTTTAAATAGGCCTATAACAAACTTTTCACCTACCGTATCAGGAACAAACCACATCCCTATACTTATAACACATAAAATAGCCGATATTATGTGGATAATCTTGCTTGTCTTTTTAGGTAGCTCTCCTAAGTTGTCTGTAACTAGCATATGTAGTGGGTTAAATATTAGTCCCATTATCGAGCCTATCATACCAACAATATAAATATCGTCAACAGCCAGTCCAAATATTGGTCCGATTAAATAACTTGCTACATTAAAGCTAATGACAGTGCCTAGATATGCAATACCATTGACACCCATCCCACCTAAACCGATTGCAACAAACTCTTTTATAGAGACATCCTCTCCCTCTTTTGGCTTGTTCCAATGGGCTTTTAAATATCCCATCCAAGACTTAACTTTTGCAGAAACTTTTGTAGCCATTATGTTGCCTCTCCAAATATTACTTGTACTTCCTTTATATCTTGTCCAGCTTTCGTGGGATACCACTTTTTACCAAGGCCTATATCGGCTTCTGCTTTGTACACCCTTATGTTTAAAAGATTTACACAGTTATAAAAAGCAAACTCGCCAATACTTTCAATTGTTTTAGGGATTTCTATATTGGTAAGTTTTTCACAACCTAAAAATGCATTTTTTCCTATAGAATTTAATCCTTCATTGAAAGTTGTTTTATTTAAAGCAAGTGCTTTTAAAAATGCCATATCACCTACTTCTTTTACCGTAGAGGAAAGTTTTATTTCTTTTAGATTACTGCATTTATAAAATGCCATATCCTCGATTTTTTCCACGCCTTCAGGTATAACATATGAATCTGCTTTTTTATTTGGAAAAGCAATGAGCGTTTTACCATCTTTACTGAATAAAACCCCATCTACACTTTTATAGTTTGCGTTATTTTCAGATACTATTATCTTTGTAAGTGCAGGATTATTGCGAATAGCCCAAACATCTATCTTTTGAATGTTGTCGCCTAGTGTAATTTCCGTTAAATAGTCTGAATTTGATAGTCCGTGTTTAGCTATTTCAGTAACAGCAATCCCATCTACTTCATCAGGAACTGTTAGCGTTGTAACTGACTGTAAGTCTTTGTATGCGGTAACTGTATATGTGTTTGTTTCTTTTTGAAGGGTATATTCTAAACTATCCTTCTTTACAACCGTGCATCCAGATACCATCATCCCAATACAAAAAACTAATAAAACTACTAGAAGAAATCTTTTTTTCATAAGGCCTCCTCTAATTTAACAACACAAACACTTCTTGGTGGCAATATTATATGTGCAGAGCTATCAATAAATTCCACATTGCTTTTTACGGGATAAATAAGTTCTTTAGTTGGGTTAAAATAATCGGGTGTATTTCTAGCATAATCATCCGTACATGAAAGTGTCTCTATGCTAGCTGTTTTATTTATCTTAGTCCCTTCTAACTTGATGTTAACGTCCGATTGTTCGTATCTTATGTTAACTAACTTTATGTATATAGATTTTCCATCTGTTGTCGCACTACGATAAGCATCTTTTAATTCACTTTCATTAGGAATATACTGGTTCCCAATGTTTGTAGCAAAAAGCTTCTGTACATAATAATTAGCAGTTTTAATGACATATAGACTGTTGTAATTTATGAGATTATGTTTCCATTGTTCCCCGCCAACCCTAGAAAACAGTGGCGCATACGAAGACATTATAACTTTATCAGCATTGCGCTCTATATGGGTAAGATAAGCAGCCTCAGCAAGAGCTGAATAATAATTATTAGGCAAAGCCTTATCATCCCAAGGACTATTTGCTGCGTACTCTCCTAAAAATATTTTAATTTTTTTGTCATAATCATCATACATATTAGCATTTTCAATGCACCACTTAGGTGTACGATAGAAATGATCATCTGCAATACAATCATCGTGTATTCCATCAAAGCCTTTTCTTCTTTCCTCATAGCTTTTATGCTTATAACAGTCAAACCCTACACTGAATATTATCTCCATATATGGATATTTCTTTTTAATTTCAGCTTTGATAGCCTCAAAATTGCGTAAATATATATCACCCCAATTTTCATTTCCAATTCCAATCATCTTTAACCCAAACGGTTCAGGATGACCACTATCTGCACGGAGTTTAGCCCATTTATTAGTTTTAGGATCACCGTTTGCAAATTCGATTAAATCAATTGCATCATCTATATATCTTTGAAATTCAGGTTGACCTACCGTAAAATATTTTTCTGAACGCCCCTGGCAGGCAAGACCTGCGTTGACTATTGGCATAGGCTCAGCTCCAAGATGCTCGCAAAGTAAAAAGTATTCATAAAAGCCTATTTCATAACTCTGCATATATCCACCATCAGCTTGCGCTTCTCCCCATAAATTTAGCTGTGGTTTACGATCTTCAATTTTTCCAACAGTGTTTTTCCAATAATATGAGTTATGTTCGTCATACCCTTCTACAATACATCCGCCAGGGAAGCGAACAAATGAAGGTTTTAACTCCTGTAAAGCATCTACAAGATCCCTTCTCATTTTACCGCCGCTCCAAACTGGATTATCAAATCCAAGAGCAGTATTTTCTCCAAAATAAAATGCATCTACACATAATGAGCCTTCACCATTTAGCCTCAATGAAAACTTCCCTACCAAAGTTTTTAAGCCTTTTAAGTTAAGTACTATTTCTTTCCATTCAAAGGGTTTATCTAAAGAAATTATTTTCACATCAGTAAGCGCATCTTCATTCTCAACAAAAACTTCAATTTTCCCTACAAAAGATATGTTTTTTAACCAAAACTTACAAATATATTCCTGACCATCTTTTATTCCAATTGCTGGGAGGGTAGAATTTGCCCTAAAGTAACGACCTTTTTTCTCAGTACTATCCCCTCCGTTATAACCAAGATTACTTAAAACAGCTTTGCCCGACACTTCTATAAGTGGAAAGCGTTTTTCCTGCCCTTTGTATGATGCTGTAAACTGTTCTGATACTATGCCGCCACTTAATTCCCAGTATCTGAAAAAATCATTATATTCTTTATATGTTACTTTTTTTCTATGTTGTTTTAATTTGCGCAAGAAAAAATGAACATCTTTTTTGGGTTTACGGTAACGAAAATCAAATCTTGCATTGATTATCTGGTTACTATTTATGCCCCCATCAATTGAAAAATTGATATCCTCAAAAAACAGTCCATACAGCTTGTTGCTGATTGACTTTTTCTTATTAAAATCAAATGTAATAGTCCCCATTTTACCCACACTAATACTTTAATATTAAGTAAATAATACTATTATTTTAAGTGGATATCAATGCACAGAGTTTTAGATAGTAGTTAGAAGGCTATCTAAACTATCATTACTACCACTTATCCTATTCATCATTTTTTAAAAGGCTTTCAATTTTGCTTTTATCAACCATAAAGGAGGCTGATTTTTCAATACTTACAATGTCTTTTGTCACTAGGGCCATACAATATTCATCAAAGTATTTAATGAGACCGTAATTGTGTTTATCAATGACATAAATGTCTTTAAAAATATTATATGTTTCTAAAGGAGTTGAACTTGCGGGCTTTATTTTTCCTGAACATTTATAATATGCTTCTTTTAAGCACCAGTTTTCTAATAAAATTTTCGACTTATCATCACTGTTTTCATACGACTCTTTGTTGTTTTTATGAATTAGCTTTCTAGATAAAGATGGGTTCATAGCCCTAACCTTCTCGATATCCACTCCTATTGCTTTATCCGATATACATACCACCGCAAATCTATCAGAGTGAGAGATACTAAAAAACAATTTAAGTTGTTTTACATCCACTTCGACTTCACTGCATTCTACACTAGAAAATTCTTCACACTCAATCTGACTTTTTTCTTTAGAGTTTCCTTTTTTATCCTTTTTGATTATATCCTCTTCATCTAATGGTGTTTCACAACCTTGCTGTTTTTTTTCTTTAAAGTTATTTTTTACATCGCTGTTTTCTGGCGGGTGAGGCATGCGCTTAAATGTTTGTAAATATGGCTTACCTTCTTCGGTCCAATCAAGATCAAGCGGTATTACTGCGTCTTTATAATTATCCTTTATGGCATAAGTAAGCAGTAGATATGCAGCTAAGCTTTCCTGTTTATTTTTAATGTTTGGGTATCTATTAATGTGATTTAAGCACTCCTCAGTTAAGACTTTTGCGCAAGATGGACTAACTTCATCTACATTCATAAAGTACATTTTCATTTAAATCGCCTCTAGTATATATTTTTACTATCCATAAGTTTCGAGTCGTTTTTTATATTTGTAGTTATTTTAGTATTATAGTTTCAACTTCGGACATTCGAACAATATTATCATTTAATTTTTGCTAACTCCATATATGTTTATTACATAGAATTAACGGGAGTTCATCAGTATTATATTTGATATACTGCGATTGCTTCAAGATTTACCGCACAGTATTAATTGGGGTTCATTGGTAATGATTTGCCTATATATACCATATGTCCATATTAAATGCCAGTTATTTTTATGTAGTATTATCCTAATGCTACATCTAGTATCATCATCACAACAAAGCCTATCATTAATGCCCAAGTGCCTAGATGATTATGTTTTGCTAAATCTGCTTCAGGTATCAAGTCTTCCACAACTACAAATATCATAGCGCCTGCAGAAAAAGCTAGAAGCCATGGCTGAATAGGTCCAATTGAGGCAGCTAGGAAATATCCAATTATTGCAAATAATGGCTCTACTGCGCCACTTAAAACTCCGTACCCAAAAGCCTTCCAGCGACTATCTGTCACGGTTTTCATTGGTAGTGTTACTGCTGCACCTTCAGGGAGGTTTTGAATGCTTATTCCAATAGCTAAACTTAAAGCACCAAACATGGCTGCATTTGTACCAATAGAAGCAGCCACGCCAAAAGCGAAGCCAACGGCTAGACCTTCAGGAATGTTATGTAGAGTCACAGCTAAAAACATCTTTGTTGCTTTTGTTAACTCAACTCTAGGTCCTTCTTCTATGCCCTCTTTTTTGTGAATGTGTGGAATTATCTTATCCATAAAGACCATGAAGACTGCACCTATCAAAAAGCCGACTGCAGCCGGTACCCAGCCAGCCTTACCGTACGTCCCTGACTCCGTAGCCATATCTATAGCTGGTATTATCAGTGACCATATTGAAGCTGCTATCATCACTCCCGAAGCAAAGCCTAGAAACATTGTGTTTACTTTATTTGAAATTTCCTTTTTAAAAAACAACACAAAAGACGAACCTAGTGATGTCATAATAAAAATGATACTAAAACCTAAAACTGTCATCCCTACATGGCTCATAAATACCTTCCTTATATTATATGTTTACTCAAAAAACGGATTAATATACTATGTATTAAGTACTACTATTATATATTACCATACAAATCAATATTAATGGCGGAATTTGTTCATAATCTAGCGAACTTATGGATTTATAGTTTTAAACACTATAGTGGCTAATTAAAAGAATGGTTTTCTACTTCTTGGTTTTATTAGTGTATAATATAATAAGTAAGTATTTTATTTTGCAAGCTGGTTAATCATTATAAATTGTCGACGTCAATAGCTAACAGGAATAATATGAAAAAGAAGAAAAATAAAAAGCAAAAACCACCTATCTATACCCAAAAAAAGACTGGTCTTTTTGCTAGATTTTTTAAAACTTTACTTAGAGTTGTGTATGGAAAATACACATTTATATATCATTATGAGGAGCCTAATGAAGCAAGCATCTTTGTTGCTAACCACACATCTCATGTAGCTCCACTAGTTTTTCAATATCAATCCCCTAAAAACGTTCGCACATGGGGAAACTCTAATTTTTTTACCATAGAAAATTTTAGACCATATCTACGGTCAGAAATGTGTAAAGACAAATCCTTTAAGAGTAGGCTCACTTCTTTACTGATACAAGTGCTTGCGCCTTTTGTGGTGTGGATGTATAAAAAGCAGGCAAATTCTATTCCCGTATACTTTGACTTTAATGTGTACAAGACATTTAAAATGTCTAGCGAAACTTTGACTAATGGATCTAGTGTCATCATATATCCTGAAAGGGCCTGTAATGAATTCAACGGTGTCTTAAGTGGATTTGCAACTGGATTTACTTTCGTTGCCCAAGCACATCATAAGTCTACTGGAGAATGTATAAAATTCTACCCTGTATATTTTGCGCAAACATTAAAAGAAGTGCATTTTGGAAAGCCTATTATGTATAATCCTGAAGTGCCTATGGAAGAACAATCTATTGCTATTTCAGACTATATTTTTAACCAAATAATGCAGCTCCACTCCAAATTGCCCCCGCACAAAGTAATACCTATGTATGCAGTAACTAAAAAAAGAAAGATGGAAGAAAAAAAACAAAAACAACTAGTAAAGCAAGAAAAACGTAGAAATAAAAAAGGCTCAAAACAAAATAACAAGGATACCGACACCCAAATTTCTTTTCAAGCAGAAGAAAATGCTCCGATAGCTCCTCCAACAAAGAACGTTAACAGCAATACCTCCAATACCCCAAGAGAAACAAAAGAGTTAGAAAACAATTCTTTTAACGACTCTATTGAATAAATTATATATAAGAGAAACATTATGACAAATACTACACTTAAATTTTATAACAGCCCCCCTAATGAGTTTGCGTATTTTGAAAAAGATTTGCACTCTAGCCCTTTTAAAATACTTAACTTTACTGACCTACACCTTCACGACGGTGGAGCACCGCCAGAACTTGTGTTAACTATTATGGAAAGATATATTAAAGCACATGCTCCAGATTTAGTTACTATAACCGGCGATATTTGCCTTAAAAAAGGAGAAATTAAATATATCCACTTGTTAAATGACATGTTCACCAACCTAAAACAGTATTATGCTATAACACTTGGTAATCATGATGGTGAGCGTGGAGACCTTGATAGGAAAGACATTACAAAGCTATACGCTAGTTTTCCATACTGCATAACTGAAATGGGCCCAGATACTATTTACGGCTATGGTAACCAATTTGTGTTAATTAAAGATTTGGATGGCGCTATACAAAACTGTTTAGTTTTTATGGATAGTGGAGATTACATTAGAAATAGTTATAAGCAATACAACCTCAAAAATATCGGTAATTATGATGCAATAAAACCAGACCAGATAAAATGGTATGTAGATAACATAAATATAATTAAGGCAAAAAATAATGGTGTTATTCCCCCTTCTGCACTATTTATTCATATGGCACTACCAGAATATAAAATTGCATATGATCTAGCCACAAAAACCCAGCAACAAATTAAGAAAAAGTGTTCACTATTTTGTAGAAAAAAAACCGTCATCGAAAAAAGTGAGAATACCGATAATTTAAATGCAGTCTTACTAGCAGGATGTAGACAAGAAAATGAATGTTCACCGCAGATAAACACTGGACTTTTTGAAAGCCTTGTAAAACATAACACCTCTTTAGTTATCTGTGGTCACGACCATATAAATGATTACATCGTAGAATATCAGGGCGTAGCCCTTGCGTTTTCGTTAAGTCTTGCATACTCTGCATATAACACAAGAAGAAGAAAAAAACGCTTTAAGAAAATACCAAAAGATACTCATCACACTGATGGCGCTTCATTGATAATCCCCGGAAAAGATGGATTTAAAGTAACTCATTTATATAATCAACAACATCCCGAAGTATTTGAAGGACTAGATAATTTAATTAGAAAATCAACAATTGATCCCTCTACGCTTCCTACGAATTCTTAAATTCCTCTTTCAAACAGCAAATCCACATCCAGCGGTATCTGAAGGACTAAACAAATCGACAATCGACCACACTACACTTCCTACGAATTCTTAAGCGCCTCTTTCAAGTAGCCAATCAAAATCTTGAATGTTTGAAAGACTAAATAATTAAAAAACCGACAATTGACCCGATACACTTCCTATAAATTCTTAAACGCATATTTCAAACAGCAAGTCAAATTAAAGCGATTTTCAATTTAATGCAATACGTGTGTATAAATTCAAAGGCTTATCATAGTTCCTCTTGTTCTTGGCATATTGTTTTAAAGTCCACATTATAGTATCATACTAGTGTAGAGGCATCAGTTTTATGATTGGTGGTTTTACATATTATTACATACTTTTGCCCATTAAAAATGACTATAAATAAATGTAAGGAGAAAATAAAATGAAACTTGTTAAAAAAGCTGTAATTCCAGCTGCAGGATACGGAACCAGATTTTTACCAATAACTAAAGGTGTACCTAAAGAAATGCTTCCTATATATGACAAGCCCACACTCCATTATATTGTTAAAGAAGCAGTAGATAGTGGCTGCACTGATATACTGATAATAGTTAGTGAAGGTAAAGATGCTATTAAAAAATACTTCTCAACCGAAGGACCTTATAGCGCAATTAAGGATAGGTCAAGACTTACAGAAATAGATGAACTAATTTCTAAAGCTAATATATCATATATAACGCAAAAAACCTTAAACGGTAATGGCGCTGCTGTCCAGCTTGCAAAAAACTTTACTGGTGATGATCCATTCGTTGTATTGTTTGGAGACGATGTAATTAAAACAACAGGAGACCCTGTAACCCGTCAGCTCATAGATGCATATCAAAATACTGGGAAAATTGTTTTAGGAGTCCAAGAAAGACCAGATTCGGAGGCCATACTTTATGGTGTTGTGAAAAAAGGGAAAACAGATGGAAGATACACTGAAGTATTAGGACTTGTGGAAAAACCAAGCATAAACGCCTTACCTTCCAACCTATGTAGTTTAGGTAGATTCTTACTAACGCCAGAAATTTATGACGCATTAGTGCATACAAAAACAAACTTAGGAGAAATATATTTAACCGATGCCATAGCTTCACTAATACCAAAAAATCGCGTTGTAGCATATACCTTTGAGGGAGAACGCTTTGATCTTGGAAATAAATTTGGATTCTTAGAAGCTAATATTCAGTATGGATTAGAAAGTGAATATAAAGACGCACTGATGTCTTACATGAAAAAAATTACTCGTTAAGAGACACCCAATCCCTTCAACATTGCAAAATAGAGAGCGCAAATGCTCTCTATTTTTTATTTAATGAATTTTATTATTAAATAGTATTAAAAGCTGTCAGCACAACGACTTGGATGTTCTAAACAAAAAGAACAAAGGATATAGACAGCTATGAAACCAATTTCTCTCCATACCTAAAGGAAATGTCCTTAATTACTATCATCATAATGTTTAAGCGCATTCCCCTAAAAGGATTGAGAATTTGCATTACAAGGCAAGCTTCGAAAGCAATTATAATACATACCTACTTAAGCGAAATGGTTTAATGACTATCATCATAACGTTTGGGGCGTCTGACTAAGAAGAACAGTGAAGAGAGTATTGCTAGACCTGCTATGACACCGATTGCAATCCATACCCAAGTGAAATCACGTTTCGGATTGATTGTTAGTGTGCTTTCATATACTCCACCTGCATATTCCTCATTGCCTAGATATTCAACTACCACGCCATATTTTCCTGCTTCTGTAGGTAAGGACTCATAAATTGTACCATCTGCACCTATATATCTTACTATGACATTTGCATTATCTAGTCCTACGAGTCTTGCATTTAGTGCTACAGGATCGCCTTCAGTTTGCTCTAATGGACCTCTAACATCGAATGTTGGTTTGGCTTTTTCAACATTTAATGCTATCTTTCCTCTTACTAGATAACCATTTTCTGGAAGTCCTACATAATACTGATAGAAGTCATCATCGTATGGAGTAAATACCCAATCATAAGTCTTTTTGTTTGGATGCAGTACTTGTCCTTCTGCTAGTTTATATTCTCCTAAATCACTGGTTGATGTTAAGGTCGGCAACTTATCCATGTATTTGAGCGTTCTATTTACTGGATCTGGTCCAATGGTATATACAGCTCTATTTATTGTTAGCGTTAAAATTACTATTTGTGTTTCATGATTGGGCTTACTGACTTCAGCTCTTACCATGTAGGTCCCAGGTTTTACAAACGTTGGGATAGTAGCCTCGCCGTCATATAGCACCGTTATATCAGTATCAGTAATTCCTTCTAACTTGAGCTCATGGCGTCTGCCGTTATAGTCTACTCCTCCTTGAATAGGTGTAAATATTATTTCTTCCATAACGGCTCTTCTTATCTTATAATATGGGCTGGTGTTGTTTACTATATAATAGTTAGAAGCAACGGAGTTATCTTCATTTAACATAAGCACTAGTCTATATCCAAGATGGTTAAGCTTGGTCGCTGAAACATTGTCACCGTCTATTTCTTCTATTAAAGCTAGTTGTTCTACAGTGTGGTCTTCTTTTAACCCAAATACCTCATAGGCTATTTCCTTTTTTACATTATCAAATACATCGTTTAAAGTACCAGTGTATTTAATCAGTAGAGGAGCTTTATCTATAACGTAGCTTATTCCAGCAAGGTTTTCTCCAAATGACGCCATTACAATAGTATAGTTTTGAGTTGTTATGCCAAGCGACCCTTTCTCAATTAGATATTCGCCTGCGCCACTAACTAGCACTTTTAAGCTTCCTACCCAAGAATTTCCGGCTTGAAGTTTTGGTTGAGTAACAACCAAATCTTTTTCAAATATCCTAGTCTGTCTTGACATTTTATTGCCGGATATTGCCTTATAACATATATTGTGGAAGTCCACATCAACTCCAGGCTCATCATTAAACCAAAGCGTTAGATTGCCCGCGTCAAATTCTCCTACATTACTAAATTTTCTCACAACGCCCTTATTTATATCTATGTAATACTGGTTATTATCACTAGCTGTATAGATGTATTCACCTTCCCTCATTGTTTCAACTAAGTCACCGGTATTAACCACAACCCTTTGTGTATTACCACTACTAGTTAAGTACACAAAATAATTTTCTTCTGCGTCTTGATTATATGTATATGTTAAATCTTTCAATGCTAACTTGTTTTTAATATCTATTACAAATACCTGCTCTATACCAGTAGCATCATCAACTGTTCTATATATGTAGTATCCTGATTGATTAGTATATAATCTATCTAGTGCACTGATATTGACTCTATCTGTTTTTTCTTCAAGTCTATTATTTACTACCCTGTCCGTTGTATATGTAAAGGATATACTTTTTACCTTTAACGCATACTTTCTAGTTGCAGTATTTTCAGTTAAATCCACTTCATATATGTAACCATCTGAACTTCTATATAGAGCTGAATTCTCTTGTAAATTCTTGGCAAAAAACTCTCTTTCGTCTACGAGTATTGTTTTTAAGTTATTACCAACTCTATATTCTATGACACCAACTGTATCAGTTAATTTATGCACTTTATTTCCTAAGGTTGCAGTCATATTGATACGATTAATAGAATATACATATGAGATTCCATCTTTAGCCACTCTATATATTCCTTGCGTCTTCTCTGTATTAATCCATTCCGCCCGAGAGTTAACTACTTCTATTACATCAACATTTGAATTTGCATCTAATGTACTAAAAAACAATCCTGTTTTATGGCCGTAAGTATATACCACGCTATCGTATGTGTTTTTGTGAGACACAACAAGGTTTTCTAAATCAATTAAAAACTCTCTATTTCCGTTTATATATTCAGCAACACCTTCTATCGTAACTAATTGTGACAAATCCGTAATGTTAATATCTTCAGCGCCGTCCGTTGAAAATGATGCGTTATTTATATCTAAATCAAACTTGAGGTAATCTCTCCAAGCCTTTCCATCTACAACATCCAACATATACCCATAATCACCCCTGTCTACATAGATGCCTTCTGAAACATCTATCCTGTCGCCAAAGCGACTCTCCGTTATTGTAGGATAGGCAAAATATTTTTTACCATTCATTTCATACACGTAAGCATAGATTAGGTTTGGATTGTCAAAATCCCCACCATATTGACCACCTTGTCCTAAAATAGGAACAATTGTTATCTGCATTGGCATAATTTCTAGTGCTGCAATAAAGTCTTTAACCGAGGAAGCATATGAATCTCCTGATGTGCTCGGTAAATACTTGACTCTTACATCGTATATTCCGACTTCTGAAGGAGTACTCCTCCATTCATTAGTGTTTTGTTTTCTGTACTCGTATGCAATTATGCCCTTTGGTACTAAAGTTGTGGCGTTAGTTATAGTCGCTATATTTGCCGAGATATTCGACCCTGTGTAAATCGCAACCTTACTATCCAGCGCAAACTCTGGGGCAATGTTTTCAATAGTTAAGCACATATATGCAGTCTGCGTATTTGGCATATAGTTTTTAGATTCGGTATCCCACTTAGGAATATATGACACCTTAACTGCATATCTGCCACTCGCTGTCGGATAACTACCGCCTTCCCATTTAGTAAATACGTAACCATTTGGTGTTTGCACCCCATATTCAAATGTCAATGTAGAAGAACCATCCAAATTTAGTAAAGGTGGTCCGATTGGGTCTCTTGTTTCTCCTTTGAACACGACTAGTATTGGAAGGTTTGGGTTTTCCGTGCTTCCGGTTGTAGGATTATATCCAGCATCTAAAGAACCTAACGGAACAGTTATATTGTTGATTATTATAGTTGGCTTAACTTTTCTAATTTCCAAAATATTGCTTTGTCTTACTTCCGTGTCTTTATAATTATCCGCGACATCATTTCTTCTTGTATATGTAACTTTTACATCATACTCCCCAGCATCAACTGGCCTATTGGTTGAGAATAACTCCATGCCATGCAAACTGTACTCAATCTTGTATGTGCCAATTGGCAATTCAGATTTTAATCCGGTTATTGCTACACTAACCTCTCTATAATCCCCTGAAAAATCATAAGCTGTGTATAAAGATGGGAATGTGATATTTACATTAACTGGGTCAATTTTAATCTTTGATTGTATTCTCTTTGTGCCAGTTTTATAGTTATCACCCATTACACCTTCGGTATATTTAATCAAGACATCATATGTTCCCGCATCTTTAACTCTTATAAGTTCAGGAGAGGAAGGTGAGCCACTAAGCTGATAGCGCATTTCAACAGTGCCTTTTGGACCTTCTGCATCAGTATCAATCTTACCTACCTGAATGAGGTCATTCTCTAAGTAGTGATATCCTGCGTCGTATGTTATTTGCCGCGTCTGTGGTAAGTTTAAACCTAAATATGATTGTATATTTGCGTGTTCTATGACAAACAGTGGGTTCCCTCTAAATGTTGTGAAAGAGTCCGCATTCGTTTTATAGTCACCACCAGGCAAAGTTTCATACTTTATGTATATAGCATATGTACCTGCATCTACTGGGAGGGTTTCGGTAAAGTTTTCACCATCCTTGGAATACATGACCGTTGCCTCTCCGGCTATTTCTTTCCTTCGTCCAAATTCATCTCTATCATTTTCCATACTTAAAAATTTAACTTTATCTATATCGAAAGAATGCGCCGTACCATCAAATGTTTTCCTTAACGTACAGCCTTCCTGCAATACAATGGACACTAAGCCATCTTCAATAACAAATACTTGTTCAAATACTTGTTCTATTATGCTATTATAGTTATCTTCAACTTTTGCTATAAAAGTAATTTGTAAGTCATATGTTCCCGCGCTTATAACAGAATTAACCCAGGTATTTTCGCCTGATTCGCAGAATTTTACTTGTATATCATTTGGCATAGGTCTATCAGTAGTTCCAGCAATACCTAATATTGTTGGTGTTATCGAAGTTCCCCAAATTGCTTCTGCAGTATATGCCCTTTTTATTTGGGTCACACCTGTTGGTAAGTTTAAGCTAATTCTAGGATTCGCTTTATTGATAACTATGTTGTTAAGAAACTCTACAACTGTTGATTTATAATTATCTCCTTCTGCTGCTGTATAGATAACTCTCGTGCCATACGTTCCTGCTCTCCTTGGTTTATCTATTGTCCAAGGCATATCAGAATATTTATACTGATAAGATACAAATCCTTCTGACGATGGTGTTGTCGCATCCGATCTTATAGGTTTAACTATTGCTTCCCTAGTTAAAGTTTCGCCACCCTCTTCTTCTACATATTGATATGGATAGCCTATAAATTGAGCTTTATATGTAGTATTAATGCCCTCTAGTGTTATAATCGGAGCTACTGGCGATATAATTAAGCTGACTAGCGTTTCTGGTATGGTATAGTTTGGCATTACTCCTGCAGATAACTTAATCATATATGTACCTATGCTAGTAAGTTCGTCAATCGGATTACCTAGGGATATATATTGTAATTGTGGATAAGTAAATAATGAGCCATCATATTGCAACTGTAAAGATAAAAGATCTTCGCCAGGTACAAAGCCAGAATAGACAGTCTCAGTTGGACTAGGGTTAGCTGTTCCATATTCTTTTCGCATGACATTTGCCTCGCCACCATTACTGACACTAGCGGTTAATTTCTTACGTAACACCGTTAGGGTGCTAGTAGCGGTCGAAATGGTATAGTTACCAGCTTTTTCTTGGGTTATTCCTGATAGCACTTCCAAATTATATGGCGTATGCGTTTCTGTAAGTCCATCAAAAACTGAAGTAGAGTTTTTGTGCGCATTATTCTTGTCATACTGAACAGATAGCCCCGTCATTATTTCGCTTGGTAAATCTTCCATACCTTGATACGATAGGCCCGTATATGGGTCATTGTTATCTCTAGTTGTATACGTAAATACGAATTTACTACTTGCGTCCTCGCCGTAAGTTACAGTAACAGGAGCAAATGATACCGTGAGATCTCGTGGGTTAATAGTTACTGGAATGTCAAACTCAAAGGCTAGATAAGCGTTACTCTCATCTAACACATATCCATCGTGTTGTAGCGTCAAATATGTTGAACCTGCTTTTTTAAATGCTACCGTCCAATTGTTTGTCGCATCCGCAACAGTCACTAAACTTTCATCTTGGGATGTTAAGCTAATGCTTCCATATTGTTCATATATTCTAGGGTTAGCAGAGTAACGAGATCTAAGTGTATTTCTGTAGTAAGTAATCGCATCATTTCCATATGTTTTGGTGATGGCGTTATCGGATACACTATCGCTTTTTTTCATAAATAGCCAGTAGGCAGTATTGTTTTTAGGATTAGTTGAGTTATATTCAGACTTAACGTAATTTCCTTCGTTTACAAACTCGTTAGAACCGATAATAACTGCGGGGCTAGTAGTTTCATTGTCATATTGATTAGCAGTAATTCTTAATCTACCGTATCTATTCTCGCTTGTTACAACTATCTTTGCTTTAGTTACTGAGTAGTTTATTCCGTTGATTTCTTTTATCTCACATGATGTATATGTGGGCTTCGAAACAGAGAGTTGTGGTCCCGACACAAGTGTTGTAAATGTTATCAATCTCGGTCCTGGATAAATTGCAGTAGTTCTTGCTTCAACTAATATTTCTCTTCCACTTAAAATGTCTGCATTAACTTCAAAATCAGCATATAGCGAATGCCCTGAAGTTTTCGTAATTGATTCTAGTTTTACATCTGGATCTGTGTTTAGAGGACTTAAAAATGTTATGGTTTGTTCAATAGCAATTATATTGAAGTTTTTTACATAAGTACCGGTGTAATTACCTTTTCCTACTATATTTACCACACCGCCTTTTTTGACAAATCTGTTAACTTGAGTGTCGTCTGTGCCATATGAGATGGTATAGTCAGTTCCTAAATCAAGTACTGTCTCATTGGCTTTACCGCTGTCTATCTCGACTTTATACACGCCAGGCTCAATTTTACTTCCAGTGAAATCAAAGCCAGACTCTTCTTGATTATATCCAGATCCTTCACCTGTGAATAAAGTGACTTCTAATGCATTTGATAAGTTTCGAGGTAAAATTTCAAAGTAAACAGTTAAATCCCCCGTATAGTTATTAGTACCCGTAAATGTGACACTACCGCTAGACAACCCTGCATTTGGATTATTTCCCCAAGATGCTGCAGCTTCTGCTCCTTCAAATATAAGTTTATAATCTGCAGTTCCATTCGAAGCATACGCAAGCTGTACAGATCTTGCTGTATCTGTAATTACCACAGTCTTTGTTTCACCCGTAGTTACAATAGACAACTCCTTTTTTGCCTTTCCATCATATGTTACGCTGTCAGGAGCATAAAGTGTCCAACTAGCACGGGAATCGATAGTATCTGAAGCCAAGCTCTTAGGAATAATTGCAAAGTTTACCCGTTTTGTTCCTGTGAACTTTGCCCCTGTCCCAGCTAACGGGTCACCAGCGGCATAACCTGAAAATGTTATGTCAAACCAACAAGTATCTGCAACGTTTATATTGTTCCCTGCACCAGATACTTCATAATCCATTTTTTCTATCGTATATGGATTTCGCCCCGTTACATTCAAAGTAATGCTTTCATATCCAGGCAAGCCAACATTTGCAGTGTCTGAAAACTTTGAGCCCTTATACTCTCTATTTACTAGATTGCTTAGTGAAACATTAGACATGTTTGTCACATCTAAGGCAGCAATTATAAAAGTCTTCGTAATTTGCCCGGTATAGTTTCCTTTTCCCGTAACTGTTACAAGTGCTTCTGTCGTTATTTCCTCATTATTAGTTATGGTTTTAGTGTAGTCTACATTCTCTATAAGTCCTATCACCTCATCTTGAGCATACGCACTTTTATCAAATGTCGCCTCTACTGAAACAGTGGGATTAATTGCTTCGGAGAAATTGTATGTTTGAGTGGGGATATCCTCGATGACACCTCCACCCGGGCTCGTTAAAGGACTCCCTTCCAAATTTTTTGGTTGTATTGGAAACCATAATTCAAAAGAATTCATTACCTTTGCACTGTCTAGAGGAGTTATCTTTACAATACCACCGCACGCAACATTAATATTATCTTTTGTCTCTGAACCGTGGGATATGCTGCTAGCGAATTGCCCTGCATTTATCACCGTATATATTTTTTCGTTATATAAAAATGTTGTTGGAGGCGTTGGACTTCCTGGTTGATTAGCCGCATTAGTTAAGGAATAAAATGCAGTTCCGTTTGTATTCCAATAGTAATCGCCAGTCAAATATGCCTGTTCATAAAGCCTTACCTTAGTCGCCTTTATAATTACATACGATACCACTGGGGTCTTCTTAGAGCCGTCATATACCTGGGGCATAGGATAAGGCTTATTCTCAGCATCTATTTGTGTATAGTCTGATATGATATCCGTGTTATTTGTTGTATTCTCATGTGTATCATACACATCCCTTTTAGGTATATTAAATTTGACCGTCATTGTGGCATTGTCAAGAGTCCCACTTCCATCCACAAAATTCATAGAATCCGTAGCCGGAGTTGCTAAAACAAACTGTATAGTAAAGGTAGCACTGGCTGATGAATTAGGTTCAACATTAAAAGCATAACTATCTGTTTGCAACCTAAAGAAACCATTACACCACCTACTTAATTGTACCCCGCTGTACTTTTGGTATGCAGGATATGAGCCTACTTCTCCATGCGATTCATAGTTAGTAGTATATAGATTCCTTCTAGCCTCAACTGGATTTTGAGGGTCATGTGCAATAACGGTATAAGTTTCACCGCCTTTTGTTAGTCGCACTAAAATAACATCTGGTTCAACTTCCCAACCAGTAAATGTTGTATCGTATCGCAGGTCGATTTCAGCGTCCATATCCGTCGCAATCTGAACTTCAGAAATCTTAAGTGGATTAATCTTTGCATAAGCATTTCCATAGCCTGTAAAGTTTTTATTCCCTTGTAAAATTATGTGTGGTTTTTTTGTTTTATCAGTTTGCATCGCTTGGCTATTAGTAGAATTTATCCATTCGCCAGCATATTGTGTACTGCCTTCCGTCGTATCAAGCGTGAAGTCCGATAACGAACTTTGCAAGCGGTACTGTACGCTGTTATACATAAAAGTAAATTCACTGCTAGAAATTCTGCCTGCCGAAGGAATGCTTGGGTTTACAAAACTTTTATCTTTGCCGTTGTAAGTAAATTCATTGTTAGCAAAAGTTAAATCAATACCTAAGCCAGCCAAGGGTGTCAAGTTAAATTGATGTATGTCATAATTGTAAATATGGTCACCCGCACTCAGTGGGTTACCCGATCCATAAGCTTCTACCGTAATCTTTGCATAATATTCACTTGCATTAAACGGTTTTACATTTGTTTCAACCATCGTTCGTTTATCCACGTGTTTTATAACAACACGCGGATCTAAAGTAGTGACATCCGATAGAAGTTGTACACTTGCCACCCCTGGACCCTGTCGTACTGAATACCCTGATCCATCGCCTTTTGACACACCATCTTGCTTGTAGGTATATTCTGCTGCTGTTTGCTCATCGAGAGTATAACTTCTAAAATTTGCTGTATACGTTACTCCTCCTCTTGGTATATCACATGCTCCTCTTACTGAAATCGTTCTATTATCTCCAGAAAAATTTCTGATATTTTTCCCAGTGGGTCCATTACTAGATGTCCACCCAGAAAAATAATAACCTTCCTTCTGATTCTCTGCTGCAGTATTTGTCACAGCTGTTGAACTAAAATCAGATATAAAGTCATTGTATACACTATATGGTCTAAGAGTTATAGTCCCATGATAATTTTCACCTGATTTCTGTACTCCAAAAGACGGCTTAGTCCAAGACATTGATAGGTTAGTACACCTAGGATTTTGAAAGTCAACAGTTCTATTTGTCAAGGCATCTGCCACTATCCTATATGCTATACCCACTCTGATAACGGGGTATGTGGCGTTTGCAAAATTAGGCCACGCAGTACCATTTGATGAATTAATACTCACACTTCTATTTTGTGACAAAGTAGAATTGTAACTACTGCGTATCCTAGCTGACACTTTAGTGGAGGCGCTATAAAGCGTCGTAAAGTTATTAAGGTTTGGAGATTGTGAAGTAGAATTTCCTAAGGCAATAAAATAACTTCCTTCAATAGCACCACTATCCAATCCTACCCAATTCAAACTCCACTCTACTTGCATAGCAAACGAAATGGTGTCAATAAGACCGTTTTTTAATCCCTCTTTCATAGTGTCCGTTAGCGTAATATCTCGCCACCATAAATGATGCATAGTGCTATTGCTTTTTCCTTCTGCCTCCCATGCTGATATAGAATCTTCCGCATTACTACTAAGGTTAGAAACGTTTCTTGCTTTGTTAAAACTTGTACCCAGACTGGCCGTAGTCAATTCTTCGGGCTTAGAAATCTGGATGGGACCATATGGGTTATGCCCACTCTTTATATGAGTGTTTGTGAAATCTATAGAGTGGTCTGGTGCAGTCCAGGCGTCCGCAGTTTCGTAGTTTAAAGCGCCGTTATTTAACTCTAAAGTTTCTACTAGATTATCGATGGGTTTTGCAGTTTTTGGGACAGCTGCAAAAATAAAAAAGAACATAGCAATCAAAACCAATCCTGCTAGTAAGGTTAGTGGTATCTTTTTGGAACTAATTTTTTGAATATTTCCTTTCATCATAATCTCCGATGCTCTCCTATCACATTACATTTAAATTATACACTATATTTTATTCACTTACAAATGCGCGCGTTTGGATTTCAGCATTTTTTCACTTAGCCACCTTAGCAAACTTTTTTAACTGCCGTTTATGCGAGCGAATTTAAGTTTTACTATGTTTTTACACCGTTTTTTCAAACTTGTAAAAACCATGTATTTTGTAGCCAGCACCGAAACAGACTTGTTTTTTGTGTTTAAGTCGCCTATGTGATTTCTGCTGACACAATCATCTGTATATCTTCATTTGCAGACAGTAACGCGTCTGTTTATGAAGGTTTAACTTGTTAAGGTTCGACCGTAACAAGCTGGGGTTAACAGCTCACCATTTTTATAAACCAATAGATCGAGTGGCGGTAAAGGTACTGAATAACTATTTACAACCTTTATATTACCAACCAGTCCTCCTGCGGATATGCTAGCTCCAAATGCTTTAATTTCGCCTTCTACAATTTGAGTGCTCATGTATGAAAGGCTGGAATCCGATCCTACGACGCTACCAAAAATACCACCAATTTCTAACACTCCACCCCTTACATCCATATTTACCCGAACCGTATTTGCTATGGCTGTTCCTTTGTATGTAACACCCGCAACTCCTCCCACATATGCTGTGGCATATCCTTTCAAATGAATGAGTACTTGTCCCTCCACGGTCACATTCCTAATATTTCCATTTCTGTTAATTTTAGCAACCGCACCGTAGATTATATCACTGCCGTCTGACACTTTTGCTGAAGTTACTGTGTCTCCATCAACTTCATACTTCTTGGTTATCGGTATATCTTCGCTACTTGCATAAACACTATAATCAACTGTCAATCCTATGTTGTACACTAGACCTGAGTTATACTCAAAAAGAGCATCCGTAAGGCCAATTATACTATGTGTTACATTGCGAAGTGAGCCCGCAACAAGTTTCTTACTAGTCCCGTTTAACGAGCCTGTAAAAGCCACTCCTGCACCAATTGGTTTATAGTCATATCTATATCTATCAGCTGCAGTTAGCTCACCATCTCCATTTAAATCGCCTATAATTATGTTTTCAACTAAAACAAAATTAGCATACATATAGTCTCCAATTTTCAATAGTTCAGGATACGTAGATATCTTAAATGGATTTTGAGCAGTACCGTTTCCACCACTGAATGGGTATAGCCCTGGTAGTAAATCTTTGACCTTCCCGCCCCTAATGGTAATACTAGAACTCTCTCCTGCAATTAAATCATAATCTGCTACCATGTCCCCAACTATGTTAGAGCCTGTATACGACACCGCGGTTCCAGCTGCTAGCCTTCCGTTAGTATAAATATTATCCTTGATACTATATAATCCTGTTGCAGCAACATTTGCACCCATTAAATTAGCAGAAACCCTACCTACTGTTCCTTGTTTACCAAACGAAATATTGGATGTAGAAATTGAGATCAATGTATTTAAAACACTAGCACCCTGTGCTTGAGCAACTACTCCGCCTGCTATAGCATAGTCTGGTCCATTTATAACCACACTCGCTAAACTTATAATATCTTTTGCGGTACTTGAATTGAGTACACCTATTACTCCGCCTGCTATCATAGATGCGCCATCTACGTTTATTGAAGTTACCTCTATGTGTCCACTCACTATGACATTTTCTATACTAGCTCCGTTTAGTGCAAATCCCGTTAATATACCTGCTCTAACTTCACTTAACTCTGTACTTATATTGATTTCTGCAGTTATGAGCTTTAGATTGCTTATCTTGCCCACTAACACAGCAAATAATCCAATATTTTTATCACTACTTTCAAGTATTTTTATATTTGCAATAGATTTACCATTCCCGTTATATTCGCCTGAGAAAGGTATGTCTCTAGCATATGAAGAGGCAATTGATTCTCTAATTACTATATTCTCGCTTTGTTGGTAAATAGCCCATGGAATCCTGTTAATCAACTCTAATTTATTATCTTTGTCGATTATGAATGGTGCCTCTACAGTCCCCTGTCCAGAAACAAAAAGTCCTGCCGCTTTACTCATTGCCCTACTGTCTACTAGTTGTCCTAATGTTTTGGGATTGTCCTCACTGACAATAACTGGCTCTATAGCATTTCTAAAGTATGTAGCACTCTTTTTCACCATATTAACAGCAGTAAAACCTGCTATATTTGCCATTGGCACATCATCAAGCGGCATGCCTTCTACTGCCAACACTTTTTCAAGATACAAGTTATCTTTAATCACTGGTGGATCGGTATTGGGAGGTAGATTCCATACAATTGGTGTAGAATGCCCTACAATATTTCCAACTGCTATAACATTATCTAACTCTAAAATACCATCATATAACACACTGTCCCTGACAGAAATCATACTAGCAGAATAAACGGCTTCTACATATGAATTAGAAGTCAAAGAGCCTACGGCGCCACCTACCATACCAGTTGCATCTGTAATTAAAATTGTCACATCAGCATAACTTTCTGCCACTAGTGAAGAGTCTGCCTGCCCAACTAGAGGACCGAAATTGTTTGCACCAGTTATTGTAACTTTCCCATATGCAAAGCAGTTTTTAATCGTGGCATTATTGGTAATAGTAGCGGCTATCATCCCCACATTTTTAGACGTGGATGTACTGTTAATTCTCATATCCATTGATACACCTAGGTTTTCTATTACTCCACCTTCCACAGTATGAAACAGTCCATACGTGGCGTTAACATTCATAGTATCAATTATGGAAATTATATAACCTGAGCCATCGTAGTGCCCTTTAAATGCTCCAAAATCATCATCATTTGGTTTGCATATAGGAGGCATATTCCTAGCTACTTGGAAAGAAGATGTTTGCTTAAAGTACGCATTTAATCTATTTTCTCCTAAAAATGCATATGGATCTAAAGATTCATAGCTAGACTCGTAATGCATATATGTTGAAATGCTTTCAAAGTCTCTTTGGCTATAAACATTATGTGGACTTTCTTTTGTCCCTTCGCCTTCAAAGTAAACAACAGTCAAGTCAACACTATCATTTTGAACTATTAAGTCTAAATTTTGATTTCTAAACTTAATACTCACTGGATATACACCTAATTCTGTAGGCAATAATGATGTCTGGCTTCCGTTTATAGTATATTTAACATCTAGTCCTATTTGACTCTCACTAAGCTCGGTATCACTACTTAATATACCAAATACCGAATTAAAATTCTCATCGCTTGGCGTAAAACCAATAGCACTAACTGGTCCAAGTTGTTTATATTGTTTTAGTCCGTCATATATGATTTCTACATTTTTATATAACTGCACCTTCCAAATTACATGGTTTCCACCAGCAGCAGGCATCATCATTCCATATGTATCAAATGCACTGGTTATACCTTGCGGTGACACTCTATAACTTCCAGTCTCTCCAACTGTCTCGTATATGCTCTTAATTTTGTATGTAGGCGCAGCTGTTACAGAAATTGTGGGTTCCGCTCCTCGTAAGTATGTATAGTTGGTTCCGCTAGTTGAGGATAAAAACAAATACTGTTCATTTGGCATAGGATCTTCTACCTCTCCAACATATGCCTCTATCGTGTATGTATACTGAGTTGTGTCTATGGGTATATATTTCTCCACACTTGCAGCTTCTATACCAGACTTACCTACAACAGTAAATTTATAGTCATAATCAGTACCACCTAATATTCCATTTGCATTTAGTGAAAAATTATAACTGTTTAAATTAACCACCTCCGACCAGCCATCTCCACTTCCGTGAATCTTGTAATAGTATCTTGCGACTAAACCATTTAACTCGTAGTTTGGATGAGGTGTAACTGTCATCGAAATACTAACATCTTGGGTATACCACCCCGCATATGTGCCACTTGATAAAGGTGTGGTATTTATATTTAATGTGAACTCAGGAGTTATCTTGTCTATGTTAGCAAGATATATGTCACTGATTCCCTCTTTACCTGTTTCATTTTTGACTTTTACCCTAAATTTCGATGTGGCATAGGTTGCATGTGAAAATAGATGAAACGCATCTTCGTTATTTCCTATACTTACATATGCACCCCAGCTAGATCCAGCGTATGTGGATATACTAACGTCATTTATTGGAGAAGGTCCTTTATTGAAAATATTGGCCTTGATTTTAATGTTTTCGTTGGACCAGTTGTCACTTGGAACCTCAGTGCCACTAGTTTCTTTATATCCCATAACAGTCAAGCCAATCATATTTCTATCGATTTTAATTGCTAATGGATCTTCTACTGCCTCGACTTTAACTCCACCTACAATTCTATTTGAAATAACCTTAAAATAGAACTTTTCAGCACGCGTTGTTCTAAGTTCCATTCCTAAAGAATATGTATAATCCTTACTCCCCGGATTATATACAACATCAGTTCTAACTATTTCTTCGTCAAGGAGAGTCCAAGCGGATAAAGCACCACCAGCTAGAGGCTCTGTGGCATAAAACACCGCACCAAAGCTGGGGCCAATAACCCCCGTGATGCTTATATTTATGACACCATCTACCCATATGGTACCTGTATATTCACTATTAATAACTGTTCCTTGCGTATAAGTCGCAGATACCCCTATAGTGGGATTTACATTATCTTTTTTAACCCAATATATGGCATCATCTGTTGTGTTAGGAACTTTAAAGACTGATGCATATCCCGCACCCGTTTTCACTCTAAACTTGTAACCGTTGTACTGAGCTTCTTTCATTGAAACAGAATATGTTAAATCAGTAGGTGGCGATAAGGCTTGTAAAACTCCTTCTATACTAATTTCAGTCGCCCAGGTTTCTCCACCGTCTATACTCATTTCTACACTTCCGCCCGATGGCCCAAAACTCGAGCCTCCTTGGCTAAATGCAATGGTAATATTAAATGACACCATTTCATCAACTGGTAACCATAATGATTCTGAATACTCAAGTTGAGACGGGTCACCATTTGTCTTAGTAACTATAGAAGCGATTTCCGATATGAAAACATTGGAAGTAAAGTCTATTTTGGGGAAAACACTAAATGTCGCTTTATGCCCCGCATTATCTTCACAATAGACACCATATTTCAACCCATGGCTTGTTAACTCTATAACGTATTCACCCGCAATTGTTGCTGGAAGTGTCATAGGAGTACCAGTAATATTTGCAGGATTTCCTTTAAGTTCATCTTCGATTTCACTATCTAATTTAGTATATGGATAAGAATATAATCTTATAGAAGTCTGCTTTACACCAGAGCCTTTCGGGTCAGAAAACTTAAATCTCCAAGTGGCATTATCTCTGGACCATACAGTTGTTAAATCTACTTCATTTCTATTTACTATAAATCTTTGGTTTAACAAAGGTGCATTTAGATCAATCCGAACATCATGTGCGAAAGGGTCTCCATCATCTGCACCGCCATCTGCAGTTAAATATGTATATCTACTTCCACCAGTTACAAGTCTATAATAATATTTTTGGTACTGTTCTTCTTGATAGAACAGTCTGACATTAAATTCACCTTCAGTGGCCAAGTTCTCTGGTACTAAATTCAGCGACATGTTAGCCCAGGTCGTTTTATCTTTTGACTGTTGTAAAACCGTACCACTTGCAGTTGCTGTAATGGTAAACTCTACTCTTACCCACGGCTCCGTATCTTCTTCAGTAACATAAACGTGTTGATTTAAGTAATCGTATAAATTATTATTATCCCCTTCACCAGGTAGTTCAGTAGCGTCGTCTGGATTGCCACCCCCTATATACATTTGAAGGGATATATTGGGAGTCCCAAGATCAACTTTTATAGAAAATCTATGAGTTTTTTCATTACCTGCAATATCAGTAACGGTAATGGTATGTTCCGTACATTTTGTTACTAAGTGCTGGTAAATATTGTCATTTGCTTCTAGCTGTACATTCTGTACACCATCATTTATGACAACAGTATAGATACCTGAATTAAACGATGGGTGCAAATTATCAAAAGACTTAAATTGCACATTCACCGCACTGCCTGTCCAAGCTGAACCTTGATAAGGAGTGAGATCTGTAAGCATTTCTATAGTAGGCTTTGTTACATCAATTTTTACAACATATGGTAACTCAACAAAGCTCCCCGCTCCGTTTGATACCCTCAGTGTAAAATTATCTTGTCTTCCGTTTCCGGGGTTGATATATAATGTACTGCTTGCGACGAATAGGTTTGATTCGGTATCATAACTGCCTGAATCAAATTCTATACTTTCATCCCATCGTTGATATGGTCCAGCACCTACTTTATACTCAAACTTCATTCCGCTAGGGCCGGTACTAGCTGAAGCTATAATTGCTTGCTCTCCTGTTGCCCACACATTTGATTGATAACTACTTTCATCTATATTTATTGTAACTGGGTTTAAATCGACGTTGTAATGAAGGTTTCTAAAAGTGGAATTTCCCGCCCTATCCGTCACTGTAATGGTATATATACCACTATCATTAATTACCCCTTCACAAGTCCAGTCTGTATTTTGTGATTGTGGAGTTCTAACCAATTCACCCTGTCCATTCCATACAATTCCAGAAACAAGCATCCCCGAAGGGTCAGCTACAGCGCCTGCGCCCACTCTGTCTCTCACCGTACATAAAAACGTGACTGCTGTGTTTTGCCATCCGTTTTGGTTAGGATTTTCCGTATCGTAGGTTATAATAATTTCTGGCTCAGTTTTATCTATATGTGTGGGGAAGGCTTTGTCTACCTCATCTACTTTATAAATAGACTTTTTGTTTACCCCGTTAGTAATTTGTACATATACGCCTTGACTTACTTCATACTCTACATTGACTTCTGTCCTTAAATATCCAGCATCTGTTGATCGTGTTATCTTTGGGTCATCTCCAGCGTTAAGTCCAGGCATATTAAAAACTTTTAAGTTAGTCTTTCCAGCATTCAGTATTTGGATAGTTGCGCCACTTCCTCCATAATTTGCATACACTCTAAAGTACACTGTTTCCTTCGTTGGTTCGCCATTGTATTGAGTCCAAGTACCGTTTACATATATGCCTTGCTCAACATTCGTAATCGAAGGAACAAATGTATCTATTTTGCAAGTTATAGGAGTTGATATCCCTACTCTCTTGTATGTTGTTCCACCACCACCCAAAGCTGCACCGTAAGTTATATCTTCCCCACCTTCCCCAACAGCCATGAACGTATATGTTATGACGCTTGAACTTCCAAGATTGTCCTCCTCTGCATCAGGCAATTTGAGTGTATAATTGAGGATACACCCTGCCGTTTGAGTAACAGGTAAATCAATTGGATTCCAAACAACATAGTCTGCACCACCTGCAGAATGAAAATTAGTAGAGTAATAATATTTTTCGACACTATTTTTAACCGTTCCTACTGATGTCAGCCTATACCTTAGAGAATCTCCCCAGTTAATGTTCGAGTTATAATTGCCATACTCCTGCCTTATTGTAGTTACATTAGTGGAAGTAATTTTTAATGTGAGAGTTCTTGTGCCAACAATGTGTGGTCCACTTAACACTTCATCAACGTTACGAATTTTATATCTTAACTGATAAGTTCCAATATTAATGGGTGCTTCGGTTTGCCAACTTTCTCCCACTTTATACTCAACTTGATACCAGTCAAATCTATAAAAAGCCGTGTCTCCTGGATTAAACATAGGATTAAACACCATGCGCGATCCTGTAAATCGATTTTCTTTAGTATCTGTTTCTAAGTCGGTAGCAGACAAATCTTCCAAAAAGATGGCTTGAAAACTGCCCGTAGTTATTAAATCTCTAGTTTCTTTACTGTTCGCTGTCCATTCTGGTAAATAATAATCAAATTGACACCCTTCGTTTGTAGGATCAAATGTTGAGCCGCCTGCGGTTAAATAGTTATAATCGTACCCACCTTCACTATTACTTGCCCCATATCTTAAACCTAAGAATAAGAAGCGAGATGGGTTTGCTGGTTCAGTAGTAACTCGCAACGAGACCTTTATTGCTTCTTTAGTAATTGTGCCTGGATTATTATTTATCACTCCAGCGTCAACCTCGGTTACAATACTTTTTGTGATAACTAGTTTCCGTAAATTCCCATCCACATTGACACTGTCGTTAGTCATCTTGTCTTGGACAATTAGTGTTACCTTATTCCAAGCTACCGCATAATTTAATTCGTAATCAGCTGATGGAGTAAATCTATAATATAAGTCTGTTCCATTTTCACTTATATCTAGAAGTTTGGTTAAATCACGAAGAGCGGCTGCGGCTGAAGTTGCAGGCGTTATAACTGACTGTCCTCCCACTATTTCTTCTTCTGGTTTTTCTATCAAAGCCCAAGTTCCAGAGACATTCGTACCAGTAATACCATGTTTTGCAGTTACGCTAAATGTTAAATCAGCAAGCGCGTCGCCAAAATATAACTGATAGGGTTGTTGACCTAGATTGGGAGTAAGCGTGGGTATATGTTTATTAATCGAAAAGGCTTTTGTAAAAGTTCCTGCCTTATCACCACTCATTCCCTCCGGTAACTTAAAAAACATTTCAAACTTATACTGGTATGTTCCTGCATTTCTCGGTCTAACCGTAGGGTTATCATAAGTATTTCCTGCAGTATCCTGTCCCGTATATGCATGAGTATAATTGCAGAGTTGCTCAAACGCAGCTGCAGAAACACCTGGGCCTCGAGGTTCTCCATCGTAATTGAAACTACCCAAGTTTGTACTGACTATAAAATTACTAAATGTTGCTTTATATGTGTAATTTGTCGCGGCAGGTATACTTGATGGTGCTAACATGTCAATTTGTAATGCTTTTACAGCAATATTATTTTCTAGCCAGCCATTGAAATACGACACATCGTCTTGTGGTACTGCGGTCAATAAAACCACATCACCATACGTAAAGGTAAGTTGCTGATCTGTACTATATGTTTCTGTTTCCTCTCCCTTTTTAACCGAAACCTGCCCTGGGCCTTCGATGTCTAGAGTCACATTCAAATCATCAAATGAAAATTGTACTTTTATGCTCGTTAGTAAACATTCTAAAGCTGTCTCAGCTACGATTTCCCCTACTCCGCCTCCTGGTGTTTCAGCATGGTGAACTGCATTTGCTACTATGTCAATAGTCAAACTATCGTCAGTTGGGGTCAGCGCTAAAAAGCCTTCACTTATAGAATCATCTGCAAACGTACCATCAGCAGTATATTGCTTACTACTTTGGGCAATGCCACCACCTAATGTATATGTAACACGCTTATAAACATTTTGGGTGCCTTGACGAGGTGGGGTAGCAGTATCAAACTTATTTGAACCTGTGATAAACACCTTAGCTTTTAATCTGCCACTTTGAGCAGCCTGAACCATGGTAGGATTATTGATTTCTATTTTGATTGTTCTATCAACAACAGCATGTGCAATTCTTGTAGTTGCACCCATACCATAAGCTTTACTATATGCCTTCAAAGTCGAAGTAGCACCAGTAGATTGCGAGAGAGTAGAATAACTTGTAATTTGTCCATTAGTAACCGTGGTTCCGTCTGTGTTTTGGATAAAACCCTCTGCTGCTTCTGCAATTAAAGCTTCATCTAGTGCATTTTCTTCAAACATCTCGTTAAAAACAACAAGCCTCTGCCCTGCTATGACGAACGAAAAGCAAATAATAGCAAAAAACAAAGTAGCTATTAATACTAGATTTAATTTTTTCACAGTCTTCTTGTTTATCATCATATCCTCATACAGTTAAGGTTTTGTTACCTAGCGACAATGTTTTATCGGGCACACAGAAACCACGCGCGCTCTCGCGATTATAGTATTATTAATATATCATGCGCGCGAATTATATGCAATATTAGAACTTAATTTTCACCAATGTTTCACCTCAAGTTATGAAAATTGTTCCTAAATCTTTTCTGTTAAGCTGCAAGTAAACATCTATATGAATCAACCTGCAGTCAATACCACACTTTACATTTTAACCAAGCCCTCACCGCAAATTATAAAGTTTTTGCCCTGATATTTTCCATGAAACGATAAGTGAACACCTCTAAAACAACCTGTATGCCGTGTCATAATTTACATTTTGCCAACACTTCACCACAAATTGTAAAGTTTTTGATTTAAACTATGAGTGTATGAAAGAGGCGCTTTACGATTTCATTAGAGGCTAAAGAGCATAAAAAAAGGCTATTTTTACGTAGCCTCATGTATTAATGTATTGAATTGAATAATTTATATTATAGTGCGTTCTTTAGAAGATAAAATACAAAGAACAAGATTGATACAATAAGCATTGCAATAGATATAAAGATGGTTATTCTCTTGAATTTTGCATCCATCGTTTTAGCTTTATTCTTACCAAAAAATGACTCAGCAGCACCAGTTATTGCACCTAAGTTGGCTTGCTGACCAGACTGTAGTGAAACTATAATTATCATTCCAATTGATAAAAGCACCATTATTGACATGCATGCTATCATCAATCCAACATATACCTCATACATCGCATTACGCTCCTATTATTTTAAAATGCTTAAACATTATAACACGCACATAAAACCTTATCAAGTAAAATTTTAGCAGTTAACCCACGACTCAAGTCGCAAGGTAAAACGGTGAAAATATAAGGTTCATAACGTGTAAGGTAGATTAAACTATATATGTTTTCTCTGTTACTCTGTTTTTGTTATTTGCTTCTCCATCTTGTATCTAACGCATTATTATTGATGTTTGTAATAAGTTTTAATTTCTTTCTTTGCGTTTTTATCTTCTTGTGCTCTCACTTTATTTCTAAATGCTGGATCTTTTTTCTTTCTCTTTTTTTCGCCTTGGACATCAGGAACAATTCGCTTACTCAAGTCTTTAATTTGGTTTTGCTCTGGCCTATTTCGGCAATGTAGATATGGATCATTGTTATTTTTTTCTTGCAAAATATTGAATTCCTCTAGAGTTATTTCTTCTACCAAACTAATGGCATATTTTTGATGTCTCTTGACGCGTGGCAAAGAGCGAGCAATTTTAGCTGCCTCCTTTCCACTTCCTGCAATAATAGCAAAATCTATCCAAATGCAATTATTAACTCGAACGTGTCCACATTTTGTTCGTACCCTATAGTATTTTCTTTCCATGAAACTCCTTTATCCTATTATCTCATAAAAAACTACCTATTTGTAGGCTAAAGTCGAACATTTGCATATTTATCACATTTATCGACATCGTTAACTTAAATACCTACAATCAAGTGTTATGATCTTATCATGGGTTTATGCCTTTTAAACCGCAAGTATATGTGCAACCTTGTTTGTTGACTTTAAGCCGTTTTTGCTGCTAGGTTTAAACAACATATTCGGATTGTGATTGCATACTACATTGTTTTACCTATATGTCTGTCAGCTTGGTTATGACCTTGTTTATTGACTTTAGGCTCTTTTCGTTATACTATAAAAAAAATAACTTTAAACAAGTGAAGCGTTAAAACTTCCAGCGTTAATTGTTAGATTTGGAGGTGAAAGTTACATGCAGAAAGACTATGCTATTATCTTTGTACTCGGCGCATTTATTGTCGTAATGATTATTGCAATGTCTGTCTTCTTTTTGATCAAAGCTCTACGAAGAGGGAAAAAGATAGGAATGGACAAAAAACTAATAACCGGAGCAATAAGAAATAGCGCCATATTTTCTATCGTTCCATCGATACCCATTGTTGTCGGAGTTGGTATTATGATGCCAGCGCTTGGTATCGCAATCCCATGGATTAGATTAACCGTTATAGGTGCACTTCAATATGAAGTTTCTGCAGCTGCGGCGGCGGGCGCAAGTGGACCGGGTGCTAGTCCTACTGATATCGCAACAGCCGTGATAGTAATGACGCTAAGCATACTATCCGGACCTATATTTAATGCTACCTTCTATAAACGCTATCAAGGTAAGCTTGCCCAACTTCGAGAAACTAATAAGCGCAAAATGGATGCCATAACTGGCGCATTGTTAGCAGGTATGCTTGCAGGAATTATGTCTGCGTTACTAGTTGGCGGAGCCTTCGGAGTTAACAATCCAGTCACTGCCGAAAGCACTGGCATAACAACATACGGAGAAGTAACTCTTATCACCCTTGCTACAAGCATGGGAATAATGGTTATTTGTGGGATTTTACTAAAAGTCACCAAACAAAAGTGGATAGAAAGCTATGCACTTCCACTCAGTATTTTAGTATCGCTACTTGCGGCATTTTTTGCCGTACCTGTATTTGCAGTTTAAGGAGGTGTGATATGAAGAAATTAGATTTAATGTATACACCCGACAAAAGAGAAGATTATAACAACCAGATGCATTCTCTTGGTAGAATATTTACCTGGGTTTCTCTCGGCTTTATTTTAATTGTGCCAATAGCATATTTAATTGCTGCAAAAACATGGCCAAATTGGACAGTCTTAGCAAAATGTATTCCTTTCATTTTAGGATATTGGGCAATAGGCTTGATAGAAGCTGTCAGCTATGCCCCACTACTAGGAACAGGTGGGCAATATTTATCTTTCATAACAGGCAATATATCTAACTTGAAACTACCCGCCGCAATTAACGCACAAACAATTGCAAAGGTTGAACAAGGTAGCGAAGAACAAGAGGTCATTACAACTATCGCAATTGCGGTCAGCTCTATAGTAACCACTGTCATTATACTTATTGGATTGATTCCTTTAATCATTTGGCAGGAACAAATTGTGAAAGTTTTGACTCCAATATCTCCTTATGTTTTACCCGCTATCTTTGGGGCTCTTACGCTTGTAGTAATTGCCATGTATGCGAAAATCGCAGCCATTCCATTTCTAGCATGCATAATAATAAGCATAATTGCTAATGCTGTAGGCTTCGGCCTAGATGTAGCTACCATGATAATTGTGGGCATGGTTATCAGTGCCATATCCACAACAATTATGTATCGTATTCAGTCTAAAAAAATTGCTGCAAAAGAAAAAGCAGCTATTGCAACATTAACAGAATCTGAGCCTACAGGCGAAGATGTTGCTACCAGTGATAAAGTGGAGGATACTAGCATAGAAGAAGTTGCTGCAACATCAACGGAAATAGACTCAAAAGACGAAAATGATACCGCTGAAGATAGCAACATGGACTTTAAATCTTTCGATGCCCCATCATTGGTTTCTACCGAAGATACTAGGATAGAAAGCACTGAAAGTAACAACGAAATTGATAAAAAGGAAGACGGAAAATAAAATGCTGAAAAATAATATAATAGATTTGATTGGCAACACTCCCCTACTTAAGCTAGGGGAGACTAATATTTACGCAAAACTTGAATACTTTAATCCGTTACACTCCGTAAAGGATAGAGCAGCTCTATTCATGATTAAATCTGCTGAAAAAAACGGACTTCTAAAACCAGGTGGTACAATAATTGAACCAACAAGTGGAAATACAGGCATTGCCCTAACATATATTGGTATACAACTAGGTTACAAGGTAATTTTAACAATGCCTGAAAACATGAGCGAAGAGCGTGTTAAACTCATTAAAATTTTAGGAGCAGAAGTTGTTTTGACCCCAAAACAAGAAGGGATGAAAGGAGCTATAAAAGAAGCAGAAAAACTTCTAAACTCCATCCCCAACTCATTTATGCCCAATCAGTTTGAAAACCATGCAAACACAATGTCACATATAAAAACTACCGCTAGAGAGATTTTAGATGACTTAAATGTGATTAAACCAAACTATATAGTTCTTTCCTTTGGTACTGGTGGTACTTTAACAGGTATTGGTAATGTATTTAAAGAAAAATATCCAGATATTAAAATTATTGCTGTTGAGCCTGCAGAAAGCCCGCTTCTATCCGAAGGTAAATCGGCGCCTCATGAGATAATGGGAATAGGTGCTAACTTTATCCCATACATTTTAAACGAGGGATTAATAGACGAAATAATTAAAGCCCCTTCCGAAGAAGCTACAAAAACAGCAATAGATGCAGCTAGAACATATGGCACATTAATCGGAATATCTTCAGGTGCAAATCTATGGGCGTCATATCAAATCGCAAAAAGAGATCCAAGCGCCATAATAGTTACTTTATTCCCAGATACTGGTGAAAGATATTTATCGGTATTAAAGGTGTAAAAGCTACAAATTATTTACACCACAACCAAAAAGGCAAGCCGTGAAGCTTGCCTTTAGCTGTTATATGCTAGTTTATTTTTAGTCGCCTGCAGTCACAATAAGTGTTCGTTGCGTTAAAAATGTACCATCTTGAGAATATACATTAATTACGCCATCCCCCTCTCCTATCCCAAATATCATGCCTCCATACACATAGATTACATCTGGCGTTAGTATATCTAACCTATAGCCAATTAAACTAGGTTTGCCGTTATAGATAGGTGTTGCATAGCTATATCCTGATAAATCCCTATCTTCTTTTATCGCAGTTGTTACCTCGTCTGCATCCACGACAGTTAATCCATTTGTTCCGCCGTGTAACACAAAAGTAAACTGCGCCTCATGGAAATCTCTGGTCATAAATTTGTTTGATAAGGTATACATTATAGAAACTACAGCACAAATTAGTATTAAAAGTGCTAATAATAAGGCAATAAATGAATTCCTTCTTCTCGCAAAGCGCATCTCGGATAATGCTGTGTGAATGTTAATTTTAGGAGAAGCAACCTGTATGGACTTCCCTTCCCCGCGATCACCTACAGTTAAAAATGCTGTTGGCTTTCCTTTAACACCATACAAGTATTGATTATCTTCAGAAATATATGCTTTAGCGAATCCTCTCTTTACCATACCTTTCTCCATAACAACTTGTTTGTATGTACAAATTATACCACATTAGCACCTTAATGTAAGCACCAAATAAAAAAGAGTATCTACATTAATGAACCAATCGTCAGTTTTTTACGTGTACTATCTATCCTATGATATCCGAGTGATTGTCTGTCTACCTTCTTACTATGAGAACCTACATTCTATGTTAATGAATAAACCTTCAGTTGCTTACAAGTGCTATCGAAATTTATACGGGTCCTCCCGTTCAGGAACCTTTCTACTGCCTAACTTGCTATAGCAACTGACATGCTATGTTAATGAACCTAACCAACCGGTTCTTAATGTTCGCGCTAAAAAAAGATCAGCCTGCGTTAATGAAGCAAACTGATCGTTTCTCAAAGTAAGTACTAAATAAAAAGATCTACTATGTGGTGAGGCCGTTATTTAATCATTAAATTTAACTTCATCTACCGCAAATGCACCCGTTTTGGAATCAACCACAATGACGACCTCGAAGCCGCCTGGAGTTCTTAACTTTACTTCGTAGTAGTATTTAGACAATTTAAGAGGTGAATTTACATCCAAATCAGCATCAACTTTGTGCACTTCTATTTTTCCAATATCAGCTAGTTGTTTTTCTGTTGCTCCGCCAATTATTCTATCTTTAATAGCTTGCTTTGCTGGAACAACTGCCACTACTTCAGCATATTGTTTTTCATAATTAATATTCTTTTTAGCATAACTTGCTGCCGCACCAAATACCCCACCTAAAATTGCACCAATTACAAGCAGTAGTGCAATTGTCCACACTATAGCAATACTTATAGCTTTTTTTGCGGTTTTTTTATCAAATACCGCTTTTAACTTTTTTATATCCTCTTCTGAAATTGTTTCCCTAATAACTGGGTCTTTTTTTTCATCGTGCGAATCAAGTACTTCTATAACTGAATTTTTATTTTCTACCATCTTGCTCTTCCTCCAGCAACCGTTTTAGTTTTTGTCTTGCTTCATATGCAGCAGATTTTATTTGTGCTTCTGTTTTATCTAAAATCTCTCCAATTTCTTTAAACTTTAAATCTTGAAAATAATGTAGTGTTATTATTTCTCTGTAATAGTCATCTAATTTATCAATCGCCTTATATAACTCAGCATATTGCTCGTTTCTGATCAGTTTTGATGCCATATCTTCGGTTTCATCGACTATGTTATCCTGTAATTTGATATGCCTTTTATTTTTCCTTAAGTAATCTATGTATGTGGTTTTTATTACTCTAAGTAGCCAAAATTTAAAGTGAGTTATTTCTTCTGTTAGTTTCGATAAAGCCTTGTAGAAAGCTTCTGCAACCAAATCCTCAGCTAAATCTTTATTTCTGCAAAGAGTAAATGCGTATAGCATCGCCTCGTTATAGTACTTTTCAAAAAGTCGATCTAGGATATCCGGTTGCATTTATTAAACCTCTTTAATTTTATACCTCTATTTTGGACCATTTTGATAACACATTGCAAGTTGAAACCGGATATCATTAAAGCCTCCACAAATCCTACTTAAGTATCAAGCTTTTGAGAAGGCGCTGAGCGTGCACTTAGTTTAAGAATTAACACATCCACTATGCCATTTAGTCATCAATATCTATCTTTTTTAGTTCTATAGAGTTCGTTTCGTAATTGATTTCAATTTCTACCTCTATATCTTTAGTGCCTTCTGCTTTGGAACCCTTGCTTTCATATTTAACTACATATTTGTAATATGAATTAACAAGCTTGTCGCGTATTACTAGTACTGGATCGACTTGGTCAAGCACAAACAATCTGCCTTCCCAACCCTCCCTTTCAACTATTTCTTTAAGATATTCTTCCGCATCAGCTTTTGCCATCGACATTGTGTATCCCGCATCTTTTTGATATTTAATTGCACCAAACCCTATTGTTCCAAAGATTATAGTCACCGCTAAAACAATAACTACACTAATTACAATCAATGTCACCATCACTTTTGTAGGAATTAACTTCCCTTCTCTACCCTTATCTACATGTGGTCTTTGCTTTGTTACTTCTGTCATTTTTTATCTCCTTTTTGAGCTATCGTTACCTAAGAAACGCACTAGTTTAAAAAAGGTTGGAAAACTTATATGTTTTTTAATCATCTCACTCGTTTCTTAGACAAAATGCTACCTATCTTTATTCAAGAAAAAAGAGAGCTTTAACGCTTTGTTAACACTCTCCTTTTCATATATGGGGGGGATTGGGAAATTATTATTTATTACTTTATATCATCTCAAACAACCTCTTTATCGATTCTTACATTATGTGGTTGTCAAAATCTTACATATTATTTGTCCTTTCTAAAGCACAAAAACCAATCTAAACAATTATCGCCTTCTTTTGCAAGTCTTTCATTTGCTCCTGGAAGCGTGTTTGGTGGTGGAATGATTGTGTCTTGCCCTGGATGCCAATCTGCTGGTGTTGCCACACCATCTTTATCTGACTTCTGTAGTGCAAGTAAAATTCTCTTTAACTCGTTAAAGTTTCTACCACAAGATGATGGATAATATAAAATCGTTCTTACGATTCCGTTTGGATCTACATAAAACACTGCTCTTACTGCCGAGGTTCCATTTTTCGCATGTACCATTCCATACTTACTCGCTACATTCATAGAAACATCTTCAATTACTGGGAACTTAACTTTTACATTTTTAATATCTTTCCACTCAAAATCTTCTATTTTCTTTAGCCAAGCAATGTGTGAATGTATGCTATCAATCGAAAGCCCTATTAACTCACAATTCAACGCTTTGAACTCATCTTGCAATGATGCAAATGTCATAAACTCTGTCGTGCATACTGGCGTAAAGTCTGCAGGGTGCGAAAACAAAATCGCCCATTTACCTTTATAATCGGCTGGAAAATTAATTACTCCATTGGTTGTCATAGCTGTAAACTCAGGTGCGGGTTCGCCTATAAGTGGCATATTTATTCTTCTTTCTTCCATAATTTCTCTCCTTATATTTTTACTCGCTAGTTTCCTAACTGTACCGTCATTATACAATATTGTTTTTTTCTTAGTGGTGACATTATCACAGTAAAAAACTTCTTACTTTATTTGTACAAAATTAACTACTCTCATATTCTAAGTCAGCCGTTTTTTTTGGAATAACAAGTCGAAAACGCTCTCACTTTCGCTATACTTTAAAAATGCGTGGCATGTTACATGTCTCTTTTGTTCGTTATATCAAAGCACACAAGAATTCGTTAGTTTTAATAATCTTTCATAGTGAAAAAAATTAGTAGATGATATATAATGAGTACAGCATGCTGAGAGAGGGAAAGAAAAATGCCTGAGGCAACGAAATTTATTGTCGCTATCGTACTTTTTGCAGTAACTTATGTATTGCTACTTGCTCTGCCAAAATATAGAGCATATGTTGCTTTAGTATCTGCAATATTATATCTAGCTATTGGAATATTACCGATTAAGAATTTACTAGTGTCAATAGACTGGAATGTTTTAATGATGATAGGTGGCACAATGGGCATTGTTGCACTGTTTATAAAATCTGAAATGCCCTCCCTTCTTGCAGAAAAAATAGTTAAAAAAACTCCAGATGTCAGGTGGACAATAGTTGCACTTGCTTTTTTTGCAGGCGCGGTCTCTGCATTCATAGACAATGTAGCAACTGTTTTAATGATTGCCGTTCTTTCAAATCTATAAAAACCTACCAAAACCTATAAAAATCTATAAAAGTTTCGTTAGATTTTCTG
Source organism: Clostridia bacterium (assembly GCA_035409945.1). Lineage (GTDB taxonomy): Bacteria > Bacillota > Clostridia > Christensenellales > DTU072 > MWEH01. The sequence goes on from DAONQC010000004.1 coordinate 212,157, forward strand.
TTGAATTCCTGTTT
>DAONQC010000005.1:0-3890 GCA_035409945.1 Clostridia bacterium
GACACCTGCCGCGATCTGCATTGTTATGTTGGTGTGCCGTATCGAGTGTACCGTCCTTGGCGGCAGACCGGCTGCTTTGCAGATTTTATGCACCCAAGTGTCTATCGTCCCGGGGTAAATCCGATTGCCGTCTTCGCTTATGAAGATCCGGTCAGTGCCAGCCCACCGATCTCCGACTGTTTTTTTGTACTGCTCGTACCATTCTTTGTATTCGGCAAGCACCCTGATCAGCTTTTCCGAGATTGCTATCTCGCGTTTGCTGCTTTCCGTTTTCGGTTCCTTCTCGACTACTCCGAATCCCGTTACCGTCGTAATTGATCTCGCGATTGTAATCGTCGATTCATCGAAGTTGATGTTTGACCATTCCAGACCGCAGAGTTCCCCTCGACGAATGCCGGTGAGTAGGAGTATCAGCGCAGCGGTTTTATACCGTATATCCTCACAGGCATCTGCCGCCGCGTAGAACTTTTTTGCATCCTCGTCGTTCATATAGTCGATCTCTCTCGCCGGTCTTTTCGGGAATGTGATGTAGTCGGCGCTAGCATAGTTGTCGTTTATGATACGCTGCCGTTTTGCTGTGGAGAGTATCGCTCGCAGCGTTCTTTTTACTTTGTGCATTGTTTCATAGGCGTAGGGCTCTCTGACCACTTGCACGTCGAAGATTGAGTCGATGCTTCGGTTCAGGCAGTCTGCAAGCCGCTGTGCGTATTCGAAGCTGACCTTGTTTCCGCCCACCGCTGCCGTAAGACTACAGCAGTTGAAGTCTTTTTCGAACCGTAGTTTTCGGAAGCCCAGCTTTTCGTCTTTCATTGCCTGTCGCAGTTCTGGCTTTGCAGTGACCACCTTTACGATTTTTTCTTTTTTGTCGAGCTGATCGTAGAACCGTTGAATGATCGTCGGGCTTAGCTCTCGAAGCTTGTATCCACCGATTGCTGCCACAATGTCTGCGATGGCGTATTTGCAGTTGCTGTAATAGCTGGCGGACACTTCGTCTTTCCTGCGTTCCAGCCACCAATTAGCATAATCACTCACAAGCGTTTCCGGGGAGATACCTTGCCCGCCGGACGCTGTGAGCGACATTCGAAGGTCGTTTTCGTACTTGTCTGCATAGATTACGACTTCACGCTCAATCTGCTTTGCGCTCAGACCAGCGGGAGGTTTCCACGTCGTTGAATACGTGTTATACTTCCCGCTGCCCTTATCGCGCATCTTGACTTGGATCCGATATGTCAGACCGGATTTCATCATTCTTTTTGTGATGGTTGCCATAGTGATTCCTCCGTTTCGTTTTTCTGCCATTGGCTATAGCGTTCCCTTGGCAACAAAAAGAAGCCAGAGGATTTGCGGAAAGTCAAGCTAAATCTGAAACTTTTTCAGAAAAAGAATTTGGATTGCCCGACAAATAATTGATCAGTGCGTCCAAGTCCACCAGAACCTTCCTTCCAGCGTAAATGCAGTTGATTTTTCCTTCTCTGCATAAGGTTCTGACGCAATTGTGTGTGATGGCAGACTGTGCGTCTGCCGCTTTTATTTCGGCGACTGCCTCAGCAACCGTTCTCATTCTTGGTATTGCCATATTGCCCTGTTTTGCCCGATTTTGGCCTGAAAAGCGAGAAAAAACGCCTTCTGTCGTGGTAGACAAAAGACGTTTCTTTTATGGTTCAAGCGGTGGGATTTGAACCTGCTGCTATGCTCTTGGCACCTTGGGCACCATTTTTGGCACCCTCTTTGGTGCACTGCTTCCATTTCGACTTATAAATCCTGCACATTTTATGAAAGTTATCGCAATTCGTCGCGTTTTGGCGTGAAAATTGCGTAATTTATCGAGTTTACGGACATAGCACACCCTACCTTCGAGGCAGGTCAATCCTGTTTCCAATTCTTTTTCAGCACAAATTTGCCAAGCACCCGCTTTTGTAATTTATAGGTATGCCCGTATGAGAGGTGTGCGCGGTAGCTAGAAAGCGTTTGCTTGACGTCCTCCAGTTCCACCAGATCGCGGGCGTAGGCGTACTCGAGATATTTTAACTTGCGTTTATATCTGTATTTCGTCTGCTGCTTTACCTTCCGTATAACCTTGCCCGTATCGGACAGATAAATATGCCAGCCGAGATAATCGACGCCGTTGCGGAGGGGAAACACCTGCGTTTTCTCATTGAATTCAAGCTGTAATTCTTCCTGCACGTATTCCCGCATACGGGCGAGGCAATCGTGCAGATATTGCTTGTCCGGGTGGATCAGGACGCAGTCGTCCATATACCGCGAATAATACTTGATCTGAAGTTTTTCTTTTATCAGCCGGTCGAAGCCGTCCAGATAGTAGATAGCAAACCATTGGCTGGTCTGATTTCCCATCGGGAGTCCCTTGCCGGGCGTAACCTCAAAGCTGTCAATGATCTGATATAGCAGATCGAGCACGTCCGTGTCTATGAAAACCCGCGCAAGCTTCCGTTTCAGAATTTCGTGGTCGATGCTGTCGAAAAACTTATGAATATCACATTTCAGGAAATAACCATCCGCGCCGTATTTGTTGTAATGCGCCCGCAGAAAGCCGTTTACGCGCTCGATAGCGAAATGGGTGCCTTTACCTATCCTGCATGCGGCATTATCATATATCAGTTTTCTGTCGAGCGCGGGAGCGAGCACTTCGTCGCAAACGCAGTGCTGAACGACGCGATCGATATAATGCAGCGCATGGATCTTCCGTTCCTTCGGATCGTGAACGTAGAAGGAATAATATCCCGACATCTGATAAGTCTTGTTTTTCAGCGAATCGGAAATCCGCGTCAGATTCTTAGCCAAATTCAGTTCGAAATCGATAACTTCTTTGACGTCCCGCTTTCCGAGCCGTGCGACCTTATGCGCTTTGTAAAGATTCTGAAAATCACATATCTTCTCGTAGTCCGTCATTGTCATAAAAAATCGTCGACAGGGCGAGCCGCCTCCATGCACGAAAGCGAACTCGCCGTAAGTCCTGAAAGCGTGTGCGTCCCGGACTGCCGCCGACATATGTTTTCCCGAAATCACTTTCGAGAGGGAATCCGATTCCTTTGTTCCCGGCACAGACCGCCGTACTTACGGTTAGGTTTCAGACCACATGGGAACAATGCGGGACGGACCGCGTCATTATCGTTGTTAACATTGTTACCGTTGTTATTGACGGAGCCGTCATTGTTGACATTTGCAGCGTTGTTAGAATTGTTGCCGGGCGACCGCAGCCACCACCAGCAGAGTCCGGTGTAATCGAATCCCCCGATTAAGCCGTCGGATCGCGTTTCCTACGGCTGTAATCTCCGTCTGTCGCTGTTGATCCACGCGCCGAGCAGGTTCTGACAATCTGCGCTCTGCCGTGATATCTGCTCGTATTGCTTCGGCAGAATACAGTTCTGCTCACGAGCCAGCAGCGAAAAATATGCAAGCAGTTTCAGGTTTGTCATGGCTTGATGTTGAAACTCAAGCCGTTTATCACGGGAAGAAGGGTTGTCTTTCGTAACGAAAGTATCGTTGGCGCGGTACAGCGCCTCGATCACGTCGAGCGAAAGATTCTGCAATCTTGACGTAAACGTAAAACGAAACTGCTTCGGCGACTTTTGCGTGACGATCATCACGTAGGAACACAGATCTTTTGCCTTTGTTATCACTGTCAGTTCGCTTTGTTTGTGTTCCATCCGAAAAACCTCGTTTTCAAAAATCGCGCGACCGCCTTACGGCGGATAAGGCAAGTGCTGCGCACTTGCGATTGCGGGCTCCGCCCGCTGAGATTTGCACCCACGGGAACCCCCAAAAATCCTACGGATTTTCGGGGAACCCCTATGGCGCAGTGGAAGATTTCAGATTAGAAGATTCAAGATCCGAGATTTATCCACAAAGCGGGACGGACCGCGCCAAGA
>DAONQC010000005.1:3990-55985 GCA_035409945.1 Clostridia bacterium
GCCTTGCGCATAGCAGTATGCAGTTCCTTGACACTGACGCGCACTGTCTGAACTGAAGTATTTGTTTACTTCGGTTATGCTGAGAAGAAACACTTTGTCGGTCGTATTGTTGCCGGGAGAAGTACTATACGACGGGTTTTTATCCGCTGTCACTGTTGAACTTGCTATCATTTTCTGATGATCCGATCCGAATGCCGCGTTATAGAATGTGCCATTAAGCCATGTTCTTAGCGAGCACTTTTCCCACGTCGTATCTGTATATGTGCTGTTGTACTTTTGGCAATCAAGCGCATATTGGCTGATAACGAGTGCTTTATTGCCATCTACGGCAAGTACCTTCCACTCTATTTCTTCTTTGCCGTTTGAAGTATTGTTGTCCTGCTCATAAAAACCGAATTTGATAGTGGAACCAACGTTTACATTTGTCAGTCCTGCTTTTTGCTTCACAAACAAGCATTCGGCTGCTTTGTCGGCGCTGTCTTTGTAATTCAGCGAATTGAACGCTTTGTACGCATCTTCGTATTTCTGTGCATTATAAAGTTCCATTGCCGAATTATACTTACCACTCGTGATAACCGTTGTCAGCACAATCAGGAATGCGATACACGCGACAACGATAGGAGTAGTAATTGCGATAATCTTTTTACGCTTCTTCGCCGCTCTTTCTGCAGCGATACGTTTTTGCTCCGCCTGACGCTCGCGCTCGAGACGGTCGGCTTCTTCCTTCGCCTTGATTTCCTCGATCTTCCGCTGACATGCGTAGATCTGTTCGTCCGCGTCTTTCCAGCCGGAAATGGATTCATAAAGGCGGATAGCCGCTTCACACCCTGCAATACTGTTCTTTATCTGTTCATTGTGTGCTGAGGCGTATATAGCGTTCTTGCGGCACACTTCGGCTTTGTCGAGACACTGTTCTACGAGAGCGTCGGCATCTTGGAATCCGGAAATGGATCTGAAAGTGTCCGCAGCCGCTTTGTACGCCGATTCCGTGTTTGCTGCATTCATAGCGGAAACCGCGCCGTTGTAGATGCCGGTCAGACGCGCGTTTTCGTTGCGCTCGTTGATATGCGCGATATAACCACGCATTTCGGCTTCGAGTTTATCATCACCGAAGCGAAGGACTTTGCCGTAGTTTTCTCTGTCATCAAAGGGGTCTGCGCAGTCTGCCAGCTGCTTGCGGCTTCTGACCTGTAGATCGACCATCAGCTTACCGAGATATGCTTCCGCGTTCTTGGGGTCGATATCGAGCACTTTTTCACAATAGATATTCGCGTCCTGCCATTTGCCGTCCTCGAGGAACAGGAATGCTCTCTCGAGCAAAGGCGTAACATTAGCGTTGCTCGTACCAACAACGACCGTTTCCTTAACAGTAGCCTTCGGTTCGTCGACTTTTGCGATCTTTTTAATGCCTCTGATCAGATCCTGCATGAAGCCGAGTTTCGACATGTCCTGCGCTTGCAGGTGGGAGAATTCTTCCGGCAGGTCGTAGGGATCCATATCGCGGTATGCGGGGATCAGTACCTTCTTGCCGCCGCTTTTCTTGACGAGGGCAAGATAACGGCTCCATTCGTTCTTAACCCACACAGCGTTGAAATGCTCCGGCTTGGTACCGAGCACGACCATGACCTTTGCGCTGTTCAGCGCGGCAAATATGTACGGTTCGTATGCGCTGCCGAGCTTATCTTCCAGCGTGATACGGGCGAAGAAGACCTTGAAGCCCTCTTGCTTCAGCTGGTAATACAGATCGTTGGCAAGAACGCTGTCGGGCGTTCTGCGACCGTTGTTATCCGTTTCCTTGTAGCAGATGAAAACGTCAAAAGGTTCTTCTTTTTGCGAAATGGCGAGTATGCCTTTTTGAATATCGTTGATCGTTTTCGCTTCTTTTTCGTAGAGCTCGCGCTGATAACCGTCCGCGTACTGAATGGCGGATTTGTAGTTATCGTCGTCGAAAATCGACGTAAACTGGGCGCGGTTGACTGTCGGCACACGTTTGCGCGTTGCGGGGTCTTCCACGTATTCAATGCCGTACTGACACAGAACGAGCGACCAGTACGCTTCCGCATCGGTCGTGTCTTCGGTCAGTATCTGCTCGTATATCGCAGCCGCTTTATCAAATTCATTATTCCGGCGGAAATGATTCGCCCGGTCGTACAGATTCGCCCGGCGATCATCGTCAAGGCGCGGCAGCGTCTGCTTCGTACCGCAGCTGTCGCATACGCCAACTGTAGCTCCTTGCTCAAATTCTATTGTGCCGCCGCACATTTTACACTTAAATATAGCCATTATCTTATAACCTTCTTATACCTTGATGAATTGTTCTGCGCTTTTCCTAAGAAGACAACATTCGGAACCGCACCACGATTAACAAGACTTTTGAACTGTCTACCAAAATCTCGTTTATCACCGGGCGACAATTTATCCCATTCAACTCCTGTAAACAAATCTTTGAGCAAAAAAAACTGTATTTGGAGCTAAACTTCCGGTTTTGCTAATTGCCCTATTAATCCAAATTTCGTCAACCATTGGGGTGTCCTCACTTCAAAGCCTTGCACTTCTTATTTCTATCGCCCACAAGAATCACAATTTCATCCGCGATCTCTTTTGCCTTTTCCGCATCGTCAGCGCCGACAGCAGAGGCAAATTCGTCCACCTTCACAGTGATTTTTGCCTCAATCACGGAAAGGTCATCGTTTGACATCGGATCGGAATAACGGACGGTTTCGTACACCTTTTTGCATTCCGCTTTGACCGGCTCGCTTTTTGCGCGGGCGAGGATGCTCTCAGTATCGACCGTAAGATTCTTGATATACGAAGTCTGGGTTTTGACCTTTTCATCAACCTTATTCACGGTGTCCGCCGCCCACACCGCTTTGATAACGGCAATGGCGTTGAACGCAAGAACAACGATGCAGACGATCGCAGCGATCCACGCCGGGCAGTTCGGAATCAGCATAAGTGCCGAGCCGACAACCAGCATGGCGATCAGCGCCGACCAACTTACCGTGATCAGCGGGATGTTCAAAAACATCTTTTTTAGGTTTTCCGCCTTGAATGCGAAATAGGCGCAAACGAGATTGCCGATAAACGCGGCAGCAATAAACACGAATGCGATCCAGAAACGCGCGTCATAATTGATAACGTATCCGGGAATGATCGGGCGAACGAGGAATACTACGGCGCACCATACTGCGAGTAAGATTGCCCATATCAGAGCGTAAAATTTGAAATTCTTTTTCATCGTTCCGTTCCTCCGTTAACCCATTATGTCAGAAAGCAGTTTTGCTTTCATCTGATTGAATTCTTCTTCCGTGATGACGCCTGCTTCTTTCATCACAGTCAGTTTTTCGACCTTTGCCTTGAAAGCCGCCGTGTCATCAGTGGGCTGTGCCGTAGCTGCCGGCTGCACGGGTTGAGCAGGCTGAGCCGCCGCGTTCATAGCGTTGTTGACCGCACCGCCGACTACGCCACCAACAGCGCCGCCGACGCCAGCCATTGTGCCTAAGCCCACTCCCATATTGGTGAACTGACCGACCGCTTCGTTCTGCGCGACCTTTTCAGCAACGTCAAAGCCACGCTCCTGCGCGTAGGTATAACCTTCCTGCGCACGCTTGGTTGCCTGCGCCTGAGAGTCGATAACGACCTTCTGTGCCTCGGTCTGCGCGTAGATAATGTCCGTTTGCTGGCGTAGTTTCGCTTCCGCGATATCCGCATATTGACGGAAGTGCAGTTCCTTGAACTTTTCGTACTGTCTGTCTCCGTCCGGCTTTACGATGTTGGTAACGAAGAAGCGTTCAAGCGAAATACCGTAATCGGCAAAATCTGGAATGAGGAGTTTATGTATATTCTCGGAAAACGCAGTTAGGTTTTCGTCGATTTCGAAAATATTGATCGCGTTTGCCTTGATGACCTGCGCGATATAGGTCTTTACGCGAGTCATCAGGAAGGCGCGGAAGAAGGAGACCAGCTTCTGCTGACCGAGATAGTTTTCTGTTCCGACAAGCTTGACAAGTAACTTGCGGCTGTCTTCCGCACGGAGCGACATTTCGCCGGATGCACCGATTGCAAGCGGGAATCCGTACTGCGGATCGATATACTGCACCTTGCTGTCGGTACCCCATTTGATTGACATCTGCTCCGTCTTATTGATGAAATAGACTTCGCAGTGGAAAGGCGTCTGATCGCCGGTTGCGCGGTTCAGTATTTTACCGATCTTCGGGATATTCTGTGTTTCAAGCGTATAACGTCCTGCGCCGAACATATCAAGCGCTTGACCGTTCATGAAGAAAATCGCTTCCTGCGATTCGTGAACGATCAGCTGCGTCATGCTATTGAAATCTTCGCTCGGGTGCTTCCAGATAAAGGTGCTGTTATCACCTTCGTACTTAATCACTTCACAGATTTGTGCCATTTGAGTTCCTCCTATTCGTTTCTGCCCACAGTTTTTCTAATTCACTGAACGGAATGTCCTTTTCAATGCAAAAGCCCTTTATCTTGCTCATCGCAGTAATATTAGGCGTCGTCCTGCCGTTTTCCCATCGATTGATGGTAGCAACTGACACGCTTAATGCTTTTGAAAATGACTCTTGAGACATAAGAGCTTTTTGCCGAATATCCTTCAGCATTTCAGCTAATGACATATTGCTTACGTTCTCCTTTCAAAAGATACGCTTTATTATAACATTAACCCATCATTTTGTCAAGAGGTTAGCATGCATCATCTGGAAATAATCTGTGAGCGTGGGCACCATTTTTGGCACCCGTTTCGGTACCCGTCTTTCATTCGGCTTTATGCACTTTATAGAAATTGCGAAAGATAGCGCAAATTATTCCTTTCCCGTGTGAAAAAGGCGTAGTTTGCGCTATCTATATATATTATGGAAGTTGTCAGGGGGTGAGTTCAGTCCTCCTAAGCGAAAGGCCGTGGGTTCGACTCCCGCCAGGAACGCCACTTTAACCGCCATTTCTCACGAAACTGGCGGTTTTTTACATTTTTCCAACATCCTAAACCATATAATGCACTATATTTGGTACACAAAAAGAAACATTTCGTTCTCGTTATTGTATGCCCGCTTAAAATATATTATGCTAGTAATGTGACATACATATACAAAAATTAGATGCTAGAGGAAGAGAAATGAGATATATGGCATATGAAACTAAACAAAAGGAATATGGTTTGAAACTAATTAAAGAAGGTTTTTTTGACGGTGATCTAGGAGGAGGTTTTTTTAAATATAGAGGCGAAATGATAATGTGCCTTCATATTCTTCAAAATAGATTAAACAATCTTTATCCAAGCATCAGAGAGGAAGTACTTAATTATTTTAAAGAAAACAAAATCACTTGGTGGGGTGGAAAAAAGCCCACAGGTAATATCTTATCATCACAAACTGCTTGCCTTAACCATCTATTTCCAATTAGAAATGACAAAAGTGCTGTTTTAAATCTATTAAAATCAATATCCGATAATTTTATTGATGTTTTCCCTATCGATGAGAAACTCAAGGGATATATCCAGTTTGAAGCCGTTGGTGGTGATGAAAACCTTTTAAATGAGGGTACCAACACAAGAGGAAGTCAATGTACTTCCATAGATGCCTTAATATATGCCAAACACCGAGATGGACGAAAGTTTTTAATTCCCATAGAATGGAAATATGTTGAGAGATATTATAACGAAGACAAGTCAATCGGCTCTAAAGGTGATGAGCGAAAATCACGCTATGTTCATTTAATTAGAGAAAGTCAATATCTAATTTATGACAATACACTATCGTGCTGTTGGCTTGAGCCTTTTTACCAATTAATGCGTCAAACACTTTGGGCAGAGCAAATGTTAATACATAAACCAACAGGATTTGAAGCTGATGATTATATGCATATACATGTTATTCCAGATGGTAATAAGGAACTGCTAAATAAATCGTACCCTTGTAGCAACAAAAACATGGAAGCAACTTGGAAAAATTGCTTAAAAGACACTTCTAAATATTTGGTCATCTCTCCTGAAAAGTTATTTGCAATGCAAAATAAAGAGACTGACCTCTATAAATATTTACAAAAACGATATTGGCAATAATGCAGCAGTCCTCGAATTTATTTGTTGGTTAAATGGACAACACGCGTGATGCTTGGCTGTTTCGCTCTGTCTTTTTTAATCCACTGAAAAAATTTTTCTACCTCGGCCAGTGATATCTCTCTATTAATAATCTCTTGTCTGTATAATTTGACAGGGTACACATTTGGATTGTTTTTTATTCGAGAGTACATACTGCTAGCATCGCCTATTCCTGACACTTTATGTGGGATTTGCCCGAGTAATAAATAACTATACTTGTCGTTGTTTTCTAATAATTTGAAATCAAATTTAGTATTATATTCCTTATAGTACTCTATTTTTTTACTATCTATATTATATTTTTTTGCTACTGTTATAACATTTGCCCTAGTCGACGCACACTGCCCTACAATTAAAATTATGCCATCCTTAGACCAAGCTACTTTTGTTTGTTCTTTTTCCTTTTTTTCTACAGATTTCTTTTTACTGGTTCTTTTTAAATTATCAACTTTAGCTACATGAGCATCAAAGTCATTTAAGTAAGGCAAAAGATCCAAAAATGACTCAATCTTTTCTAGACCACAAACAGCTTCCAATTCAGGATGAGGATTTATAGCAAATGCTGCTTTTGCCTTTGTTGCTATGTCTATATCGTTTTTACCGTCACCTACGAAAGCCCAATGGTCCCCACTATCAAGTTCCTCCTCTATACGTATATTTCCTAACCAGCCGTTTTTCCCTTTAAAGTCACTAGATTTATAACTATGCTTTTCTAGGTAGCCTGTCACTTGATTAAATGTGTATCTACATGCGCCATACCCCCAATCAATATTGAGCTCTTCGCACGCTCTATCAACTAATTCTTGAAAGCCACCAGATATGATTACTGGTATCCACTTAGTTCTATCTAACTCTTTAAAAAACTCAACAACACCTTCATTATATTCGGCATTTTTAAGTACTTCATCAAATATTTCCTTTGTTAACTTATATTCCTTATGGAAATTAAACGACTCCTTCACCCATTCTCTATAATTTTTATACTCGCCGTTTTCCCACTTATCATGTGTTCTTTTTTCTTCATCTTCCGCTCCAATACGATAAGCGAGTAGTGGCCACATCGTAGAGGCATATTGACTCCCTTCAATTTTATATATTGACTTAAAAATAGTTCCTTCTAAATCAAAAACAATTAATCTCTTCATCTGCGCTCCTTTTAATTATGTCAATATGTAATGTCTTTTTGTATATTAATGACTTCTAGTTTTTATTTTTATTTGCTATGTATTTTTCTACTATTTCTGCAGCATGACCTACGAGTTCTTCACAGGGTCTTTCGGCATAGTATTGTTTTGTTCTTTCGCTTGGTATTGGGTTATCTGGACCTTCACCTAATCCTAGTAAGTCTCTGCATATAATGGAGTGGTTTGCATCCTTAAATTCTTTAGCAAGTTGTTGAATGAGTTCGTAATGATTAGCTTTTGCTTGTTTATCATTAGGGTCATTATAGCCATATAGAAACCCTACGACTATAAACATACCTGTTACTGCTCCACAAACCTCACGGAGTCTTCCCATACCACCACCAAAAGATGATGATAGTTTAAGCAGTGTTTTATCATCAATTCCTAACTTATCGCTAAACGCTAAAACTACTGATTGTGAGCAGTTATATCCATCTCTAAAATTTTTCATTGCTTTTTCTTTTGCTGTCATAAACTTACCTCGTATAATCATATTGTTGAAATTTAACCAGTATTAATGGCTAACAACATTAGTTGTATGTATTTATTTTGGTTTCTCTTATTTCATTATTGTTGTATTAATTTTTTAGTATATTCTAACGCTTGTTTTAAATACGATATATCAAGTCCTACATCTTTATATCCTTTTTCAATGGTTGCATAATATGATTTTGAAGGCAATGTATACTCCTGTCTTTTTTCTTCCATAATGTACACCATGCACTCTATTAGACTTCCATCTTCTAACTCTACATTAACGTTTTCTTTACGGTATAAGGTAGGATAACCTTCGTAAAAATCAAGTTCTAGTTCAGATTTTTCATCAATACAAAAAACCCCAACTGGAGTTATTGCACCTTCTTTTTTCTCTATTGTCGCATACCAACGGAAAACTAACTGATAGTCTTTAAGGATGCCTTTTTTATAAAATCTGGCACCCTTACAGCGCATTTTCATATCATCTAAATTCAAATTACTTCCGTATGCTATGTAGTATTTCACTTAGATTACTCCTTATTTAAACTTTTTGATTAATTCCTCAGTGTACTCGTAAGCTTCTTTTAAAACCTTTGTATCTAGATCTTTTTCCTTGTATCCTTTCTTTATTCTTTTGTAATATTCGTCATCGGGAAGGTTCGGATAATCCATTCTACAAAATCTCTTTTTTATGTAAACCATACACTCTATGACTTCACCGCTATCCATCTTTACGTTTATATTTTCTTTAATGTAGCTCGGTGGATTGATACGTACTCCCTCAAAGCCATCTAGATTTGCTTCATCAACTTCATTAAGTCTGTATACACCAACGGGAGTCGCATGTCCTACTGCTGGTTCGATTGTGGCAAATGTCCAAAAGACTAGCCGATAGCCTTCTATGACTCCTGCTCCAACGTAGATAGCGGAAGGACATCTCTTTTTCATTTGCTCTGCCTGTAAATTACTTCCGTATGCAGCATAATATTTCATAGTTTACTCCTACTAACTTATGTATATTATTCTATATTATTTTACATTATTTCTTAGCATAATAAAACATAACTAACAACATGGCGATTTATGATATGAATTTTAATGCTACACCTATGCGAAAATTTATATATATTTATATGCTATCTTAACACCCTACAATAAAGCATAGCTAGCAATGTAGTGGTTTATGAGATGAACATCTATGAGTAAATTAGTATATATTATATGTCGTTTTATACCCTATAAGGTACAATTTGCTTATTTATAGTTAATTTATACCCGATTAGGTATAATTTTATGTAAAAACCTTGATGATACACCCGAACGGGTGTAAACTTATTTTATGAATGAAATAGCAAAATTTATAAAAGAAAGCAGAAAAAAAGCTGGATTAACACAAAAAGAATTTTCCTTACGTTCTGGTTTAGGTCTAAGGTTTATACGAGAACTTGAACAAGGCAAGAAAACTGTTCGTATGGATAAAGTGAACCAAGCACTCGCTATGTTTGGAATGCACGCCGTACCAGGTAGGAAACCAAAGCCAACGATTGAAATTTAAAATCGTTCAATTACATGTATATAACATGTTCAGTGGGACTTTAAATAAAACCTATACTGGTTACAGTTTTGAGTATGACAAAAACTATTTAGATTCTGATAAATGCTCTCCTATATCCTTAATTAATCTGGTGACTTGTAGTTATATACTGGTTTAATTACTTTTATTATTTCTACTGTATCGCCTATATTTTCCATTATTTCTTCAATAGGTTTATATGCCGAGGGAGCTTCGTCTAGAGTTGCTTTCGAGATTGAAGTTGTATATATCCCTTCCATCGCTTCTCTGTATTCTTTCATACATAAAGAGTCCATTGCACGCCTTCTAGAAAGAACTCTTCCCGCACCGTGTGGCGCTGACTGGTTCCAATCTTTATTTCCCTTTCCTATACAAATTAAGCAACCATCTCTCATATTGATTGGGATGAGTAACTTTTCTCCCTTCTTTGCTGATACTGCACCTTTTCTAAGCATCATTTCTTCGGTATCGACATAGTTGTGTATGGTGGTAAATTGTTCAACAACATCAAGATTCATGCCTTGGACTATAACGTCTACAATGGCTTTTCTATTGATAGTTGCAAATTGTTGAGTTAAATGCATATCAAACAAATATTCTTCCATAAGGCCATCTTCTACATACGCAAAATCTTTTTTAGGGATATTTCTTTCTAACTCGTCTTTTGCTACTAAAATTTCTGCATCACTAGCGCCAGATTGCCTTAATTTTCTAATTCGATTTTTAATATCGACTTCAGCTTTATCCTTTATCCTTCGATACGCCTCTTTTTGATAGTATTCTGCGACTTGTGTCCCTAAGTGTCTACTTCCTGAGTGGACAATAAGGTATAGATTACCTTCTTCATCTTTATCAACTTCGATGAAGTGATTTCCACCACCTAAAGTACCAATGCTATATCTAGCTCTATCAATGGATACGTGATTTTTGCAATTAAGTTTTGTTAAGTCAATAAGACTTTCGTATTCGTGGTGAGAACTCCGTATAGATCTTCCTGAAGGTACCTTTTTTCTAACAAGTCTATCTAAGGCTATAAAATCAATTTCTTTATTGCTTAACTTAGAAACTTCCATTCCACAGCCAATATCTACTCCTACAAAATTAGGAACTATTTTATCGACTATAGTCATAGTTGTCCCTATTGTACATCCAAGTCCTGCGTGTACATCTGGCATGATTTTAATCTTTGATTTTTTAAACAGTTCAGAATCACATACTGCTTTAATATCTTTTAAAGCATTTTCATCCACATTGTCTGTGTAAATTATAGCCGTGTTGTATTTCCCTTTTACTTCTATCATTATCTCTCTCCATTATTTTTGTACAACAATTAAATACTAGCATATTGCTAGTAAAGGGTTCAAACATAGTACAGTTTCAACTAAAATCTAAAGTGTTTCGAGGGTCTATTTATCGCCCGACTTACTATGATAACTAACAAATCTAAAGTGCTTCCGTCTAAAATTGAAGGCTTTTTACTTGCTAGCTTTTGATTAAAACTCTATTTCATCAAATAAATCTTTGTGTTTTCCGTTTACAAGATAAAAAGCAAGCGGTGTTCCTAGTGGTGCATTAAAAGTATATGTTTTTCCACCTTCATACTCTTGTTTGTCTATTAGGTTCTTCCACTCACCTTTAGGAAGGTGAATGGTTTTTTCATCTGCATCAGATTCCATTACTGGAACTACATAAATTTCATCACCTAACATAAAGGAATATAAGTCTTTATGATTTGAAAAATCATTTGAGTTATAAAAGTCAGGACGCATAACTGGAATACCTTTATTTGCTTCTTCCATGCAGAACTTAATATATGGTTTTAATGCTTTATGTAACCTAGCTAGTCTCCCTACTGCTTTTACGACATTATCGTCATATGGTTGAGTGTTTAGTTCTGGTCGTATGGTTTCGTGAGAACGAAGCAGTGGTGAAAATGTATTCATTTCCATCCAGCGAATAAATATCTCTTCGTCTCTTCTCAAAGATGCAAAACTTATAAATCCCCCAATGTCGCTATGTACAGCAGACATACCCGAAAAACCTAAATTAAATGTTGCAGGGAGAACACATCCCATACCATAATCAATACTAAAATCAGTATGTTGATCTCCGTTCCACATTATAGTTGTATATTTTTGTGCGCCGTTATATCCAGATCTAGTAAAGAAAAATACTTCCTTTTGTCTCTCGTGACTATCTACTGCTTCTCTATTTATTTTTGCCCATATGGTTGGCCAAATATTATGAAGCTCTTTTGCATCGCCATTATGTAACACTGCATCAAATGGTAAATACTCTCCAAAATCTGCCATATATCCATCAATACCAAGATCTAACATATTTTCTTTTATGATAGTTTCTTTAAGGTATTGAACCATCCCTTCATTTGTTAAATCCATCATCGCAGCATAGAATGTAGTGGACTTTATGTGATATATATCCCCATCTTTATTTTTAACTAAATATCCTTTTTCTTTGCATTCATTGTACATAGGACCATCTTTTACAAGATATGGATTAATGTATCCTAAGAATCTAACTCCCTTTTCTTTAAGCTTAGCTATTTCTTCTTTTAAATTGGGATATCTAACTTTATCTTGTGACCAGTTCCAATACACTTGAGAGCCAGCAGCAGTAACTTTTTTACCACACCAATCTTGACACCATACACCACATACAGGTACACCTTGATCTATCATAGATGTTGCTTTTTCTACTACTCTTTCAATTCCCCCTTGAACGCCTATTATCATCCCATCATATGCCCAATCGGGTAGATACTCTCTATTTTCTATATCCTTATTTAAAAGCATATTTACTTCTTTGAAGGAATCGCCATAGAATATAGAAAAACTTCTTGGACACTTTTCAAAGGTATATGTGGAATAACTTTCATTTTGAAAATCACTTTCTCCATAAACATCAACATCAAACCTTATCGCATACTTTTCACTAGACATAAATGTAGTCATAGGTGCATATGTTACGATATCTTTATGCTCTCTTGGCTTATATGGAAGGAAGTTAAATATGGTCTTTAGTACTATCGGTTTAATTTTTATATGCTCAGATACAAGATTTTTTACCTTTTCACCTTTTAAATTAAGTTGTCTAAACTGCTCCCCACCACCAAATATACCTTCACTTTCAGTAGATGGAAATGTTATACGATATGCTGTGTCTTTATTTGCATCTAAACTAAATACCAAAATATCATCTCTTGCTGTTATTTGAACATTTACGCTAGTTGAATCATTTGTAAAGGTTAACTCTATTTTTTTACTATCTTCTGAAATAACCGAGACATTATACAACAGAACTAACTTTTTAACTTTAGCTTTAAATTTAAAAGTGCCATGTATATAGCTATGTTTTGTATCCCAATCCACCCCACTAATAAAGGGGGCTTCTTTAGAATGATTAAAAACTAATCTATCTTTATACGTAAGACTAATACTATCTCCAACTCTATTAATGCGCATACCTACTCCTATAATCTCTATGTTTTTTTAGACACAAATCTAAATTAGATAATTTCTGTATTTGTAAGACGGGCAAATATTTCAAATGCTTTTGTAAAGTCTCCATACGCCATTGAAAGATGGTGTGCAGTTCCAGAATATACTAGTTTATCAAGGACATTTTTTAATCCATTATCAAAAATACATTTTGCATATGTACCTGATAATTCTTTATCCATATGTATTGCTTTACCCGTTTCTTGGAATATCCTATATTGCCCATTAATGCTATCTAACCTTGCTACATGGACATTTCCTGACTTCATAACAAAACCTGCAGTCACTCCTTTACCACCAGCAAAATATGTATCCAAAGTAGGCGTACAAATCCCATCACATAGTGAACTAGGAGCTACGCCACAATGCCACATCAAAGCATAACCTTCATTTAAATTAACTTGTGATAAATCTGCCATAAAAGGTGTTTTTGCTCCTATAGCTTTATGACAAAGCATAGTAAGCCCACAATCTATATCGCCTTCGCAAGCTAATATATATCCTTCATCTTGAAGTATTGACATTGCAGCGCAAGGTGCTATTGAAAAGCCTGCTGCAAACTCTGGCCAACATCTAATAGCTAATACATCTAGGCCTTTATCTTTGATAAAATTCTCAATTTTGGATGCAAGAATTGAGGTTTTAGATACCTGTTCACTTGTTACGCCCTTTGTATTAAAGGTAGAGTTAATCTTATTTTCATAGTATCTAACCCTCTCTATATCTTCTTTATACCCAAAAACTTCTGACAGTTGATAGCTATCTACTAAACAGCCATATTTTTTATATAACCCAAGTTCACTAACTCCTACATTAAAAAATCCGTGCGCTCTAGAGCCTAGTATTCCTACCTTTGCTTCCTTTAAAACCTTAATCATACGGATAGCATCTAAAAAGTCTTGATCGATTTTTTCACTCACGATATATGTATAGTCAGCATATCCGCTCTTGGTTAGATTAGATGCGTTTAAGTTGACGCCACAAACTGAATTTAATCTAATTTTTCCACCATCATATGGAAGCTCAGGGAGTCCCCATAATAAAATAGGTTTATCACACCATTTTTTAATTTCCAGTATAAGATGTCCTAAATGAAACGTTCCCGATATTACAGCAATAGCATCTACGAGATTTTCAGCAAAATACTTTCCAGCTTTTATAGCCTCTTCAGATTCTATCACCACTTCTTTTACAGGATAAAGGTTAATACTTTCATCTTTTTCGAGATCTTTTAATATGCCTTTATATATTTCTCCTGCTGCTTTAAAATCAAAAGTGTTTCTAACTAAACATACAATACCTAAATTAATTTTTTGTTTCATGATACCACCATCTTCAAATATATTTTTAATTTTTGAAATATTTTTTAAGTGCTTTAGTGAGACTTTCCTCGGTATATTTTTTAGGATTATTATTAAACAGTGGATGATAAACACATTCCTTTACAAGTTTTCCTACATCTACACATCCTAAATCTTTTAATGTTGTTTTTAGATTAAATTTCTTTTTAAGGCTTTCTATCTTATCTACCATACCATCAACATTTTTAAAACCTAAATCTTTAGCAAGAATATTAAGTCTTTTATCTTCTTCTGCATTTTCTTTTAAGAAAAACCCTAGAGTGAAAGCACAAGCTTCGCCATGTGGCACATCAAACTGATTGGATATAGCATAGCTACAAGCATGTACAGCAGCTGTCCTTGTAGGAGCAAAAGCTAGTCCTGCATATACTGACCCTAAACTCATGGCTTTCCTTGCCTCAATATTATTTTCATCGTCATATGCTTTTTCAATGTTATTAATTATTAACTCCATAGATTTTTTTGCATACATATCAGTAATGGGTAGATGATTTACATTCCAAAACGCTTCAAGTGCATGTGAAAAAGCATCTAGACCTGTAATAGCAGTTGTGTATTTAGGCACGCTTAGTGTTAACATGTAGTCTATTATAGCTAGAGTTGGGTAAAAATTATTGCTAACTATTGGAGATTTAACTTTAGCATCTTCATCAGTACAAACTGATACAGATGTGACTTCCGAACCCGTTCCTGATGTAGTAGGAACAGCTATTAGTGGAATTTTTTTAGATGTAAATGTTTTTGTTTTATAAAAGTAGTCTTTTGCATCTCCATCATTAACTGCAAGTGAACAAGCAAATTTAGCTAAATCAATTACCGAGCCTCCACCCACTGCAACAACAAAATCAGCACCTACTTCTTTTATACGTTCACTAGCCATAGTAACTTCTTTAAGTAGCGCATTAGGAGACACTCCGCCAAAAACACTCACTATTTGTTTAGAGTCATTTACTATATCATCAGCTATTCCACTTGATATAAAGTATTTACTTGTAATCAATACCCCTTTTTTATACCCATAACTACTAATAGCTTCAGGTAGCCTCTTTATTGCTCCTTTTCCAAACATTAACTTTACCGGCTCTTGATATTCAAAAAAACTCATATTTAACCCTCAATCCTAACTCTTATTTATTTAAACATAATCTTACATTTGAACAACTCACTTGGCATTAATAATCCAACTCGTCACTCCACTCTTCTAATGACGCCCAAAACGTCAGATATTTTATTTAAAATTTTTGTCTTCTATTTTTACAACTTCTTTTGCAGCGTTAGTAAGCCAAGTTTTTCTCCAATCTTCTAAATCTTGTAAATAGTCAGTGTTTAAAAAGGCTTCTACCATTTGTATTCCCATCTCAGGTGCGACTACCCATCCACCCATACATAAAACTTGGGCACCATTGATAGCTCTTGCCATCTTTGCTGTATAAACACCTTCACAAACAACAGCACTAACTCCCTTAAACTTATTCGCTACAACACACATCCCTGCGCCTGTTCCGCAAATTAAAATAGCTTTATCATATGTTTTATCTTGAATTTTAGGAGCAACATCTGATGCAACTTGATAATATGGATGTACTTTATTAATATCGGTTGTACCCAAGTCATCAAATTCAACGCCCTTCTCAATTAAATATTGTTTAATTGATTCCTTTAAATTATATCCTGACTTATCTGATCCTAATGCAATTTTCATATTTTACCGTCCTCTCGTATTCGCATATTATGTACTATTATTATACACCATATTCTTCCATGCGCGCATGAAACATTAGTTAAATCTTGCCACTTTTATGGCATTTAGTCAATATTGGCTACCTTAGGACTAACTGTTGGACTGTAAGACTAACCAAGTAGAAAAAGTCTTTCTACTGTCTTAAAACTGGCAATTGAAGACTTTTACACTATGAAAACATTGAATTAAACAGCCACCCCCCACCTCTCCTTACTCTATAAACTGATATTAACCGAAGCCCTCATCCGACAGCCTACTTACTATGAAAACTAAGATAAAAATAAATGGTAAATTGATTTTTGGATATGACAAAGCCAAGCAAAACGCTTGGCTTATCATCTTTAGTTATGTACTAAAGGAGGGAGGTTGGGAAAAATCTGTTAAAATTACTTTTTACTAATAATTAGTCGATATCAATCTTTGTAGATTCAATGACCTTTTGTTTTTCTTTTGGAACAGTTACACTTAACACGCCGTTTTCATACTTAGCCTTAATGGTTTCTTTATCAACATCGCCTACATAATAGGTTCTGCTGCAAGTGTATGCACGTTCACGTCTCAAGTATCTACCTTCATCTTTTTTGCCTTTTTCTTCTGAAGCAGCTCTTTCAGCTTTAACTGTCAAATAGCCATTCTCTAAATCGAGAGTTAAGTCTTCTTTGTCATATCCTGGAACATCGATTGCAAGTTCATATTTATCACCTAAATCTTTAATATCAGTCTTCATTCCAGTTGCAACAAATCTGTCATAAGCTACAGGCTTAAAGAAACTATCAAATACATCATCAAAGAAATTATCAAATCCTCTTGTTACTAAGTTTTTCATATTATCATTCTCCTTTTTATTTTATTTTCGTCTTGGCAAAATGCTTTTGTTTTGCTAGCACTCTACCACTCCGACTGCTAATATTATAACACATACAGAATATTTGTCAACAAAAAATCCGACTTTTTCATCCTTTTCTAAAATCCCATTAAAAATCAAGAGTTTCGCTATTCTATCCACATAAAATTAAAAGATGCCATCTGGATTTAATAAAAATTGCAATATCTTTGAAAAGAAATTTATGTAATATTGTTACATTGAGAGAACTTTAATTCCTAAATCCTTTGTTGAATAACACTATAAAAATGCGAGCAAAACCAAGAGTAAAACTTTAATACCTAAATCCTTCATCAAATTATCTTATTAGTCCTTGCTAAAATATGTGCTATTAAAACTGTACTCAATCCTTAGGTGTTCCTCAACTTACCTACCACCATCCCTACTACTATGACAACTAACTTTATAATCCTTACCTGAATGCGCTAGTTATTTTTGTTTTACTAAGTTTTGTTATTATGTTATACTCATTTAGCAAAAAACTTAAATAAAGAGTTGATTACATATTGTAGTTAAAGGCCTTTAAATGTGGAGAGATGTCCGAGCTGGCCGAAGGAGCACGACTGGAAATCGTGTGCACCTCAAAAAGGTGCCGTGGGTTCAAATCCCACTCTCTCCGCCAAAACCCTATCTATTAGGGTTTTTTTATGTCTTTTATCATATCCCCGTCGAATTCGACGGGTTTAGAATTTGGGCAGGAAGTAATGCATTTACTTTAGCCCCCAAAAAGTTGAACGGTATAAAACAACTTATAGGGGGCAAATTAGTTTTATTATTTATACTTGTTTTTCTATGGTTTAATTATTTTTTACCACTTACTTGCTTTGCTTTTCTTTTTTCTTTTACAAAACCAACAGTAAAATATACTCCGATGGTTATGCCTACACCACCCATTATGCTTAAGAGGAAATACAACCAGAGAAGATCGGGCTGTTTAGTTTCGGGAACTGCTGTCACAATTGAATCCCATCTTGCTACTAATGACACATCATCTGCAGATAGGAATGTGTTGCCGTCTTCAACCCTTTGATCTCCGTTATACCAGCCAGCAAACTCATACCCTTCTCTTGTAGGAGCTTGGGGTAAAGCTATTGCAGTATCATATGTTACCGTTGTTGGGGCTATTGCATCAGCTCCGCTATAGTTTGAATAGAAATTCAATGTATATGTATTTGCCTCATAGTTAGCTAAAATCTCAAAGCCACCTGCATAGTCAAATACCGTTTCTTCTGTTATGACAGATTCCTCACTAGTGCTACTGTCTTTATATATCCAATTTTTCAATGTGTGCCCTTGCTTTACATCTTTATATGTTTCCTCTAATAATTCTAAAGTTTCATATTCTTCACCAAGCGGTATATTGATACTCGAAAGCATATTGTTTAAATTAGTATCTGATATAAAAGATGCTATATCCACAAGTTCTGCCCATTTAGCATAAAGGACTATATTTTCGGCAGGCATAGTGGTAGCAACATATTTTTCAGTGAGAGACATATCTTTATACCATCCCATAAATGCATATCCTTCTTTTATGGGATTTTCAGGAAGAACTACAGGGTATTCATAACCTAATGTAATAGCGTTAACAACTGTGCCACCGTTAGCGTTGAAGGTGATTTGGTATCTGTTAGTTGAATACTGTGCAACTACTGTAAGCGGTCCCATTATATTTGAAAAATCTGCTGGTGCCCACTCACTAAATGTATGTCCTATTCTTGATGGAGTTGCTGGCGCAGTCGCACTAGAACCGTATGCTACTTCTTGTGGTTCGCCTATAGTGCTTCCATCATAGTTCTTAAATGTGACTGTATATTTATTCGTGACACTTGTATAAATTGGTCTAAATGATATATCCTCACTAATCGTTTCAGGAACAACCTTATCCCATCTACTAAAAGTATATGTGAATTCTTGTGTTCTTGCTTTTGCTGGATAAGCTGGCTCCACTATTTCTGAACCATAATTAACTGTTTTTGTTTTTAATACTGTTTTTTCATCTGCATCATAAAAGGTATATGTATATTGGTTAATACTATATTTTGCTTTAACTACAAGATTATTTACAATATTTTCAAAAGTCTTATCCCAACCTATAAAGCTATAACCTACTCTATTAGGATCTGCTGGAGCAATTGCACCACTGCCGTATTCTACATTTTGAGTTTTTAAAACACTTTCGTTATAGTCTTTGAAAGTCACTGTATATTTATTTTTTGTTTGTGTATATACTGCAGCGAAGGTAATGCTTTGACTAATTGTTATAGGAACCTCTTTATCCCACCTAGCAAATGTATATGTAAATTCTTGCGTTCTGGCTTTTGCAGGGTTTGCGGGTACGGTTATCTCTCCACCATATTTAATATTTTGGCTGTTATATTCCTGATTCTCATTAATGAATGTAGCCATATATATATTTCTGGTGTAATAGATTTTTAAAGTAAGACTTCCATTTGCTTCAATTATTCCGTATGTATTAGAGTTTGTAGAGGCATAGGCAAAGCCTACATATTTATTTTCAAAATCAACAACCGACACGCTTGTATTTGTTGTTCCTTCTAGATTCTCGGTAACATCTAAGGTATAGTCATCATCTTCTAGATTTTGCTTATAGTATTCAACCTTGTACTTAGTATTAGTATTGGCATTCCACTTTGCATATAGTGTTGTATCAGTTGCGGGCATCTTTAGGTTAGTGAAATCAAACGCATTTTCAAATGTTTCATTATCAGTATACCAATCGATGAATGTATATCCTATTCTTGTTGGCGCTTCAGGTTTTATAACATTTGTTCCATAGTTTGCGGTTTTTGCATCAACGTTAGTTCCACCGTTACTATTAAATGTAATGGTATATAGGTTAACTACATATTTTGCTGTGACTGTAGTAGCTTGTGTGATATTTGAAAAGCTCTTATCCCAGCCGTTAAATGTATGACCAGTTTTTGTTGGATTTAGGGGAGCAGTCGCACCACTTCCATATGCTACTCTTTCAGTTTTAAGAGTAGTTCCCCCTTCATCACTTAAGAATATTACGTCATAGCTATTTATTGCTACCGTATATGTTGCAGTTATTGTAATATTTTCTGCTGGTATTGTCGCAGGTATAGCTTTATCCCAACCATCAAAAGTAAATGTGTACTGTGCAGTTGCTGGTTTGGTAGGATTTGCAGGTAAGGTAACATTTGCACCATACTTTTTGTCTTGACTATCATATTCTTCACCGTTATTTATAAACGTAACGATGTAATAATTTCTGTTATAGTATACTTTTAAAACAAGTTGCTCATCTGCTGTAATTTTTCCTGAATGTACAGAACCTGCAGTTACAATACAGTTAAATCCTGGGTACCTAGTTTCGTAATGCGTAACTGTGGCTATAGTATCAGTTGTCCCAGTTTTATTAGATGTAAAATACAAACTATATTCATCATTATCTATATTTTGTTGATAATATTGGATAGTGTATTTAGTATTTGTCTTTGCATCCCACTTAGCATAAAGGGCTGTGTCAGTTGCGGGCATATTTAAGTTAGTGAAATCAAACGCATTTTCAAATGTTTCATTATCGACGTACCATCCCCCAAATGTATATCCTAGCCTTGTAGGTACTGCTGGTGCAGTTACTAAAGTGTTATAGTTTTCAGTTATGGGATTGACCGCATCTCCACCTCTGCTATCAAAGGTAATGGTATATGAGTTGATGGTATATGTTGCTTTAATTGTAATATTAGACGAGATTGTTGAAAATGCCTTATCCCAATTGAATGTATACCCTGTTCTTAATGGCTCTTCGGGAGCAATTATATCCCCACCATAATTAATCGTTGCAGTTTTTAATACAACATCCTCGGTATCATTTAAAAATGTATACGTGTATTGCCTTACCACAGATGTATATATTGCCTGGAAAATCATATTTTCTGCTGGCATTGCATTTGGAATATTTTGATTCCATTTACTGAATGTATATGTGTATTCAGCAGTCGAGGCTTTGGTTGGAGTTGTTGGGCTAGATATATGTGCGCCATATCTTAAATTTAGCACACTATGTTCGTTACCTTCGTTAATAAATGTTGCTTTGTAATAATTTCTTTTGTAATAGACTTTTAGGGTAAGTTGTTCATCTGCAGTAATTATTCCACTCGTCAAAGTATTAGGAGTTACAGTGTATGTAAAGCCTACATATTTATTTTCATAATTTGAAAGAGTGGCTATTGTGTCCGTTTCGCCTTCTTTAATTTCAGTATGATTAGCCACCAAAGTATACTCATTAGTCCCTACATTTTGTTGATAGTATTGGATAGTATACTTAGTATTTGTGTTTGCATCCCATTTAGCATAAAGTGTAATGCTTTCTGCTGGCATCGGCGTGTTAAACACATATTTAACTGAAAATGATTCATTATCTTTATACCATCCTTTAAAGGTATATCCTAGTTTTGTAGGTGCTTCAGGCTCGGTTACTGTAGTGTTATAATCTTGCGTTTTTGCGATAACATTGGTCCCACCTCTACTATTAAATGTAATGGTATATGAATTAATTACATACTTAGCTGTAACTGTAGTCGCTTGTGTGATATTTGAAAAGGCCACATCCCAACCATCAAAGGTATAGCCAGTTTTGGTTGGGTCAATTGGAGCAGTTGCACCTTTTCCATATTCTACATCCTCATTATGTAGAACAGTGGTACCATTATCATCATAAAATGTAACATTATATTTTCTTATTGTTCGATTATATAGAGCAGTTATTGATAAACTATTTGCAGGCATTGTTATACTAGCAGGATCAGGATCCCACCCAGCAAATGTATATGTGTATTGTGCATCTTCTCCTTTTTGGGGGTCTGCTGCTGGTTTTGATATAGTACCTTGATATTCGACTTGTTTAGGTACGTCATATGTAGCGCCGTTGTTTATAAAAGTTACGGTATATGAATTTCTGTTGTAATAAGCTTTCAATATTAGTGAGCCATTTCCTTCAATCGTGCCAGAAATCTTTGTATCAGCAGTTACAGTGTATGTAAAACCTGCGTATTTATTTTCATAATTTAATATGTGCGCTGTTTCGCCTGTTGTTCCTGTTTCATTCTGCGTATCACTTCCCTCAAGTGTATAATAACTACCTCCTAAACCTTGTTTAAAGTATTGAATAGTGTATGCAGTATTTGTATTTGCCTCCCATTTAGCATAAAGTGTAATATTTTCAGCAGGCATCGGCGTATTAAACACATATTTAACTGAAAATGATTCATTATCCTTATACCACCCTTTAAAGGTATATCCAGTTTTATCAGGGTCCGCTGGTGGATTTACTGTAGTGTTATAATTTTGCGTTTTTTCTTCAACTGCGGTCCCACCTCTACTATTAAATGTAATGGTGTATGAATTAATGGTATATTTTGCTGTTACTATAGTCGCTTGTGTTATGTTTAAAAAGGGCACATCCCAGCCATCAAAGGTATAGCCAGTTTTGGTCGGGTCAATTGGAGCAGTTGCTGCACTTCCATATTCTACGCTTTCAGTTTTAAGAGTCGTTCCCCCTACATCACTTAAAAATGTTACATCATAGCTTTTTATATTTGCTGTATAAGTTGCATTAAACGTTAAATTGTTTGCTGGCATTGTCATACCGGTAGGATCAGGATCCCACCCCGCAAATGTATATGTGTATTGTGCATCAGTATTTTTTGTGGGGTCTGCTGCTGGTTTTGATATAGCACCTTCATATTTGACTTGTTTGGGTGTGTCATACGTAGCGCCATTGTTTTTAAAAGTCGCAGTATATGAATTTCTATTATAATAAGCTTTTAATATTAGTGAGCCATTTCCTGCAATTGTGCCAGATAGTATAGAATTTGTATTTGTAAAAGTAAAACCTTCAAACATGGTTAGATAGTTCTTTAAATATGCCTTCTCCCCAGTTGTTCCTTGCTGATAACTATAAGTATATCTTTCATAATTACCTGTTAAACTTTGCTTATAGTATTCCTCCGTATATTTAGTGGTTGTATTTGCAGTCCACTTAGCATAAAGGGTAATATTTTCAGCTGGCATCGTACTAAACATATATAGACTTGAAAACGTTTCGTTATCGGTGTACCACCCTCCGAACACGTATCCAGTTCTCGTAGGCTCGGTCGGTGAAGTTACTGTAGTGTTATAATTTTGCGTTTTTTCTTCAACTGCGGTCCCACCTCTACTATTAAATGTAATAGTATATTGGTTGATGGTATATGTTGCTATTACATCCGTATCGGTTACAATACTTGAAAAATCAGGAGCCCAAGCTTTAAATGTATATCCCGTTTTTATTGGGTCTATTGGAGCTTTTGCACCTTTTCCGTATTCTACTTTTTGGGTATCACCTATAGCAGATCCACCATCTTCCGTTAAAAATCGGACATCATATTTTCTTATGGTTGGTGTGTATGTTGCATTAACTTTTACTTCGTTTGCTTGCATTGGATTACCAACGGGATTAGGATACCATCCAGCAAACATATATGTGTACTGTGCATCTTGCGGCTTCGTTGGTGTCGTTTCCGGAATATATGTTATAGTAGCACCATAGGTTACTTGTTGAACTTCTCCATATTGTACACCTTCATTCATAAATTTTAAATTGTATTTTCTTCTATTGTAATATGCTTTCAAAATTAATGAACCATCTCCCTTAATTTCCCCTGATAGTATAGACCCAGTGGAGATATATTGATAACCTGTATACTGATCAAGATAGTTTGTTATATAAGCCATTTCCCCCGTTGTTCCCTTTCGGCTAGTGTCCGTGTTCTCCTGATAATCACCTGTTAGGTTTTGTAAATAATAGATAATCGTGTATGAAGTGTCTGTATTTGCATTCCACTTTGCATAAAGGGTAATATTTTCCGCTGGCATCCTATCAAATATATAATTATCTTCAAATGTTCCATTATCCGTATACCACCCACCAAAGGTATATCCAGTTCTCGTAGGAGGCGTCGGTGGAGATACTTGAGTGTAATATCTTTGTGTTTTTGCATCAACAGTAGAACCACCTCTACTATTAAATGTAATGGTATATGAATTTCTGTTATAGTAAGCTTTTAATACTAGTGAGCCGTTTGCTAAAATTGTCCCAGATAGTTCAGAATTAGTGTCAGTATATGTAAAGCCTGTGTATCTATTCATATAATTTGATATATATGCCACTTCTCCTGTTGTCCCTTCTAGATACTCTGTATACGTACCAGCCCTTATATAGTTAACACCATCTAAGTCTTGCAAGTAGTATTCAATTGTATATGCTGTATTTGTACTTGGTGTCCAATGAGCTGTATACTCTCTATGCCCTTCACTGCCAGCTGGAATGGTTACTGGTTTATTGTTTTCTCCAACCAAATCGGTTCCACTCCAGCCAGCAAAGGTATAGCCCTCTTTTGTTGGATTATTGATTATATAATTAGCATTTCCCCTGTAAGTTGAGGGGTTTTGAGGGTAATTATCTCCTCCATCCATATTGTATGTAATATTATAGGTGTTATACCGCCAATTAGCTGTATATGATTTAGGTTCAATATTAGTTACATCAAAAAACACATGTTTATTGTTGCTGCCTGAAAGCCCAGTTCCAGACCAGCCCGTAAACTCATATCCTTTTCTAACAGGTTCTTTTAATGATATTTTATTATCACTATAAACATTAAAACCTAGAAACGTTCCATAATTTAGCGTTAAGGTCATATCTGCTGTAGGATCTGCAAAAATCTTTTCTTTAATCCCTGGCTCCTTCCATATATTGGCAGCTTTATATGTATCGACGCTTCCACTTGGCACAAATATTTTAGCATTCGGATCGGTTAGTATCGGAGAGTCCCTAAAAACATATGTCTGTTGTAGTGTTGTCGGAGTATTACGTCGAAAAGTTATTGCAGTTAAATTTTTACAATCTTCAAAAGCCCCTCCAGCCATCCCCAATATATTTGTGACACTACTGGGGATAGTAATATGAGATATAGATGTCCCTTTAAAAACAGCACTGTTTATTTTTAGTAAATTATCAGGTAGTACAATCTTATTTATAAGAGTGCACCCCGCAAAAAGAAAGTCTTCTAACTCGTTAATACTATTTGGTAAAATTACCTCTTTTAATTTATCACAGTCCATAAAAGCCCCTCTTCTTAAAGAAGTTCTTGCTGATAAATCTACTGAAGTTAGATAATTATTACCGTCAAACGCATAAGGACCTATTGCGATATCTTGATTAGCTAATAATTGGGATACAAGTGTGCCATGTGGTTTGTTAGCTGGATAATAAAGTAGTACACTCATATTTTTATTAAATAGAACACCATCGGAAGATGCAAAGTTAGTGGCATTTGACGCTATATTTACTGCTTCTAATACACGACAATTACCAAAAGGTCTCTCGTTTATATGCGGTTGATATGCTTCATATGGCGAAACATTCAAACCACTTGGAAGATTAATTTCCTCTAGGTAATAGTTGTTTGAAAAAGCATACGAAGCTATCTGTGTAATATCTGCTGATACGGTATACGTCTTTCCAAACTTGCGTGCTGGATAACATACTAACGATTTAACTCCATCTTTATTTTTGTATAAAACACCATCAACGGAATAGTACTTTGAATTTGCATCTGTTTCTGTTATGGTGATACTTTCAAGTAAACTATTTTTTCGAAATGTCACTTCCAGTCCAATTCCTGAAAAATCCACCGCATCGGCTACGCTTGATGGGATTGTTATATGTTTTAACCCATTCACATCATCTAAAACATAGAGGTTATAAAATCCTTGCACCGGTCTAGAACCATAAGTTTTAGGAATTGTAAGTGAAGTAACGGTTGGCAAGCAAGAGTAAACAGTACATGTATTATAATAGTCATCTATCCTGTAAGATAACCCATTTGAATCAGGTTCTGTAATTGTAATTGCTGCTTCTGCAGTTATTTTGGGTATTTGTATAGAAAATAATAACCCTAGTATCAGCAATAAAATAGCAATCAATATC
The DNA here is from genome assembly GCA_035409945.1 of Clostridia bacterium. GTDB lineage: Bacteria > Bacillota > Clostridia > Christensenellales > DTU072 > MWEH01. The sequence goes on from DAONQC010000005.1 coordinate 29,865, forward strand.
ATCGCTGATTTTATTATTGTTTTATTATACGACTTATCCATAGCTTAATCCTCCGATCGCAATTTGAACATTAAAAACTCAAAGCGAAAATATATCACTAACCGTGATAACATCCTAATTTAAGTCTAGCATAACCATTGAAAATTTCAATACAAAACACTTTAATAATAAATAACTTAATATTGAAAATTATTTAAACAAAAAACTGCCATTAACTAGCAATCTAAAACCTTCCAAACTTTTTTGAAAACTTGCTATATATCATGTCATCTATAGCTAATTATATTTCCAAAAACCCTATCTTTTATCCAACCTTGTTAAATGGTATAATGATTTTATATTACTTAATTTGAGGTTTCAGTATGGGAAAAACAAAAGCTAATTCGCTCGGTGCAAAAACTTGGACTGGTATTGTGATATTTGGTCTTGTTGGACAAATAGCATGGGTTCTTGAAAACATGTACTTTAATATTTTCATGGATAGAACAGTAACTCGCGATCCTGTTGCTATTTGGGTAATGGTCGCAGCTTCTGCTGTTGTCGCAACACTATTTACCCTTCTAGCAGGAATTTTTAGTGATAAACGAGGAAGAAGGAAGAAGTTAATTAGTATAGGCTATATCATATGGGGTTTTACCGTTATGATATTTGCAGCTATTTCTGTTGAAAATACAATGAAAGTATTTAAAATGGAACAGTCTAAAGCTATTACTTTTACAGTCGCTATCATTGTTTTTATGGACTGTGTAATGAGTGCTCTAGGCTCTACTGCAAACGATGCTGCTTTTAATGCTTGGATTACCGATATCACTGATGAAACAAATAGAGGCTCAACTGATGCAGTGCTCGCCATTATGCCACTACTTGCAACTGGTATTATTTTCGGTGCATTCGACTGGATGACACAAGATACTTGGAGATATCTAGATGGAACCGAAGGCGCTGCTTGGAAAGAAGGTGCTACACTAGTCACAAACGGTAATTGGGTAATGTTTTTCTTAATTATCGGAGGTCTTGTTTCGCTTGCTGGAGTAATAGGATTATTTTTAGTTAAGGATAGTAAAGACTTAAAACCTAACAAGGAGATTAGTTACAAAGATATCATTTATGGATTTAAACCTTCCGTTATGAAGGAAAATAAAAATCTATATTTTACATATTTAGCTATGGCTATTTCAGGAATAGCAAATAACACATTTATGCCCTATATCATTATATACATTGAAAGGACTCTTGGAATTCAAAACTATATTTTAGCTATAGCTATAGTTGGAGGACTTGCTGCTATTGGAAGCGTGGTTTTAGGTATCCTATACGATAAGTATGGAAGGCGCAAGTTTGTAATACCTATGTTTGTAATATACATTCTAGGAGCTGTACTTACTGTATTCGCTAGTCCCATTACATTTAAAAATGGGCCTACTCCACTATGGTCCTTTGCCATATCTGGATTTTTGCTGATGTTTGCTAGTTTAGGGCTTTCTTCTATTTTAGCAGCTTCTATTAGAGACTGGACGCCAACTGATAAAGTGGGATTATTCCAAGGAGTTAGGCTATCATTTATGGTGCTGATACCAATGGTTATTGGACCAATCTTTACAGTAATAATTACAAGGCTTGGAACACCGGCAGGTGTCGATCAATTCGGTGAGCCATTATATAACTATCCACCTCAAATGTTTGCCCTTGCTGCAGCCGTTCAGTTTATAAACTTACCAATAGTTCTTAAACTTAGAAAGTCATTAAAGGAAAACTTAATGTAATTCCTGTGAGAACAATAGTGATAGCATTTCATATCACTATTGGAGTTAACTTTAACCGATAAAACGTGTGGTTCTTTAACTTAGAAAGACCCTAAAGGAAAACTTAATGTAAAATCTTTCGGAACAAAATAATACCAGTAACAACACTTGGTTATTACTGGTATTTAAGTCAAACTTCCCGCGAGTTGAATCTTTTGTTACAACTCTTTCGTTTTTAGTTGTAATTTATTGTTTATTTTAGTCTACAATAGCTGAAAGCTTATTTACTATGCTAGGTAGATTTTGTTCTATATGTGCCATATCTCCATTCTCACCAACAAGAGAGTTTAGTTCTTCTAAAGCACTTTCTAAAACTTCTATTTTTACTCTGAACTTATATATCTCTTTTTCTTTCATTATTCCAGAGTAGTAGTATGCTGCGGATTTAATTAGGTTTTTTGCAGTTATGATGTTAAACCCTGCACGCAACTTCCCTGTTACAGCTCGTTTTAAATACCTAATTGCTTTTTTAACAAGTTTATTAGCTTCCTTGTCGGGTCTAATTCTTTTTAGAATAACGAGTAACACTGCACAAATAACTATTACTGCTACTAAGGCTAGTGGATATGTCCACCATAGTTCTGGAGGAAGCTCAGCTGGAATTGCAAGTATTAAATTATTCATCTCCCACCTCCTCTTCTTCTATAATATCATTTCCTATAGTATCACCAGAGGAACTAATCTCATGTACTCTACGAGATAGTGTAATTCCTTCTTTTTGGAATCTTGTAAACAATGCTTCTAAAAACGCATCACGCACACTCCAAAATTCAGAATTGTTTGCCCAGGCTCTAACTTTAAGCTCTATACCTAATTCAGATACCCCGAAAACCATTACTGCAGGAGCTGGATAATCTAAAATACCAGGTATGCCTTTTGCAACTTCATATATGATTTCCCTCACCTTTGGTATATCGCTTTTTGCAGAAATCATTAATGATGTATCCATTCTTCTTGTAGGTCTTTCGGAATAGTTATATAAGCTAGATCCAATAACTGCTTTGTTTGGTACTCTTATTGTAATATTATCCACCGATGTTAAAATCGTTGAGGTTATTTTTATTTTCTTAACTGTGCCTTCTACTCCACCTACGCTGATAAAATCATTTTCTTTAAAAGGTTTAGTAAATATCATAATTACACCAGCAACTAAATTAGATAGTATATCTTGCAGTGCTAGTCCAACTGCGAGCCCTGATGCAGCTATTATAATCACTATTTGCGTAGTATCAATATTGAATACATCCATTATGATAAAGAACAAAAACAGTGCAAGCATAGATGTTGCAAGGGATTGAATAAACGATGCAACACTGCCATCTATTTTAGACTTACTGAAAATAGCTCTTAAAATTAGCACTACTATTTTTATAACAACAATGCCAAACATTAAAACAGCAATAGCTTCTAAAATATTTACGCCAGTGCCTTTAAAAAAGCTAATCATTACTTGTTTAAAGTTTTCCATTAACGCCCTCCTTTATTTTTTTTTGCTGTCATTACTTTAATATATTTACTATAAAAAAGCAAAGATTTACACCTTACGCCATTAATATAAAGCCACTTGGTGTATCATTTCAGTTTTTAAACCACAACTTACAAGTACTTTGCCGTAGTTATCAATTCACAAGGTACATCTCTTCAGTTTTTAAACTACCATTTGAAAGTACTTATGCCATTACTTATGCCATTATAATAAAGTCTCACGGCACACATTCTCTGTATATAGAAAGTATTGTGTCTGGACTTATGCCATTATCAAAAGACACAAGGTACACAAATGGATTAATGTGTATATGTTAAGATTAGTGTATATCAAACTGATTTAGCTTCTTTTACTTTATCTAGAATATATGCCTTTATATCTTGAACCGCATTATTTTTAACGCCTTTTTTATCTAGAATAATTCTATATCCACTTTTCATTTCAACTATTATAAGACCGAGGATAGAATGTATTTTTTTAACATCTTTATATTCAAAAACACTAACCATCTTATTTACAGAATTACGCATAACTATTTCTTTTCCAAAATAAAATGACAATACAAAATCACCTGTTAATCCGTACTTTTTATATTGGCTTTGCATGCCTTTAGTCATAGAGAAGTTTGAAAGCGCTGCCATTATCGGAATCATAACAAGACCTAGTGCAAAAAATGCAATTCCCAGTAGTCTTAAGTTGTCATTTTTAACTAGATACATAACTCCTATTCCTATAAATAAAAGTATCACAAGTATATAGATTAATGATATTGGGAATTTAAAAGTATTAGCCCAGGCATATTTGTATAAAAACTTGGTTGAATATGTACTATCTACTATTACCCCAACACCTTGTTCTTTTTTGCTCTCCTCAAAGTTACTGGTGCCCTCTGAATCTTTATTGATTATCTTTTCATCACTTACATGCTCTACGGTTTGGTCACTCATTACGTTTTACCCCTAGTTAGTTAATATCATTTTTGTTCTTGAGTTGAGTTATTATATACCTTTTACAGTTAAAAGGCACTATCGCTAGTGCCTTAAACTGTTTGAAAGATAAGTTTGCTAGTTTAAATGCCTTTTTAAGCCTTTTAAACTTTTAATTATGCCAACCATCTTGGACGGCTTCTTCTACTTCTACGGCATCTTCTCTTGGCAGCTAGAGCTCTGATTACGAAGACTGCGATAAGAAGTACTACTGCAGCTACTAAAATGTAAACCCAAACATAGCTTGTGTAAACAACTACATAGCCACCATCGCCATTTACCGTTAAGTTAATAGAACCATCGGTTATATTAGAATTGTTTATACGTGTTTTATGTCCCTCAGCGTCGATGTAGTAAGCTCCTGTAAACAATGACTTTTTGATGTTTACATTGTTATACACAACTTTAATTTCTTTTGAATCTACTGGTGCTTCAGAAACATCAATCCTATATGCGCTGGTTATGTTATTAGCTGTGGTAAATGTGGCTGGGAAGAATTTATTTGCATCAACAGGTTTAACATCTATTGTTGTCTCTCCATCATATACACCTTTTGCAGTAAACTCACAAACATTGCTTGCGCTTGTGTTTAGGTCTCTCTTATACACCGTAAGTTCTAATGGCTCACATATGAACTCATAACAATCACTAACGCCTTCTGATGGTGTAATAATATATGTTCCTGCTTTGAGAGATTTGCAATCAGGCACAGCTGGAATTTGTTCTAAGTCACTTGCATCTTCTCCGTCTATAAAGCCTCTGTAGGACAGTGTAAATGGCTGTATTTCATTTTCTATTGCGACTTGCCTGTTAACAGAAACAAATAGAGGCACTTTTGTAATTATAAGCTCTGTAGGTCCTGCTATGTTATTTACTTCATAGTTAGGATTTTTAACTACTACATGGATTGGATATCTTCCTGGTTTAATTGCGCAACCTTCATCACCATAAGATAGTGAAACTACATTTTGGTCGCCATAAACAATTGCAGTTGTTGCAAAGTTCAAAGTTCTTTCTTTGCCGTTATAGATGAACTTATTATCTGAGCTGACTGCTACACCAATAGGCTTTTTGTTTATTGTTATAGTATCATTAACTCTTACTGGTAAGTAGTTTTTACTACCATTGAAGCTAGCGGTTACCGTGTGTGTGCCAGCTGGAGGATTTACTTTATTTGAGAAGGAGTATTTAATACTTGTAACTAAGTTAGAACCATCGCTTGCTGCTACTGATACTCTAGTTCCAAGTGGAACAAAGTTTCCATAAGTTTGAACTCTATCACCAATTAATTCTATTGTTGGTAGAATCTTATTTATACGCATTGTCTTGGTTTGAGTTCTAGTTCCTGCATACTCATCAGAAACTGTAACTGTAATCTTATATTCACCTGCATCAATTGCTTCATTAATTACATTATCCTCGCTATCTCTAATGGTTGTTGTTTTAGCAACATCACGTCCAGCGATTGTGGTTGAGATTTGTGGAAGCTTGGCTTCTCCATCAAAGAAATGCACTTCTTCTGGGATGTAAATCATTATTGGATAAATTATTGCAGCGGGTATTTCTACTTCATATGAATCAGCTGATAGGATATAGTTCATATTACTAATTCCCGTTATCGTCATCAAAACGGTTGCCTCTCCAACTGCTTCCGTATCTGCAAACCTAGCACTGAAATCTACATCCACTGCATCATCTCCTTGGATACCAAGAATGGTATAATGATCTGCGGTTAGATTCACAAAACTAACATCTAGATAGTCAGAATAATATCTTAAATCGCTTTCAACTGTAATTTCGGCTGGTACAATTGTTATCTTTGCAGTCTTCTCTACATCGGCTGGGTTAACTATATAGTTAGGAGAATCTGATACAAATTGAACGTTAAGCACAGATTCACCTATGTTAGTTCTTTCACCATAATAGTAAGAACCTACTACTATGCCATCTAAACCAACTGGGATGTTTTCTGCTATTATTTTCTGAGGTGTTGCATTATATGTAACAGTAGTGTTTCCATATACAAGATTGCTAAAGTCATATACTATCTTATTGATGACTAAATGAGCACTTAAATCTTCAATTACATTGTAGTTAGCATAATCGCCATTAAACTCTGCAACTACTACATAATCACCTGCTATCACCTTATCATTATTTAAATAGCTTACCGTCACTCCATTTGGTAGTGTGCCATCTATAGCTAGAGAATATACCTCATTATTGTAGTCAGCAATTAGACCATTAAATGTTATATTACTCATATCATATGTAGCTTTTTTCACTAGGATACCGAATGAAGTTTCTGCAGCTTTGTAGTTATATGTTTCAATAGCCTTTATCACTACATTTAATGCATTGCCTTCTGCTACCGTTTTGAAAGTATTATTTTGATATGATAATTCTGTTTCGCCATGGTTCAACGTTGCACCGGTAACTGTTTGTACGTCCCCAGTGTATGTAAAGTCTCTATTCACATCTGTTATATCAATAACTGCCTCAGCTTTATGCACGGTGATTGTTGTCGTTACGAGTGCCTCTTGGTAGTTATCTGTTTCTGCGGCATATAACTCAACGTTTAGTGCATTTCCTTCTGCTACTGTTGTAAATGTGTTATTAGTATACACAATGCTTGTTTCATTATGGTTTAGACTTCCACACTCAACTGTCTGCGAATTGCCCGTATATGTAAATTCAAGTGCGCTGTTATCAATTGTAATGTTTGTAGGAGCTTTATCTACATTTATTGTTACTATCCACTTATATCCTGAATATTGACCTAATCTATCTACACAGACTTCTAGTTGTAATGCTCTACCTTCTGCAACTGTTTTGAAGGTGTTGTTTTGATAATAGATTTGTTGACCTGGAGCACCTTTTGTCAAAATTGCACCACTAGTTATTTCTTGTATAGTACCATCATATACATACACATGGTTTTCAAAGAAACTTAAATCAACTTCTGGCATATTCTTTGTAACAATTATCACTATTGTTTGAGTGTAATAATAGTTAGTAGTTTCTTCGGCATAGATAAGTAGTTCTGCTTCATCTGCTTCTGCTTCCGTATGATATACATTGTTTGAATACGATACTGTCTGCTCTGTGTCAGCTACAGTTGCGCCGCTGTCAATTACAATTGGTAAATCTTCGGTGGCACCATTTTGGAAATACCTATATTTTACATTTGTTGTATCAATTACTTGTGTTGCCTTGCTAATATTGATGTCAAAAGATACGGGTGTAGCTGCTTTGTAGTTCTCTGTTGCAACTGTTGATAGTGTAACTGTTTGCTTACCACTTGTTGGTACACTTGTAAATGTATTATTTGTGTAGGTAACATCACACTCTTTATGATTTAGTGTCGCACCAGTAACTTCTTGTGTTTGACGATTATATACGTAATCTCTTACCACGTTACTTATATCAATAACAGATTCAGCTTTAGCTATGTTTATAACTACATCTACTATCCCCTCTAGATAGTTAGTGTTTTCTGGAACTTTGACGGTAATTGTTTTAGTTCCGCTTTCTGGGACATTTTTAAAGGTGTTATTTAAATACTGAATTTCACTGATATGGTTTCCTATTTGTTTATTGACGGCTCCAGTATTTACAGTCTGCACTTCTCCTGTATACGTATAGTCTTTGAGTATACCTTCGGTTTCAATTACGGTTACAGCTTTATTTACTGTAATAGTTACAACTTTTTCTGCTCTTTCATAGTTATGATTTCCTTCAACTATGATGGTTACATCATGTTTACCATTAGCTGGCACATCAGTAAATTTATTGTTTGTATACTGAATATCACTGATATACGTACCTTCTTGGCTAGTTTCAGCACCTGAATTTACAACCTGCTCACTTCCTGTATATGTATACAATTTGTTAACATTTTCATCGTATATAACAGTTTGAGCTTTGGTTATTTCATATTTAGCTGTAGTTCCAAGGGAGCCCGTTACATTAAACTCATAGTTATTATTTCCAGTAGTTGCTGATATTTCGTAGGCACCTACATCAATGCCACTTTCCCTACTTAAGTTTATGTTTAGAGCGGCTTCATTATCTGTTCCAAGTATTGGACTTAATAGTTGATACTCTAAATCGACAATCGTCTTACCATAAACAGAAGTCTTATCGAGAATCTTTACATTCATAGGTGCTTTATTAATTGTTGCAATAATTGATAGGTTTGCAGAAGTGTAGTTTTGAGTTGCTTCAGCAGTTACCAACACTGTTAGTATCCCATTTTCAGGAACATCTCTAAAAGTATTCTGTGAATAATTTAGCGTGACCCCACCTTCGCTATGATTTAACTCAGCACCGGATGTTATTGCCCTGTCTGTTCCGTCATATGTAAACACCCAATCACCTACTTTTGTTATAGTCGCAGTTGCTTGAGTTATTGTATATGTTGCACTGTTATATGCTACGGTGTAGTTTACACTGCTATATGTCACACTGATATCATAGACATCTACATTGCTACCTTTTTCAGCAAGTGTTGATAAGTCAATGCCTAAACAATCGTCGGTATCATTTCCTAATAATTCACCATTTAACGCCCAGGTTAATTCCTCTACTTCTTCACCATAGACTGTTGACTTATTAGCAACGGTTATGGAAACGTCATACTTATGAACTAGAAAATCAAGTGTGGTATTTAACTCTAAGTAGTTAGTACTTGCATTTGCTTTTAATGTAACTGTATGAATTCCAGTGCTTGGGACATTTGTAAATCTATTGTTACTAAATGTAAGCACACTGTTTCCATGGTTTATGTCAATTCCACTGGTTGTCAAATCAATAGTTTGTTCTGAACCAGTATATGTGAACTCATTCTTTGTACCAGTTATACTGGTAGCGGCTTTTAGTATGGTTATTTCTATCTCTGCATATGTAGCATTATAGTTTGTAGTTTGTCCAATATCTATTCTAACTAGTAATCTTCCGTCTTCGGGAACGTTTTCAAATTCATTATTGGTATACTGTAAATCATTATCATCTTCTATGGCAATGCCATTTTCATCTACTTCATAGACACTGAGCCTAGCATCATCAATGGTTTGAGTGGTACCATCATATGTATATTCTTGCTTCATGTCTTCTGTGATGATTTGTCTGTTTGCTCTATTGATAAAATACCAACCATTAATGAATGTGACATCATAGTTTGTGCTAGCATTTGACCCTAGCGCTCCTGTAATAGGATGTTGACCTGCATTGTTACTACCTTCTTTTGTTAACTTAATGTCTAACACGCTTATGTCTTCGTTATATGCCATTTGGTAACCAGTGTATAATTTACAAGTTAAATCTTGTAACTGTTCACCAAATGTACTACCTTTATCATCTATATCAATTTTAATTGCTTTAGCGGTAATAAAGTATGTTCCATTGTTGAATGTGATACTATAGTTGTTATTTGTATATGAAGTTGCTGTGATAGCATAATCCCCAACACTTCTAACAGTTGCACCACCTGCTTTTTCTAAGGTTATTCCCAAACCTTCTAATGTGTCCCCACTCTTTAAATCAGCACTATCTGCATTCAAATCACAAGTTAAACCAACAATGCTTTCTCCAATTTCTCCATAGACTGAAGTCTTATCTTCAATATCTATTGTGATACTAACTGGGTTTATTTTGTATGTTCCACAGGTATCATCACCGTTATAACCTCCTTCAAAAGTTACACTATAGTTTGTACTCTCATACACACCATATATCCTATATGTTCCTACGTTCGCAGTATTTGAAGCATCAGTATCTAAATCAACGCCTAAAGCTGCATAATTACTAGTATCTTTATCAATACCTTGTAAGTCATAGCCTGAAGCTATGTTATATGTTAGCTCCTCTAAATTATCTTTGTATTCGCTTTCTTTATCTTCTATGTTTAGAACTATTGCATATTTTTTAACGGTTATTTTCAACTCTTTAACTACTTTTTCATAGTTTGTAGTTGGTTCAACTGTAAGGGTTACCCAGTGTTCTCCGCTCTCTGGCACATTAGTAAATGTATTTTCTGTATATGCTATGACAGTAGCATCTTCTATAGCAACACCATATTCATCTACTTCATAAACACTAAGTGTAGCACCCGAATTTATAGTCCGTTCAGTCCCGTTGTATGTATATTCTTGAGTTACTCCATCCGTAACAATCTCTCTAGTAATTTTAGTTATGGTGTATGTACCACTTACTCCATCAGAAAAAGAACCACTAAATGTCACTGTATAGTTATTAGATTTTAAACCCCCTTGAGTTGCAGTAATTGCATAATCGCCAGCATATGCAGTTGAGCTTGCAGCAGTTGATAGTTTTACATCTAAAACCTCAATTTCTTGCCCATATACAAGAGGAGTTGTGGTTTTAACTTTACAAGATAAAGGTTTCCTTTGATCTTTATATGCACTAGTTTGATCATCAATTTCTACAATTATGGGCTTCTTGTTTATCGTATATCTTCCGTTTGTAAATGTTAGAGTGTAGTTTGCGTCGTTATAACTATAGTTAGTAATCGCATAATATGGGTTTGCTTCTGTGTTAGCATCTATTCCAGCAACTGGTCTATATAAAACTATCGATAAACTACTAAGGCTATCTCCTGTTTGGAGAGGCGTAGCACTATCGACTTGACAAGTAAAATCTTCTGCTGCAACTTCAATACCATACTCAGTTGTTATATCATCTATTGTGATATTTGCAGTTGCTTTATTGACAGTAATGTCAAAAGTGTCTTCAAAATAATTATAGTTTATATTTGCTACGGTGTAGACTTTAACAGTCTGTGTACCCGCATTCCTAAATTGATTATTTTCATAGACAACAGGTGATTTATAATCCCCTACTTGATTAACACTAGCTCCACTTACATACCGTGTAGTTCCGTCATATGTATAAGTTTTTAGAACGCTTGAATAGTCAATTGGGGCAGTGGCTTTTTGCACTGTAACTTTGAATGTACCAGTTGCGCCGTTATAATTAGTTGTAGCAAAAATAGTGTATCCTACATTAATTTCCCCAGGATTTCCGTTTTCATTCGGTACATTTTTAAAGTATTGGTTACTATACTGAATTGTGGTACTCCCTTCAGTTACTATTATTACATCCTGGATTTGCTGATTAGTTCCGTCGTATGTATAGTATCCTGACAGTTTTGATGCATCAATAGAATATTGCGTATCTGCTTTGTGAATAGTATATTTACCCGAATCACCATATGCGCCATTAGCAAAAGTAACTGTGTAATTAGAACTTGAGTAAGTTCCAGTTATTGCATAGTCCCCAGCATTTGAAGTACTCGAAGCACTAGTATAAAGGTTTATCCCTAAAGCAGCATTAGTATCACCCTGTCCTAGAGAAGTAGGTGCATTTAAAGTGTAGTTATTTGTTAAATCGGCAATATTTTGCCCATATATGCTAGAAGCGTTTTCAATCTTAACTGAAACAGCTCTCTTATTTATTGTGATTGTAAAAGTTGTGGTTGATGCGAGATAGTTATTGGTTGGTGGGTGAGATATTGTTATATCACCACTATCTGCGACATTTCTAAAGTTTTTATTAGAGTACTGGAAATTAGTATTATCATCAGGATTTGATTCTAAATCTTCATCAGCAAAATATGCGCCACTATTAATAGTTCGTGTAATTCCATCATACGTATATGTGCCTTGTATAAGATCAGTTTGGATGTTTCTATAAATCGGCTTTATAGTGTAAACTCCCTTGTTTCCATTACTTCCTTGGAAAGTTACTTCGTAGTTTGGCGACGCGCCTGCTCCTTGTCCGCCAGTAATATCATATGGGCCTGCTGTTACACCTGCAGCTTTTGTAAGTTGAATGTCAAGATATGAATCAGGTTGTGAGTAGCAAAGCGGAGTACTTGGGTCACGATACCAAGGTAATGGTGTTACTAGATCGGCTTTATAATCACTTTCTGCATCCTCGATATGAATGGTTACAGGCTTTTTCTTAATTGTATAATATGCACTATGATATGTTATTTCGTAGTTACTATTTGTACCACCTGCTCCACCAGTAACTGTTCCCTGTTGTATTATATGCGCACCAGCATTATCATTAGCCGCTCTAGACAGAGATCCTGTTAATGCCGCACCATTGCCTAGACTATCGTGTGTATATGAAAGTCCTACAGGGTCATCTCCATATGTAATGGTTACAGCATTTGCATACACATTTATAGGTCTTCTTTTAATTTCCATCGTCACTGATGTGGTATCGAAAGTAACGGCATAGTTACTATTTGTATCATTGTTGACACTTCCTTGTCCTATGATATAAGTGCCAACATTTTCATTATCCGAATTATTCCTTACAAGACTACCACTTAACGAAGTCTGCCCATAAGCGTACCCCATACCACCTGATACTGAATACGTATATGTAGGTTCACCATTTCCATAATATTTCCACTGGTTAGCATCAGGTTTAATGGTAATAGGTCTTCTATTTATGCTGAATGTAACTCCACTTTGGAAGTTAACCGTGTAGTTATGATTATTCTCCGTTTTCATATCGTTTTGATAGATAGCATAGGAACTTCCCACATTATCTCCAGCCTGTCTTGTCAAAGTACCATTTAGTGTTGTCTCACCATAAGCTATATTATTCACCGTATATGTTAGTGTGGGGTCATTTGCTCCGTAGTATTTCCACTGACCAGCTGTTGGTATAACCGTTACGGTTCGTTTAGTTATAGAATATTCTCCATTAACAAAGCTTATATTGTAATTTTTCGTATTGGTGGTGTTCGTTATAACTGTCCCACCTCGTATCGCATATTTACCTACATCTTTCCCTGAGTCTCGCGCCGGTGTTCCTTGAAGGGGCGCTCCGTTTCCTAAATTTGAATTCGTAAATGATAAAGCAGCATCTGAGTCTCCATACACTGAACTGGCATTGTTGGCAGTTACTGTAATACTCCTTTTATTTATTGTAAGCGTAGCATTTGAAAAGCTTTGAATATTGTTTCCTGAAGAAACTCCAAGAGAACCTTGCCTAATTGTATACGACCCAACATCTTCGCCACTATCTCTAGATAACGCACCTGTCCAACTACCAAGCAAATATCCACTTGACACATAATATGTCAAACCAGGATCATTATCGCCATATGTTTTTGATTTATTATGTGCCGCAACAGATAAGTTGTTACTTATATAAAGACTCATATTGCACCCAAAACAGTCTAAATGTCGTCCAACACCTTCCTTTCTATTGGCTATTCCGACTCTAATGCGAGTAACTCCAGAATATGCACCACTAAGAGTAACAAATGATGATTGCCAACTATTATAAGCCCCATCTTTTACTGTACCTTTTCCAGCTTTTCTGGCAAATCCATCCAGCCCATTGTCTCCCGTTCCCCACTCAATCATGACAGATGTGCTCCGCTTCCCGCCTGTTGTACCATGGTGCCACTGCATAGAAAATGTCATCGAAACTTTTCCATCAGCGATAGCATTTGTCATCGTAGATGAAATTGGTATCGTTGTCCAAGAATACATATATCTCTTATCCGTCGATGTTCCTTGGTCACATTTAATTTCTGTACTCGTAGATTTATAGTCCTTATCTGCACCACTACTCATGTTCATGGCCCAATATGAGCTAACACCTGAGTTGAGAGCATGTGTTCCAGCCGTACTAAGCGTAGTAGGCCACATACTCTTATTCACAGTATGACCACCTGAAAAATTTCTACCATCAGGCGAGTCTGTTGGTGTGTATGCCAGAGCAATACCTGGATCTACTTTTAAGACCTCATCATGTTGCTGTTGCGTTATAGCGAACGCTCCTAACAATGCCAGAATAAATAGTGCTGTTACAGCTATTAAAAGTGAATTGAAAATTTTACGGTTCTTCATAATATTCATAATCTTCAAACCCTTCGCATATTGCGTATATAATATTTATTTTTGCCACATGTACGCGCGTGTGTTCGCGCACATATTTCTACTTGTAACAATTATATCATGCGCGAGAGAAAGCGCACAACAACAAAATATGAAGGGAGAGCGACTTCACAAAACATTCAGATTGCCTAAAATCATGTAAATTGCTAAAAACTTAAAATATGTGCCCAGAATACGAGAATACCCGATTTTCGGTAGTGTTATAAAAAACATTTACTTTTTTTTAACTTCATAAATCGTTCAAAGAGCACTTGATTTTGGCTTATTTAAAGGACTTAATATCCTCTTATTCCTATGTAAATTGAACCTTTTGGATTCTGTTACTGCGATATAAAATTGAACTTTTCGATATCTCTTATTACAACAAAAATTGAGCCATTTACTTCCTTATTATCGCCCAATAGGCGATGATTTTAATTATGTTACTGTGATTCAAACTGTGCTTTTATATCTTGATAGTGTTGCGACATAAATTGAACTTACTGATTTCTCCTATTGTACTGTAAATCGGCCGCTTGATACCCTTATTGTAAAGTAAATTGAGCTTTTTTATTCTCTGTTATTGCAATACATATCGAGGTTTTGATTCTTACTTTATTCACCAAAATCCTTGTTTGTAAGGAGCTTGAGTTGAAGATACAAAGAAGCTTTAATCTAATGTGAGTTGTTCCGATTTTATGCTTATTTACCAAAAGCCTCTTTGGCTACTGCTTTGGCTATCTCACCTAGTCCAGTTGCGTTAGGATGAATGCCATCTGGGTACCATTCGGGATGACCACTTGTGAGGGTATGAATATCTATACAACCTAGACCCAATTCACCTGCAACTTCTATAACAATATCACGTATCTCAACAACATGTGTTTCAAGTATACCGGCAGTTGTCGGTCCTTCCGTTTGACCATATAAATGATAGGAACTAGCTGGAGTTAAAAGCCATATTGTCCTTCCAGGTTTTTGATAACTCTTGACGAGTTCGATATATTCAGTTTTAAAAACCTCTTTTCCCTTCCAAACTCTAGAGTCATTACTCCCAAGTTTGATTATTACCACATCAGCATCAAATTTTATGCTCTCTTTATATGTGTTAGTTTCAGTATATGGACGAGTACTACTCTTCATTGCCATTGCACCAGAGAATCCGTAGTTATTAACCTTGTATTCTTTGCCCAGTATTGCTTGAAGTTGTGCTGGATAATTGTTTTTAAACCAGTTAGTCGCACCATAACCAAATGTGATACTATCTCCTACACAAGCCACTTTTATTTGATTTTCGGTAGCTTTAGTATTACACGGTTTATACACTCCTATTCCAAAAAATGCCATCAAAAACAAAACATATAAAAAGAAAAGTACGCTACCTACTGTGAAACCTATAATTAATTTTTTCTTTGTCCTATCCATCTCTACCACTCCAATATCAGTAACCATCTTGAGTTCGGTTATTACTTGTATGATAACATAACAAACCATTGTTTTGAAACGAGTTGGCTAAGTAAATATGACTATTGTTTGTCTAAAACTTATCAAGGAGCTCTTATTTCAAACCAAGTTTGATTGTAACTACATAGTAATTCAAGTTTGCTTATCGTCATTTGCTTGGTTATTTCTACTCAAGCGTAAATCAAATCGTAAACTTGCTTAAATAAGTCATAAATCAACTGTAAACCCGCGTTAAATAAGTCGTAAACCTATGTTGAACAATCCGTAAACCTAATCGTAAACCGAACTGTTAACCAAACCGTCGACTCGTGCAGAAGCTAATCATCATCAAATTGTAAACCGCTAAATTGCAGTCAAGCTGGGATTTATACGAGTAACTGCTAGTTATCATAGTAAGCTGGGTGGTAAATAGACCTCCGAGTGGTACAGGATAAGTGTAATTATTGATTAATACGGGTGAATTTTATAAATTATTTTATGCTACCGTTTTATGCAAATTTGGAGTATAATTTTAGTATAAAAATTGATTAAAGGTTACCATCCTTTACTCGACTAAAATCGTGATATCAAAAAATTCGTAACGCGCAGACTTGAATTAAAGATATAATGAAATATTTTTGTAAACCCACAAGGTTTGTTCGAGATTTTATGAGTTTGAAAACGGTTTTGTAAGTCTATATAAATAGCGGTAACGAGGAGATATATTATGACGAAATTAATGTTAAAATTAGATAAAGCATTCCTTACATACACAACAAAAAAAGGACAAAAAGGATTACCTTTTCCAACTGGTGTGACGGAATATACTGACATACCATACATCGATGACGGGAGTAAATACCATCTTTTAGACATATTTGTTCCTGAAGGAACTACTGGCAAGCTACCAGTAATATTCAATGTTCACGGCGGATCTTGGTGTTTTGGCACAAAAGATGATTATAAAAGATACTGCATGGACATATCAAAAAGAGGATTCGCAGTGGTTAGTTTTTCATACACTCTAGCACCAGAGGTAACATATTATGAGCAAGTTCAAGAAAGTTACCAAGTTATGCATTGGATGACTGAAAATGCAGATAAATACCATCTAGATTTAAACAATGTTTTTGCAATAGGCGATTCAGCTGGAGCGAATCTATGTGGTGTTATCGTAAATATTACATTTGATGACGAACTTCGTAAACTCTTCAAAGTAGAAGTACCTTTCCCATTTAGAGCCATGTGCCTAAATTGCCCAGCATCCGAACTTAAAGATCTAGCAGACACCTTTGGAAAACTTGTGTTTAAGTACATAATAGGTCCAGGGTTCAAAAAATCTCCCTACTATTCTGTTGCTAACTATCTAGACACTGTTTCTAGTAATTCTTGCCCAGTATTTGTTATAACGAGTTACAAAGACTTTATGAAGAAAATGTCACTACGAGTCTACAACACACTCAAAGAAAAAGGCGTTAAAGATGTTAGGTTATCATATATTAAAGATAAGTCCGAACATAGTAAAAATATGAAACCAATTCACGTCTATAGCGTTAACCCATTCTGGGAAGAGTCAATTAAAGTAAATGATGAAATGTGTGACTTCTTCAAGGAATACATAGTTAAATAATAATGATGTGAATCGTGTTCGTGTAAATCGCTAACAAGTTCTAAGAAGAGTCCATTAAAATAAATGACGAAATGTGTGATTCCTCTGAAGAACACTTTGTTGAACAACATAGTTTAAATCGCATTGTTTTGTGGCCATAGATACAAAATACTATATAGTTAGTGAAATGAGCACACCTGTTGAGAGTGTGTATAATAAGGAGGATATACTTTGAAAAAACTACTAAAAAAATATGCTGAACTCATAATAAAGATTGGTGTCAACTTACAAAAAGATGAAGAGCTTGTAATCAATGCTCCTATCACAAATGCTAAATTTGTAAGAATAATAACTGAGGAAGCATATAAAGCTGGATCAAAAAAAGTTACTGTACTTTGGAATGATGAAAAGCTATCAAAAATCAAATATCAATATGAAGATATTGACACATTAACCGACATCCCTACATGGGTTATAGAGTCTAGAGAGTATGTAGTTAACAAAAAAGCTGCATATGTCGCCATTATATCTAGCGACCCAGAAATATTTGCGGATATTGACCCAAACAAGCTTGGTGCAGCTTCTAAAGCAAACAGGAAAGCACTACACAAGTTTATGAGTGCCTCAATGACAAATGAAATTAAGTGGTGCTTAGTTGCAACTCCTAATCCAGCATGGGCAAAAATGATAAGTCCAGACTTACCTGAAAAAGAAGCTATAAGGCATCTATGGCTCCTTATTGCCAAAGCTATGCGTCTAGATAAAAAGGATAGTATCAAGGCTTGGAAAAACCATCAAAACCGCTTAAAAGTCGTTTCTAAGACCTTAAACAACTTAAACATCAAGACACTTAAGTATAAAAACTCAATTGGTACTAATTTTAGTATTGATCTGCCTAAAGGCTACTTCTTTACTGGCGCTAGTGAAGTTAGTAAAGACGGTGTAGAATTTACCGCCAACATGCCAACAGAAGAAGTTTTTACTGCCCCACATAGGCTTTCTGCAAACGGTAAAGTTGTTGCCAGTATGCCCCTATTTTATAATGGAAATAGAGTAGAAGATTTTTGGTTTAAATTTAAAGATGGAAAAGTTGTGGACTACGATGCAAAAATAGGTAAAGACATTTTAACCAAACTTTTAAACACTGATGATGGAAGTAAATATCTTGGTGAAGTAGCACTTGTTGAATATGATTCTCCCATCCAAAACTTAAATACCTTATTTTACAATACTTTATTTGATGAAAATGCAAGTTGTCATTTAGCATTAGGAA
Source organism: Clostridia bacterium (assembly GCA_035409945.1). Lineage (GTDB taxonomy): Bacteria > Bacillota > Clostridia > Christensenellales > DTU072 > MWEH01. Next base: position 48,390 of record DAONQC010000005.1, read on the forward strand.
GAGCATATCCCTGCATTAAAGATGCTGAAAAACTAAATGAAAAAGAGCAACTAGAAGCAGGACTAAATACCAGTCTTGAGCACGTTGACTTTATGCTAGGAACAAAGGATTTAGATATAATTGCTATAGACTATGAAGGTGTTCAAACACAAATATTTAAAAACGGTAACTTTGTGATCTAAATCGCGAGCAATAATTACTACCCTAATGAGTTAGGCTTTTGCCAGGATCCACAACGTTAAATAAACACAAATATTTAAAAACGGTAACTTTGTAATCTAACTGGTAGTATAATTACCGAGTCATAGAGGCTACAGGATAAAAAACCTGCAGCCTTTCTTTTTATAGATTTGAAGCCTTACGAAAAGCTATCTATTTTAGTTACAAGTATAAAAGCTTTCGAGTAAACAAATAAGGATGCAACTATAAACCGTATTAATTTTGCATTATATTTACTTTTGTAAAGTTTTGGTATGGCTAATTATTGCTAGACACTACCTCTTTATTATATGTTAAAATAAATTACTATATTTCTAGAGCGAACTGTATGATAGTCAAACACAAATAAATATACAAAGTAGTGTTGCTAACCATTTATACCCGTTAAATTCAAACAACATTATTATACGAGGGAAAATATATTGAAAGCATTTATAAAAATAGCCAAACTTGTAATAACAATACTGCTTATTGCAACCCTATCAGCATCAGTACTTGCTGTGGTTTCTCTAAATAACGAACCTTATGAAGAGAGGAAGGAAGAACCTTATGAGGAACCGTTAAAAATTGTATTTTTAGGAGATTCTATAACCGAAGGAATTTTTGGACCTACACCATTGCACGAAAGAGGCGATTATGCTTTTTATGGCATTATTAGCGAAATAAATAAATATAAGGGATTTAACAGAGCTGTATCTGGTCACAAAACCTATCAGCTTGAAAACCTTATTAAAGAAGGAGATAAAAATGGATATCTCACTGCTACTCATCTAAGAGAAGCTGATGTCATTACAATCTCAATGATTGCAAATGATCTTTTACAACTTGGTCCCTATGGACTACTCCTCAATAGAGAACGTGCCGATAGAGTTGCTACCAACGCACTAGCAAACGCTAAAATCCATTTTGGTGTAGTTATTGAGGAACTCAAAAAGCTAAATCCAGATGCACATATAATGGTGTTTACGCAATATAATCCAGCGATGGAAAATCCATGTATGTTTAACCAAACTCAAATAGCAAGAATACGTGCAACAGGTATGGAACCATCGGAATATAGAGGCTTTGCCCAAATTTATATTGATATGCTAAATGACATAATAATAGACTACTTAGAAGAACATCCCGGTGCTTATCATATACTCGATGCAGCAAAAGCATTTGAGGATATCTATATTGAAGATAAAGTACGCGCTGGTAATTTATTATTTAAAGATGCACTCCACCCTTCAAATGAAGGACATGCTGTTATGGCTGGAGTAATCCAACAAAAACTAGAAGAACTCGGCCTTGCTAATAGAGAGAAAGCTTTAGCAAATTATAAAACCTTACGAGTAAATCAAGCACATAGGCTTTTTGATGGCATAATTGACGTTGATTCTTTAATTCAAGAAATAAATGCTTCAAAGAGCTATGAAGAAGTAACAAAAGTATTTTTCGCAGCCACAAATGATCATACCGTTAATACTGAAGATATGGTTTTAGCAGCTACTCCTAAACAACCAGCTACATATGTAAAAAACAAGACCACACTCTCAATAGACAGCTTATCACTAATGCAATTTCATCCTACATTAGTTGGGATAGCCATAGACTACTATGATAGTTATGTAGAATTTAACACCGATGGGACAATGGAACTTATGTTGTACTTAAATCCAGGGGTTGTTTTTCTTCTAAATAATATGTTGGGAGATACTGATTTATCACAATTTGAAATATATGGAATAAATATTAGTAATTATTTAGAAATGTATGGGGATTTATTCCTAGGTAGAGATGAAGCAAGTACTGCAGATTTTTTCTTAACTGTCAAAAAGTCTTTAGGAATTGAACTCGTAGGCATAGACTTTACAGAATCTCCCTTTAATGAAATGGCAGAATCTCTTGATGCAACTGGTAAACTACCACCTCATTTTACTCTCCCCGATGATAGAGACTATGGAATAAAAATTAAAGCAAGATATGAATTATCTAGCATTACTGACCACGAAGGAAATGTACATAATGTTGTATATCTTGGCAATATGGGACGGAGAACAGACCCATACATTATTATGGATGCCGACTTAGATGAAAGAGGAAATCCTAAAAAAGTAGAAATGCACATTGAGTTTTTACCCCTCTCTTTAACAGCCTCAGATGGCTCTTATACAGAATAACATTCGAACAAAATAGCACTAATTCTAATATGCGACCTCGCAATATCAAGAGGTTGTACTTTAATTTTGATAAAATAAATGCTCTCTACAGAAGGGGATGACACGCATATCGTATAATAACACCACCGCACTAAAAAAGGCTACAGGTTGCATCCCGTAGCCTTTCTTTCTTAGCTTATATTTTCCTAGTTATATCACACCTGTAGCTTTTAAAACAATTAGCGTTACTGCTACTGCGCCAAGCACCACCCAAAGAACTATCTTGATTGTTTTTAGGGTTTTAGGCGGTATCTCTCTATATGCACCTTTGATTTCCCCTTCACAAAATGGACATTTAGACATGTGGTCTAGTATTTCCTTTCCACAGTGCGGACAATTAACTATATGTTTTTTATAGCTAGGTTCTTTATTATTCTCCATTGTATGTATACCTTTTACGATGAGATCCGTTTTGGTACTAACGTTTTTAACTAACGGTTGCCAGATCTCTTTTTATATTTACCTTAGTTAGGTTTGTTTAGTTTGCCCAGGGCCTTCCCACAAATACTATTAAGAGAGCAACAGCAGCAATAAATACAAGCGCTATCGGGATAATTAATGCGTAAAGTTTGAATATTAACTTTACAGAATCCTTTTTACTAAACTCCACATTTGGTTCCGATGATTTTATACTATCTTTAGGCTTAGTGTCTGGTATATACCAAGGCATCCCATCTACATTCATTGGGGCTATCACACGACCATCATCGTCATCATATTGCTTTTTCTTGCGTTTTTTCATTAGTTAATACCTTTTATAGACAACTAATTAATAGTCTTAACCAGTACCTTTATCATACTAGTATATTAACCTTATATAAAGAATTAATTCAAATGATATTATGAGAGATTATAAAGAGCCGGATCCTTTTTTAGATTGCCTTTTAGCTTCTTCTAGAAGCATTCCCTCTGAATCATATAAGTGACATCTAACAAAATGTTCTGGTTCAACCTCTATATTTCTAGGAGCAACACTCTTACAAATTTCCATACATTCACTACACCTTGTATGGAATTTACATCCTTTAGGAGGATTTGCAGGAGATGGGATATTCCCTTCCAGTATTATCCTATTCATTTTAGCATTGGGATCAGGCACAGGTATTGCTGAAAATAGCGCTTTGGTATATGGATGTAATGGGTTTGCAAACACTTTTTCAGTTGCTGCATGCTCTACCAAATCTCCTAAATACATAACACCTACAGTATCAGATATGTGCTCAACAACCGATAAATCATGAGAAATGAAAAGGTATGTTAGCCCATATTGTTTTTGTAAATCTTCTAGCAGGTTTATAATTTGTGCTTGGATTGACACATCAAGTGCAGAAACTGGCTCATCGCAAACGATAAACTTTGGATCTAACGCTAGCGCTCTTGCAATACAAATTCTTTGTCTCTGACCGCCGGAGAACTCGTGCGGATATCTATCTTTGTGGTATTCACTAAGACCACAGTCATTCATAATTTTAGTTAAATATTCTTCATATTCGCTGTCGGGAACTATTTTATGTTCCCTAACTGCTTCACCAATAATTGTTCCTACTGGAAGCCTTGGCGATAAACTTGAGTATGGATCTTGGAAAATAATCTGAATTTCAGGTCTTTTTTTCCTTAAAGTTTTTCTGTCTAATTTAAATATGTCATTTCCGTTGAATAACACTTCACCGCCAGATTTTTCATAGAGACGTAAAACTGTTCTACCAACCGTCGTTTTACCACAACCAGACTCGCCAACGAGCCCCATTGTAGTTCCTCTTTTGATGTTAAAAGATATATTATCAACAGCTTTAACATAACCAACTGTACGCTTGAAAAACCCTGCTTTTATTGGAAAATACTTTTTAAGCATGTTAACTTCTAGAAGATTTTCCTCATTATGAACAAGTGGTGTATGCTCATCAGGGATATTAGTAATCCTTTCTCTACGATATCTTTGAATTTCTTTCTTAGGATTTTTGAAAAATCTAACAGTCGATTGGGCAAACAGGATTATTTCCTTGGATAATTTACTCCAAGAATTGGTTATGGCTTTTGTAAAACTTGTTAAAATTTTATTACTGTCTATCTTCATTTTTATCCTCGCCTAGTTTTTCAGCAGCTCTATAACATCCTACATAATGCGTATCCGATAATTGTATCATGGATGGATATTCTCCTGCGCATTGCTCGGTAGCAAACTCACACCTGTCTCTAAAATAGCAATAATTGGGCATATTTATTGGGTTAGGCACGTTCCCAGGTATGTTGTATAACTTATCAATCTTTTTCCCAACCACAGGCTTTGATCTCATTAGCCCTATAGTATATGGATGAGATGGATGATAAAATATTTCTTCTGCAGTCCCCTTTTCCACAATTCGTCCTGCATACATTACAACAACATAGTCTGCCATTTCGGCAATAACACCTAGATCGTGTGTTATTAGCATTATACTGCTACTAATTTTATCTTTAATCTCACTTAGTAGCGCCAAAATCTGTGCTTGAATCGTAACATCAAGTGCAGTTGTAGGTTCATCTGCAATGATAATACTTGGATTACAAGCAAGTGCCATAGCAATAACTATTCTCTGTCTCATTCCACCCGACAGCTCATGTGGATAGTTTGAATAAACCCTATCGCTATTTGCAATACCAACCAAATCTAGAAGCTCTATTGTCCGTTTCTTGGCTTTTTCTTTAGTCATATCATCATAATGCAAGAAAAGTATTTCTTCTATTTGAGCACCAATTTTAAAAACTGGATTTAAACTTGTCATAGGTTCTTGAAATATCATTGTTACGACATTGCCACGAATCTTTTGCATAACAGTTTCGGGTGCCATTACAACATTAACTGCATGGTCGCCCATATTTAATCTAATCTCACCTTTAATTGTTTGTCCTTGCGGTCTTTGTACAAGTTGCATAAGCGATAAACTTGTTACACTTTTTCCACAACCAGATTCCCCAACCACACCAACAGTCTTTCCTTTTGGGACTTCGAAGGTGACACCATCAACAGCCTTAACAGTTCCAATATCAGTGAAAAAATATGTATGAACATCGTCAAACTCAACAACATTGTTAATATCTTTCATTTGAGTTACATATTCACTTTCAGGGACACGCCTTCTCTTACGTCTTTTTTCAATAACTTTGGTAATTTTCCTGTTTTCACGAGAAATTTTAGCTGAATCTCTAGCAGAAATATATCCAGACTCTTTTTTTCTAGGCTTAAATATATTTTTAATTTTTGCAGTAATATCTTTTACTTCCATTTCTATTTTCCTTATCTTAAGCTACCTTTTCATCTTCGGGTCGAAAGCGTCTCTTAATCCATCGCCTACGAAGTTAAAGGCGATAACAGTTAAGCAAATTAACACACCTACTGGTATCCAAATGTATGTATATTGAGTCATTGCTGCAGCAGATGATACTGAGTTAATCATGGCACCCCAGGTCGCAAGCGGGTATTTAGCTCCTAAACCTAAGAACGACAGTGTTGATTCTGTTAAGATTATTCCACCCAAACCCATCGTAGCATTTACAATAAGTTGTGGCATAACATTGGGAATTAAGTGCCTGAATATTCTTCTAGATGCCTTTAAACCGGTAGCTTCAGTAGCAAGCATAAATTCTTGTTCTCTAAGTGACAAAATCTGTCCCCTTACAAGCCTTGCAATACCTGCCCAACCAAGAACGCCCAGTATGACCATCAAATACATTATTCTTGTTAGTGGCTCTAATTTTAACGCATCAAACAAAGCACCTAAGATAATAAGGATAGGCATAGAAGGTATGCAATAAAAAACATCAACTATTCTCATTATGAGATTATCAACCCATTTGCCAAAATAACCAGCAATACCACCAAGCGTTACTCCTATAAACATAGATAGGAAAATAACAACGAAACCAATCATTAGAGAAATTCTTCCACCGTACATCATTCTAGTTAGTACATCCATACCATTGGCATCTGTGCCTAAAAGATGCGTTGAAGATGGAGGGCTATATATGTCAATTAAATATTTTTCCTGAAAGTTTCTAAGAACAAAACTATCTAACTTTCTTTCAATAGAAAAGTTCGCTTCTCCTCTTATAGGCTCTCCATTTTCATCTACTTGAGGATTTCCTGCTTCATCCAACAACTCTGTATAGTATATAAAATCGGACGTTATAGTGCCGCTTTCATCCATTTCCTTTACCTTTGTATTAACTTGTTCTTTAAACCCTTGTGATAGTGAATCTTCGCCATTATAACGTCTAACAACAAATGTACTTGCTTTTACATACTCAACTGGCACTCCACTTATAATCTCGGAAATAACAATATTACCATCATCTGCATCCTTACCTACCGTATAATTTTTGTCTGCTACTGTAAAAGCAGGAGTATTATTAGCCATTGCGGTAAGTGCTGCCAACTTAAAATCACTGGGAACATCGGGACCTTCTACATTATACTTATCAAAAACATACCTGCTTGAATATAGAGACACTTGAACTCCTTTATTTTCTGATATTTCATATGTGCCCATCCCTTTTTTATCAATCAAAAAATTTCTTTCCCCAAGTGAAAATGTAGCACTATCAAGATTTCCTTTTACTGCAGTTTCAAAATCAGCACCAATTACTCCGCTTTTGTATGTAAATATGCCATCTGGCAGTTTTTGGTACACCTTATACTCGTTCTTTAAACCTGCTGTAACTATATATGTACTGCTAGAATACACAAAAGTCATCGAGTTATCCTGTATACTATCAAAAACTGAATCCTTAAACGCATCTTCATTTTCAATTACATTATTTATTTCGAGCTGGTTTGTAAAACTATTGTAGCTACCAAAAAATTCTACATTAGAGTATATTGCCACCTCCTCAATTGTTTCATTTTGAAGCAAAAAGATATCATTTGCGCATCGTTTTACTGTATATTCATTTTTATCTTCTGAAGTATCTGCGACTAATAAGATATCTTTAGATTCATCATTCATCTGTGTTATATAAGTATTCATCCTGTGTTTGACAGAATAATGTACCGCTTTATCATCTCCCAAATAATAGTTTTCGTATGAAACTCTCTCAGTCGCTGTCCCATAATCAAATAATATTTTTCCGTACTTATAGAAGACTTGCTTTTGGCTATATGGTATAATCCAACCCCCTAAAAAACAAAAAGCAAACATAA
>DAONQC010000005.1:55995-123978 GCA_035409945.1 Clostridia bacterium
CAGTATTAATCCTACAATAGCTAACTTGTTTCTAAAAAATCTCTTAGCAACCAAAAGACTTGGTGACAAAATCTTAACACGTCTCGTATCATCTAATGCTTGCTGTGGATAGTCGCCTGGTGGCAACTCATCCATTTCAGGTGCATTATTAACCTTATTAATATCGTTAAGATTTTCTTCTTTAATATTTTCTTGTTTACTCATATCCATTTTCATAACTGCACCTTTTAAGCTATCCGTACTCTAGGATCTACCACTGCGTATAGTACATCACTAATAAGATTTCCAAGTAGTGTTAATATCGCCATAAACGAGAGATAAAACATTGTAAACGGGATATCACCAGCAATCATTGCATGGTATGATGTATACCCAATCCCTTCCAATGCAAAAAGTGTTTCTGTTATTAGCGCTCCAGAAAACAATCCTGGCAACGAACCACCTAAAATAGTAACGAGTGGAATTAATGTATTTCTAAAAGCATGGTGGTTTATTACCTTCCTCTCAGGGAGCCCTTTTGCCCTTGCAGTACGAATATAATCAGAATTTAATACCTCCAACATATTTGTACGTGTATAACGCATTAGACCACCAATGCTTATTATTGTCAATGTCATAATAGGTAAAACATAGTGCTTGGCTACATCAAAAAACTTTTGAACATCGTTTAAATTGTGGTAGTTGCGCCCACGCATACCACTAATATCAAACCACCCCAGTTTCACCGAAAAAATTAGTTTTAATATGGTTGCAATAAAAAATGTAGGTAGCGAAATTCCAACCAACGCAATGACTGTTACCGTATAATCAGTTACACTGTATTGTTTTCTTGCAGCTGATACACCTAATGGTATTGCGATAGCTATTTCTAAAATAAATACTGCAATTCCTAAATAAAAACTATTCCAAATAACTTTGTTAAACTGCTCTAATACTGGAATGTTATAGTACCAACTATCACCAAATTCTCCCCTTAAGGCAGCTTTAAGCCAAACAAAAAAACCTTCTAAAATTCCTTTGTCCATTCCATATTGCGCATTCAGCTCTACAAGCCATTGAGATGCGCTTTTTTGGCTACCTGGCTTTGTGGCCAGTTCTCTGGCCATTTGTTCCACATAACTTGTGGGAAGAGAATGCATAAGTGTGTAAATCACTAGCATGACAAAAAATAAAATAACCGCACTTATCATTAACCTTTTCACTATAAACTTTAGCATCTCTTTTTCCTTATGTTGTATTTAATTAAAGAATAAAAATAATAGATTCTGACAATTCTCAGAATCACATAACTTGCACATTAATGTTGTAAAGTGTGCTATCCTTAAGCACATTTAAGGGAGAGACTCTTGCGAGTCCCTCCCAATTGAACAAGCTACATAAAGTAATTATGCCACTACTTTCATTTCAATGCCTTCGATATCGTTCATCCATCCCCAGAATGTTGTAATATCTGGTGTAATGCTATTTATATCTACTCTTTCATTGTTGAAAATAACTGCATTCTTTCTTTGATACGTAGGTATTTCTACGCCCCAATCAATTATGGTGTCGAGGCACTCTTTATAAACGCCCTTTCTGTAAGCTTGGTCTGCGCTTTCTCTTGCAGCCATAATCAAGTCGTCTAAATGAGTATCTTGAATTCCATAGTGATTGCTTTCAGTACTGCCTTCTAAACCAACAACATTAGAACTATGGTAGACCTGATACATGTCTGGATCTACTGTTGAGCCCCAGGCAGCTGTCCACATCTCTTGTGTATGAGCTTCTAGAGCCTTCCAAAGCCGGTTAGAATCGGCTGGGTCATTAATATCTAATGTAATGCCAATGGACGCTAGAATCTCTTCTGCTTTTGTAATTATTGCAAATGCTGGGTGATCTCCTTTTCCATCGCCAGGTACAATTATTTCATATTTTAGTTTCGCACCAGCTGGAGCTGCTGTAAATTTCCCAGTTGCTTCATCAAATGTAAATCCTGCGGCCTTTAGGAAGCCAATTGCTGCTGTTTTTGCTGCCGCTTCTCTTGCCTGTTGATTCATCTCAGCTGTAAATATTGCTTTCCCATCAACATCGACTGAGAATGCAAGTGCATAACCTTCGTCAGTTGGTTGAGGTGCAGCCCAAGATGTATTTGAAATTGGGTAGTTAATAACAGTTGCTCTCGGTCCATAATATGAGTTAATAGCTGGCTCACGCCCTACTGCAAATATTGTTGCAAATGCCTTTCTCATATTCTTAGAAGCATCTGAATCTTTTACATCGCCAACTTTAACATTGTCAGCGTTAATTCCAATGTAGCCATATCCTAAATTGTCTACCAAGCTTGTATAAATTTTAGCTCCTGACATTTCTAATGGATTTTCTTCTACATTAATGTTGTTAGCTTGTTGGATTTGGGTAACTGCTGCAGAGTTAATGCTTGGATCAGTTACATCAAATGTCGATGCTATTGTTCCAGACACTTTGTCAGCATCTGCAGTTTCTTTGAATAGCATTGTTGTTATTTTTGGACAACCCTTGAAATAGTATCCGTTTCTTTCAAATCTTACAACACCTTGCTCAAACTCCACATATTTATATGGACCTGCTCCCATTGGGGCAGTTGTCTTGGCTCTTACGCTAGAAAGATCACCTTTTGTAAATCCAAACTTATTTTCTGAATATTTGTATGCGGCTCTGCTTCCATAATAGTGGAGAGGAGTTACGCTTACGCCTAATTGATAAATTGCAGGAGCATCAAACTTGGTCATTTCAATTCTCATTGTATAATTACCAGTCTTTTGAATACCAGCAATATTCATAACTGCACCACCAGTCATAGCTTTTGGACCTTCTGTTCTGATGAATTCATTCTTGATTAGTGATGCGAAATCTGCACCAGCAGACTCTTTTTGTATTTCCGCAACATCATACCCATAAGCATTTTTTATGTTTGCCCAATAAGTATCAATGGTTGGGAATTCTGTATCCAAATTAAATACGGTGCCCATGCTATCTTTGAAGCCACCGTCAAACTCTCTGCCAAATCTAGTTCCAGCATATGCGGCTACTGCGGTAACCTCACCTTCTTCATCTTCCTCTGAGATATAAACGAGATCGGCGCTTGCAGTTTCAGCTTTTGCTTTGACATATTTTACATCAGCTACGGTAAAAGCTGGTTTTTCTGCGGTTGCATCTGCCACATATAGTGTTACGATTTCATCATCAATTTTTCCATATGTGCCATCTTCTGCTTCTGGATATTTGTATGTCCAACCACCGAAGTCCCACATTCTCATACCATATGCCATTTGTAGCCCTTCATTTCCTGAAATGCTTTGTACGGTCAACGGTCCCATGTATGGCGCATAAGGTGCGCTGTTATATTTACTGAACACATAGTCAACTATTTCTTGTGTAAACTTAATTCCTGCTGTTTCAAATGCTGTACCGAAAAATACATCTCTTTGTTCTGCGGTAAATGCATCTGTTACTTCACCATCTTTTCCTGCAGCTAGTATTGCGTCTGCCTTTGCTGCGAATGTATCATAGACATCGCTAGTAACACCAGTTCTGTAATCATTCATCCCTTTAATTGGTAACGCATAGAAACTTGAGCTTCCATCGTATGTTGGGTCAGATAACACATACATGGTAAATATTACGTCGTCTATTGTTAAATGCACACCATCACTAAAGAATAAGTCATCACGAATTTCAAAATCGTAATAAACTGGACCTTCTGTTGTTTGGGTTACTTTAACATTAGCAATTCCCTTGTAGACATAATCCTTACCATTGTAAGCTCTTGTCTCGCCTTCAATACCATTCATAACTACGGCACCAACTCTGTCGGTTGATATTAAACCAACTTGCGTCATTCCTGCCACATCAGCATCGTATGCAGTTTTCGAGAAGAATGGGCTGAATTTGTTACTGAAATAACTATAGCCTACAACTAGCGTGTTACCACCAGAATATTCTGGATAAGCTATGGCAGGTGCGTCTTTTGTGACAACCTCATCCAAAGCGTTCGGCTCGACTGGAGCAGGTTCTTCAGGCTTCGGCTTACACGCGAATGCTGTCAGTGTCAAAATCAATGTGAAAATTAACACTATCGGCAAAAGAACTCTTAATTTCTTCATCTCTTTTTTTCCTCCTATTTTTTATTTCCGTGCAGTGTATTCTTATTTTACACGGAATTTTTCATATACTTATTATTTTACAATAACAATTTATACATGTCAAACAACATTTTCTTGCAAACAATGTCGTTATTCGGCGCATCTAATGGATAATATCCAAAAATATGCAATAAAATACGATTAAGTCACTATTTAACGTGATATATGCATATTTACACGCTGTTTATACTTTCCATTTACAATTTATTTAGGACACTTGGAGACTTTCTTATTCGGTGAAATCTATACCGAGTGTTCCTTCACGATTATACATTAACGGCAAGTTTTACTTTCCTTTTACCACTTGGGGCGTTTGAAGACTTTTTCTGATTCGGGAAGATCAAGTCCGAGTGTTCCGCCTGGGTTCATAATGTTATCGGGGTCAAAGTGGTTTTTAAGTGCTTTAAATATATCTAATTGGTTGGAACCAATTTGTCCTTCAAGCCAGGGAGCAAATAGTTTGCCTATTCCGTGATGGTGAGACATTGCAGCGCCAGACGCTTGAATATGATCTAGTATACCCCTATGATAACTTACAAACTCGTCTATATCTGTCATTTTTGCTATGAATATGAAGTAAAGATTTGCACCCTGTGGATATGCATGTGATAAGTGAGTCATGCAGAATGTGTTAGGACGGGATTTACAATATTTCCGTACAAACTGATGTACTTCTAACATATTATCCCAATTAACTGAACATTCCATAGTTTCTATCATTACACCAAAATCTTGAAGATTATCTCTCATATATGGATCAGAAAATCTTCCATGTTCCCAGCCTTGTGTAACATATTTAGTTAAATAAAATCCACCATGTTTTTTGCAAATCTTCTTCACTTGCTTATGCATGTTTTTACAGAAATTCTTTTCACCATCTGTAAATCCTAAAAAGATACAGCGTTTATTTTCTTCGTATCCTAAAGCTCTTAAGATTTTATCAGCTGGAGTGTCATGGTCGATTCCATACATTTGTAGCATTATGTTACTTTCTTCAGGGTCTGATAATCTAAACACTGAAGGAAAACCAAATTCTGCTTGCATAATTTCTTTTGCTGCCGCCACTCCACTTTCAAAGTCTTTGAATATGAAACTGAATTTATAATGGTTTTCTGGCATCGCTCTGAATATCTTTAAGGTTACATTTGTTAAAATTCCAAATGCGCCCTCTCCACCTATCATTATTTGATTGATGTCTGGACCTGTTGCCTTTGCTGGATAAGTATCAGTTTTAATGTTTCCTATGGGCGTTACATATTCTTGTCCTAAAACTATATGCTCAATTTTTCCATAGTATGTAGAGTTTTGCCCCGCCCCTCTCGTTACTACCCAACCACCAACTGAACTGTATTCAAATGATTGTGGAAAATGCCCACAGGTATATCTTCTTTTTGCACCATAAAGTTCAGGGGCATTGTTTAAAACGTGTTCTAAATCTGGGCCCATCATTCCAGCTTGCACTGTAATTGAATGGTTAGTCTCATTGAATTCTATAACTTTATTAAACCTCTTTCTCATGTCTAGAGTTATCGCACCTTTTCTCATAGGTTCCACACCTCTAGTAACTGATGAGCCACCTCCGTAAACATATATTGGAATTTTATCCTCTTTACAAATTGCCACAATTTTTTCAATATGTTCTGTAGTATCTGGATATATTACAAGATCTGGTACGTTTTCAATGATTTTATTTCTAAGCCTTAATATGTCTAGCATAGTTTTTCCATACGCTACACTAGCTCTCGTAAATGGATCTTGGCTTACAAACTCTTTTCCAACTACATCTTCAAATTTTTTAATTTGTTCCTTTGTGAGAGTGATTGGAGAGTCAACTTCTACCTTTTCAAGCCCTGCAAATATTGGAGTTTTGAAATCTTCATCAGTCATACCAAAGCTTTTCTTTATCATTTTGTATAACGATTCTCTGGGTGCTTTTGCTGCATCTGGATGTCCCCACTTAAAGAGACTTCTATATGATTTTTCTGGAGTTTCAACAATCCACGGTGGTTGATACCCTTTGTATTCTTTTAGTGGTACTTCATTTTGCGGTTTAGGTAACCACGGTTTTAATGGTTTTACTTTTGTCATTTAAATTCCTCCTCGTAATATTGTAATTGTCTTTTAACCAGCATATGGCAAACTTCGACTTCTTATGTATGTTTGATTCATTTAATTATGTAGTTTGATTAAATTCATAATGTCATCGTCATTTAACCGTAAACTTTACTGGCTTAAGCTATATATTTATTCTAGTTGATTATTTAGTTTGATTTCATTTTTTTTCTAGCTTTTCTAAATCCATTGTTGTTCTTTATTTGTGCTAGTCTGCGCCAAAGTGTTTTCTTCTTACTTTTTCGATATTTTTGAAGATGGGCTTTAGTCTTGGGTAGCTTATCATATATACTTCATCAAATATTGCTTTGTATTTTTCATGGACTTCAGGGTTAGGTAGATATTCTTTACTCACGTGAACCATCTTTCTAACTGCAGTTTCATATGATGGATAGTGACCTATCCCTACAAATCCACATATTGCAGCACCTAAGCCACTTGTTTCATATGTTTGTACCCTTTGGATAGGTAGTCCGAAAATATCTGCCGTTATCTGACATACTAGATTGGATTGTGCACCTCCACCAGAGACCATCACTCTATTGATGGGAATACCCGATTTTTTCTCTAATTTGTTTTTTCCAGCAAGTAAGGAAAAATTGATTCCTTCAATTATTGCCCTATACACATGAAGCGTTGTATGCCTTTCATTGAATCCTATCATAGCACCTCTAGCTTCTGGTCTTCTGATTGATGGCGACCAGTACGGTTCTACATATAGCCCTTCACATCCAGGTTCGATTTCTTTAACTAGTTCATCCAATTTCTTTTCTGAAACTGGACATATCTTGTCAGGATAAAAACGTTTAACAAACTCTTCCACAAACCAAGTTAATGTCCAATATCCTCTAAATATCATTATTTCAGGATTATATCTATCCTTATGTACTGCTGGATATGCAGGAACAAACGGTGATGACTCTATGTATTTTTTACTAGAAATTTGAATAGTCGCAGTTGTGCCAAACGATATTGAAGCTACGTCTTCATCAATTGCACCAACTCCTAAGGTTTCACAGCCCTTATCAGAGCCACCTGCAACAAGTGGAAGACCTTCAGGTATTCCGGTAAGGAGAGATGCCTCTTTTGTAATATTACCAATTACACTACCTGCTGGCACAATATCATAGAGTTTACTTTGTTCTAATTTGAAAGGTACAAACATTGTAGCTTTTGGGTCCGTCCATTTTCTTTTTTTATAATTCATTGGAACGTGCCCAATAGTTGAAGCTATACTATCTACCAAGTTCCCAGTCAGCATATAATTTAGGTACGTGGAGTACATTACATACTTATCTGTTAATGCCCATATTTCTGGTTCGTTTTCTTTTATCCAGTTATATCTTGCCTCTTTCCGATTTTCTTCATACACCCTTTTCATTCCTAAGAGTTTTAACACTGCAGATGTAAAAAGGGGGGTCTTGTCAGGGCATTCGGCTTTTCTTCTATCTAGCCAGATAATACAAGGTCTAAGTGGCTTTCTATCTTTATCTAGGCATATACCCACATCCCTCATGGTAGTGACACAAACCGCAGCAATGTTTTCCCATTTATCTTCGTTTTCTTCCTTTAGTTTTTTGGACGCCGAACAGAATTTCTCCCAGTATAGTTCGGGCTCTTGTTCTGCCCAACCTTCATACTTAGAAAAGTATGCTTCAAATGGTTCTCTGACTTTTGCTACAAGGTCACCTTTATCGTTGTATAACATGGCTCTCGTGCTCTGCGTCCCACAATCAAATGTTAACATTAACTTTTCCATTTACTTTCTCCTATCGATATACATTGGTCTACTCGCGCGCATCTATTTTTTGACTCTTTGTTTGTTTTTGCTTTACCTTCCCTTAATTAGTAATTCGGCAAATATGGGCACCTATTGCCCATGGCATATTATATTTTTCACAAACTACATTTCTTTATCGGTTATTATTCTAGTCATGTCAGACGTCGTTATTATGTCAGCACCTGTCCCACAAACATTTGATATTAATGTTGTCCCTATTGGATACACTTTATCAATCACCACTTTGTTTATTTCTTCCATAACTTTAAAGATGTCTCCTTTAGGAATTTCCGTCGCCGTTCTAACTGAAACCACTGGCAACTCAGGGAAAATAGTCTTTACAGTAGTTGCTATAGTCCTGGTGGGATTTGTGACTTCTTTTTCACCAAATCTCTTGCCCCTTAAGCAATCGTTTCCTTCAACTATGACTTCAGAATCTTTAATTTCAATTGTTAAAAAACATCCCTTTGGACATTCTATACAAGTTAAATTCATTTCATCCTTCCTAAATTTATTTTCACTCGATTTTAATGACTGGTTTTGCTATATATCGGTTGATTGGTGCGTCGTTTGAGCTTTATCTATCACTATTAGTGCCTTATCTATAATTATTCGTAACTAACCATCGCTATTTGTGCCTTATTTATAGTTGTTTGCAACTATCCAACGCTGTTTGTATCTCAACCGTTGTTGTTTGCCTTATTTATCGCTAGTTGGACATGCTTCTACATTTTCAGCAAATAGTAAAACTTCTACCTGATCTCCTTTTTCTAACTTTAATGGTACTGAGATTTTTTCCATCTCTGGAGGTCTTAAAGCAATATATTTTTTAGTAAATACTTCCCCTCCGTTTACAGTAACTACTACTTTTGCTTTCAGCATATCTGTACTTGCTCTAAAAAAGAATGTAGTCTTTTCTTTTAGAGAATTTATATCTATGTATTGTGGCACCAGGTACATGCACCCTTTAGAACCTACTTCTATTAATTCCCTTTTGTTTTCACTGCCTATATTTTTACCAGCAATTTCTGAAACTTCACTGACATAATCAACCAGGTCGTGCACATGTAACGCATTGCCTACACTATATATCCCATCTGTTAATGTCATCATGTTTTGATCTACAAATGGCCCTTTTGTTCTTTTGTCTATCAATATATCTAAACTTTCTGCAATTTCGTTTTCGGGTATTAAACCAACGGAAACAATTAGTGCATCACACTTGATATATTCTTCAGTTCCTTTTATCGGATTCATCTTATCATCTACTGAGGATATCTCCACCTCTTCAACCCTTCTATTTCCAAACACTCTAGTCACTGTTTTTGAAAGATGAAGAGGTATATCAAAGTCAATTAAGCACTGTTGAATGTTTCTAGAAAGTCCACTAGGTGTAGATTTTGCTTCATATACGCCTATTACATCTGCACCTTCTAACTTTAGCCTTCTTGCCATAATTAAGCCAATATCACCACTTCCTAAGATGACACATCTCTTGGTGGGCATAAGTCCCATTAAATTTACAAAGTTCTGAGCATTACCTGCTGTCATTACCCCAGCTGGTCTATCCCCGTGAATATTGACTTGCCTTGCAGTTCTTTCTCTGCAACCATTTGCAAGTATTAACCTTTTAGCTGCATAAGTTTTTATCCCAAGCTTTGATGTAGTTGTTACTACATATTGATCTTTTATCTTTTCAACTTTAATGACAAAAGTTAGGGTCTCAAGTTTTATATTTGGCTTTTGAAAAACCATTTGAATATACCTTTCTGCATATTCTGGACCTGATAGCTTTTCCTTAAACCTTACAAGCCCAAACCCATCGTGAATACATTGTTTGAGTATGCCCCCTGCACGCGCTTCTCTTTCAATGAGTAGCACTGAGTATTTTTCATCTACAGCTTCAGCCGCAGCGAGTCCCGCTGGTCCAGCTCCGATAATTATTACATCATATTTAATTATTTCTCTTGCCATTTAGTATCCTTAACTTATGTTTTATGTCACCTATATTGACTATATATCGCGCAACCTAAACGCTTAATTTTACTTTGTTTTACCAACAAATAACTTACTTGTTGAGCCTTTCTTTGTTATATCCACAAGGGGTATATTACATTCTTTTGAGATTATTTCAGCTACTAGTGGAGAGCAAAAACCTCCTTGGCATCTGCCCATCCCGGGACGTACTCTCCTCTTTATTGCATCTATTTGAGGAACTACTATTGGAGACCTAAGTACATCTATTATTTCACCTTTTGATATCTCTTCACAACGACAGACAATTTCACCATAATCGGGGTTTTTCTTAATTAACTCATCTCTTTCTTCAACTGTCATTTCACTAACCTTGGGAATAGGTTTTCTTGTAGCGACAAACGAAGTATTTGGTTTAACTACTATATTTTCATTTTCATACATTGCTTGAATTACTAAATTTGCTATCTCTACAGCAATAGCTGGAGCTGCAGTAATCCCTGGAGACTGTATTGCAGCAGCTTGTACAAAATTACGCACTTTTTTGTTCTTTTCAATTATGAATTCTTCTTCATATGAAGGAGCTCTAGTCCCTGCAAAATATGTGATTATATCCTGTCTTTTTAGACTTGGTACTGTAGTGGATTGTTTTGCCCAAATTTCATCTATGTCCTCACGAGAGGTTTTTTCATCTTCTTTATCTATTATCTCTGTTGCGTTTGGTCCAAGAAGGGTATTTTTATCTATGGTAGGAAGTATTCCTCCACCTTTAGTTTTTGAGCCTTTTTTAACCATTATTCCGATAACAGATTTTGTAAGGCGAGAATCTTGATTGGCTTTTTTATCCATTATTATTTCTACACCTTTTCTTGGATGAATAGTAAAAAATCTATCTCCTGCCCATTCTGCAATGGTATCGCTAAACACACCAGCTGCATTAATTACAACTTTAGGAAATATGGTCCCCCTCGTTGTCTTCACTGCTTTTATGTATGTACCATCACTGACAATTCCAGTAACTGCGCAGTTTAAGGCAATTTCCACTCCGTTAATTGCTGCTGATTCAGCAAAGGCTATTGTTGTTTGGTAGGGACAAATTATTCCTGCCGATGGACAGGCAAAACCTCCATAGTTATACCCTACATTTGGAGCTATTTCTTTAATCTCATCATTTGTTAAACCTTCAATTGGAATATCATTAAGTTTACCTCTCAACTTGATGAAGGGTAATAATAGTTTTTGAAACTTTGTGGTAAATAACACAGTTTGCCCACACCTATCAAACTCAAGACCTAAATCCTTACTTAACTGGTCGTACATCTTATTGCCAGCTACATTGTATTTAACTTTGATGCTTGAAGATTTTAAATCAATACCAGGATGGATTTCACCATCGTTTCTAGAAGATTGAGCCATTGCAACATCGGATTCTTTTTCTACAAGCATTACATCTAGCTCATATTTACTTAGTTCTCTAGCTATTGCGCACCCTACTATCCCGCCCCCAATAATTAGTACATCAGGAGTTTTCCCCTCATACTTATTATCTTTAAAACTGGGGATACGCATAGGTTTTGGGGTATAACCTTTTAGTTTAATGTTATTTACAACACCTCTAGATTTTTTGGAAATTGCAAGTTGACCACACTTTAAAATATCTTCATATGATAAAAGCTCGCCTTCAAGCACCGTTGCACCATTTTCATACTTTACAACAATTTGCCCATAGCCAGCTTTAACTAATTTTTTCTGTATGATTTTTATAAAATTTTTATTCACTGAGCTCTCCTAGTCATAACCAAATGAATGCATCTTCTAGGTTTGAACCATACATAGTAGAATACCTGTGCATTCTATAACATATGACACATTAAACCTAAATCACCGACCCATTACGATTATACTACCACTTAAACAAGAGTGTGTAAAGAGCGGAGTTTTTTACTATCGCCACCATTTGCAACGACCAAGTACCTATTTGTCGTCCTCCGTACTATGACAACCAACACTTATCTTATAACGCCTAGCGTCTATTCACCGTGCACTTACTATGATAACTTACACTTGCTATTTGTAACCAATGTCGTTTGAGTTTATCAAATCTTGATTTGTCTTGATTAGCAAAAGTTTGCCTTAAAAAATTAACTGTTGCTTATTTTTCTTTGCCATCATTATCTTCAGGCTGGACCAAGTTTAAATCCTTGTTACCATTATCTTCTGGTTTAACCGAATCTAAATCTTCGCTACTTTTATCTTCTTCTGCATCTCCTACTTTTACTAGTGTGATTTGCTGTAAAAGGACATATTCAACGATACTTAAGGTAATAGCGACTGTAGTTAGAAAAAGCCCTACTAGTTCTAGAGTTAAAAATTCAGTCTTACTTTCAACTGAAATAAAAATAATTTTACATATGATGTGAATACATAGCATTACTAATTTACCTAGTGACAAAGATTCCTTTGCTGCTTTAATATCGAAAAACTCTTTACGAGTTAAAATCTCTTTTTTAGAAAATATGCTACTTCTCTTAATGGCACTGACTATTATGAGAAGCAAAACTACTAGTCCTGACATAACTACATACCAAGAATATGTGGATTTCATATCAAAAATTAGTGGCGCTAAAACTATAGCAAAAAGAATTAGTGAAATTATAATGAGTGCAAATCTATATTGGTTAAGTAAATGCTTATCGGCTGTGATTGCATACTTTTCACCGATATATACAGCCTTTGTTTTGATTTTGCCTTTAGTATCTTCGCTTGGCTCTAGTTTATAATCTTTAATTACTTCTTTTCTTCTCATTTTTACCTTACATTCTCTTTATCATTATGCATCTATGATAACACAATAAGCACTTTTATTATCTTTTTCATATATTGACTGCTTGCTATTTATTCTCGCAGGCGCCTACTTTTCAGGTTGAATTTCGTTCGTCTGGACGGGGTTTATTATCTTTTAATGGCCTTCCTCTATATTAGTTCATTTTACTTTGTCATCACTTATTTAGATATTGACTATTATATACTTCTACAAGTAGCCTATCTTTTCAGGTTGAGATTCATTTGTACAGACCTAGGTTTATTATATTCTATTGACTGTCTTCCATATGAGCTTTGTTTTAACCTTTCATCACTTATTCAGATACTGACTGTTGTATATTTCTGCATACAAGCCATCCTTTTCAAGGAGGGTTTTATGTGTGCCTGTTTCTACGATACTTCCATCATCTATAACTAAAATCAAATCTGCGTTTACTATAGTTGATAGTCTATGTGCTATTACAAAAGCTGTCTTATCCTTCATAAGTTTATCCATAGCTTTTTGAATTAATAGTTCTGTTCTAGTGTCTACATTAGATGTTGCTTCATCAAGAATGAGAAGTTCTCTAGCTGATAAAAATGCTCTTGCAATGGTAAGCAGCTGTTTTTGTCCACCCGATAAATTAGAAGTTCCTTCATCTAGTTCAGTATCATAGCCGTCTGGAAGTGCTTTAATAAAATGATCAGCATAAGCGTGATCACAAGCCTCCATAACTTCTTCTAAAGTTGCTCCGTCTTTTGCATATCTAACATTTTCAAACACAGTTCCTTTGAATAGCCAAGTATCTTGTAGCACCATAGAAAACAAGTCTCTTACGCTCTCTCTAGACACTGTATTAATGTCAATCCCATCTATATAAATATGCCCACTTTGAATGTCATAGAAACGCATAAGCAAATTAACTATAGTAGTTTTTCCGGCACCCGTTGGACCAACAATGGCTACCTTTTGCCCCTTTTTAATGTCAATATTTAGATTTTCAATAAGAGGTTTATCTTCGCTATAACTAAAGTATACATTTTCAAATTTAACGTTGCCTTCTATCTCTTTAGGCATATCTCCAGTGATAACTTCCATCTCTTCATAATCGAGCATCTCATACACTCTCTTAGCCGAAGCTTTAACTCTTTGCATACTAGCCATACCTTGCGCTATTTGTTCTAGAGGTTGAGTAAATTGTTTAGAGTATAACAAGATGGCAATAACCCCACCAAGTGATAAAAGTCCATTGATTGCTAGATATCCACCTAGTAGACAAATTAACGCATAGGAGATACTACTTGTAAAAGTTACTATTGGCACCATCATCCCTGTTAGAATCTGACCCTTTTTAGATGACTCTGCAATTTCTTTAGTAATATCTGCACCTGCTTTTTCCCTATCGGGCTCTAGTCCATATGCTTTGACAGTAGCGTATCCTGAGTACGTCTCTTCAAGCTGGACATAATATTTTTCGACACATTCTCTTTCTTTAGAGAAATGCCTAGAACCTTTACCTCCCACTATTGCAGCTAAAGCCATAGATATCGGCACCATCCCAACTACTACAAGTGCTAGTTGCCAGTTGATTATAAACATCATAACCATCATGGCTAAAACTTGAAAAACTCCCATTATCAACATATCAATTATTTCGTGGATGGTGTTTCCCATATCTGATACGTCTGAAGTAATTCGCGAAAGCATTTGACCAGGTTCAGTCTTATCTATATAACTAACTGGTAACATTTTAATCTTATCTGACATACGTATACGAATATTTGCTGTAAAATGTCTACTTACTGTATAATTCATAACCAGCATTTTTATATACGATAGTATCGCCTTTATTACATACATTGAAAGTAATAAAAGGAGTGGTTGCATAACTTCTTTCATCAAGTCAAAAGTTTGTTCTGTTCCTTTAATAAGCCAGTATCTGTTTAAAGTGTCGACTACTTCTTTTGCAAAAATTGGCGCAATCATATTGGTAGCTATAACTAAAAAAGCTAAAACTGCACCCACCGTCAATCCAGATCGTATTTTTTTCGCTTCGAATATAAGCCTTAAAATAGTTCTATCTTTTTCTTTTTTAACACGAGGCTTTGTTGATTTATTCATCACATCTACCTCCTGTCTTTGATACTGATTCATTCAAATTGCTACCAGTAGTTGAAGTTAGCGTTTCATTTAGTAAAGCCCCACCTGTTTGCGATAGATATATTTCACGGTATAATTTACAACTTTCTAATAAATCTTTATGTTTACCTCTTGCAATTATTTCACCCTTATCCAGCACAAATATTTGGTCACACCCCATAGCAGAAGCTACTCTTTGAGTAATATATATTTGAGTACTACCTGATAATTTTTCATTTAGCTTTTTCCGTATTCTAGATTCTGTTAAAAAATCAAGAGATGAAAAACTGTCATCAAAAACATATATGGGCGCATTTTTTAAAATTGCCCTTGCCATTGCTAGTCTTTGCTTTTGTCCACCTGACAAATTACTCCCTTTAGGTTGTATTTCATAATCTAGCCCTTCAGTATGTTCTTTTAAAAAACTTCCAAGTTGAGCTGTCTTAATGGCTTCGCAGACTTCTTCATCACTTGCATCTTTCCTGCCCATTAGTACATTACTTTTGATGGTTCCTTTAAAGATGTTTGATTTTTGTAAAACACATGAAATATTAGTTCTTCTTCTATGTTCACTTATCGTGCTAATGTCTTGATTATCAAAATATATATTGCCACTAGTATTATTAAAAAAGCCCATAAGTAAATTAATTATGGTTGTTTTACCTGAGCCCGTCCCACCTATAAATGAAACTTTTTCACCTTTTTTTATTTCAAAGTTAAGGTTTGTTACTGATGGCGCTAACGCATTAGGATAAAGAAACTCAACATTTTCAAAGCGAATATTTCCTTCTAATGGCATGTCATCTTCTTCTACTCTTGCAGGAATGCCCTTACTATCTAGCACCTCTTTTATGCGACCATAACTTGCCTTAACTCTTGGTAACATTACAAATATAAAAGTTAAATTCATAATAGACATCATAGCAAGTGCTACATACTCAATTACAGATACAATATTACCTGCACTAAGCGCGCTCCCTGGCTGTTGCATCTTGTGCGCGCCAACAGTGTATATGAGTATTATCGTGAGATTTAGAACTAAAACAGCGAGTGGCGGTACCAGCCCCATATGTACATTAGCTTTAATAATATTTTCCGCCATAACATTAGTCGCATCTTTTGCCCGTTTCATTTCATGTTCTTCTTTATTAAATGCTCTAATAACCCTAATCCCAGTTAATCTTTCTTTAATTATGGCATTTTGGATGTCTATATATTTATCGCTTTTTAACCATAGTGGCATAGTTTTTCTAGATATTAAAATGAGTACAACCACAAGTATCGGTACACTAGCAAACATAATAATTGCAAGCGACCAGTCCCTAATAAATGCTAAAACTGTTCCACCTATCAAAAACATTGGAACTGTCACCATACTACTAATCGTTACACTAGCCATCATAGTAATTACCCAAACATCTTCTGTGGATCTTGTTAAAAGCGATGATGGGCCTATTTTATTAACTGTTTCATATGTTAACGTATTTGCTTTTTGAAAAACTAAATCCCTTATTCTCTTACCATATGAAGCATAGACTTCAGCAAGTAGCTTATTTACAATAAGCATTAAAACCACACCGATTATAGCAAGTGCTAGCATAAGAAGGGCATTTTTCCAGACATAATCAAAATCCCCCTGATTTATGCCCTTATCAACAATCTCACTAAGTAATGTAGGTAGCGCAAGAGAAGCTGCTACACTAACTAGTAATAGAAGCGATATTAAAACTATTTTTTTTCTCTCTGGCTTAAGTAAAGCTATAAATTGTTTCATGCAACCTTCTCTTTTTACTAACTATAAATATAGTATCATTAAACTAATTTTTAGCACAATTTAAACCACAATATAATAGTGTTATTTACTATCAAAAGTTGCCCTTACCTCCGTAACGCTCGAGGGTCTGTTTACTGCCCCACTTACTATGACAACTAACATTAACTACTATCAGACTCAAATTAAAACCACCCAATACCAATATGAAAAAACTGTATTTCTACAGTTTTTATCGCCTGATAACAAATAATTGTGGGAGTTTCTTGTTATCTGCCCATGTCTGGAGATGGTTTATCCATATAAAAAGCCTCATCTCTAATTTTATACAAGGTATCTACCGTGTCTTCATATGTCACATCCTCGCCTTTGTTGAGTAGATGTTTTGTGACATTATTATAATCATATTCATAAAAATTGGAGTCAACAATTTCTGACAATACTTCGTAGATATTTACATCTGGATTTGCAGATATTGCAAACGGACTATTTTGTCTTGCATCACGCGTTTCAAAGACTAATTTTTCAAACTCTTTATCAAACTTAATTTTCGGATATAGTTTATGTAAATCATATAAATGTCGCGATGTTCTCTCTTTAAACTCACCTAAATAGTAATCACACAATGCAAATATTTTATCAACAAATGTTCTTTCTACCGTCTGAGTTTGTATTGGAAACGGCTCTAAATTATAGTCCTGTATTAAACTTTCATACCTGCCCCCTTTAAGTGACTCATATATTATATTAGACGCATGTCTTTCTTCAGAAGGAAAAGACTTTATCGAAAAAATAGTATCGATTTTTATGACAGGATCAATTCGCCCCTCTGCTGATTTAGGGTATTCTACTTTATAATTGTTAAACATTTTTTTACTTTTAATATGCTCTAAATTAGTAATTTTAAATCCCAATTTGTCACAAGTTCCCACAATAGCCCTTTTAGTATTAACTCGATTTCCCTGTGTTAAATAATCTTGCTTTAATGTTAAATCTATATCTTCAGAAAATCTTTTTATTATACTGTAACACTTTGATAGAGATGTTCCGCCTTTGAAAATTAAATTAGGAATTTCCTTTGATAATTCATTAAGCAATAAACTCACATAATAATCCTTTTCGATCATCGATTGACCTACCTTCGACTCCATTTCGACTGCTTTTAATGTTTCTGTGAATAATTTAGTATTCTCATGTAAATGCATTTAAAACCTCACTTGATGCAAAATTTTTTATTGCCCTTGCTGGCATCACTTCAGCGAAGACAAATAAATCCTTAGGTAGTAATTTGTTTTTTTTCATATATGTAATTACATTTTCACTAAACTCTTTTGTTTGTTTTTCAGGCTCTACTAGATTAAAAGTTTCTAATAACATCAATTGTCTGTAGTTATCATTCGAAATATTAGTTCTTGATTTTTTTACATATGCACGACCCGAAATCACATCAACTGTTCTCCCCCTTGTGGATTCGTTGTTTGTTATTATTTCCACCGTGCTTGGCACTTGTGTTGATAATCCAAAAATATTTAAAATAGTATTCCCGGTATAGAAACCATAATAATTTTTCCCATCAGTTATATATTTTTTTCTAAAAACATCTTCAGAACTCAATACCGACATCCCGAAAATATCAGAAAAAGTGGGAATATAATAGACACCACTATCATACCTCGCTAATTTTTTGTTTTTTAGTGCATCTCTAATCAGTCTATAAGCACTTTCACGGGTATAATCACCTAATTCTTCATAAATCTCTTTAAACAATATAGGTTCATTTTCTCCATACATTGCTTTTAAATTCTCAGTCCAGTCCATGTTCTACCTCTTTCATTTTGTTGTTATTAAAATGATACACTTTTTTACATAATAAGTCAATAATTGTATCAATACAATAACTTCCACTGTGCATAAGACATTGATGCAATTTGCAAAATATACTCTATTATTAGCGACAATTATCTACGAGCTACTTTCTAAAAGTTACACTCTAGCACTAAACAATATCACAGTATCAAATGAATTACAATACCAAAAATTTATATTTATTAAAAACAGCAAGCAATGTACTTTAAATGGGACAGACAAGGTGTTTTTAACTGATTTATGCGTTTATTTGGCTCTTTTTTAAATGTTATTACGCTACAAATAATAATTTGAATACACTTACAATATATGTTTTTTAACTCAGGTCACTGTTCTTAACCTTGTAGGTTCTTTTGTTTTCTTATGTGTTTCTCAATTAGTTTTCGTAAAACTTTTAGAGTTGTGTTGTTATATAGCACTGCAAGATTACAGATTAACTCCAAGTCTAGTGACCAAAACATATCCTCGTCTATTCGTAAATTGTCAAATAGAATATATTCTAATTCTTTTTGACTATAGCAAGGTCTAATACTGTATAACTTATCGCAAATTGCCTTTTCCGGACTTGCTATTAGGTAACCAGAATCTTGTTCTGCAATGTAACGCAAACCATAAGGATATGCTCTTGCTGGAATATCGGTATAATAGAAGTTTCCAAACTTTGTACGATAGCACTTGGTTCTTCTCTTCCTAAAAGTTGCAGATGTAACATTGTATACTCGCTCTGGTATTAAACCATAATGTGCTAGTGCTGTTTCAAATGACACATACGACGGTCCATAAATAACGCCAGCTAAAACATTTTTAGAAACATTTTGGTCCCGAACATATAGACCTCTAATGACTGGAATAATTTCACCATTTTTAACCATTCGACTAATCTTAGCCATGGGATTACTGTATTCTTTTAATTCCTGTTTAAGTCCATTTGTTGAAACTATCATAAAGCTCGTTACCACCGTTCTTTTAATCCTAGTTAATATACAATGTTTTATCTAACTGTTGCTAACCCAATATCTTCTACGAGAAATCGTTATATTTTTTATAACTTGTGATTTGCTCCACTAACTACAATTTTACTGACTTTTTTGGAGCAAATCAACATATTATAATAATCAATTACTTGGTTTTTACATCTTCACAAAACTAAATGTTTATGATAATATATAGTGCTAAACTAAAGCGTTCAAAGAAGAAGGATGCAAGATGAATATATAAATAATGTTGCTAACATCTACTTAAGTTAAATTCAAACAACATTATTATACGAGGTAATAAAAACATGATTAATAAATCTATTTATCCAAAAACCGTACGCATTCCTATTGAGGGCGACCAAGTAGTTATCACCGAAAAGTTAGACGGATCAAATCTAGTAATCTTCAAATTAAATGGCAAGTTATATGTTGCTGCTAGAAATTGGATATTTGACATTGAAAACCCTGAAGACTTTAATGAAATCAGCTATTCTGGACTACAAAATTGGCTCAAAATTTATAAAAGTACACTTCTAGATACATTACAAGAAGGAGTTGCTATATGTGGCGAATGGCTTGGTATGGGAACAATAAAGTATTCCATAGATAAATTTGATAAACGATATTATATGTTTGCTACAGCTAATGTTGATAATGATTTTAATTTATCAAACTTGACGTATTACGAAGAATATTTTGCCCTTCCTTTCACTAACCAAGAAATCCCATACTTCATAGGAATTAGACCTGAAGTGACTAGGACACAAGTTATGCCTAACAAAAAGTTTTTAGACAGCTTATATGAAAAATATACTAGCGTTGAAAAACGAGATGTCGAAGGATTTATCGTTATAGTAGCAAATACAATCAAAAAGTATGTTCGTTTAAAAGGTGGAAAACTAATAGAGCATTTTGTTTTAACTGACTAAAGGCGATAGTCTCACCATCAAAAATATAGCGATTTAAAACAAATTTATATCCCGCCTCGGAAGTTGGCTTAATGCTAGTAATGATATAAATTGTTGTTTAACACTCAAAAGTTAAACCCAAGTACCAGTAATGTTATTGCTGGTATTTTTTATTAGTTTTAATTTAATATGTAGAGAGTTACTCGCAAGTTTCGCTATTTTCTTTTTGACGCTTTTTGGTTGCTTTTTCTTTTTCCTTTGCATCGTTAAAAACAAAAAACTTTTGGTATAGAAACTCGGTTATACCATTAATTAAAAGTGTTGGAATTTCGACGGCCCAAGGATGAATCCCTAACCCTTTTACTCCCCAAATCCCTGTTGTGAAAGCACCTGTCCAAAACATAGAAAGAGGCGTAAATACTGCATAATATAACGCAACTTTAACCATAGCTTTAGGCACATTGACTGCTGACTTAAAGGTAAATTTTCTATTAAATGTAAAGTTCCAAAGAACCGATAGAATTAACGATATGAGGTGAGATAGCCAAGGCACCAATTTCATTGCATCGTGAAACAGTGCATAAGTGCCAACTTGTATTGCTCCTGCAGAACCAGCAATTATGAAATACTTTATAGCTTGAAAAATTTCTCTTTTTGCTTTTATTCGTTTTATCTTTTTAGGATCGGTTTCAGCATCCTCTAACTCTCGTTTTTTCTCTTGCTTTTGTTTTATCTTTTGTATTGGAGTAAGAGGCTTTCCTGCAGCTTCACGCTTAGCATAGTAATGTTGTAGCCAAACCTTAAACTTAGATGGTTTATTTACTCCAACAGCCGTATCCACCATTTTATCCATAGAGTCATTAGTTATGGTAGTTTCAGGCTCTTGTTCTTTTAAATCTTTGGTTTCTTCGTCTAAAATAGGTTGATTCTCATCCATACACCGCTCCCAAGGTATATTCTTTTCATCTTGATTATATCTTACCTAAAACCTAGTTGTCTAGAGGCGAAAATACAGAAATTAAATGTATGAAAACAAGGTTTATTATTCACTTTCATTTGCGTGAATGATAGACAGGGACTGAATGAGAGACTAGCAGTATCTTTCTAGCTGAGATGTAAAACACTAGCCATGAGTGTTATAAAAACAGAATATTTGTAACAACTAAAGTTAAGCTTTTATTATGTTGGACTACTTGAGTGAATGATAGACAAAAGATGCTAGAACAACTGGATGGGAGGCTATCTTTATCATTTCAAGTCTATCTACAAGTCTACTTCCTCTTGGTTTTATAACATTTATGGTTTTCACTGAAAGTGCAGCTTGTATATCTTCTAAAGTCTTGTCTGTTTTAATTGTTATGGTCCTAGTTTCACCTGGATACATATCAAAAAAGTTATCAGAAAACGGGTTTATTTCTCCAGGGAGTCTTAATTCTACAAATCTAGAAAAACAAGGACTGTTTAGTTCAATTTGGCAAACTTCACCTTCTTTTTTAATGTCCATAATTTTAACTGGTTCTTTTTCTAGGTGCCTGTTTGATTTTAGATATGTTCTCCTCATAATCTCAATACCATCTTTTTCAAGTATGGTCATTATGTATGTATTTTTGCCAAAGTCCAGCTTATTTAAGGGACATTCTTTTATTACGACAGCCTTACCTTTTTCAATTACGAACTCTTTAACTTCCTCTATTATTTTACACTTATCTTTTTTATCACCTACACGAATTGTTAGTTTGATTTTTTCGTCAGATAATGTATCGTTAATGCAAACTATCTTAACAACCTTATCATCTAAGTATGGGTATGCTACTATCGGCGAAAAGAAGTGTCTTGCCCTATATTGTAATCCTTTATAGTTTCCATAATAGTCAATGCTTGCCCAAGAGTTAACGCCCCAACAATCATTTAATTGCCAATAAAGTGCTCCGTTACACTCGCCTTTCATAGACCTCCAACCAAGTGTACCTATCTCCATTGTCTCTGCTTGCACACATTGAGTTAAATAAACATAGTCATCCTTATTTTTCGGAGCATAGAACATTTTATTAACATAATATTTCATTTTAGCATTCCCATGTTCGCATTTTTGGTGCCTTAACATAATTTTGTTTTCAAGGTCAGCTCCTTCATTTTTTGAAAATATTTCAATAGCATTGAGCGTTGGCATTGATTGCATTCCAAACTCAGAACAGAATCTTGTTCTTCTTTTGTTGTAATAAGTAGGGTCTAGAAGTCCGTGCCATACTGCCCATAAATGGGTATCTCCACGACTGTCATCGTCTACACCTTTTAGAAAAACTCCACTACTTGGTGATGATGCCCAGTATGGTGTAACTGTATCTAATTTAGCAAGTTCAGTTGGCACTATTTCATAGAAAAATGTTTCATATTCACTTAGTAGTTTTTGCCTATTTTCTATCCAGCTATCACTAAGAGACTCCATCTCGTTATTTCCGCACCAGATTGCAAGTGATGCTCTATGGCGTAATCTTTTTACATTATCTTTTAATTCTTGGATAGTTGATGCCAAAAAGTCCTCTCTTAATAAATCATATGCAGCACACGCAAATGGTAAATCCTGCCATACTAAAATCCCATACTTATCACAAAGATCATAAAATGTTTCAGTTTCATAATATCCACCGCCCCAAACTCTAAGCATATTCATATTAGCTTTCTTTGCATCTAAAATAATCTTCTCGAGTTCTTCTTTAGTAGTTTTGGAAACAAAGATATCTGAAGGGATCCAGTTTGCACCTTTTGCAAATATGCGTTCACCGTTTATGATAAAACAAAAGTCTTCTCCAAAATCATCTTCTTTCCTATACAGTTCGATTGTCCTTAGCCCAATCTTTTTAGTTATTTCATCCAATACTTCATCAGATTGGGGATTATATAACGAGATTGTAATTTCATATAACGGTTGATCTCCCAGCCCACTACACCACCAAAGCTCAGGATTTTCTATTGCGCATTTACCAATACCACCATCAAATTTAATCTCTAACTTTTCATTACTAGGTGTAGTTACGGTTCCTTTATATACCCCATCACCCTTTTCATCTTTTAATGTAAATTTTAATTCTACTCTTTTATCTAAATGGTTTTGGGTAACAATGAAATCGCTAATACGGTTATCGTATGTCAAAATATATGTATCTCTTGTCAATCCACAAGAAATGAACGTAGGACCCCAGTCCCAGCCGAAATGATATTGAGGAAATCTTACATGAGGATTTCCGTGTATGCCTAAACTACGCTTTGGAAGTTTAAACTGTTCTTGATACTTAGCAATTTTATCGTGAGGGGGCTCAAACACTATTCTAATGCTATTTTTGCCTACAGTTACAAATCTTTTGATGTCAAACTCATATATAATGTGAGCGCTTACTGTTTCACCCACTAGCTCGCCGTTTATATAGATGGTTGCTAAAGTATCTATTTGCTCAAACACAAGTATTAGATTATCTTTAGCAATCTCTTCTTCAGATATTTTAAAGTCTCTACAAAACTCCCATCTCTTTTCTGAAATCCACTGTAATTTACCTTCATTATCTTCTATTATTGGGTCGTCTATTATCCCTGCCTTATGAAGACCTACATAGTTACAAGACGGCATCAAAATATCACAAGACTCCTCACCATCTAAGTTTTTAAGTTTCCAAATTCCATTTAAATCAATTTTTTTCATTTCTCCATCCACCTTTTAATTACTGTGTTTAAAATCATTGTAAGCGTAATTGTTATATAGTCTAGGCCTTAATCTATCTGCGACTGTTATACAGTGTTAATTTTGATATATTGTCTTTATGAGACGGCTAGAGGGCTTTATTGCACTATCCACGACTGTTATATAGCGTTAGGGGCTTGCTCTGTTCGCCTTTATGAGTCCGCCAGCCTTGCTTGCGCTATCTGAGACATTTATGTAGTGATAGACTGCTATTTCCCTTCCCCACATTCTTTCTTACGCTATCTAAGACAGTTAATTGGGTCCTTATCTCCTTTTTTAAGCAAATCCTATCTTGCACTACGTGACATTGTCTTTATTAAAAATGCCACCTATTTAAGTAGCATTTCTAATGTAATTACTTTATGAGAATTAGCTCGAGGTTATCTTAACCATATATACTTTTCTCTTGCTGAAGAAACAGATGCTGATCTTCTTAACCTAGATATTGTAAATATCACAAGGAATAAGAGAAGAATGCCACCTATTATGTATAGTATGGTGAAGTTTTGATATACTACAATTCTTCCTGCTTCATTTGTCATAAATACTATTTCTCCGTTAGCCATTTGCGAGTTAGGTATGTCTAGTTTTACGCCACTTTCGGTCAAATAGTATGCTCTTGTAAATGCATTAACCTTAATACTTGAATCAACAAACTTGACCTTGTATGTCTCATTTTTGTCATCAGCTTTAATTTCTACCTTGTAAGCCTTCAGCACAACATTGCTTGCATTAAAGACAGCATTATCGCTAGTATTATCTACTTCCCCGGCTAAATCAGATATTTCTAGGTAAGTTTCTGGTCCAAAACTACCTTCAACCGTTACGTTTGTTGTATTGTCTTTTGCGGTTATTTCTCCAACATATACCCTTAGCGCATAAGGTAAATACCTAAATTCATAGTTTTTAGCAATTCCACCTTCGGCTACTACTTGATGTAGTCCAGAAGGATATTTATTTTTAACTACCACTGGCTTCTTAGTTAAGCTACTCTCGTTTTCGCCGTCAATAAACCCTGAGTACTCAATTGTCCAATTAATTGTTTCGTTTTCCACACCTTCATCTTCGGTATATACTGAAACATTTAATGTTTTAGGATTGATTGTTAGTGTAGTACTTCCTTCATATCTTACAACATTGTAGTTAGGATTATTGTTAGATAAAACTCCTTCGTATCTGCCTACATCCTTTTTCGCACTTGCTCCATCGCCAAAATCAACAGATACAAATCCTTCATCTCCAGTTGCAAGTGAAGAGTAATCAAATGTAAGGGTATGAGCTTTACCATCATATGTAACTGGTCTCCCACCACCCGACACTCTTACTATTACATCTTGTGGTTTAACGGTGAACTCTATTTGGACAGTTTTTGGTAAATAGTTTCTGCTACCTGCAAATTTTACTGTAGCAAAATGCGTTCCTGCTTTAGGCTGTCTACCTTCATACGAATATGAAACTTGAGCTTGTGCCTTAAAGTCATCGGTAATTAGTCCGTATGCATGTGCTGTATGTCTTGCAAATCTACCATAAATACCTGGTATAGTGCTATCTAGTGATATGTCTACCTCTGCCTTTTCTATTGTAAAGTTTTGTTCTAGAGTTTTTCTATCTAAATCATCATCGTAATCGACAACAACTTTGTACTCACCTACGTTAACTGGTAAATCATTAAGTTCTTCTGAAGTTAAAGCATCGAAATATTTAACGGTATAATTATCGGTATATTCTGTAGTTCCTACACCAACAAATATCTCAGGGCTTATTCCAAGTCCAGTGAATGTGAAAGCCGATCCAGTTATTTCAATTTGTACGCCATCAACAATTTCACAAAGTAAATCTACTATTACAGTCCCATCTCCTACAGTGTAATTATTGTTGTTAGTTGCTAGAAGTTTTACATGTATAGTTGTTTCGCCGATTTCAGTACTTGCATATTCAGCTGTATGAGAAATTTCAGCGTTATCTCCACTAAACAAACCATCTATAGTATAATGCTCGTTAAGTAATAATTTTATTGGTCTATATATGTGAGGCGCTGAAACTGTATATACTTTTTTGGGGACCATAGTTAATGGCGGGGGACTAATCGTTAAATTCGCAGTCAATTCGGTAAATGGTAAAGTATAGTTCATGCTATTTGAATTAAACATAGCAACTACTTCTCTAACTCCTACATTAGTGATATTTCCAGCATAATTAACGGTGACTGGTATACCGTCAAATCCAACTGGTAAAACTCCTTCTATTCTTGCTGATTGTGATTGCTTATTATATACTTTAGTTTGATTTAAAAATTTGATTTGACTGAAATCATACGCGACTTTTTTAATTGTGAGTGTAGCATTCATTTCTTCTACTTCATAATGATTTTCAAAATCACCTGTAAATCTAGCAGCTACAACATATGTCCCAGCATTTTCGTTTTCGTTATTGACATACTCAACTGTTAAACCTTCTGGAAGATTACCACCTAACAATATTGTTTGAACTTGTCCGTTATAATCAACTATCTTATCTTCAAAGGTTAGACTGCTTGTATTGTAATACGCCTTTTTAATAACAAGTCTTGCAATCTTATTCGCTACCGTTTCATAGTTAACTTCATCGCCTATAACCCTAGCAGTAGCCGTGTAAGTTCCAACATTAGTGTACTCGTTGTTTATATATTCTACAGTCAGTCCAGTTGGTAAACTACCTGCAATTGTAACTGACTTTTTATTCCCGTCATATGTAAATTCCGCATCTGTAAACGTAATCCCACTAACATTGTATTTTGCCTTTGCTATGGATATTGAAAACGTTACGCTAGCTTCGTTATAATGATCGGTTTGTGGAACAGATATAGTTATTTCTTTACTAAGTGAAGATGGAACATTTTTAAATCTGTTATTTGAATAAACAAGCGTTGCTTCGTTATGATTCAAAGTAGCACCAGAATCTACCACCTGTTCATTGCCGTTATACACATAATCTTTTACAACATATCTTATATCTATAATAGAGTTTGCTCTTTGTATAACTAGTGTAGCAACCATTACTTTATCGTTATAGTTAACTGATGTTAAAGTTGCCTTTATTTGTGTTCCTTCTAAACTAATGCCCGTAACACCGTTTTTAATATATACGATATTTGCTTGGTCTCCTGTATTGTTTGTAGCATTTGCAGGGACTATATCAATAACGTTATTTGCACTTGTAGCTATCACTGGTTGATTTAAATTAGAAACATTTAAATACCTGGTTGAACCATCATACACTACTGTAGTTCCCTCAAAATATACGCCCAACATATCAGCTTTGTTAATACTAAATGTATTAGAGACATTTGCTGGCACTTCATAGTTGTTTGTATATTCTGTCCCACCAACTATTGTAACTGTTGCAGTGTACTCCGCTGCAGCTTCGGTTGGGAGTGTAGTAGAATTATATGCAGTTCCACCGTAAGTATTCCCAGTATACACAACTGAAAATCCTTGGCTTGCACTATGACTACCTTGCAGTCCTGAAATTTCAACTGTAGCACCTTGTCCGGTTCTGTTGTAGGTATAATTTGAAGAATTTGTCCAAGTGTATGTTAAAGCAGCTTTTGCTATGGTGAAACTTTTGTTTATAGATGAGTTATAGTTGCCTTGACCAGTTATCACCAAAGTAGCTTCTCCTGCATTAATGTTATGCAGGTAACTATTTGTGTAATCAGTGCCAGGAATTAAGTTAATACTCCCAAAACTTACTGCACTTACGGGAGTATGAGCTTCCCCTGTGTATGTGCCTCCTTGAACATCGGTAAAAGTCAAAGTAGATATATCGCGAGGTGTAATCTCAAATGTTTCAACTCTTTCACCAGAATAGTTGCCAGTTCCTGTTAACACAATCCTTCCACCTGTATTAACATTGACATTATATTCCGTTGTATATGATACTGTATAATCTGTGATTACAGTCTCTCCCCAATTGAGCTCAAAAGTTTGAGTAATTTGTACCCCAGTGTATGTCTTAGACACAATACCTGTGACCGTTACATCTGCATCGGAAATATTTTTCCTTGTAATTTCAAATTTTTCTACACCTCCATTGGTGGCAAATGAAGTGGTATAGTTATTGTTTTCAACTTTAAGCGATACTGATTCAAAGGAATATTTACCCACTTTTTGAACATCGCCTATCAAAGATCTTGTAAATACAACTACAATCTGCTCCGCATAGCCACCTGTGACAGTTTGTTCAAATATAGGATCATCGGTACCGAATGGCTTTGAGAAATTATTAGCAACTACTGATAGATTTAGTGGGTTAATCTTAAATTTATTTTTACCACCGTTTTCGTCAAAAATTAGGTTATAGTTAGTGTTATCTGTCGATAGCGTTAGTAAATCATAACTTCCTGCATCATTAATGCCTGGAGACGCAGTATCCCTTGTATATGTTATAGTGTATGGAGTATCGTAATATCCAGCTCTTACTTCTGTTAGCGTTGGGTCATTTTGACCGTAAATCTTTTCAAAATTCTTTGCTACAACCGAAACATTCCTTTGGTTAATTGTAAACTTATCTTTTCCACCATCAGGATCAAATGAAATGGTATAACTTGAATCACTAATTAAAACTTCGGTGAAACTATATGTCCCAACATCTTGTAAAGATGTGTCTCTTTTGTATGTAACGGTGTAGGGTTTACTATAATAACCGATAAAAGATTGTGAAAAGCTTGGATCCGGCTCACCATAAATTTTACTAGAAGTTTCAGCAGTTATGGTTATTGCTCTTGTGTTAATCGTGAATTTATTTAATCCACCATTGGTGTCAAAAGTTATATTATGGTTAGTATCTAGAGTCTCTATACCGGTGAAACTATATGTCCCAGCTTTTTGATAGCTTTCGCCAGTATTCCTTACATATGTAATCGATATATCTTCATTTTTAGCACCTTTTATGGTGTCTGAGAATTCAGGATCTGACTCACCATATGTTTTTTGATATTGCTCAGCTGTTACTTTTTTATTTGCTTTATTAATAGTGAATTTATTTTTTCCACCATTTAACGCAAACTCAACAGTATAGTTATTATTCTCAGTTTTTTGACTTACAGAAACAAATGAATATGTGCCTGCGTTATCTAACAAACCATCTGCCCCTAATTCATATACCGCTGTTATTGTTTCTGTTGATACACCCGTACTAAATTCTTCTTCAAATGCAGGATTGTCTGCACCATATGTTTTTGAAAAGATTCTAGCTGAAACTTTAATATTTTTGGGGAGTATTTCAAACATATCAGCACCTTTACCCGATTTAATTTCAGCCGTATAGTTATTGTTATTTAACACTTGTACACTTTCAAAACTATAAAGACCGACATCTTCTCCTCCATTTCTTGTGTATTTAACTGTAACGGTTTCATCTTCTACTCCAGTTAGAATAACTTCGTTTAAAGCATCGGTTGCACCATACTCTTTAGTTAAATAACTTGGAGTAACTTCTATGTTAAACTGGGTAATATAGAAACCTTGCGTCTTAGCTGCTGGTAACTTATAGTTAGAATTATCTATTGTATTTGCTTCTGCAATGTATTGATTACTACTATAGTGAATAGCGTTTTCTGGATTAGTTTTAACAGTTATATTACAAGTATCGCCAATCACTAAGTTACTAACCGTAGCAGTTGGACGCTGAGCTTTTCCATTATATGGAAGGCTTAAGTTGGTCCAGGATATCACTATTTCTCTTTCTACTATCTGCACCATACCTAATCCACTATTTTCAACCAAACTACAGGTGTAGTTATCATAGGTTTGATTCAATTCTACGTGGGTTATATCGTATGTACCAACAATGTTTTCACCATTTTTAGTGTACTTAACAACTATACTTTCACTTAAAATCCCAGTTTGAACTGTTTCTGTTAAATTTAACTCGTCGCCATAAATTCTATCTATTTTCTTGGGACTAACCGCTACATTTAATTTCTCAATTATAAATCCTTTAGTATTATCTGCTGGCAATTTATAGTTGTTGTTACCCAAAGAAGAAGCTGTTGCTGTATAACTTCCTGCATTAGTCATTTCACCCGTTACTGTAACATAACATGTGTCAGCTCCCACGAGATTGTTTGCTGTTGCAGATGGCTTTTGTTTACTGCCAGTATATGTGAATGTAGTGTCTCCCCAAACAAGCCCAATAGTTCTTGGTATTATCTCAAACCGTTGTGTCCCAGAACCTTCAAGTAAGGTACACTCATAGTTATTGAAAGACCCATTTAATGTAACTGCATAGATATCGTATTTCCCCACAGTATTATCACCATGCCTACTGTATGTAACATTTATAGTTTCTGAAAGTATGGTGGTAGGTACGGTTGCGTTTAGATAAGAAGCATCTGGCTCACCATACTCTTTTTGTATCAAACTAGGAGTAATAACTACTGTATATTTTGCAATAGTAAAATTCTGTGTAACATTTGCTGGCAGTTTATAGTTATTATTGGTTAATCCAGTTGCAGTGGCTGTATATTGACTAGCGCTATAATCTTTTTTTGCTCCCCCTACAGTTACATCACAATCATCCCCCTCTTTTAACCCTGTTGCTGTTGCTTCAGGAACTTGATCGGTACCATCATATGTAAAGGTACAATTACCCCAATTTAAACCCACTTCTTTTGCAACAATCTGGAATTTATTTGTTCCGCCACCTTCTGCTAAACTACAAGTATAGTTATTAGAAGTTTCAGCTGGATCTAACTGAACATTTGTAATGTTGTAAAATCCTACATTTTCTGGAGTTGCTGAACTGGTATCCCTAGTGTATATAACTTTGATGGATTCGCCATTTACCGTC
The DNA here is from genome assembly GCA_035409945.1 of Clostridia bacterium. GTDB lineage: Bacteria > Bacillota > Clostridia > Christensenellales > DTU072 > MWEH01. The sequence goes on from DAONQC010000005.1 coordinate 87,050, forward strand.
GTAGGTTCTGTCACTTTTAAACTATCAGCATCACTATAACTGTAAGTTTTTTGTATGACATTTGGCGAAAGCGATACATGATATTGTTTTATTGTGAAGGATTTTTTGATAATACTTTCATCTGTCGGAAGTTTATAGTTACCATTCTGCAAAGAAGTAGCTGTTGCTGTGTATGGAGTTGGGCTATAATTTACTTGCGCTCCAGTTACAGTAACCCCACAAGTATCATCTGGTACTAAGTTCGTGGCCGTAGCGGTTGGTAACTGATTACCGCCAGTATATGTAAAATCAGCATTACCCCAATCTAAACCCACAACCCTTTGAGTTATGGTAAACTTGCCATTTCCTGCATTAGCAGCAATAGTTATATTTCCATAGTTATCATTTGTTTCATTTTTTACTGCACTTACTATGTTATATGTTCCTACATTATTTCCTTCCGGGCTTCTAGAATATTTTATAGACAAAGTATCATCGTTAAACCCCGTTTCTATCGTAGATACTAAATTATCCACTTCACCATACACTTTTGATAGTGCTTCAATTTTATCTGCTTGTAGCGTTAGATTTCTAGCTACAACGGTATAGTCGTGTCCTGTGTAAACTACATTGTACACTCCTTGGGGATCAGATGTGCTTGCAACAGTAATAGGATAAGTACCCACTGAAGATGTCTGACCGAATCCTGCACCACAAGTTAAAGTAACGGTTAAATCATACCCGGACACCAATCCACTGTTATATGAAGGAGTCATAGCAACAGCAACATCACCATAAGTGTGCTGTAAATTTTGTGGCGCTTCCACTTGTACATCCCTTTTGCTTACAGTAAATGTAATAGTAGGGAGGGGATTTAAATCTCCAGAAACTGCAATAAATTTATTAGATGAACTAGTTTGATTAGTTGCATACGAATTTTTTAGCGCCATGACCACAAATCCACACATATACTGCTGGGTGCCCGATGGCCTTAAAGTTGCCGTGTATGTACCGGGTTTTATCATTCCGCCATTTGTAGATAGTCCAGTCGCGCTATTATACACAATTTGATTTGATGAGTTTTTAATTTGTACAGAAGCTCCATACCCTTTTGCCGAAGCATCTTCAGGGTTCCTGTCCGCCCATGCACCTACACCATGATTATTTAAGTTCAGATCTACGCCCTCTAGACTATTATTGGCATTATCTTGAATTTGTAGGTTGTTTTTGAGATAGTCTACAGCATTATCTCCCATTTCACTTCCATCAAATATGAAAGTCTTATTAGACGCTGAACCTGTATCCACAACTTTTCCAAGCTGACCTTGTCTGTACACAATGTTCATTTTGCCAGTACTAGTAAAGGTACTCTTCGTTGTATCTGTGAAATGCCATTTACCTGTAGCATTTCTCATAAAGCATAACCCTTCTAATTTGCCAGGTTTATTTGGATCAAATAGCCTTCCTGTCTCACCCGTGGTGTTTTCATTATTTCCAATTTGCCCCACAACAGTTTCAGTAGTTCCAGTAAACGGAGCGTTGTAGTAAGTAACAACATATAAATTACTCGAGCTAGCCCTATTGAAATATATACTATCGATTCTAGCAGTATTTACATTAGTGGTAACTGAGTTATAGTTGTTATAAAACGCCTCTCGTCTAACCTGAACCGGAGTTCCAGTTACATACAAACTATCATTATTTGTCCATATAGTGCCCTTTGGATTACCCTTGTGATAATCAAGCCCGTCAGAGGTTCCATAGTCGTTCCTATAAAATAGATTGCTGACATAAGCATTCCGCGCAACCCTATGACCATTTGGTGTCCAATACCCTTCACCGCCACCAGGTCCTTCCATCGATTCTAAGCGACCAGTAAAATCGTAATAAAAACCGTCAACTTTTGTAGCCGTTCCACCTTCAACAACCCCGACTGCACCACCTACAAAAACATCGGCAGAACCATTGTTGACATTGCCTTTAATCGTCCCAGCACCACTCAAATAACAGCTTTCAACAACCGTCCTTCCCGTAGTATCTCTAACTTCTCCTATAATTCCGCCTATTGAAGAGTCATAATCTGTTCCAGTAGTATTTGATGTATTATTATTAAGCTCAAACTTTGCCCCTGATTCAACTATTAGTTTACTATTCTTAACCTTAGAATTCCCTTCAGCAATTCCGACAAACCCACCTGCACTAGATGCACGGTTCCTTGTACAATGGAAACGTAAATACATCCCCGATGCTATCGTTACTGTACAGTTGTCTATAAGCGCATTACTGGCCGCCTTCGACGCTATTACTCCAAAACCTGTCCCATCGCCTGCAGCATCATCGCTAAAACAAGCGGTCGTACCTTCAATTCTTACATTTAGATTTTTGACCGTCCCTCTTAAAATTCCCACAATTAATCCAGCAGCAAACCAAGCATCATCTTTTGTGGTTGTCCCCCAAGCATTATAGTTATCGTACGGAAAAGTAATAGTATATCCACAGCCATCTAGCACACCATCAAAAAACCTATCCCCCCAATAATCTTTTCCATAATATCCATTCCAAGAATTATTGTTTCCGCCCTGTATCCATAGCGGAGCAAAGTTTCTATCCATAGTTATGTTTTGGGTTAGATGGAAATTCCCTGTTTTAACACCATTGTTGCCAACGTTTCTTAGTTGATGTAAACCATCTTTATTGCTAATAGCAGTAGAGCCCGCAACTGGCTGATATCCTGCCGAGACTTGACCAGGCATAAAAGATTGGGCGGAACCATCAAATGTTTCGGCGGCTTCGGCTACTTTTGCAGTATTATTTGCCTCCAATGTTGCGACTGTAGGAGGTTTTATAGCTAAAATTAATACCACTACTAAAACTGCAATGAATGCTAAAAATACCACTGAAATATTTGTTATTTTTTCTTGTAACTCATAATAAAAACTCCTATTTGCAAACCCAGTCGCTATAGTTTGCTATAATCTACCGCTTTGACCGCCTTATCTTAAATTTAATTTGCACGCAAGACATCACGCGTGCGTGCGTGTAGTTGTATTTATAGTACCACACAGACATGTGCAAATCAACAAATGAACTCAAAATCATATCGAATGTAGGTGAAAAAATATAGTAAATTTGATGCTTGAATATTTAAAGCAAAAGTTTAAGTTGCTTGTCTGCTGTCGTAGTAGGAGAGCGGTATAGGTATGTGTATACGTGTCGCAAAATGAGCGTTTGAATAGTGGTTTTAATTAAAGTTAAGTGGTGCAAGTGGTTAAGTTGCATGTTATAATATGAATTATCTTATTGATACGCTCAATTAAATGTGTACGATTTAATTATGGCTGGTGGAATATATGTTTAAACATAAGAGTTTGGTCGTTATTGTAGTTATTTTACTTGTGGTTTTACTTACCACAACTTTATTTGCCTGCAATAAAAATAATGGTGGCGAAAATAGGACGCCTTCAAATGTTGTCATTGTCACCCCACCAGAACTTCCTAAAGATGAAGAGCCTCCTGCACCAAAATACGATGAGTCGCATCCTAGACAAAATATGCTTGATTACTATGGACTTTCAGAGTCTGTTTCCCTAACTGAATCTTCTGAGAGCTTATCCGAACAAGCTATTAGACTTTCGATAATAAATAACTTTTTTGATACACTGGAAAATACTGAAATTAATATAGAAAAACTAAGGGCGTTTTCAAAGTCAAACCTCTCTCAAATTGACCTATTTATATTCGACACAACTCCAACAATTGAAATTGATCCTGCAATCGATATTGATTTAAATCTAACCATTGAGGAGTTTGTTGAAATCACGGGTGCTTACTTTAACGCAGTCAAACAAACTGTAAATGATGAAACTCTTTTTGATGATGCTATTTTGAAAGGAAATGAGTATACAAGTAGCATCAATTTAGATGATAAGCCTTTGTATGATAGGTACTCATCCCTTGTAGAATTAAACTCATATATTACCAAATTAAGATACCCTTCACCCATCACCGAGGAGAGATATAATCAAGCCATTCAGGCTCTAAATAATGCCGGTTTGGAACCCGGAACTGCAGAATCTCCAGATGGGAGTTTTAACTCTGCTTATCTTTTAAATATAGTCAATGTGACTAGTGCTGCGCTTGGCGATGCAAAAACTAGTTTAGATAATTTACTTAAAGAGAAAGAAGACGTCACCACTGCAATTTCAATGCTAGAAAATTCTCTTGTTTTAGATAATACAAGTGATATTCACTTTCCTACAATCTCTAGATGGGCAGATCTTTTTATGGACGGAGGAGCTAGCGTTAATAACCATACATTAGACTGGTTAAGAACTTATGTGTACGCCTTGCAAGACACCTATCCTAAGACTAAAATCGTGACACCTGAAACCACTAATGGCATCACTAGTTATTGGGTGGAATATTTGTATAATGAACAACTTTGCGCAAATAAATATTATGAAAACATTGCTTATCCTTACATTAGATATGCTGAAGCCATTTCTCTTAAAAACAACCCTACAATTCCCCCAACCAAATTCATTTTTGCAACTGGAACTATTGGCGAAGCTATAGAAAGCATGCTTACCGACTATTTAGCTTTGATGTACCATAAAATGCAAGTACAGAACTTCACTAAAAAATTAAAGACATTACCAAGTGTAGCGGCGTGGACTGAACAGGATATTTCAACATATGTGAATTTACAAACTAACTATTTAAATGCTCAAGTCAACCTGGTGAAGAATAATCGCCCTGCTATACAAACATTAATTAATGGTTTAAGGTGCCTTATTCCAAATCACGATTACTACAACATGCGTGAATATTTATCAGGCTGGCTAGAAGATAGTGAAAAAATGTTACAAATTGAACCTATATCCGAACTCACTCAAACAATTTTCAATGCAGTTAATCCTGATTTAATATCTAGTCTTGTAAGATCTATTTCAGAAACAGAAATTACTAATAGACGAAATTTTGGGATATATATGCCAAAAGCTCTAACCTCTATCAAAACATCCTTACCTGAAGTAAGTGAACTCACCGATATTTTACTTGACTATACGCATGGACTAACAGGACATGCGAAATATAGAATGATAGAAATAGTAGATGGTATTTTCAGCAGCGAAAACCCTGACCTACAATCTCAAAAAGAGGCTTTCGACTCCTATCAACAAGTACTCAAATCCATAGAGCAATTTGTGTTATCAGATGATTTGTCATATATGGAATTTGAATACAATACGATAACTGAAAAGCTAGGCGATAACATTACTGCTACAATTTCTAACTTCGAAAATCGGAGCGAAGTTAACACATTTTATAACGAAGTCATACGCTACTTAAATACGCTGGTAGACGAAGATACTGATGACATCAATGTTTACTTAAAAAGTGCAATTACTGAAACAGCACAACTATTTGATAATTTAATTTTTGCTGGTACCATAATGGATACTCTTGCTTCATATGAGCCATACAGCGATGATGATGAAGTGATAAATAACGTAAATGACACTATCGAACAACTTTTGAATCATTATATTGAAATAGGAATATTTGCATCTCTACGCAAAGAAGATAGTTTTGAAACCAAAGAAGCAGTTGCTCTTGAATGGTTTAATTCCTTCGTAAACTCAGATTACATAAGCGGACAAGACAATTTGCGATTTTTAAATAAAGCTGGTGGCTTTGCCTTTTTGCCAAGCGCTACCGAACAAACCTACGTTATATCGCCAGACGCAACAGGGAAAATCGAGATTACAATTACAAAAGATTCTCTTTCACCTAACAGTTCCTTTAGACTTTACAATAGCAATTTTAGATTATCTTTTTCAGGGGAAGAGCGCGATGATAAGTATATTATAACTGCCCCAGCTTATGCTGGTACACTTTACTACCTTTCCTTTACCGCAAATTCCGGTGGCAATATCTTTTCCTCATTTACAGGTGTAAAATATAAAGATTAATTTTAAGCATGCATTCCCTAACAAAGAACGTAAGTTGTATAGCAACACCTGACTACATTTCTTTTACAATTGGTGGAAATATATTTTCTTTATTTACGAGTATAGAATATAAAGATTAACTTTTTAAGCGTATTCCATAACAAATAAATTTAAATTACCTAGATGTCATTCTGGGTCAATTTTGTATCTGCAGCTACAATATTTGTACCTATTATGATAATTCTACTCTCTACTAGCCATCTCTTGTACACACCGCAGTGGTTTAATTTCGGGTTTCGAATCCAAGGCTGTTGACATCTTTGAGTTGAACAGCATCTCCTAGCGCACGTTGCTTGTTTTGCACCTTTATTGCACTAGAGTACAAATAGATAATGGTATTGTTGCCATATCTTTCATTCTAGATATATGTAAATCACTTCTCATACTGGAGGCTCAACCTTAGGCGTGCTTGCATTTGCTTGACTAATAATATATTTTTTGTTAATATTTTTTAAGTTAAATATAACTGCCATACATGTCAGTAAGCCCAACATCTAAGCTTTTTATATGATATGGGTTTGCAAGGAGATAATATGCTTACACTACTTGACATAACGAAAACTTACGGAAAAAAAGAAGTTGAACAAGTTCAAGCACTTAGAGGCCTAAACATTAATTTTAGAAGAAATGAATTTGTATCTATTTTAGGACCTTCCGGGTGTGGCAAGACCACCCTATTAAATATTATTGGTGGACTAGACCGATATACATCTGGCGATTTAATTATTGAAGGCTATTCAACTAAAGAATTTAAAGAATCAGATTGGAATAATTACCGTAACAAAAAAATTGGGTTTGTTTTCCAAACATATAATTTAATCCCCCACCTTACCGTAGTAAGGAACGTGGAATTATCTTTAACTATTGCGGGAGTTGGACCCGCAGAACGCAGGCAGCGTGCTCTTGAAGTTTTAGGAAAAGTTGATTTATTAGATAAGGCAAACAAACGCCCCAACCAACTTTCTGGTGGACAAATGCAGAGAGTTGCAATTGCTAGAGCTTTGATCAATGAGCCTGAAATCATTCTAGCAGATGAACCAACTGGAGCTCTTGATAGTGAATCGGGCATACAAGTCCTTGATCTGCTAAAAGAAGTTGCTTCAGATAGGCTTGTCATAATGGTTACACACAATTCCGAGTTAGCAAAAAAATACAGTACTCGTATTGTAAATCTATCTGATGGTCTTTTAGTAGAGGATACTAACCCATACTCAATAGAAGAAGCTATTGAAGATAGCAAAAAGGATTCCGATGGACACTCTGCTTTAGAAGAATTACTAATGCTTACTCAACTTGAAGAAATGTCGAACGATGATATTAAAGCAGACACAGAAAGTACAGAGATAATAGAAGACTCCACCATTGAATCCTCCTCCATTACAGAAACCAAGAGTCATAAAGCAGGTGATTTTGTTCGGAGAATAATAGAAGCTCCTAAACGCGCTGTAAAAGTTTTAGCAACAAAGAAGAAACAAAAACAAGAAATAGCCAATGGAACTGTTTTAAATGAGAATGGCGAGGATAAGCCTGTTAAAAAGCCAGTCAATACTCAAAAGAGACAAAAGGCTGAAAAATCATCTATGTCTATACCTACTGCAGTAGGACTTAGTTTTAGAAACTTAATGAGTAAAAAAACACGTACTTTTATAACTGCATTTGCTAGCAGTATTGGTATAATCGGTATTTTACTAGTCTTCGCCTTAAGCTCCGGAGCAAATGCATTTATTAGTAAAAGTGAAGAAAATGCTCTTTCTCAATACCCTATACGAGTTGGAAAAACAAGTTTAAATTATGAAGTTGTAATGAAAATCATGCGGGACCTAGACTCTAGTAGAGAAGATTATCCTAAAGAAGATGTGATGTATGCAAGACAACTCCTTACTGCCTTTTTGGAAAAAATGCAAGCAGGCGAAATCTTCTCAGACAATGATTTAGCTGAAGTTAAAAAATATCTTGACCAAAACATGGACACTTTAGAAGAACATGGTTATGTCAAATATGGTTTACAGACCCAAATGCATATATATTCAAACTATGCCAAACAAAAAGCTGATGAAGATGGTTATACAAAGCTATCCCCATATTTAGACAGTTTAGAGATATTAGCTAAAAACTTCCCAATCATTGGTACATTTTTACCTACACTAAAAGATAAAGGTACCTTTGGGTTTGCAATACCTGAATGGGATGAAATGATTGCAAATGAACATCTTATAAAACAACAATATGAACTAGTTGGAGATAATTCAAAGTGGCCTACAAAATATGATGAGGTTGTCATTGTTCTTGATAAGAAAAATCAAGTAAATGACTTCTCGCTCTTTAGTTTAGGACTTTTACATGAAGAAGCTCTTACCGATGCTATGGACTTAGAGAGAGGATTAGATACCTATTCTTTTGCAATAGACGAATTGCTTGGTATGGAGTACAAAATAGCGACGGGTGCTGATTATTATTACAAGAACGAGGAAGGCAAATGGGATAAACGTCGTCCAACAGATCAAACATCCGAATTTATTGAAGAAACGATGGTTGATGAAAATGGAAACACTGTGTATAAAAACGTTGTACCTGTCAAAGTTGTCGGTGTAATCCGCCCAAGACCAGGTGTGGAAGTAACCTCTATTAACGGAGTCATTGGCTATAGAACCGAATTAACTAAAATGCTAATTGATAGAGTTAATAATCACCCCGCAATGCAAGCGCAACTCGCATCTGATGATCCTATATACACATATATAGATCCAAAAGATCCCGAAAACAAAAACAAAAGAAACATAACAACCAAGGCGCAAGTTTTTTCAAGCCTGGGAAGAGTTAATACCGAAGAACCAAAATCTATACGTATTTATGCAAAATCATTTGCTGACAAAGAAGCCATACAAAAGATACTTGATGAAGCAAGAATAGATGGCAAACCCATTAAGTATAGTGATGAACTAACTTTGATTATGGGATTTGTTGAAACCATGGCAACAACTATAACTGGTGTACTAATAGGGTTTTCAGCCATATCATTAGTGGTTTCTTCTATAATGATTTCGATAATTATATACACATCAGTCCTTGAACGAAGAAAGGAAATTGGAGTACTACGTAGTCTAGGTGCTAGAAAAATTGATATTTCTAATGTCTTTAATGCAGAATCTGGCATGATTGGAGTATTATCTGGGCTTATTGCAGCACTCATCTCATTTATACTTTCTATTGGAGTAAGTGTAGCACTTGAAAAATCATTTGGGATTGCCGATTTACTGTCACTGCAGTGGCACCATGTCGTCATAATGGTTGCTGTTAGTGCATTACTAAGTTTAATTGCAGGATTTATCCCTTCACGGATTGCATCAAAACAAGACCCTGCAATTGTATTGCGATCAGAATAGCAAGCTATAACAAATATTTAATCAACAAAACAAATGAGATTGTAAAAACGCAATCTCATTTTTATATCAACTCAACCGTTGCTTGTATTAAACCTCAGTCAGATCAACGCTGATGTTCTCTAGTCTAGTTCTTACTTGTGATATAAATGCACAGCCTATAAAGCCTTAAAAAGCCTAATGTGTCAGAAGAAACGAATAAGTGTGTTATAGATTAAAATGTCAAACTTCGACTGGGTCGATGCTTATATGTTTTAACCGTGTTCTTACTTTGCGGTAAGAAGGCATATATGTTTCTATGAAGTTATAAAAAGCCTTGTCATGTCGTGCGTAAACTAGGTGGGCAAGTTCATGAAGTATTAAATAATTCATGACTTCTTCATCCGCTTTCAGTAGTGATTCGTTAAAGGTAACTACATTCTTCGTCGGCTTGCAATTTCCCCACATGGTTTTCATCCTACGAATCTTAATGTCAGGAATTGGTCTTGTATTACCAAATAGTATTTTAAAAATATCTACAGTTTTTTCAGTGAATACTTCCAGTGCTTTGTTTTTCCATAACTTTGAAAATACCTTATTTCGATATTCACTATCACTTAAGTTAGTACAATAATATTTTACACATTCACTTGTAAATACTAATTTATTGTATGGGGATTTTATAAGCTCTAGAGGCAGCAACCTACCAAAATATCGAATTTCCTTACCCTTAACTCCATCTCCTAATTCACGTTCTTTACTAGCTATTATGTGCTTTTTTAACCAAGACTCTTTTCTTTTTATAAACCCCATAATTTCAAATTCGGGCATCCTAAATGGCGAGTTTAGATATATACTTCCGTCTTTATCTACCCTAAGGGACATGTTTCTATATCGCCCTTGATTCCATATAACTATCCTAGTTCCTATCGGGTAGCCTAAATCAATTGTTATTTTCTTAGTCTCTTTTGGCAACTTAAACGTGTTCATATTGAGAGTTCCTACTACTGGCATTATTTATGTTTCTAAGGTTTGTTTTATTCAGTGCGCGTATAGCGGCTTACTTTATAAAACCATCTACAGAGAGATGGTTTAAATGGTGAGTATAATTTAATCAAGTAAACAGTTTTGACTAAAGCTCGAGGTCTTTTATTTACGAAATGAGATTAACGGGCAGTAACTTTCTATTCGGTAAATAAGGTGAGATAAGTTGCATTGACTTAGTGCTTTTAACTCTTGGGATAATGCTTGTATCATTAAAGAAATTGTCGCCGTGATATCTAATAATGACGCGCCCAATAATTTTACTTAATTCTCCCCAATTCCCATCTTCTGAATCATTTGAATTATTTCTGTTGTCACCTAGATAATAAAACTTACCCTCTTCGACTACTACTGGTCCAGGCATATATGGGCTTGTAAACTGATGAGTTATATAATCCTCTACAAGCTTTTCTCCGTTTCTGTACACATTATACGAGCCGTCTGGCGACTCTTTTATTTCTATCGTGTCTCCTGGCAACCCTATTATTCTTTTAACAAAAATACGTTCTCTTCCGTATGAATTAAATATCCCAGATTCAAATACTACCACATCGCCGTGCTTATACTTTCCGATTTTATATAAGAGCATCATATCTTCATCTTTTAGCGTAGGATACATCGATTCCCCATCTACCTTTATTGTTACAAACATAACACGAGACATGATGTATGCAACTATTACGCATATCAATATAAGGCATACTATAAAGATAATTTGCTTTGCTATTTTTTTTCTTTTATCTTTTGGCTGTTCTTCAGTTTCTATAAATTCTTCGTATTTCATGGTAGCTCTTATTATATCATATATCGCTTTTTGATACTTATATTAATGATAGTATGGTTTATACTTTGTAATTAACACAACCATTATTCAACTTAAATGCAAATTCAAATCAAAACTTTGCAATTAATCGGATTTAATATTTTGGGTTTAAATAAATAAAATGTTCCCTACTACTAACTTACGCCCCTTTATTCTTATTGACCTTACTAAATCCCACGATGGGAGTGGTTTCATTGTTTTATCTTTGAAATCATGCTCACTGAACCGACAGCTGGTAAAAAACTCATTACTTTTAAGCATTTTATAAGCTGTAAATTCCACGATTTTTTTATCTATGCTACATTGTAAAACAATTTCTACCCTTCCTTCAAAATCCGAATATAATTCTATTTGCAAATCTTTATCCTCGACATCTTGTAAGCTTAATTCTAGTGGATAAATCTTCATTGCGTTAGAGTCTGTAGTTATCCCTTTTGCGCCAGATGGTATTTTTGTCATACGTAACGTATTCTCCAAAAGCACTTCTCCATCAAACTCTTCTTTGAACAAGCCTATTCCGTCTGTAACATTGTATAAAACCACTAATTTGTTACTTTGTTTAGTTTGGTCTTCCCCTTCAATGTCATAATCTTCTAGTTCGATATATTCCACTAACGATGAAATGGTAAGTCCATTAGCATATATAACTTCTGCAAAAGTAAATAAAGGCACATCCGCTTCATAGATCTTTGGAGACGCTATGTATTCGTTATATGAAATAGAAATGGCTTTTTCAAAATGCCAACCTCTAAGCGCGTGGTTATATTCTCCGTAACTATAATAAACCCTAACTTCTTCAATTAACTGACTAGGATCGCAATCAACATCAAAATAAACTTTATTTTCTTCATTTACTCTAATTTCTACTTTTGGTCGTGTGGGTATTGGTAAATTTTTAAATATCGCATTAATCCAAGCAAGGACGCTACGATAACCGCTTGGAGGTAAATAGTCAGTTATGCCGGGATGGATTATGGTAAATATCTCGTTTTCACCACAAAGTGTTTGTAAGTTTATTAGCCTGTCCATGTCGGCAAATTCAGCATTAGAACCTATCGCAATAAGAGTAGGTATTTTTATATTTCTTGCATAAGAAACAGCTGCAACTGCTGAAAGCCAACCAATTCTTTCCTGCGTAATGTCAATGGCTATTTCTGAATCTTCCCCAAACTTATTTGTTCCTAGATATTCTTTATATCCCGAACCATTTATGCAAGCCATTCCTTTTATATTATGTTCAACCGAACTACCTACAGTCTGCATCCCTACTTCTATAGAATCACCTAATGTAACTAAAACAACCTCTTTTTCTGGATACATCTTATCAATAAAAACAAGTGTCCTTTTGACTATCTTTGAATATGTATATTGATTACTTTCAAAAGCAGTGTCCTCAAGATGCTCAAGCCTATCTTTGGTTTCCACGTTATATAGGCAATATTCTAAACTTTTGGGATATTTTGTAGGATAAGATGAAAGCCCTGTTAGATCGGGAGAGATGACAATATATCCCTGATCTACCAATGATAAAGCTAAACTGGTAGCTGGAGGAGCTGAATAATTACCAAGAAGGAGTATTATTTTATTTGTATCAAATATTGGCGTTGTAACTTTTATACTAGCTTGGACCATTCCATCTTCTACTTTTATCGCATCTATTTGATATCTGCTTAATACATAACTATCTTTTTGGGTAGTAGCTAACTCTTGGATATTTAAATCCATAGCTTTAGGATCATAATCTTTCCATAGTTCTTGTGGAACAACAATTTTTTTTCTAATAAAATCTTTCATCATAAACTTATTGTTTACTCAAAACTCCAAACGTTAAATCTGTGATTTTCCTCTTTTTATACGAGATGTAATTCCATCTTCATTTGCTTTAAGGCGCCAGGTTTATATACCTACCTTGGTTGCGTATAACGATCCTAATTCCTAGTAAGTAGTCTAAATCAGCCGTATTTTCAGCCACTTTATATTGTTTAAGACGAGGATTCCATCTTCGTTTACTCTAAGCGACAGGTTTCTATACATACCTCGGTTGCGTATAACGATCCTAATTCCTAGTAAGCAACCTAAATCAACAATACTTTTAGCAGTTGTATTGTTTAAGTATTATATTCTATTTGATTACCAAGCCTAATTTTTCGGCTTTTTTCTTATCTATTGCTCTTTCGATAGCTTTTTGAATTTCAACTAGTGGAATTATCATAACAGAAAAGCCTAAGGCTACTCCCCATTCTGCAGCGTTTAGTGGTGCTGCATCGAATAAAACATCTGCAACTACTGGTATTACTAAAGGCACAATGACTGAAACAGCACCTATTAAAAATGCAATATTTAAGAACTTGTTTTCGAACGGGTTGGTTTTAAACAAGCTATGTGTTTGAGACCTCATATTGTAGGAATGGAAAAGTTGTATCATCGATAATGTTATAAACGCCATAGTCATAGCTTCTTTATGCCCTGCTACCCCTACACCTAGCACATACTCACCTATTATAAATGAGCCTAGCACAAGTATTGACTGCATAGTCCCTTGAATGATTATATCCACACCAGTTTTTCCAGCAAACAAACTACTTCCTGGCTTTCTCGGTGGAAAGAGCATAATATCTGATTCAGCTTTTTCTGTGCCTAATGCGAGAGCTGGTAAACTATCGGTAACTAAATTTATCCAAAGAATCATAACTGGAGTCAAGATTGTAACATTATGTCCAACTATTGCAGATATTATTACCGTTGCAACAAATAGACATACAACTTCAGCAATGTTTGCGCTAAGTAGATATTGAATTGCTTTCTTGATGTTAGCATATATTTTTCTGCCTTCTTCCACAGCTGATACTATAGTTGCAAAATTATCGTCTGCAAGCACCATATCGGCAGCGCCTTTACTGACATCCGTCCCGGTTATACCCATGCCTATTCCAATGTTAGCTTCACTTATTGACGGCGCATCATTAACACCATCTCCAGTCATGGCAACAATTTTGCCTTCAGCCTTAAATCCCTTAACTATTCTTACTTTATTTTCAGGACTAACTCTTGCATATACCCTTATGATATCTATTTTTTCAGCAAATTCCTGATCGCTCATTTTATCGAGTTCTGCGCCAGTTATAGCAATGGTTCCTTCTTCTAAGATCCCTATTTCGCTAGCGATTGCTTTTGCGGTATCCATATGGTCGCCTGTAATCATAATTGCTGTCATACCAGCCCGCTTACACACTGCCACGGCGTCTTTTACTTCAGGTCTTGGTGGATCAATCATTCCGACTAACCCTACAAACACCATATCGCTTTCAACCACTTCCAAGGCTAAATCATCTTTCTTAACGGCAACAGCAAGTACTCTTAACGCTTTGCTTGCCATATCGCTATTAGCTTTTAAAATACTATTTACATCTTTATCAGTAATTTCTCTTACTTCTCCATCAAAAATGTATTTACATCTTTTAATTAACACATCGGGGGCACCTTTTATGTGAGCAATTTCTTCCCCATCAACTAAATTGATTGTGGTCATAAGTTTTCTAACACTATCAAAAGGAAGTTCATTCACCCTTTCATATATTGTTTCATTTCCTTCATAATCTATATCTTTAGCGTAGGCCACAAGAGCAGTTTCGGTGGGGTCGCCTACGAGAGTTCCTTCGACATCTTTAGTATCATTACATAGTACCATCCCTCTTACTAATAGCTCTGCGCCTTTTGAATCTATTTTATCGTCCGCAGAATATAGTCCGTTTTCGGAGGTATATAACTCCTTCACTGTCATTTGATTTAAAGTCAATGTCCCAGTTTTATCAGAGCAAATAATCTCACAACAACCTAGTGTTTCAACTGAAGGTAAGTTGCTCACTATTGCCTTTCTTTCGCTCATTCGTTTAACACCGATTGATAACACTATTGTTACAACTGCGGGGAGTCCTTCAGGTATAGCAGCAACTGCAATCGCAACAGCAATCATAAATGAATGCATAACTGAGTGCAAAATGTCCGATGTTTTTGCCATAAATATGAGGTTGAATATAAAAATAACAACAGCTATTGCTAAAACTCCGATACTGATAATCTTAGCGGTTTTTGCAAGCTGTTCTTGTAAAGGTGTCTTTTGCTCCTCTTTATTTGCGAGCATCTGGGCAATCTTACCAACTTCTGTATCCATGCCTGTTGCAAACACAATACCCTTACCTCTACCATATGCTACAATTCCTGAACTATAGCAAAGGTTAGACCGGTCTCCTATCGGAGCTTCTGGGTTTTCTAACACTCCTACGAACTTTTCGCTAGGTACACTTTCGCCAGTCAAAGCTGCTTCTTCAATCTTGAGACTTTTACTCTCTATTAGATACAAATCGGCTGGCACCACATCTCCAGCTTCTAAAACCACAACATCACCAATCGCTATATCTTCGCTTTTTACGGTTATTTGCAGCCCGTCTCTTATAACTTTTGAATAAGGCTTATTCATATCTTTTAAAGCATCTAATGCTTTTTCAGCATTGCTTTCTTGAATGATTCCGATAATTGCATTGACGATAACTATTAGTAAAATTAGCCCACTATCAATTAAATCTGTATAAGTTTTAGTCACAATTGCTAATATCGCAGACACTGCCGATGCTACCAAAAGCACAATTATCATCATGTCTTTTAGTTGCTCAAAAAACCTTTGTATTAAGGTCCTTTTCTTGCCTTCTGCCAGCGCATTTTTACCATACTTCTCCAAACTTTTCACGGCTTCATCAGCTGTTAACCCGTTTTCTAAAGATGTGCCTAATTTACTAAGAATTTCTTCCTCTGTGCTCATATGTGGCAATTTATCTTGCCACAACTCTACTTGCTTACTTACTTCTACTACTTCTTCTACTTTGCGTGCCATTATTCTCCTTTTTTTCAAGTAGTCCTGTTTAGTTTAACTACTCTTATTTGCACAAAATTCAATAACTGAACTATATTTTTTATATTTTATACCTAAGTATCGACATTGTCACCTAAAGAACCTTTATATCGAAAATTATTTATATCCATTTTAAATCTAATGCATATGATCAATTGCGAGTTTAACACCACAGTTAGTATGAGATTATCAATTGTTTATCTTCGTCTTTTAAGAGTTTAAGATTCTTAAGTTTTTTAGAGATGGAAATCAACCATCATTTATTTTCCATATTTTTCGTCTAGCATGCGTTTATTTTGTGCGGTTCGATTAATAGATTCTCTACTAGATGGGTGCTTAAAGTTTTTAGCAAAAGCGTATAAACTCTTCAGCCTTAGTAATCCTCTTGGGTTACAATCTTTTATGGGAGCATATTTAATATTTAACTTATCAAATATTGAAAGTATTGGACCTAGTCGCTTTACAAAATCCTTATAAGTACCACCATCATTCCAAGCCTTTTCTGCGACTGCAATTAGCCTTGGATAGGTCATATACTCCACTCTATCTACAGTTTTCACATATTCAGTCCAAAGAGGTGACTCTAACCCTATAATATTTTCTGCTATAAACCCATCTTTTTGGAAATTATAGTTATATGTTTTACGAAGAGGTGTCATTCCGTATGGGTAATCTAGATAATAGTGAAAGAAAGGCGATATTAGCCCCTTGCTACCACCTGCAACATGTCTAACTGCAGCAGCTTTACTTTTCTTAGTTTGTGTCCAATAATGAACTGCTATGCTTTTTCTTGCATTTTCGCCTATCATTCCATCATTCCAATTTAATACTTTTTTGCCAGCTTTTTCGCAATATGCTGCCACTCTCGACATGAAATGTGCTTGAAGCTCATCTTCATCTTTAAGTCCATTATCCTTTATAGTCTTTTGACAATCTGGACAATTTATCCATTTAATCCTTAAAGCCTCATCGCCACCTAAATGAATATATTCAAATGGGAATAATTCAAACACCTCGTCAAGCACATCAAACAAAAATTGATATGATGTTTCCTTCCCTGCACAACACACATCTTCAAATATGCCAAAAGCTTCTTTAACTTCACAACCATTCCCATCACAAGATAAAAGAGGGTAAGCTGCGATTGCTGCTGAAAAGTGCCCTGGTATATCAATTTCTGGCATAACATCTATATGTTTGCTCTTTGCATACGCTACAACATCTTTAATTTCTTCTTTTGTGTAAAAACCTTCTACTGGAACTCCATCTCCTCTAGTTTGTTTTCTTTTAGCTCCTACTTCAGTTAATAGAGGATATTTGTCAATTTGAATTCTCCAGCCTTGGTCTTCTGTCAAATGCCAATGGAAAACATTAAGCTTTAAGTAGCTTATTGCATCAATTTGTTTCTTTATTTCATCTACAGTAAAAAAATGCCTACAAGTATCTAGCATATATCCTCTATATGCAAACTTTGGCTCATCTATAATTTCTACATTTGGGATAGATCCATTTTCAGCAAGTTGTTTAAATGTAACCAAGGCATAAAAATGTCCTTTTTCTGTACTTGCTATAGATGTAACTCCATCTTCATTTATTAAAAGTTTATATCCTTCGCTTTTAATACTGTCGTCATACACTTTAGAAATGCCCGACTCTTTATAACTAAAAGTTTTGTCGGAAATTATCTTTATCTCCTGTGGTAATGGCACTACTTTAATCACAACTAACCTCCACATAATAGAAACTTAAAAAAGCTTCTAATTTTACAAAATTACACAGCTTGTCTACAAAATCTTATACATCCCCCGAGCATATAACCGGAGTTTTTGTTTTTTTCTCGCTTTGCGATTACTTGTTCGCCTTTGGTTCTTGAAAACCCTCAATCCCTATCTGCTAAAGCCTTACATCTATACCGTTTTTTCAAACCTTGTATATTATAAGTTTCAACTGTCTGTTACTAACACTACCCGTTAAAGCCTTAATTGATATGCTCTAGTTATCTTTATTCGGTAATGATACCTATAAATACTTCTCTTACGTCAGGTAATCTATAGTCTTTTTCTCCATCTGCTGACTCTATGTTTGTTATATATAGGGTTCCATCTTTTTGTGATACGGTTGTCTGAACTTCAAATAATGTATCTCCGTTTTGTATAGATTTAAATCCATCGCCAGAACATAATAAAACTCTAAACTTCCTGTCAGCTAGAGAATAAAGGGCGAAATCAAAGCCAGTTATTTTAGGCACAATACTATCAATTGTTGCACTTGTTGTGCAAGATATCGTCATCATTATTGAATTCATCTCTTTTCCTTCGGGAAGTCCACTTGCCGTTATTTTGATAGTAGAGGTATTTCCTTCTTGGGAGGTCCTAGCTGCATTTACTCTAAGGGGTGTATCAACAACTTTGTCGTGCACAACAGAATATAACCAATCGATAGATGCGGAGGCGTACGTTATAGTCATAATCGCATTTTCTTTAGTTGTAGCACTATTAAAACCTTTGACCATTTCTGGTGTCAGTTGAAATGTCTCTATACCAGTACGAAAATGTGCATATACTTTTATATCAGAATACTTAATTTGCTCATCTAACGCGTATATATCTTTAAGCCCTTCTATCTCAATTTTCTTAGCTATTTTTTTACTGTTATCGCAGGATGAAAGAACCATGATTGAAGTCAAAATCAACATGCTAATCAATACTAGCGATAATATTTTTTTAATACTCTTCCTCATGCTTCCTCTCTTTCGTATGCATACTCAGCAAGATTTCTTGCAAACAACACTAAATCCAATTTAAGTTACTTTACCGTCTCCATTTAAATCCATAACATATTTTTATTTTCACTTCCAAGTAGTATTTGAGCCATTTCCTCTATTTTCATGTGGGCTGTGACGCTTTCTTGCAAACAACACTATGTTACTTTACCGCCCCTATTTAAATCCATAACAGATTTTTCTCTTTTGAGTAATGTCTCAGCGGTTTTTATGTTTTTATGTAGACAGTGCAAACTTTCTTGCAAACAACACTAAATCTAATTGTGTTACTTTACCGTCCCCATTTAAATCCATAACATATTTTTTATTTTCACTTCTAAGTAGTATTTGTGCCATTTCTTCCAAGTCTGCAGATGTACTGATGCCATCACCATTTGCGTCTCCAAACACATTAACCTCGAAGTCATATATCACAACGTCGTCTGCATTTTTAAATACTACTCTATCTCCCGTTCTAAGCGCTCTAGAACCCTCCCCAGTGCTGACACTCGAACCATTTTTATCTAGCATATGTTTTGTTAAATAATCAGCATTGGAGAACAAGTTAAATGCTTCCGAAACGAAAACACCCTCATCTTTTATAGCTACTACTCTATTTTGTTTATCTACAGTAATGCCAGTTTTTGTCTTATAGCTAAGCACACTCTCCCCATCTTTGCTTACATATACACCAAACGAAGCAACAGCAGCATCTATGTTTTGTCCAGTTATAGTTACTGTTTGAGACCCAACTTGAGTGGGGTTATAATTGATTTTTAGATTTGCTGCTTTTATAGCCGCTCCCTCTAAAGATAACTTTCTACTGCTACGATATTCAACCTCAAGTTTTAATCCTAAAATATTCAAAGCTTGTCCGTATTGATACTCTCTCTGGTTAGGAGTCTTAACAATAGTTATGTTATCTTCTTTATCTATGACTTCGACAGATATAGCCTTTGTAACAGTAAGCGTTACTATCTTCGGATTTTCTGGCGACACAGTAATCATTATGTCATTTGGGGTTCTTCGTGTCGGCGTTACTGTCACTACATCTTTATTATTTACTCTTGTTACTGTTATATATCCTGGCTCGCCAGCACCATTTAAGGTCATTTCTTCTCTATAAGTAAATACAACATTCTGAGTCCCTATTGCCGTCTTATCGTAGTTGTGTGAATATCTGACTGCACCTATTCTATTATTTTCACCATTTGCATATGTTAGTCTCACCTCTTGAATTGCTAAAGATTCGTTATATAAGTATGTAAACTTACTTAAATTCACATCCAATCTAGATGGATTATTCCTAACATAACAAGTTACTTGTTGACTCCAAACAACCTCTTGACCTATTCGATACTGTAAAGTTATTGCTTGGCCATTAGCATCAACGTTTGCTCCATTCATTTCGGGGTACACTTTGTAATTTGGCGAACCTGCATCAAAATACTCTTCTTCTTTTGCCCCTGATTCATATTCAATCTCGAATTTTGCTGACTGTGGATTAAATTCTTCTCCGTACCAGTAATCTATTCTAGGCTCTTCTATCATGCGTATTTGCTTAAATACATCCAAAACTGTTAGTATGAACTCTTTTGAGCCTGTATAATCAGCTTCTGCATATTCTACAGTGACCTTTATCTCACCAAGTGTAGTATTGTAATTTGTTCCTTCTATTATAATACCTTCTTTTTCTCTACCTATGAACACACCATTTTTCTCATACTTAATGGAGTACGTGCTAGGACTAACTAAAACTTTTCCCCTTAAAGTCATCTCTACATATACGTCAATAGTCATTTTCCCATTGTATGAAATGGTTTGATTTTCTATTGTATGTATATATTTAGGGGTATCAATAATCTTAATTTTAGTGTATTTCCACTCATTTAAATATCTCATACCAAGGGGCTGTACTACATTAATCAGTTCGGGATCATACACCATTTCCATTGGTGTTCTTATATCTATTCCACCAGCTTGCAACGATCTTCTAACTCTTAAATCTTGAGGCTTGGGGTCTCCTGTAAGTGGCGTATATTTAAAAGTAGTTATGTCTTCCTCACCCAAGAGAATATAGTTACTAGGATTAGCAGGGTCTTTCTTGGAAATTCCCCAGGAAGAGGATTGTGATAGACCTCTTAAAGTAATTTGTAGCCTACTTAATTCATATTCCTCTATTAACACACCATCTTCATACCTTTGAATGTATATTACTAAATCAGATATTTGTTCGGTACCGGGATTAGATGCATCATATTCTAAATACTTATTAAAATTCTCCATTCTGAACCAGATATCAGGAGTAGTTTCTTTTGCTCCAATCTTAAATATTTTGCCTTGATTTTGTACAAACTCTAAATCAATGCTAAAATCCTTTGTAACTTCAAAGTAATGTATATACCCAGGTTGATCTTTATACTTGTATGTGACTTCACCTTCAAGCAGTACCTCTATGTTAACTGGAGTAGTTGTTAGTTCATTACCTGTTGCGGTGTCGTTGTATTTAACAACTACGCTTTGATATCCTTCAATGGCTTTGTTATATCCTTCGATTGTTAAGTTGGGTGAATCAAAGTCTTCTAACCTTTCATTACCAGAACGCATGCTCAAAACAACTTGTTCAGTTACACTTATGTCTTCCCCAAAAGGATATGCAAGTATTCTTGGTGAAAACGATATGTTTTCTACCCAGTCCGAAACAGTTATGTTATGTTTAAGTTCATGTATATCGTTTGTAAATACTGGATCTGGAACTCTATATGTTAGCGTTTGTCTGCCTAGCTTTTCGCTATTATATCCTTGGAAAGAGGTAGGTTGGACATCATGGTTAGTCGAAGTATTATCGCTATATGTTATCTTTATTTTTCCCCTTTCACCTGGCGCAATTGATAATGCTTCTCCTAATAAATAATTAGACTTTGGAATTTCAGTAAACTCCACAAATGTTACATACTTACTAACTATGACACTAACAACAGCACTTGCGCCTTGGTATGTAATAGCTGCATTCTTTGTACCAGTAGTTGAAGTATCGCAAGTTATCATATCGGGCGTTACTGGTATAACTACTGGAGCTTCTGCACCTATCGTTACTGTCATTATCAAAGAGTCAGGATTGATGGATTCATTTTGTTTAACTTTTAATGCTATGGGGTTTGATGGTGTTTCACCCACCTTTTTTACTGTTATGCTAACACCAGCGCTTACGACTGTAACAGCACAAGTATCAGTATATTCCACATCATCAATCGTAATAGACACCGTAATTATCGCTTCACCAACTGACTGCGCAGTTATTCTCCCTGTCACACTATCAACGGATACGATATCTGGGGCACTTGACGTAAATGTGGGAGAAACGGTTCCTACATTAGTCGCATCAAATGGAATATAACTATACTCTAATTGTACCGATTTAGAAGTGGCTATTCTAACACTCTCTTGCGATATTGCTATGCCAGTAAGAGGCTTATCCTCATACGTGGTAATGGTAATACTCTTAGATATACTAGTTCCATTTATTCTTGCTGTAATTTCAGCCGTTCCTACAGAAAGCGCAGTTAACTTAGCTGTTTTGTGGGTTGTCCCCTCTCCTAACATGTCAACTCTTATTACAGATTCATTTGACGATGTATATATAACTCTTTGGTAAGTTGTGCTAGCAGGACTTATATCCACGGATATAGTGCTTGTAGTTCCAACCTTTATTCTACGCCCATCGAGAGGTACAAGATCTGGATTACTTACGCTGTTTGCGCGTACATAGGTTCCTACTGGATATATTAAATTGACCATTGGATTATTTGTTCCAAACTGTGAAACTCCAATACCAGTAAACTCAACAACGCCATCCTCTCTCAAAAATACATTGTGATGTTCGGATGCCGCCATGTCAATTATGTCGTATAGCCCGCTGACTTCGCATTGAGATGAAGATGTATCTCCTATCGCTTTCACAGTGCCATTTGGCATTAGTGCTAGTAAGTGTCTTGACCCTGCAACTATGTTAGTAGCGCCTGTTAAACTAGCTAATGCATCCGATAGCGGGATACCCCCTCCTACATTAAATTCACCATATATTCCTACTGTGCCATCTGTCCTTAGTACCGCACTGAAACTATCTCCTGCTGTTATCTTTGCAACAGAGGTTTCTTGTAAAAGCCCAGATTGTCTTTCTAAATCACCAGTAGCAAACACCTTACCTGTGTTGTCTAGACCTACTACATGCCTTGCGCCAGCAGCTATACTGACTATATTTTTCCATCCACTCACGTTTAGTTGGTAAAAGTCGTTTAAGCCCATTGATAGTACAGTCCCATCATTTGCTAGTCCGTATGATGTATAACTACCCGCGACCACTTGTTTTACGTTATACCAACTATCTACTACCGTTTCGCCATAGAAATTATCTCCAAGTGCTGTTACTGTCATGTCTTTTTTGAGTGCAAGTAGATGTTTTCTTCCTACAGCAATGTCTAAAACGTTTGTTTTTCCACCTACTTCCCAAATGCCAGTTGTAATATCACCAGATACAACAACTGTACCTCCATTATTTATGCCCACACTAATTCGCGGTCCTGCAAAAACTTTAGCTTGAATAGTATCGGAAGCAATAATTTGGCTCCATATAGAGGAATTGCCCTCTACGTTGTAAGTACCTAACACTTTTTGTTTACCTGCTGCATTTATTACAGTTACTCTTAATTTTGTAGGCATCGCCGATTCGCTTTCAAAAGGTTCGGTATAGAATACACTAGGTGGCTGCATATTCCCCTTACTATTTACTACAAAAGGAGCATCAAAAACTGTTTGACCTAATTCTGTGTAACTATTTTTAAATTCACCTAAATTCAAATTACTTGTATTAATAACACTATACGCATTGTCTAAAAGTTCAAGTTTTACATTCGCTAGATATTGTAAATTGATATCTGCAAATCTAATCTTCGCTTGGACACCACTCCAATCAGAACCATTATATAATGCAATATTTTCAGCTGTAATTTTTCCATCAAATGCATTATCTGGGATTGCCAATGTTCCAGTAGGTAAACTAATTCTAAACATAGCAAGGTCACTTCCTACAGAAAGTGCTTCTATTTCTATCTTGCTATTTACACCATCGCTGTAAAATATGTTTGTATATTCATATTTAGTTGTCGATGTCCCACTTCCAACGCGGGAAAAATGTGCATTATGAGGAGATAAATTAGCTCGAGCTACATCTTTTGCCGAGTTGTTATACACATTGTTAGTGGTGGAAATCATATCTACTTTAGGACGAAACACATGTACTTCATCTGGATAAAGACTAGACTGGAATCTAGCATCTCTATTTCCTACACTACTGCTAAAATCATGGGGCTCTCTTACTCTATACACAATAAGTCCAGTACCAGGCGCTGCAGCATCATAACTTGAAGAGATGGTAGGATTTCTATATTCCACCATAAAATATTCGTTGGGTCTTTCGTTTAACGTAATTCTATATGATAAAACTTCAGTTTTAGGAGTTATTGCTACTGGTTTTAAAGAATATACGCCACTATCTACCACATCAACTATCTGACTACTAAGGATACCTCCAACATACTTATCTCTTGTGTATGTCAACATATACTGTGGTGTATTGGTATTTTGAGCCATCAAATCCCATCTGCCGACAGGTACATAGTCATAGTTATAATGGTAAAAATCTGGAGCGCCTAAAACGTGCCCCATTTCGTGACATAAAATCCCAGTGTTTATAGATGTTGAAAAATTGAAGGAATAGTCACCTACTTTAGCTCCACCAAGAGTACTATACCCGCTTCCGTCGATACCATCTAAATTCCAGCTATGTGGCCAAAGAAGTCCGCCCCAAGTTGATTCATTACTCCCACATATTAAAAAGCTAACACTATCTACATATCCATCGTTATTGATATCGACATTTTTGCCAGTTAAATCAAATTTGTTTTTTGTAGCATTTATTGCGCCTGT
Organism: Clostridia bacterium; assembly: GCA_035409945.1. Lineage (GTDB taxonomy): Bacteria > Bacillota > Clostridia > Christensenellales > DTU072 > MWEH01. Next base: position 111,921 of record DAONQC010000005.1, read on the forward strand.
AAGAAGCTCACTTTCTTTTTGTCTTCTTGTCGCTGTGTTTGAATCCTTAATGTTATAGTCTTGTCTATTTCCACCATTATGCACATACACAGCCCCAGATTCTCGGGGTAAGATACTGTTTATAGTAACATCATGGTTGCTCATTACCTCATAGTAGTTTCTAAGGGAATTATTTACACCATTAAAATACATATCAAAATTTTCGATTGCAGCATTAACTGTTGAATCTAGAGTATCATTGAATTTAATGAGTATTACAAAATTAACGATAGTTCTTTTACCTGTTGCGCCGGCAAATAATGGTTGTTGGGGCACTTCTTCAGTAATTTCTTCATTATCATCACCATATGTGGTTATAAATCCACCATTCGTACTGGCCCTATCTTCCTTACTCAAAAGTTCGGGATTTAGTGATAAGTTTATATCCTCTACAGTAATGGTTTCAACTTTTGCCTCTCCTTCTAATACAGAAACACCAGTCGATATAACTTTCCCATTATTATCTAGCGTTGCATATGTTAAAGAATCATCATCTCTAAGTAAAACGTTACCATTTTCATCGTGATAATATCTAAATTTTTCATCGCCACTTTCTTTAAAGTTAATCTTCTCTCCATTAACTTCCATACTTCTTTCGAAAGTGTACTTGAATAAATCTCCCTGTTTTGTAAAATCCTCATAACCTCTATCCGATCCATTACGGATAAAAGCGAACACACCCACCGCAAAAACTGATAACACAAATATCGTTATCAAAGCGTATGTCATAAATTTTTTAGTGTTAAATTTCTTCATATTTTATGTATTTGTTTTGCGTTTTATTATTAGTACCAAGTTGCTCTTTATTGTCTATTTTATCTTCCAGCCTTAGGATTTTGATTACATTTAATTGCTTACTTTATCTTCAAGTCCTAGATTTTTTTAACCGTTTAAGTTAGAGTTCTATGGCAATGTTTAATATTATACCAATTTTTTCGCCACATTTCCATATTAATATATAATCATACACACGCGCGCACAAATAGTCTAGTTTTTTAACTTTCAGAAAATCTCCACCTAAAAACCTAAAATCATTCTGATCAAGATATGCAACAAACACACAAACCTATCTAAGTAAGCACATTTACTAGTGTACTCTCTCTAATATGAGTTCAAATTGTCCTTTATAAAAATCAAAACCATTCTATTAAAGGATGATTCTAAACATATCATTAAAACAACCATATACGACGTAAGGTTTGTTAAAAAAAGTGATATTAATTTACTTCTCCTCAATATTGACACCTCGTGTCTCTTATATTATTATGTACCTAACTTAAGTTTTGTGTGTTTTGGGGATTTTTTTAAAACATTTGGCATAATATTACTTTTGAGGTGAGGGATGGCTACACTTGCACATGATAAAAAGTATTTAAAACCAGTGGACTATGCATCTTTTGGCGGAGCTATGTTCGCAAATGGAGCAGTAACTGGACTATTACAAGCATATCTAATGACATTTTCACTGCTTATAATCCCAGATGACAAAAAGTATGTACTCGGAATAATATTTTTCATCGTAAAAGTGTGGGATGGTATAAACGATCCAATCTTGGGACTTATTGTCGATAGAACAAAAACCAAATGGGGAAAGATGCGACCATACATTATATTTGCAGCAGTACCATTTGGACTACTAACTATTGCATTTTTTATTATCCCTAATTCTTTTTCAACAACAGCTAAATTAATAATGATATTTTTTCTGTACTTGCTATGGGATACAGTATCAACCCTTGTCGACGTTCCACTAAACGGTCTATATTCAGTAATAACTCCAAATGCTAAAGAACGAACAAAACTTGTTACTTTTACAAGGCTTCTTGGTAGCGTAGGTGGCGAATCAGCTCTAGTGCTATATACTGTCGCTCTTCTTATTCTTGGTAAAGATAAAGTTAGAGAGTCAATAATGGCTGCAGCTGTCATAATCGGTGTACTTGCCCCTATCCTTTTGATATGGGGTGCTTTACAATCTAAAGAGCGTCTAACACCACCAGTTCAAGAAAAACATTCAATTAAAGATGTATTTAAGTATCTAAAACAAAATAAACCATTAATCTTTTTACTCTTTGCAAACCTTCTAACTTTCTTTAGACACGTTGTATCTGCGTCTATAATTTATATGGTTGTAATAGTATTTAACGAACCTCATAAACAAATTTTATTTGCTTTACCTGGTGCGATAGCCTCTGTCTTAGGCATGCTTTTGGCACCTGCCATGAAGAAAAAATTTGACTCTAAATCGATATTTATAATTTCAACGATTGCACACTCCATTGCACTTGTTATAGTTTACGCTGCGGGTAGTTATGCCATGTCTAAAGATATGCAAATCGCCTTATACGTCATAGCAGCACTTGCATTTCTTGCCATGTTGCCCGTAGGTCTACTAAACACAGTTCCTACTCTCATGGCAACGGACATAATTGACTATATGGAATTAAAGACAGGCAAGCGTTATGAAGGTATAACTTTTTCACTCATGACTTTAAGAAGTAAAGTTTCAAGCGGGCTTAAAGATGCTTGGATGATCTTTTTATTAGTCGTGGTTTTTAAACTAGTAGGAGACACCACAAGTAGTACGTTCCCACCTCAATCCGATTGGACTAAAAAGGGAATTTTTTGGATGTACACCCTAATACCAGCAGCCACAAACCTGCTTTCAATCGTGCCACTATTTTGGTATAAACTCGATGGTAAAACTATGGAAAAAGTGCATGCTGAATTAGACAAAAGAAGGTCTGAAGCAGCCATAGCCACTGACACCGAAATAACCTTGTTAGCTGACAATTCAGCGGACAACGTTGAATATGCTAGACCCTCAAACCTTCCTCAAACCGAACTTGAGAAAAATCTAAGTGATATGCTAGAGTCTTTTAAAACGCCAATACTAACACCTCTTTCCAAAGCTAATCTAGTAACCACAAATCCAGCTGGCGAAACGATAGAACCCACGCCAAAGGAAGTCTAGTTAATTCATTATAATACCAGCATCTTTTAGCACAACAAATTAACAACTGTAAATATGCTGGTCAAACGCGCGACCACTCCCAAAGGGACTTTAAACAGTCTGAACATAAAGATAAACTACAATCATGTTATGTCCTAAAATATATGTTTTTGTTGCCCTAACTATTACTTTGATATAATGTTTATTTCCGAACAAAAGTTATAGTTATTCCAATAATCAGCACATTTTTTAACCAAACAACTCACTTGTTATATTGACAGTTATAAGCCTATTGGACTATTATGTATCTAATAAAAAAATCAATATTTTGGAGGAAGATTAATGACAACGATTGCAATCATTGGACTAGGAAGCAGAGGGTACATGTACGGTCAGCATTTGAAAGCGCAAGGTGCAAAAATAGTTTCAATTTGCGAGAAAAAACAAGCCCTACTTGAAACTTCTGCTAAAACACTGGGCGTAGATCCAAGCAAAGCATTTCTTGATGAAAATGACTTTTTTGCACAAGGCAAAATTGCCGATGCTATGGTCATCGCAACCCAAGACAGAGACCATTATGGTCACGCAAAAAAAGCGCTAGAACTAGGATATCATATCCTATGTGAAAAGCCTGTTTCTCCCATAAAAGAACAATGTGAAGAACTAAACGAGCTTGCTGCTTCTAAAAATTTATATATGGTTGTATGTCATGTTCTTAGGTATACATCATTTTATGACACAATAAAAAACATTATTGATGCTGGACTTATTGGAGATATAACCTGCGTCAACCTGGTTGAAAATGTGGGCTATTATCACTTTGCCCATAGTTATGTTCGTGGGAACTGGAGAAGAGAAGACGAAACCGGTCCATCAATTCTAGCAAAATGTTGCCATGACTTAGATATGATATATTATCTCACTGGCAAAAAAGCAAAGACTGTATATAGTGCAGGATATAGAAAAGCATTCATGCCAGAAAATGCACCAGAAGGTGCCCCATCTCATTGTCTATCTGGATGCCCTATAGAAAAAACCTGCCCCTATCATGTAGATAGAATATATCTAACGCCCAAAAGACACTCTTTTCCTTTCTTCTTTATAAGACGTAGACTGATTTGCGAAAGACCAGGTGCATCAAGAAAAGAATTTAAAGATAAACTAAGAACTTCTCCGTATGGAAGATGTGTGTACAAATGCGATAATGATGTTATGGAAAACCAAGTAGTTTCCTTAAAACTAGAAGGAGATATACCAGCAACCTTAACTATGACTTGCCATACAAACAGAGTATATAGACACACTAGAATCAGTGGTACTAAAGGTGAAATCGTCGGTGAAGGTGGAAAATTTAAACTCAATATCTTTGCTGGTCCTAAAAAGACATATAGATTTAGTCTACTAGAAGCTATTGGTCACGCATCTGGGGATAGAAATATTATTAAGGACTTTCTCAAACTTTTACGCACAAACGAAATAGCTCCAAAGCTTTCTTTAATGAAAGACACTATGGAATCACACTTAGTCGCTTTTGCTGCAGAAGAAAGTCGTAAAACTGGCAAAATCATAGAAATGCCAAAATATTAACCACTAAATTCACAAATAAATATATTTAAAGGCTGTTAGGAATTAGTTTCTTAACAGCCTTTCTTAATCTTAAATAGCCTCTCTAAATAGTTATATTCAAATTTAATTAGGTATCGGCAAATTCCGATTCGCAAGTTAAGTTAATGCCCAGCCGGTTATAAACCTGAACTTCGCTTTCAGCCAACATAATTGTTGAGTGTGCTTCGCAGTTTTTTAGTTGAGATAACACCGCCATAGCTTTTGCAGGTAACTCCATCGTAGAAGCTGAAAATGCTAAAGCAATGAGCGCTTCTTGTAGAGTGAGCTTACTTTGAGATAACCCTAGATTTTCCCTTTTTAGCTTTTCAATTGCTGCTATTGACTCTGGAGAAATAAGATTAATTTTATCCGCAATGCCCGCTAGTTTTTTAAGTGCATTCATTAAAGCAGCAGCAGAGGAATTTATGGCTCCCTTACCCCTTCCAGTAACTATTTCACCATTTGGTAATTCTATTGCAACTACTGGGTTATCAACTTCTGATGCTCTTTTTAACGCTGCTTGTGCAACCTTTCTTTCAGAAGGTTTTGCACCCAAACTATTCATCAATACTTCGACACGAAGAGCTGTATCCATGTCAACCCTTCCCATCTTATATTCATTGTATGTCTTATAATACCTACGAATTATTTCTTGTCTAGCAGCTTCCTTAATGACTTCTTCGTTTGTTATGCAATCGGCTACCCTATTTACACTTAAGTCAGTTGGCGACTTAAACATCTCAGCGCCCTTTATTTGCTTTAAAATATCTCGTATAACAGGGAAACACTCCATGTCCCTATTATAATTTACCGCACTTATTCCATATGCTTCCAAATGGAAATAATCTATCATGTTTCTATCAGCTATATCTGCTGTTGCTGCTTCGTATGCTACATTAACAGGATGTTTTAAAGGAAGGTTCCATACTGGAAAAGTTTCAAATTTTGCATACCCTGCGTTAATGCCTCTTTTATACTCGTGATAGATTTGAGATAGACATGTTGCAAGCTTTCCACTACTTGGACCTGGTGCATTGACTATCACAAGTGGTCTAGTGGTTTCAATATATGAGTTAGCACCATATCCTTTATCTGAGACGATTGTATCTACATCATTTGGATACCCTTTAGTTATAGTATGAACATGTACCTTTTCTCCCATTTGTTCTAACTGATTTTTATACATATCCGCAGATGGCTGACCAGAATATTGCGTAATAACTACACAATTTACTAGCATACCTAATTTCCGCATTGCCTGCATAAGGCGTATAAGTTCATTACCATATGTTATGCCAAAATCGGCTCGTATTTTATTTTTCTCAATATCTGGAGCTCCAATACAAAAAATGAGTTCTGCTTTATCTTTTAATTTCCTTAAAATCTTTGTCTTGCTATTGGGATCGAAACCAGGAAGGACACGCGCTGCATGTAAATCATCAAATAACTTTCCACCAAACTCTAAGTACAGCTTGTTGTATTTTTCAATTCTTTCCAAAATACTAGCCGTCTGTTTTTCAATGTATTTTACATTATCAAAACCGATTTTCATCCCATCCACCACCAAATAAACTTAAATCGTAAAAAAGGATTTTTTAACCCTTCAAACCCACTATCTTATTATACATTTAGCACACTACTATGTCAATTTACAACCAGGTTCAAAAAGGCATAAACTCCAACATTTTTCATACAGTCATTTGCAATTAATATTCGGAAATATATGATGACTTAAACTTTGAAGTTTACTTGAGAATATATAGCAAATATCTACATATCACTGTATTCAATAGCAAAAATCCATGCATAGCTTAAGATTCACAGCTAGAATAAGATTTTACAGCATATATAGTAAACAAGTTTACATACTAAATCCATCGTTTAAATTGTGGTTTTACTACAAAAATGCATATGCAGTGTGCTTGCTTGTCTTTTTTTTTATACTATTATATAATGAAATTAACAAAGATAAGGAGGATTAATACATGAAACTTGAAGATTTACAAAGAAGTTTAGACTTGAGAAAATGGCATGATAGCGAAAATAATGCTATGGATATGTGCAGGCACTATGATTACTGTGTATTTTGTAGATTTGAAGCTGACTTTCCATGTGCAAGAGCATATAACCGCTTTGAGCAATCAAAGAAAAAAGAGGCAGCCGAAGCTAAACCAGCAGCAGCTAAAAAAGCTACAACTACGGCTAAAAAGCCAGCAGCTAAAAAGGCTACAACATGCGCAAAAAAACCCGCAGCAAAAAAAGCCACAACAACAGCTAAGAAAGCTACAACCACAGCAGCAAAAAAATAACTGCACTTTTTCAATAGTTTAAATTATGGAGGGCGTAAATTTTACGCCCTCACAAGAGACCCATAGCGGTCTATTTTTTACTTTCTACTTAACCGAACATTTTTATTGTAGGTTTTCCAACAGTAAAAAATCCTTTAGTTTTATATGCTCAACAACGCTGGTCGAATAATCAATATCGTCATTGGTTATTATTATTTTTTTCGAAAGATTATCTATATCCGAAAACGCAAGAAATTCCCTATTGTAAGCTTTTTCTTCTGCAACACTATATGCAACTTGTACATAATATTGTTTATTATCTTTCGTCGCTAAAAAGTCGATTTCTTTTCCTTTATTATCGTATACATAAATCTCGTAATCCATATATGCTAGCTCGTTATATACTATATTTTCGAGATTGTGAGTTAAGTCAAAGCGATTGTTTAATACACGCAAAGAATTGAAGCAAACATCGGCGTTATATGTTTTTACGCGATAGGATAATTCTTTTTTTGCTTTCGTCGAGTATTGTTTTACTGTGTCAATAATGTACGCTTCCTCTAAATATCCTAAGTATTTTATTACTGTATTAATCGAACAACTGACACCATCTTTTTTAAGATAATTATGAATAGAATTTGCTGAAAAAATACGACTGTTACTGCGTAATATATAATTTACTAGGTTTTTAAATATCCCTTCCTTTCTTATCCTATGTCTTCTAATTAAGTCATTGAGAACAATTGTGTCATCTAAATCATTTAAATATCTGATTTGCGCCTCTTGTGAATCTAACTCAAATCTTTGAGGAAAACCGCCCCATATAAGATAATCAGCTATAGTCACCTCTTTACCTAATACTTTGGCATATTCCAAAATTTCTTTATATATAAATGGTCTAATACGAAAAGCAACATATCTTCCAGAAAGTTCTTTAGTAAACTCACCAGATAGTAATGTAGAATTTGAGCCCGTAATGAATAATGAATTGTCGTAAAGTCGCAAAGTTCTACATGCATACTGCCAACCATCCAGCATTTGTATCTCATCTAGAAATAAATAGCATTTACCACTTTTTTTATGTTCTTCAACATATTTGATTAGTTTATCTGCAGTTGTTATATTACCAGAAACCTTTTTGTCTTCAAAGTTTAAATAAATAACATTGTCGTTTTTTTCACCTATCTCTGCTGCGATTTGTTGCAAAATAACCGACTTTCCGCACCTGCGAATGCCAGTAATTATCTTTATTAAGTTGGACTCATAAAACGGTCTTATCTTTTGTATATAATGTTCTCTTTTAATCATATCTCACCTCTACTAGTAAGTGCCCTATTATCATTTATCACATAAATTATACTGAAAATTTTTGACTATTTCAATAAAAACTTTCACTATACTGAAAGATTTTGTTCGTTTTTGCAATTTCATTCACTATACTGAAAGATTTTGCAAAATCGGCACTTTTTATTCAGTAGAAAATAGAATGAGTATAGCAACTCCTCAATTCATGTCCCGCCAGATGCACCAGAAAAGGAAATAAAGCGAGCATAGCACTCCGCAATTTATATCCAGCCTGACAGCACAAGCAAATGAAAATGGACTAGATTTATAACAGGGGGAGCAGTTTAGGCAACAAAAAAGAGCCACGCTAAATAACGTGACTCCTCTAAATCAATGTGTTTTTAGTTTTTAATTAACCAAGGTATTCTTCTAGAATTTTTTCTATCTTTTTGGTATTCATCTCCATAGTGTCTTTTAAATCTTTTTCAAGTTTTATCTTATTTTTCTCATTTAATTCAAAGTATTTATCAGGAGTATGAGATGTTACAAAGTCAGTATATGCTGCTTGTTTTTTGGAGCTTTCTATCGTTTTTCTAATCTTATCGTAGTATGTAGCACCGGTGTTATCAAAAGTTCTATTAAGATATGCTAACTTTTCCGCATCATTTGCAAAAGTTAATTCCTTATCTTTAGTATCATTTGCAAACGGAACAAAACTAATCGCTACCATATGAGGACCATATACAGAATACCTATAAATTAGTCCTACCGTTCCATCATCTTTAAGACCAAATGCGTTTCCAACCTTGTCATCGCCAACTTTATCATTGTCGTATGCAAATACAGCTTTACTTAATTCAACGAAGTTTGTATCCCACGAGCTACTTGTACCATAATATCCGAGTGAGTTATTTTTTATTCCACCATCTTCGGAATAGATGTACATGTATTCTTCAAACTTTGCTAAAGCGGCTTTACCCCTTTCTTCTTTTGTTTTTGTCTCATCCTCATATATTGCCTTAAGTTCGTTTTCTAGTCTAGCCATTACGTCTGCTACTTTTTCTTCATGATCAATTTCAAGTTTGCCATCTACGATTTTACCAAAAGGTACTGCAGGGCATATTCCTTCGCCTTCGTGTGAGCATGTAGCCCCATCTACTAAATCTTTATGTAATGGGCACTCATATTCAGGATCATAGTCAGGATTTGCTGGCTTTGTCTTTAGATCCTGTAGTAAGAAGTTTTGATATGCCTTTAATTCCTCGCCTGTTCCACCATGGTTTTTCAAAAATTCCAATTGCTCGTCTGTGAATTTAAATAAGAGATTATATACATAAAATACGCCATTTAAATCTTCATACGCTGGGTAATAATACAACGAATCTATTTTATCGCCAACTTTGGTTTTGAATGTCTCAGCATTAGCTTCTTTTGAAGCGTCGTCATTTCCAGCTTTATACTCTTTCTTCCCAGAGTCATATAGGAAATTGAATTGCTCTAACACTTCTCTCTTAATCGACTCTTCTGTTGTTGCACTCAATGCTTTGATGCCAAGTTCTGCCTGAAGAGCTGAAATAACCGTGGTTTTGTATGCTGTTTCATAATAATATGAGACAGATTTATGCCCTCTTTTTAAGTTATTAAGTAATTCTTCATAACCTTCAATTAAGAAAGGATCTGTACCTGCTGTATTTTTTAAGGTCTCAAGTTCTTGATTAAAATCTCTTTCCTCATAATACGCACCTTTTGCCTTAAGCTCGGCAACTGTATCATATCTACCAACTTCCACATCGTCTATTTCAAATGCGTCAAGTTTGACTTCTTTTTCAGGGTCATTTTTTGTTGCTCTTGGGTTTTTTAGTGTATAATTATGCTCTAGTTTATGCTCAACCTTTTCAATATTATCGCCAGTTCCTTCTTCTTCAGTAATGACTATTTCAATTTTCTTTTCTTCGGGATCTTTTGTTGAATTATCCTCTTTAAATTCTGAACTAAATTCGGTTTTAAACATGCTAGATGCTACTGCGAATTCCTCACTCTTGCTACCATCTTTGTACTCGATATAAATAACTATTCTTGCTCTATCAATTTCGTTACCTGTATAGTACACATCTTGTAAATATTGTTGAGTTGCTTCTGTAAAGTGAAGATCTCTTATGTTTGTTTGGTTAATTTTCTTAGCCTTCTTGTTTATATCCTTTATCTTCGCATCTTCTTTTAGCTTTTCTATAGAGTCATCCATGTTTTTATTGACAGAATATATCGCTAGGCTTTTTTCTGCAAAGGTAAGTACATCTACTGGCTTTTCTGCCTTTCCTGCACCTACTAATACATTAAATCTCTTATCGCCAACTTCTGCTTTGTTAACTAAGAATGGCATAGCTTCGGTTAATAAATATGCGGTTTGAATTTTGCCTTCAATAGCGCCTGTTAAAATATCGTCAACCTTATAATACCCTTGTTGAATATACTGCGCATATTGGGAATACACGGTATAAAATTGATCTAATATCTCATTTTTTGTCACTTCTATAGTAATTCCGTTTTTGGTTACTTTTACTAATGCTTCGTTAGCCACCCTTTCTTCATTAAGTCTAATGAAAGAACAAGCTGGCAGTACAATTGCTGCCAAAACAGATATCACTAACACTATTGCCAATACTTTTAGTTTTCTAGATTTCATTTTATCTCCACCGAACCATTTTGTTCATTAAATTTCTACATAATAAAGCGCACATGTGCGTGCACTAGTTTTAATATTATATTATATAGTGGTGTTATTCGCAACTATTTTATTTTACAACCTAGGTCCACTATTTGCCGCCAAGCTTACTATAAAAACTAACTGGTACAACTCGGGTAGAAACTTAAACTCATTCAATACTTTTATCATCCACTACTAATTAACCAAACTTTACCACTTACAAACTATCATCCCTTGGAGGAATGATATTATTGTTGTATAAACAACTTTTTATATTGTCCTGATTTGGTAAACTTAACAAGCCCCATATCTCTTAATTGTTGAAGTATTTGTCGTATTTTAGCATTAATATTATGATTTTCAGGATGTTTTTTTGCTAACTCATTACTAAATTGATATACTTCTTTTAATGTGAATTCCCTGTTTGGTATCCTATTAAGAATTGAAAATACATCCTTTTTCCAGGACGGATTACTATCAAATAGTATATTTATATCTTCAACTACTAATGTATTATCCCCTTCGATTTCTTTGATAATATATTTTTTTGTTTCAACATTCTTTATCATTGTTTCAATATCATCAAGTTTATCAGAATCAAATTCCCCATATTTTTTGCTTTCAAACATTTCCAGAAAATCTGTTTCTATTTGATCCATTATTGGTTCATCATTGCTAATTATCACGCCGTACTCAAAATTATTATACAGGCCACTATATGTAAGATTCGCCGATGTAATTAAAGCTCTAATCCTATCAAAGTAATAGATTTTAGCATGTAAATCCTGATAATTAAGAACTGTAGCGTCATTATTTAATAAAATTTTTATTGCTGACAAGTCAGAGCTCTCTTGTATAAAATTAGAAATATTAGAAGACGTAACAACAGTTAGTTTTGAGCTGTCTTTCTTTTTGTTTAGTATTTCATTTACAATGCCACTTTTTACATAAGGCGCACAGAGAATCATTTCCTGATTACAATCACGAACTAAATTATAAAAAGCCTTTGAAATTGGTGTTTTCACTAACTTAAGCATTTTATCCTCTCCTATAAATAATTCTTAATCCTTTTTGACTTGTTTTCTCAATTATTGAAACAACAACTAATCTAATTATAACCGTTTTTTCAAACTTATAAAAATCTATAAAAGTTTCGTTAGATTTTCTGTTGAATTCCTGTTTCAACCT
>DAONQC010000006.1:0-83509 GCA_035409945.1 Clostridia bacterium
TGCATATTTTTTCGGTACAATTAAATTATCAAAATTAAAATCGGGTATTGTTTTTTTAATCAAATATCTGTAAGGAGTTTTTATGAAAAAAAGGAGCATTTGGATAGTGATACTACTGATAGTATCAATATTAGTTACATGTACGCTTGTTGCATGTAAAGATAAACCATCGGATGATAATACGCAAGGTGATGGGAATAATACAAACGGTGATGACACTAATAATAATGACGATACCGAGATAACTCCTTTAGATATTATAACTGGGCTCACTGATAAATTTAAGATAACTTGCAAAATGACATATACCGATCCCGATTTTCAATATATGAATGAAGAATTTAATATTTATAAAGATGGGAACGCATTTTTAACAGAAGAGAACGATAGCGATGGATATTTGTATCGATATTATAAAAAATCTACTACAACTGATTATTGGGCAGAGTTTGTGCTACCTGTAGATGAAGAGGCGTGGAGCCATATTACTTCAGACCAAACTGCAGATACTTTACTGGATGTTAATGGTATAGACCTTTTAGGTTATATACTCTACTACTTTTTCCATCCATCATATGGACATAAAGACCAAGCAGAACTTGTATCTACGGAAGTATTGACGATAGGAGATGTAAACTACACCTGTAATAAATATGCTTATTCAGATGCTATTTTTGGTACAAATAAGGCATTTTGGATTGTAAACATTAGTGGTGTTGACTATTGTTTAAAATATACCACAGACAGTTATTCCGTCGAAGTAACAGCGTATCAAACTACAAACGTTGCGTTTCCAGACACAAAAGGCATAGCACTTCCAGAAGACAAAGATATTCCTTGGGAAGATAATGATGGCGAAGATGGGGAAGAGAGTAGCGACGCACTTTTACTTTCATTACATAACGGAACGATAAATGGGCTTAATGCGACTATAGAAGTTGCGCATGATGAAGATATGTATGCTTTCGCAAATCAATTTGTTCGGGTATCTAAAGGTGCTGTCTATACAGTTTATGATGATGAGGCGTTAACGGTTGAATCTAACTGGTGGAATTTGCCAGTACAAGATGGTAGTAATATTTACTATGTTGAAGTTGTTTCCGAAGATCGTTCAAAAAGTACTGTATACACACTCAACATCTTTAAAAACCATTATGTAAAAATTTCATATATGAGTGAAGGTGTTGAAGTCGCTAGTGAACAAAAGGTAACTCATACAACACTAGGTTGGGGGCCAAAGGCATATCGCCGTGGATATATACTTAATGGTTGGGGCTCAGAAGGACATTATATAACAGGCGCCACGAGTTTTAATGCAAACTGGCTTAAACTTGATACGTATATAAGAGTAAATGATTTAGAAAGACCAGACACAGAAGGTGAGTATGTATTCTTTGGTGAATATCCACAAACATTAAAAGAAGCCGACGTAACAGTAGGAGATACTCCTGATATTAATACTGGACACTACTTAGGGAGCGATGGGTTTTATTATGCTAGAGTATTAGAGGCTACTACATATAGTCATTACACATCATATAAATTTGATGACGGCACTAGCGTCGAAGAAGGCAAAACCTACTATTTTAAAGTTGAACCTATCAAGTGGAGAATACTTGAAATAGTAGAAGGAAAAGCACTTCTTTTAAGTGAGACAATATTAGATTTCACGACATATAGCTCAAGTGGTGACGATTATGCAAATAGTAGCGTACGAGCTTGGCTCACCAATGACTTTTATTATTCCGCACTAAAAGATACTCAAAGATCTATAATACATATTAAAGCTTCTATTGGAGATACAATATTTTTACCCAGTTATGAGGATGTAGTTAATCCAGAGTACGGGTTTAATAGTAATCCTAATGCTGAACAAGATAGCGAAAGAGGAAGGCATATAAGCGATTATTTAAAAGCTAGGGGCTTATATGTAAGAATTCGAAGTAACCACATTGCTGGTAGTGGTTGGTGGACCCGCACACCATACGATTCAGCTTATGATCCCGCCGCATATTGTGTTAGTGCGACAGGGCGAGTTGGCTATGCTCTCACGGGGGATCCTTCTTCTGTAGGTTACAGTGGTTATAGTTATGGACTCGTGCCCGCAGTGGTGATTAATATGTCATAAAATTATAAGAATTGGTACTAGTTGGTTAGAAGCTATAAAAATCCTATGGAGTGAAAATCTATAGGATTTTTCATTTAAAGTGTTGGATAAATAACTTAAGTTTTATAATACATTTTTATCCTTTGTATTGATAATATTGTTTTCTGCTGTTATAATAAAGTTGTAAATTGTGCAGTACAGATTACAAGATTATAACAGTGAGGAAAGAAGATGAAGAGATATGATGCTTCAGACAAATACGAACAGCAAGATAAGAAATGTAGCCCCTGCATGACTTTAATAACGGAATACATAGATAGTATAAACACAGGTCACCCAATTTTTACAAGTGACATACGTGAATATTTAGTAAATGACGGTGTTGATGTCGATCCTCGTAAAGTTAATGTATACATTAGTAGGTATGAAAAGAATAATGATGATTTTATTCGATATGCAAAAGGCATTTATTATAAAAGTAGTCAAACGCCTTTTGGGCAGTCTAGTATTAAGAAAAATGAGCTCGTAAGACGATTATACCTAGAAGACAATGGTGAAGTCTTTGGCTATGAAACAGGTCCTTCTCTTATTAATAGATTAGGGTTAACGACACAGGTTCCCAAATATTCTTATTTTGCAACTAACAGGCATAGAGCAGATAAGGTTAGTGATACGATTAAGCTTATCAAGCCAGTAGTGGAAGTCACAAAAGACAATTATAAATATTTGCAAATACTAGATGCCCTTATGAATAAATACAATATTGAATTTGAGGTAGACAATCCGCAAAAAATAATTCGAGAAGTAATCGATAATAACAAACTAGAGTTTGAAAAGCTTCTTCGCTATGCGACACTATACAAAAATAGAGAAATATACGAAAAAATAGCTCAGGTGGCTGTTGGGTAGTGTATTATGAATTTACATAAAGATCGCGAAAGCATGGAGTTATTAATTTCCAACATAACTAAAAGAAGCAAAATTAGGGAAGATGTGTTGGAAAAAGATTATTATGTTACATTACTTTTGGAGGAATTGGCGACAAAAGAAAACCAAGCCAATGCTTTCTTTAAGGGAGGAACTGCTCTATATAAAGCATTAAAGTCGGTAAGAAGATTTAGTGAAGATATTGACTTGACGGTTAATGTTGAAGGATTGCCTAGCAAGAGCCAAGAGCAGAAAAGATTGAAGAATGTGGCAAATGGCTTTAGTGTTTTGGATGTTAAGGAAAAATTGACGGATAAAAAAGGCATAGTTGAAGTAGCTTATAAATATAATCCGCTTTTTACTCCAGCTACAAGTGATATACTACAACGATGCGGAAATGTTAAAGTTGAGGCGACTAGCTTCACTGTTTCTAAACCAATCAAATTTATAGAAATTGCGCCTCATATATATGAGCTTGCGGATGTGAGAGAAAAACAAATCTTAGAAGATGCGTTTGAGGTAAAGCCATTTAAAATAGGAACTATTTCGTTGGAAAGAATTTTTGTTGATAAGATTTTTGCTGCTGAATTTTATTATATACGAAAGAAATGGTTGGATTTTTCAAAACATATATATGATATTACAACCGTGTATAAACTTGGTACTGTTTATGCTTTGCTAGGTAATGCTTCCGAACTGGGAGATTTAATAGAATTAAAAAGACTGGAGGAAAAGAATCGAATAGGTGGTGTTCCGGACAATGTAAAAATTAAAGACTTTGAATATTTTAAGAATATTAAGTTTTACAATAGTAGTACTTTTAAGGACGCTTTGCGCAAAATACATAATATTTATGTTTTTGATGAACGAGAAAGAATAAGCATAGAGGATGTTAAAAGTACATTAGAGATATTAAAACAAATATTTATACATTTAGGTAGTTGAAAGGTAAAAAGGCATCAAACGTTATTAAACCTATGAAAATTTTAGAATTATTTAACTCTTACATAGTAAGTGCTTCTGACAATTCCTTCACTCTTGATAGTGCCGATAGGAACTAATTTGTGCGGAGGGCTTTTAATGGAGCTGATATAAGGCAGTGTCATTAGGAACTAATTTGTTATGTGGACATAATACAAAAGTCATACTATTTTTTAGATAACCTTTAGATAAATTACACAAAAATGCGTTATTATGTATTAAAATCAAGTATTTAAAGCAAAAAATACAGTATTTTGTAATAATTACTTTACTTTTTTTTGAATAGTATGTAGTATTAGTACCTATTCAAGGTATTGCTAGACACTCATAAACGTAACGAGAATAAGTGTTGTGGGAATAAAGTTGGGAAGAAAAAAGTATAAGACTTTCATGTTTTTGGCAGGCGCACTTTTAACAGTCCTGCTAATTTTGTCTAGCGGTTTTTATTCATCTAAAACGGTTAAAGGGGAAGCTTCGGCAAGTTTAACATACTTGTTTGACTCTGTTACGAATTCATATTCCGTAACTGGATATACAGGGACTCCTACTGATTTGGTAATCCCAGGTGAATATGATGATGGGACAAATGGACTTTATCCCGTAACAAGAATTAAGAACAATGCATTTAAGTCCTGTACATCATTAACTTCAATTACCATTTTAGATGGCGTGACGGTAATAGAAGAGTATGCTTTTGACCATTGTACTAGTGCCACCTCAATAACTATTCCTGGAAGTGTGACGACCATAGGAAAATCTGCTTTCTCCCACTGCTATGCGGCAACAACCCTAACCCTAGCAAGTGGCCTAACTAGTATAGATACTTCTGCATTTGGGTATTGTAGTAAACTTACTTCTATCATTCTACCAGAAGGGCTTGTAAGTGTAGGAAGTTCTTCTTTTTATGCGTGCGGGTCGGCAACCGAAATAATATTACCTAGCACTTTGGCAACCATTTCTCCTAGCGCATTTTTAGGGTGTAGAAAAGTAACTTCAATAACAATTCCAGGAAGTGTATCAAGTATAGGTAATGGTGCTTTTGCAAACTGTGTAACTTTAACAGAAATTATCGTCGAAGAATCTAATAATTATTACACTGTCCAGGATGGCATTCTATACACTAAAGACTTGAAAACCCTAATAGCATTTCCGCCAGGGATGAACATGCCAACATACACAATACCAAGTTCGGTGACAACTATAATGCCAATGTCATTTATAGGATCTCAATGGCTAGTTACACTAGTTGTCCCAAATAGTGTGACAAGTTTTGGAGCTCAAAATTTTAGATTATGCCCTAGGCTAACTTCTGTGGTTTTTGAAGAGCCTAACCAAATTACAACTATAGGGCACTACACTTTTGAAGCATGCAAGGCTTTAAAAGAAATACACATCCCAGCTAGCGTTACCTATCTAGACAGAAGGGCTTTTGGCAGTTGTGAAAACTTAGTACATATAACTTTTGCAGAGGATAGCCAATTAACAAGACTAGGCGAACAAAGTTTTTTTAATTGTAAAAAATTACAAGAATTAAAAATCCCAGAAGGTGTGACAAAAATAGATCAAAACGCTTTTGAGGGAGCTGCACTGTTAACTTCATTAATACTGGATAGCAGTACCCCACCAACGCTTGGCTCCACTCCTTTTACAGGCTCTAAAATAGAATTATCAGATGGAAAAATATATGTTCCGGTTGCAAGTGTTGCAGCGTATCAAGCAGCTACTGGCTGGTCGACATATGCTAGTAAAATATACAGAAATCCTTTAGAGTTTGTCACGCTTGAATTAAATGGTGGAAGATTTATTAACGGAAAGTCATTTGAGCATGATGTAGCAAATAATGAAATAACATTAAATAATTTAGAAAGAGCAGGTTGTACATTTTTAGGCTGGACGGGACCTGGATATACGGTTCCGACTACTACGGGAATAGTTATACCTGCAGATAATTCGGATCCTAAAATATTTACAGCACACTGGGATGTGCAGACATATAATGTTACATATGAATTAAATGGAGGCACAAGCCATGCTGACAATCCTTCAACATATACCGTAGAGGAGCTGCCAAAAACATTATATGCCCCGACAAAAGACGCATACGATTTCAAAGGGTGGTACGATAATGCCACATTTAGTGGAAATGTGTTTACAGCTATCCCAGAAGGGAGCAGTGGTGATATAAAATACTATGCAAAATGGGAAATTAAAAAACATACAGTACAGTTTTTAGATCACGATGATTCGGTTTTAAAAACTGAGATAGTAAACCACGGTTCACCAGCAACGGCTCCAACAACAAACCCAACGAGAACGGGACACACCTTTGCAGGCTGGAATCCATCAACATTTAATTCCATTACGGCAGATACAAACATTTATGCCCAATACTCAATTAATCAATACACAATGACCTTCAACACAAACGGTGGAAGTTCTGTAGATGCCATAACACAAAACTATGATACAGACATAACGCCTCCAGGAAATCCAACGAAGGACTATTACGATTTTGCAGGCTGGTACAGTGATAGCGGTTTAACTGCTTCATACACTATAACAAAAATGCCGGCAACAGATATCACAATCTATGCGAAGTGGACAGCAAAGGAATACTCAATCAGTTATGATTTAGCTGGAGGAAGCGTAACTCCAAGCAATGCAAATCCAGCCACATACACATATGAAACATTAACATTTAATTTAGTAAATCCAACGAAGGTAGGTTACACATTCAAAGGTTGGAGTGGAACTGGATTAACAAGCGATGACAACAAAACTGTAACAATATCTCAAGGAAGCTCAGGAGCTAGATCATATACAGCTAACTGGACCATCAATCAATATACATACAAATTCTATAACGGAACAACTCTGATGAAGGAAGCAACTGTTGATTATGGTTCAGAAATAGTTCCTCCAACAGAAACTCCCTCAAAAGCTTCAACGCCAGAGTTTTCATATACATTTAAAGAGTGGAATCCAGCAGTGCCAGCAACGATTGGGGCTGCAAATGAAACCTTCTATGCACAATATACAGAAACAAGAAGATCATATTCCATTGTCTGGACAAACTACGATAATGCAGAATTAAGAACAGATACAGTAGAGTATGGACAAACTCCAAGTTATGGAGGCACGCCGACTAGACCAGCAGACGCACAATTCACATACACATTCACTGGCTGGTCCCCAGCGGTTGCACAAGTAACAGGACCACAAACATACAAAGCACAATATAGTGGAACAACAAACAATTATACAGTAACCATAGTTTCTTCAAATACAGACTATGGCACAGTGAATAAAGAAACAGTGACCAATGTCCCATATGGCACAGTCTTAAATGTTACAAACAATGTAGTACATATTTATGGCACAGATGTCACAGCGGAAGAGAAGACAGATACAGCTCAGTATACATACACCTTTATAAACTGGGAAAATGGAACTGCAACAGTTACGGGCAACTTAACAGTAACGGCTAACTTTACCCAAACTACCAATAAATATACATATACCTTCTACAAAGAAGACGAATCGACAGTTGTAAGCACAGCAACTGTTGATTATGGTACTGGAATAATAGTGCCAGCAGGACCTGCAAAAGCAGCGACCCAGCAATTCACATATACATTCAAGGAATGGACACCAGCAGTACCTGCAACAATTACAGAGGATATAACATTCACTCCTGTATATACTCAAACCACCAATCAATATACAGCAACATTTGTAGACTATAATGGTACAACTGTACTTGGAACTTCTACAGTTGATTATGGTACCGCAGCAACACCTCCAGCCAATCCAAGTAGAACAGGATACACCTTTACTGGTTGGGATAAGCAATATAACTACATAACAGAAAATGTAACAATCACTGCTGAGTATGCGATTAATCAGTACAGCATTACATTTGATAGTAACGGTGGAAGCCCTATTACAAAGATTACGCAGGATTATAATACATAAGTAAGTGCGCCAAATCCAGCTCCAACTAAGGACCATTATAACTTTAATGGTTGGTATAGTAATAGTGGTTTAACTGATGTATACACATTTAGTACGATGCCTGCAAACAACATTACTGTATATGCAAAATGGGCACCAGCAAGCTATTCTATTAACTACACATTAAACAACGGAACCGACCCAGGGAATCCCGAAAGTTATAATATAGAAACCGAAACTTTTAATTTAATAAATCCAGCTAGAACGGGATATACTTTTATAGGCTGGAGTGGAACAGGTATAATAGGAGACCCAAGCACAAGCGTCACCATTACAAAAGGAAACTATGGAAGCAGAACATATACTGCTAACTGGCAAGCAAACACAAACACTGCATATGAGATTAAGTACTATCAGCAAAATATATTAGATGACAATTACGTATTGTTTTCTACAGATAATCTGACAGGCACCACTGACACAACTGCCACAGTAACTAGTTATGAGAATAAGTATATAGGTTTTATGTATACTGCTACTGGGTCTATACTATCAGGCAATATAGCTGGCAATGGTTCGTTAGTGCTAGAAGTTTATTACAATAGAATCGTTTACATCGCAAAATTTATGAACGGCGAAACCGAACATGACAAACAAAATATACGTTATGGTGGTAATTTTGTAGTTCCGTCCAATCCAACAAAAACAAAAACTCAACAATACACATATACCTTTAATGGTTGGAATCCGATAGTCCCAGATACAATTTCAAATAATATAACTTTTAATGCGACATATGAAGAAACGCTAAACAAATATACTGTGACTTTTAAAGATCATGATGGTACTGTAATCGGAGTGCCGCAAGATATAGAATATGGCTCTGCCGCAACAGCTCCTGCAAACCCAACAAGAACAGGATATACATTTAGTGGTTGGGATAAGGTCTTTACAAATATTACAGACACCCAAACCGTTAATGCTACATATTCTCCGATTACATATACGATTACATATGAATTAAATAGCGGTAGTATTTCAGGGCATGTAACTAAATATACAATAGAGACTGAAACTATAACATTAGTAACCCCCACGAGAATCGGGTACACGTTTGATGGCTGGTATGGGAATGCAAACCTAACAGGAGATGCAATAACAAAAATTATAAAAAACAGTACTGGGAATGTAAGTTTGTATGCTAAATGGGTTCCAAACACAAACACAAAATACACCATTAAGTACTACCAGCAAAACATATTAAATGACAATTACACATTAGTTGCAATAGACGGGACTAATGTTGGAACGACAGGAGATACAGTCAATTTAGAAGGATATGAAGGAAAGTATACGGGCTTTTCATTTAACGCTGAAAACTCTACCGTAACGGGAGTTATAGCGGCAGATGGCTCACTTGTGTTAGGAGTGTATTACAATAGGAATGTTTATTCTGCTACATTTTTAAACGAAAGTGCACTATATAACAAACAAGATATTCGCTATAGAGGGAATATTATAACTCCAACTAATCCAACTAAGGCTAGGACTCAACAATATACATATACATTTAGTGGTTGGGATAGGACAATTCCCTCAGAGATAACGGATAATATAACCTTTAATGCAACATATGAAGAAACGCTAAATAAATACACTGTGACCTTTAAAGATCATGATGGTACTGTAATCGGAGTGCCGCAAGATATAGAGTATGGCTCTGCCGCAACAGCTCCTGCAAACCCAACAAGAACGGGATATACATTTGCTGGTTGGGATAAGATCTTTACAAACATTACAGATACCATTACCGTTAATGCTACATACTCTCCGATTACATATACAATTACATATGAATTAAATGGAGGCAGTATCTCGGGTCATACTACTGAATATACCATAGAGACTGAAACTATAACTCTAATAAATCCGACAAAAATAGGCTATACCTTTACCGGCTGGCATAATAATGCTGGTTGTGAAGGAGTTACGATTACTAAAATAAACAAGGGAAGTACTGGAACCGTCAAGTTATACGCCAGCTGGGCACCAAACGCAAATACTGCATACAAAGTTAAATATTACCAGCAAGCCATAATTAATGGTGGCTATTCACTATACGAAACTGATGCAACTAAATCCGGTCAAACAGGACAAGTTGTTACATTAACAGGCTATGAGAACAGATATACTGGTTTTTCATTTAACTCTGAAATCTCTATCGTAACGGATACAATTGCAGCAGATGGATCTTTGGTTTTGGAAGTTTATTACGATAGGAATATTTATACGGCCACATTTATTAACGAAGGTGTTGAATATAATAAGCAAACCATACGTTACGGCGGAAATATTTTGACACCAACCAACCCGACAAAGGAATCTACCCAAAAACACACCAATACATTTAGTGGTTGGGATAAGGAAATCCCATTAGAGATAACGGAAAGTATAACTTTTATTGCACAATATACAGAAACATTGAACAAGTATACATATACATTTTATGACGAAGATCAGATTGCAATTTTAAGCCAAGCTACAGTAGATTATGGCACGGAAATTATAGTCCCAGTAAATCCAACCAAAGCAAAGACACAACAGTACACATATAGGTTTAGTGGCTGGGACAAGGGAATTCCTGCAACAGTTTCAGATGATATAGATTTCTATGCAACATACATTCAAACCATAAACAAGTATACATACACATTTTATGATGAAAACAAAACAATCGTTTTAAAGGGCGCAACGATTAACTACGGAGAAGAAATCATACCTCCTGTATTAAATCCAACTAAAGAAAGAACTCAGGAATACACATATACCTTTGACGGCTGGGATAAATTAATCCCCGAAAGAATAATTAATGATGTAGATTTCTGTGCGACATATATTGCTACAAAAAATAAATATGCTGTTACATTTAAAGACGGTGAAACTGTTTTAAGTAACCAGGAAATAAAATATGGTTTGGGTGCAACCTCTCCAGCAATGCAGCTTAAAATAGGGCATACATTTGTAGGCTGGGATAGCGATTTTTCTAACATAACTACTGACCTTATAGTCAATGCAATCTATGCCATAAATTCATATACAATTAGTTTTAATACTAACGGAGGGTCTTCTCTTGAATCGATTACAAAAGAGTATGGCTCTACTTTAATGACTCCAGATGACCCGGTGCTGGAAGGACATACTTTTGCTGGTTGGTATGCCGATAATAATACATTTGACACCCAATACGAATTTATAACAATGCCTGGTGTAGATTTTACATTATATGCAAAATGGGAAGTTATGAAACTCAATGTGGTGTTTAGAGATTCTACAAATGTTATACTTTCTGACATTATTAACTATGGCGAAAGAATTGAAAAGCCAGCAAGCCCTGAAAAAACCAACTGTGTATTCGTGGGCTGGTACGCGGATGTAAATCTAACAGAAGAGTTTGATTTTTCAAAGGTACATAATGCTGATAAAGAAATTTATGCGAAGTGGACACATGCAACAAATGTTGTAAATATTGTTGTTACCAATGGTATGGAACAGACAACACAAAATGTTTCAATGATAGTTGGCAAAGAACTCGATGAACTATCTAGTTTACTTAGGACATATAAAGACACTAGGACTGGATATACATTAATTGGCTGGAGTTATAAAGACCTATCCACAAGCGAAGTTAAAGCAATAACTGAAGAAACAACATTTGATTATGATGATGAGTTTGAAATTATCGCTAACTATGCAGCCAATGTTTATACTATAAGTTTTAATTTAATCTATGATACGGACGATGAAATTGCCCCTATTACAGTATCATTTAATGGCGTTGTCGAAAATCTTCCAGAGCCCATAAGAGAAGGGTATGAGTTTTTAGGTTGGTACGCAAGAGATCAAAAGATGGAGAATGGTAGTGTATATACGAGTCCAGATAACCTATCGCTTGCTGCAAAATGGGAAATAACAGCAGGTGCTGATATTACAAACGAAAATCCAAATAATAAAGCTAGTGAAGTTTTTAAATCTCCGTGGCTTTATGTAGGTATTGGCGTGACAGTTTTGGTTATAGCAGGATCTGTTTTACTTGCGTTAAAACTAAAAAAGAGTAAAAAAATCGTAGATTCTGAAGCGAAAACAAACGAATAAAAAGCGACATGCTTGTAATATATTGATTACTATAACCTAAATTGATTATTAAAAGGCGTGAAAAATAAACCGCGCTTTATTTTTTACGCAATTTAGGCAAAAATGTTGACTAAGGGATACTTTTCGCGTAAAATAAAGTTGACTTTAGATTTTACGAGGTTTGTTATGGATAATGTATATTTAAACAGATTGGCTGAGGGAAAATTTCAAACTATCGCTAACATGTTCCCAGTAGCATTGGTATGTGGTCCTAGGCAAGTAGGAAAGACTACAATGCTTAAGCATTTAGCAAAAGACGAAAATAGAACCTATGTATCTTTAGATAATTTAGAGCCGAGAACGCTTGCCGTGAACGACCCAAAATTGTTTTTTCAAAGATACAAAACACCAATATTAATTGATGAAATACAATATGCACCGAATCTCTTCTCATATATTAAGGTAATGGCGGACAATAACAAGAAAGCGGGAGAATTTTGGCTAACTGGTTCACAGAGCTACTCGATAATGAGAAATGTAACAGAATCTCTAGCTGGAAGAATAGGCATTATGAATATGTATTCGCTAACACATAGTGAAATAAAAGGGAGCTTACTTGATGCACCCATTGATTTTAGTTTTGACAACCTAACAAATAGTCGTGCAAATAGCCCCAAGTTAGACTTACAAGAAGTGTTTAAATATATTTATTTCGGAGGGATGCCTAAGCTTATAAATGCAAGCGAGAAAGAAAGAGATAGCTATTTTAGTTCGTACATACATTCATACCTAATGAGGGATATAATGGAACTCGGAAAAATTTCCGACATTGTGAAGTTTAATTTGTTTTTATCTGCATGTGCTCTGCAGGTAGGGAATGTGGTAAACTATGCAAATTTAGCAAATGTAGCAGGTATTTCTCAACCGACTGCAAAAGAGTGGTTAGATATGTTACAAGGTATGGGAATTGTGTATTTAATTCGGCCATATTTTAACAATTCTCTTAAAAGATTAACAAAAACTCCTAAGTTGTATTTTTATGACACAGGCCTTTGTTCATATATATCGCGAGTACCTTCTGCTGGAAATCTGCAATTAAGTTATATGGCTGGAGCATATTTTGAAAACTATGTAATGAATCAATTAGTTATTAAATATGACCTCATGTACAATGCGCCACAAATCTATTTTTATAGAGATAGTGACAAAAATGAAATTGATATTTTATTAGAGGATTTTAATGGCTTTACGCCACTTGAAATTAAGATGTCAGCCAATCCAAATAAGAGAGTTGTAAGCCGATTTAAGGTTATAGAAAAACTTGGTAAACAAGTAAAGAATGGTGGCATCATCTGTTTAATTGATGATATTTATCCAATCGATGAGAAAAACAGCCTAATTCCAGTTTCGGTACTATAATTTATCAGATTCCATATAATTGCCAAAAACAAGAATATGTAACGATTAACTAAGGAAATGTTGTATAGTCATTCAGTCATGTTTTGATTGGTCTGAATTGTCTCTTGAACGCATTTTTGCTATCATGTTATTAATGGCGCTAAAGCGAGATGCGATGATCGAGTTGAAAGGTGGTTGTTATGAAAACTTGGACAGATTATAAAGAACATGTAAGAGAAACTAATCCTGAAATTGGGAAAGATATTGATGAGATGGAAGCCGTAGCTAGGATTGTGGGCGCTATGATTGAGCGTAGGCATGAGCTTAATCTTTCACAGCGCGATCTAGCTTTGCTTTGTGACATCCCTCATTCTACTGTTGCTAGAATTGAATCAGGAAAGACAGTGCCTAATCTTAATACATTGCTAAAGGTTTTTAGATACCTTGATATAAATTTAGTGGTAGAAAAATCAATCGATGTATTGTAATGTTTATAAGGGCACGAAAGTATAGGGGTATTATTCATGTCGGCTTTCGTGGAAAATAAAGTGGACTTTAGATTTTACGAAGCTTTC
This sequence comes from Clostridia bacterium, assembly GCA_035409945.1. Lineage (GTDB taxonomy): Bacteria > Bacillota > Clostridia > Christensenellales > DTU072 > MWEH01. The sequence continues at coordinate 14,074 of DAONQC010000006.1, forward strand.
TTGAGTTTGGCGGTATAGGTTCCTAAAATACTGAAAAATGATTGCTGAATATGTAAAAACGAGGCTAGTGATAGCCTCGTTTGGTTTGTATATTAAATGATTTGGAGATTATAAATCTTTTAAGTGTTCAACCAGTTCGAAGATTCTTTGTAGGTCGTCTGCGTTGAAGTAGTCTATGATAATTCTTCCTTTCTTATCGTTTCCAACTAGCTTTACCTTAGTTCTAAAGACTCTCTTCATGTCGTCTACTAGATTTCTCATTTCGAGTGTTAGTCTTGCTTTTTCAGCTGCTGAGATTCTCTTTGGTTTTAATTCTGGATTTAGATAGTAACGAACCTTTTTCTCTAAGTCCCTAACAGACATTCCACCATCAGCTGCATTGTATGCGTAGTCTACTTGGTCTTCCTTTTTAGTTATAGGAATTAGCGTTCTAGCGTGTCCAGCAGATAATCTATTTTGACGGACAAGGCTCTTAACTTCATCATCTAATTGTAGTAAACGAAGAGAGTTGGTAACACTTGATCTCGCTTTGCCAATACGCTCTGCAAGTTGCTCTTGAGTATATCCATTAATACTCATAAGTTCGCGAAGTGCTTCTGCTTCTTCAATTGCATTTAGGTTTTCTCTTTGTAAGTTCTCGATAAGACTTACTTCTCTAATCATACTCTCGTCAAACTGCTTAACGATAGCGGGAACAGTTTCTAAACCTAGTTTCTTCGCAGCGCGATATCTTCTTTCACCAGCAACTATCATGTACTTGTCGCCACGTTTAACTAAAATCAGTGGTTGTAAAATGCCATGAACTTTAATGCTTTGTGCTAATTCATTTTGTTCTGCCTCACCAAAAGTCTTTCGTGGTTGGTCGGGGTTAGGGAATATTTTAGATAGTTCTAATTCATAAACAGATGTGGAAGTGTTTTCTACTACATCTACGACTGTTGTTTCTTCAATGGTTTCATCTTCAATGCTAGCAAGAAGGTCAGTCAATCCTTTTCCTAATTTCTTTGCCATTTATTTTTTCCTCCAAATTTCGTGCTCTAATATTATATATAATGTTTAATAAAATTACATCCTTTTTTAAGTATTTTGCGTCATAGCGCAGATTCGAGTGGATATCTACCGTTGCACTCACTATGATAACTAACACATAGCCACAGATTCACTAAACCACAAGAAGTTTGAGCATAAACTGTTAAGAAAGTGATTTTTAGTATAAGGTATGTACTTAGTGAGTGTTTTTCATTGGTTAGTTTATGTATTTAATGTATAGCAAGATACACTAAATATTAACGCACTTAAGCTAAACTATCAGGCAAGAGGTTTTTTTAGAATTAGCTTAGTATCACGAGGATACATTTCAGGGGTGCCTGAAGTTTTTTCATATATTAGTATAACTCTACTAGCATCGGATAAGGGATACTCTTCAGCTTTTATGAATGTAGCACCCAAAGTTTCCGCTGCTTTACTTCCAGCTGTGAATTCTTCAATATAGTTAGGTCCTTTGTATGCAATAAACTTTCCACCAAGTTTTAGTAGGGGTAGTGCATATTCTAGCAATACATTTAGTGGAGCAAGTGCTCTTGCTAGTACTATATCAAACTTTTCTCTATGTATATCATTTTGTCCAAGTACTTCTATTCGCTCAGGGATTACGGTTACTTTATTTAGTGATAGTAGGTCTATAGCGCTGTTTAGAAATGTAGCCTTTTTCTTTATACTCTCAACTAAAGTTATATATAGATCTTCTCTCATTATTTTGAGTGGTATTCCAGGGAAGCCTGCTCCACTCCCAATATCCACAACGCTAGAACATAGTGGAATATATTTTGCTGGTATAACGCTATCTAGAAAATGCTTATATATGACATCAGTAACATTAGTTATAGCCGTTAAATTTATCTTTTTATTAGTCTCGTTTAAGAAGTTATAGTACTTAAAAAAACTATCTATTTGCAAGCTTGATGGTTGAAATCCACACGGCGCAAATGCCTTTTTAAGCTCTTCTTTGAACGATAACGGTGCGCTCAATACGACCTCCTTTTAAAACCTTTTTTGTAGCCATAGATACAAAATAGATATTGAAACCATACTGGTGATTATAGTATATCACTTCACGAGCCCATTGACAATAACGAGACTTTAGGGGGTGTCTTATGTCGTTGTAATTAAGCCAGTTGTTGTATTCGTTTATATAGTTTTTAGAAAAATAAGGCACATTGATAATAATGAGACTTTAGGGGGCGTCTTATGCCGTGTTAATTAAGGAATTAGTAGTATTCATTTACATATATTACTCTAACTACTAAGGCTCGTTGGCAATGATGAGACTTTTTGGCATCCTATGGTGTGGCAATAGAGTTAGTTGTCATAATAAGCGCAACAGTAAACCTGGTACGAAAGCTTCCCAAAATAAGTGCAACTCGTTGATTTGTGACAAAAGATATTACTATTAGAATTCTCATATAAAAACTGTCGTGAGTGGCATCGAATTATAGATATTCACTTGTTAACAGTGAAAATAGTGAATATTCACTTTGTACAGTGAATTAAGTGATATGCTCACACGAGCGTTGCGGAAATATGCGCGCGCGTGTATAATAACTGTATTGTTTTTAAGAGTTTGGAGGATTAATTTGTACAATATATTAGCAAAAAGAGAACTGGCAAAAGACATTAACGAATATGTAATAGAGGCACCAATGGTTGCAAAGAATGCAAAACCTGGTCAGTTTATAATCCTAATCGTTGAAGAAGGTGGAGAAAGAGTTCCCTTTACCATTTGTGACATGAATAAAGTTTTAGGCACTGTTACGATTTTAGTTCAAACGGTAGGCGCTACAACTGCTAAGCTTGCTAAACTTAAAGCTGGCGATACCATAGCTGAGTTTGTAGGTCCACTTGGAAACCCCACTGATTTATCGGGATATAAAAAGGTTATGCTTGTTGGTGGTGGTATTGGCGGTGCCGTCATTTATCCCCAAGCAAAACTTCTTCATCAATCCGGCATTGCTCCAGTAACCGTAATGGGAGCACGAAATAGAGATTTATTAATATATGAAAATGAAATGAGAACATATAGTTCAAGATTTTATCCCATGACTGATGATGGTTCATATGGAGATAAGGGCTTTGTAACAAATAAGGTAAAAGAACTTTTAGATAATGAAGATTTTGATGTAATACTTGCAGTAGGTCCGCTACCCATGATGGAAGCTGTCACCAATGTAGCAAGAGATAACCCAGTAAAAGTCATAGTCAGTATGAATAGTGTAATGGTAGATGGAACTGGTATGTGTGGCTGTTGTAGAGTTACCGTGGGTGGAGAAACTAAATATGCCTGTGTCGATGGACCAGAGTTTGATGGTAAACTCATTGACTTTACAGAAGCTAGAACTAGAGCCAGCTTTTACAAAGAATTCGAAACTGAAGAAGATTGCAAAATTAGAGGACCAAGGAAAAAATAAAGATTTTAGATATCCTGTAATAATCCTTGGTCGATAGACATACGCAAAGACTTCGAAACTTGGGAAGACTGCAAAATATTGGATCAAGAAAAAATAATGCTTTGTTAATAGACATGCGTTTCTAAAGAATAGGAAACCGAGGAAGACCATAAAATTAGAGGACCGAGAAAAAATAGAGATTAAGATATCCAGTAATAATACTTGGGTAGTGGAAATAAAAGAGGATAAATATGGCAATACAGAAAAGAAATAAACCTTCAGAACTTAACCCTAATGTTAGGAATAAAAACTTTGAAGAAGTGACTAGAGTATTTACTGCCGAAATGGCTGTGAATGAAGCAACTAGATGCTTGCAATGTAAGGCAAAACCTTGCGTTAGTGGATGCCCAGTAGGTATAGATATCCCAGCCTTTATAGCAAAGATAAAAGCTAGTGATTTTGATGGTGCAGCAGATGTAATAAGTGAAGCAAATTTACTTCCTTCCATATGTGGAAGAGTATGCCCCCAAGAGACTCAATGTGAGGCGCGTTGTGTGCTAAATAAAATGGGAGAACCTGTCGCAATAGGAGCTCTTGAAAAATTCATAGGTGATTACAAACTGGCAAGAGGAATTAAAACTGAACCAGTCAAAAAGATTGGTAGAAGAGTTGCAATAGTTGGAAGTGGACCTGCTGGATTGACATGCGCTGCAGATCTTGCAAGAGAAGGTTTTGAGGTTACAATATTTGAAGCATTTCAAAGACCAGGCGGAGTATTAACTTACGGAATACCGGAGTTTAGGCTTCCAAAGCGTGTAGTTCAGAATGAGATAAAGACACTTAAAGAACTGGGAGTGGTCATAAAATGTAATGTTGTCGTGGGCAAAACTGTAATGTTAAATGAGCTCCTCGAAGAGTACAATGCAGTCTTCATAGGCACCGGTGCAGGACTGCCGACCTTCCAAGGGATACCTGGAGAAAACTTACCTGGGGTATATAGTGCAAATGAATACTTAACAAGAGTAAACCTTATGGAAGCTAGAAAAGAAGGTAGTGCGACTCCAGTATATAGAGGTAAAAAAGTTGTTGTAGTAGGCGCTGGTAATGTAGCTATGGATAGTGCAAGAACAGCTATAAGAATGGGTGCTGACGAAGTATCAATTGTATACAGAAGATCTAGAAAAGAAATGCCTGCAAGGCTAGAGGAAATCCACCATGCTGAAGAGGAAGGAATTAAGATGTTACTCCTTACCAATCCTGTTGAAGTTTTAGGTGAAAAGAAGGTTGAAGGTATACGGTGTATTAAGATGGAACTGGGCGAACCTGACGATAGAGGAAGGGCAAGACCTATTGAAATCAAAGGTAGCGAGTTTGATATAGAGTGTGACCAGTTAATTATGGCAATTGGGACTAGCCCAAACCCACTGCTTCATAAAGCAACTCCCGATCTTGATGTTACAAATAGAGGGATAATAATAACCAATGAAGACGGATTAACATCCATTCCTAATGTATATGCAGGAGGAGACGCAGCAACGGGAGCTGCAACAGTAATTTTAGCTATGAGCGCTGGAAGAAAGGCAGCAAAAGCTATAAAAGAATCACTGTTGAAGACAGAGTAGTCTTTATTTGAATATGCAGGAAAAGAATTATTGTTAAAGACTGAGTGGCTCCTATCCTTAGCGCATAGATGTGTAGAGATATTCTAGCTGTAATCTAAACTGCGAGCGATAAAGAATAATAATAAAAGCAAGAAGCATAGGATAAAGGCAGTAAAGGCTTCGGAGGTAAAATAACTTCAATTCATAAAAATCATTAATAAATTAGATTTGTAAAACGTTTACATGTATATAAAACAATGGAAAAAAAGATATTTAGAGACAAAAAGGAAAAGTGGTATAGACTAGATTCGTCTGCAGATATGTATACTATGAGTTTATCTAGAGTTACACAAAGTAACTTTAGAATTACTGCCGAAATGAAAAAAACGGTAGATCCTAATCTTTTACAACAAGCACTAGAAATCACATATACTAGATATCCTTCTTTTAAAGTCCATTTACGCAAAGGACTATTTAGATTCTACTTTGAAGAAAATAATAGTAAACCTGTAGTTTTTCCGAGCTCTGGTATATTTATGGAAAACATGGACTTTCGGAAAAACAATAGATATGTCATAAGAGTTTCTTACTTTGAAAGCAATATAATAGCTGATTATTTCCACGGATTAACCGATGGGACAGGTGCAATAGAGTTTTTTAAAACCCTCATATATACCTACTTAAAACTCTCTGGGGAAAATATATTAGAAACTGATAATATAAAGGTCCCTGGCTCGGATATAGACCCCGAAGAGATGGAAGATGCGACCGCTAAATATTTTAAAGACTTTCCTTTAAACGACAAGGCTATTGCTTCAATGACAGGTAAAAACTCCATATACATAAAAGACAAACCACTTGTGCGTCCTGGTTTTGGCGTGATTAGAGGCTATGTAGACGCATCTAAGATTAAAGATCTTGCAAAGAAATACGATTGTAGTATAACCGAATATTTAGCCGCATTAGCCTTAATTTCCATTAACTCAACATTTGTGAAAAGTGGTGACAAGAAAAACCTCAATGTAATGATTCCGGTCAATTTAAGAAATATTTTTCCTTCAAAGACACTACATAACTTTACAACGCTAGTTCGGTGCGAACTTGATCAACATAAAGTTGAGCCTGACATGCAAGCATATGTAGATGTAATAAAGGAAGATTTAAGAAAAGGGGTAGCAGATCACGATTTATTAAATAAAAAGTTATCCATTGCAGCACTTATGGCTAAAAAGATATATTTACGCCTTATGCCCAGCATGTTTAAAATGATATTTATAAAAGTTCCAAAAACTCCACTCATTAGACCAAGGCAATCCCTAATCTTATCAAATCTTGGGATATTTAAAGTACCTGATGATGTGGGGAGACACATAAAGAGTGTAGCATTTAATGTAAATGTAAGTAGTAAAACTCCCATCAATGTTGGTGTTTTAACGCATAATGGTATTGCCTGCATAAGCTTTACAAACCAGATTTCAAATACTGAATTTGAAAGAGAGTTCTTTACTCGTTTAGTGAAAGAAGGCGTAGAGGTTAAAATCTCCTCCAATAACCGTATTGAATCAGATAATCAAGAAAGAAGCCGTAGAGGAAGAATAGCCATTAAAAAAGATTATTTGATAGAAAAGAAAAACCAGATTATAAAGAAAAAACCCGAAACCAAATAACATAAATTTAGCGTGACTCAATAAAGTTGGATTTAATACCAGTAATGACTATGTGTTGTTGCTGGTATTTTTATTTGCTTATTTTCCAAAACAAATCAATGTCCGCTTTTAGGGACGCCCAGTATGTCATAATATTTCTATAGGCTAAATTAGGATTATTTTTCGTAATTAATATATGAAGTTAGCAGGAGGCTTAAAATGAAGAAGATGATAACAAATGACATTAAAAATGCATTTAATGAATATTATAAAAGGCATAAAAAAGGCGATAAGAGCATAAAAAACATCTTGTTTTTAAGTAGCTTCAATATCTGGAAAGCAACAACTGGATGTAAAAAACATTTGCTTCTATCAAATGACTTGAAAAATCAATTTATGATGTAAATCCTGATATAGAGCTAACCATACAATAGTAAAAAAACTGAAATACACAAAGTAGTGTTGCTAACCATCTTACTGGTTACATTCAAACGATATTATACGAGGTAAAAATGAAAAGAAATTTAGATCTTAAAGCTATGTACGAAAAACATGCTTCTACATATCAAAAAATTATGGGAAAAATAAAAGGTAGAAATGTTGAGTACTATACTGCGAATAGTGAAGACTGGAATGAAGTTTTGGAAAAAGTAGGCTTTTTTAAAACAGACAATATAGAGGCAGTGATTGCACATAAAGGCTCTAGACCACTGGTAATTCAAATGAAAGAAACTTGCGAAGATATAGAGCAAGCATTACTACCTTCCATAGGTGATATACTTAGTTTTTCTGGAATAAAAGCCAAATTTGATGGCAATGAATTATCCTTTATGGTTAATTACAATATATATGAAAATCTAGTCTTTTTTGATGAGATTGCATTCTACATATTTAGAGGCGATTATAAACTAGATGAAGAGGATGGTGTATATTACACTAAAGATGGATTTGTTTATATAAAAGACCTTGGTCGTGCTTCAGCGCTTGGATATGTATATATCCCCGAAGGTGTTAAGTGTATAGTCGATTATGCATTTTTCGGAAGTAGTTCTCTAGAATTTGTTATTATTCCAAGTAGTGTAGAAAGAATAGGTAGTGCAGCTTTTTTAAATTGTTATAGTTTAAACGCCATTTTTTACGAAGGAACAAAAGAAGAGTGGGACCAAGTTACCATAAGCCAAGATGGAACTAGAGATTTTGATGAAGCAAAACTATATTACTACAGCGAGACTGAACCACCCCTAAATTCATCCGGTACAGATTATGGTGATAATTATTGGCGATATTCTGAAAAACCACATAGACATAAAAACATAGCCATAGATATAATGCTTGAGGACATGCCAATAGAAGTTTGGGAAAAATAATTGCTTTAGTTAGGAAGGGAAGACAGATTCTGACCTCTTCGGAGTGAAAAATAACAGATAGTTTAGCATTAAAAAAGACGGTTTGTAATGCCAAGATTGGTATGGGAAAACAACAAATTAGATGTAGGATGAAAAATACAGTTTATCTGCCAGAATCATTATTTAGAGAACTTAATTGATGTTTTTCTAAAAGGTTCATTTAATTGTATAATCTAAGGGAAGGATTCAAAATAAATATATAATGTTACTAACCATATACACTGGTTAAATTCAAAAACATTATTATACGAGAAACATATGATTGATTTTACAAATTGCAAATTATTATATAAAGCATATAGCGGTGCTAATGGAAAGAAAATCTCCATAGAGTACGAAGGACAGCAATATATGCTAAAATTCCCACTTCGTGTAAAAAATATGGCAACGCAATTGTCATATAGTAACAGTTGTTACAGTGAACATATCGGAAGTAGTATATTTAATATGCTTGGAGTCCAAGCTCAAGAAACTATACTTGGCACATATTTGGTTGGTGATAAAACAAGATTAGTTTGCGCTTGTTTAGATTTCACGGGTGATAACAAGCACTTCTATGATTTTTGTGCCATTAAAAACACGGTACTTGATTCTACGACAAGTGGAACTAGTACAGATCTTTATGACATTATAGATACTATCGAAAAGCAAAAATATGTAGACCCTATTTGTTTATCGGAACATTTTTGGAATATGTTTGTAGTAGATGCTTTTCTTGGTAATTTTGATCGTCATAACTGCAACTGGGGCTTTTTGATAGATGAAAAGACTGGCGAAACAACAATCGCCCCTGTAATTGATTGTGGTAGTTGTTTGTTATCACAAGCTGATGAAAGAATTATGACAAAAATTATGACCAATGAAGATGAACTAAATGCGCGTATTTTCACATTTCCTACTTCAGCTATTAAGCAAAATGGAAGAAAACTTAATTATTATGATTTTTTAACATCTACAGAAATTATAGATTGTCTTAATGCAGTTAATCGTATTGTGCCTCGGATTGATTTAGGACAAATTAATGAGTTTATAGACAACATTGATGGAACCTCTTCACCTCAAAAGGAGTTTTATAAATATTACCTAAACGCTCGTTATGATAACATCCTAGTTCCTGCGTATGAGTTCGCAAAGGCGCAAGATAGAGGCCCATCTTTAGGTCGATAAATATGCTTTTTGCACATTGATTTACTAGGGATAAATTTAAGTTATTCAAAGTCTTAAAAACTGTTTTGATGTGTTTATATAAAGGTTAAACAAACGGATTCACATTTGCTAATAAAAAGTGTCTATTTTATCTAACATTTCCAAAAGGTCACGCGCTGAGTAGTGCTGGAAGACATCATACTAGAACTGCATCCGTTGGAGTATTTAAGATTAGAGGTAAATGCCGATTTTTATGAAAGCGCTTTGGAATAAGTATTAATAACTCACTTGCGAAAGTTTCTTCAGGATTAGAAGTTTATCCTTCGGTAACAAGTACGCGGAAGGATGATGAATATAAGATTTTTTGGTAGTAAAAGTCTTACTTTTTTGGTAATAGCCAGTTATAATGCTAGTAGAAGGAGCTCTAATGAGTACTATAAATTATAGAAAAAGAATAATAGAATCTCAAATTATTAAAAAGATGTCATACAGTGGTGGCATCGTCATTGAAGGTACCAAATGGGTTGGAAAGTCGACTACAGCCAGTATCTTTGCTAATACAGTTATAAAACTAAAAGATCAGTTGATGAAAAAGAAATATCAAATTCTAGCTACCATATCAAAAGATGATGTATTGGAAGGTGAAAAGCCTATATTATTTGCCGAATGGCAAGAAGTTCCTGAAATTTGGGACTTTATCAGGCTCGATATTGATGATAATAGTTACAAAGGAGCATATCTTTTAACAGGCTCAACAAAAAAACAAAGTGTAAAAACTGCTCATACAGGAACGGGAAGGATAAATTCGATTTATATGCGTCCTATGAGTTTATATGAAAGTGGTGAATCTAGTGGTTTAATTTCTTTAAAGAGTTTATTTTCAAAACCACAACTATCTCCAGTTATGTCTAATGTTACAATCGATGATATAGCGCATTATATTTGCAGAGGAGGATGGCCTGGAAGTTTGGATTTGAATGAAGAGCTGCAGTTAGAGGTTCCTAAGGATTTACTTGAAACTATTATTACAAGAGATGTTGATGAAGTTGATGGAGTAAGCAAAGACAAAGAGAAATTAAGAAAAATAATTAAAAGCTATGCAAGAAACATTTCCACATTAGCCACAAACTCAACGATTTATAAAGATCAGTCCTATGAAGATATTGTAAATGCCAAGACTTTCGATGCATATATGAGTGCGTTAAAAAGATTATATATCGTGGAAGATGTTTTACCGTGGTCACCAAACATTAGAAGTTCTGCTAGACTTAGAAAAGGTGTAAAAAAACAATTTGTAGATCCTAGTATTGCAGTTGCAGCTTTAGGATTATCGCCGAATAGATTGAAAAAAGATTTTGAAACATTTGGCTTTTTATTTGAATCTATTGCAACAAGAGACATTAGAGTGTATGCAGAGGAAATGGGTGGAACGGTTTATTACTATAATGATACGACTGGTCTTGAAGTTGATTTGATTGTTGAGTTAAAAGACGGAAGTTGGTGTGGAATTGAAGTCAAATTAGGAGAAAATGAGGTTGAAAAAGCAAGTAGTAATCTAAAAAAACTAGCAAATTTATCTACTGCGAAACCATCCTTTCTTATTATATTAACAAATACAAAAATGGCTTATCAAAGACCAGATGGCGTTTATGTAATTCCTCTTGGCTGTCTAAAACCTTAAGCTTTTTAAGCAAAGACTTGCATGATTTAAGTTCTTTCTATTCTTGGTTATACATTTTAAACAATTTGTTCGAAGAGTTTTATAGAATCTACAAAGATTGATATTAAGCCACTTTATTACAAAATAATATTAAACAGGCAATATTTTAAAGTTCAACTTGAAAATAATGCCGATATGTAGTAGTATAGATTTAGTCAGGAGGTAATCAAATGATAAATAGAGATATGTCTAACAAATTAACAAATCTTGCTAAACAAGTGCCTGTTGTAACAATAATTGGACCTAGACAGTCGGGGAAAACGACTTTAGTAAAAAATGTTTTTCCTGAATACAATTATGTCAACTTGGAGGATCCTGTTAATAGAATGTTAGCAAAAGAAGATTATAAAGGTTTTTTTGCAACATACAAGGAGCCAATCATTATAGATGAAGTTCAAAGAGTTCCCGAACTCCTTTCGGCAATACAAGTTATGGTCGATGAGGACAGAGGGAAAAAAGGTCGCTTTATACTTACGGGTAGCCATCAACCAAGCTTACAAAGAGGAATTGCACAATCCTTGGCAGGTAGAACCAGTATTTTAACATTACTTCCTTTAAGTATGAACGAACTTGCAGAGGCAGGACTATTAGACGATTTATCCATTGATAAATTGCTATTAAGAGGTTTTATGCCAGAACTGTATACGGAAGGCTCAAGAGATCCTATCGTTTATTACCGAGATTATTTAAATACTTATGTTGAAAAAGATTTGCGAGAAATGTTAGAAATTAAGAATTTAGATAAGTTTTTAAGGTTTTTAATTTTACTTGCAGGCAGGGTTGGGCAGGTGATTAATTTATCTGCTATGTCAGGAGAGGTAGGTGTATCATCTACGACATTATCTGAATGGCTATCCGTGCTTGAAGCTTCTTATGTAGTGTATAAATTAAAGCCATATTTTTCAAATATTACAAAACAGCAAATCAAATCACCGAAAATTTATTTTACAGAAGTTGGTTTGGCATCCTATCTTTTAGGAATAGAAACAGAAAATCAGGTAAACCGCGATCCACTACGAGGAAATCTTTTTGAAAATTTAATTGTTTCAGAGGTTTTAAAGTCAAGGCTAAATCAAAACCGAAACCCAAATATCTATTATATGCGAACTGCTAAAGGTGTTGAGGTGGATTTGATTTTGAAAAAAGAGGAAAAACTATATCCATTTGAAATAAAGACATCAATGACACCTAATAAATCATTTTCAAGACATTTATTGTCATTTGTTGAAGCAGAAGAGAATGCCCAAAAACCAAGAATTATTTACATAGGACAATCTTACTTCCAATTCAATGGTGTTGAATATGTTAATTATAAGGATTTGAAAAAGCTTTTAAGTGATTAAACGTTAATCTAGCGGATAAAAGAATTTTGGTTATATTCCTAATAGCCTCTGCTGTGGGCAGGCTAAACTCGTCGTGATATGGACTGAACTAGTTCTCAAATTAGGATCGAGAACTTTGGGAATCTAATCCGAGAGCCTGTCATGGTTAATACTAGTCACCTCTCTAAATATTGAGTGCTTTTTACGAAGGTTGTTTTAAGTCTATAAATGATAAATTGATAGAGTTATTTTTACAATTCCACAAAAGTAAAAAATCAGTCGAGGCATTTCGATTATCAGTAAGAATTCCAGAAATGCTATATCCATTAAAGAAAACACTATTTGTGTTACAATTTCATTTCCCAGAATAAATGAAGTGGCGATAAATGGGGTGATAAACGGGGTGATAAAGTGGGTGATAAACGGCCATAACGGGCAATGTAATGCACTGAATGGGCAATAAACAGGCGATAAGGTGGGTAATAAAGGCGGTAATAAGTGGGGTTATAAAAACGTGGATAGAAACTAATTAGATAGGCCAAATTTAACAAGTAGGTCATTGAATGTGTCTTGTCCATCAAGGCAGGTATCAATCAAATAGTTTCGGTCTTTTTTCCAGTTTGAAAAGCCTCGATAATAATATGATTTTTTAACATCTTCTATTATGAAAGGAACAATATTAAATCTTAGACATTCTTTGAATGCAATAAGCCTGCCAACTCTTCCGTTTCCATCCTGGAAAGGATGAATATATTCAAAATCAGCATGGAAGGAAATGATATCATTAATGGCGATTTCTTGAAGTGAGTTATATTCTGTAAGAAGTTTTTGCATCTCGGAAGCTACATTTTTAGGGTGCGTGGTTTCTCTACCTCCTACGACATTAGGCAGCTTTTTATAATCTCCTACAGCAAACCATTCTAGATATGAGTCTTTGGTGTTTTGCTTTAGAATGAGATGAAGTTTTTTTATTATATCTTCCGTTAAGATATCTTCTGCATGGTCAATACAATAATCTATAGCACGAAAGTGGTTATAAGTTTCAATGATATCATCAACAGGAATGTATTCGTCTTTATCGATATTAATTGTACTAGTTTCAAAAATCAATCTAGTCTGTTTTTCAGAAAGCTTACTTCCTTCAATATGATTTGAATTGTAGGTCATAAGAATTTGGAGTTCGTGATAAACACCTCCAGAAATTTTAGCGTCTTTTTCATCTCGTAATGTCTGCAGTAATACATTGTCTGATTTGTATTGAATAAGATCTTCAATCTTACAGCCTAAGAATGTTGCTATACGATTCATTACATGACTAGCAATTTTTTCTCCCTTAGCCATTTTAGCGATGGTTCTAGAAGAAATGCCAAGCATAGTAACTAAATCAGATTTCGTTAGATTTTTTGCTGCAAGAAGTTTTTCCAACTTATTATATGAATACATACGCATCTCCTATCTTTACTTATTACACCATAAATCCATCAAAAAGTAAAGATTTTAATACCCGTAAGTAAAGATTGAGTAATAAAAGCGAAGTGTGATACAACAAAAAACGGATAGTTGTTGTGGAGCATATGTAATTGAGGATTTATGGTTTACTTTATAGTATACTTTTGCACATTTATAGGATACTTTATGGTATACTTTTGCCTATTTATAGTATACTTTTGAGATATAATGGGGTGCTGACAAAAATGGCTGCTGGCAAGTTTTAGAGTAATGACATCAAAGCTTAGAAAATCGCTAAACACTGGAATGAAAAGTCTCTAAACACTGGAATTACATTGTTATGGCACTGTGAAATGCGGATTTTTTGAAAGTAATACAAAGTGTAAAAACTTTTTGTGTCTACTTTACTTGACTGCTATACAACTGGTCATCAAACCGAACGGAAAGTGGAAATCTGACCGAATGAAAAACGGAAATCTGACCGAATATCCGTTCTTTATGTAAATTGATCGCGTTAGAATGCAGTTTTAGAAAGTAAAGCTTGTAAAAACATGAAAGCGATATTATGCCATATAGACACCGTAGAATGCTAGAGGCATTCTAGTTAAGATGGAAGGAAAGTGCGATCGATATCCTAAGTAAGGTGTTTTTTAAAAAACTCGAGTTGTTTTTTAGATACTATATCAAACTGTTCTCCAAAATATAGATCGAAATGTCCTCCTGGGATGGTCATAAACTCTGGCTGTTTCATTTTCTTTACAGTCTTTTTAATAGATTTAATTGGAATAAGCGAGTCGGTTTCACCTGCTACAACTAGAGTAGGGCATTTTACACACCTTGCAAAACTCATAGGTCGGTACAAAAATAATGTAAGAAATATGCGAGCTGGTGTTGAGTTGTCTACTTCCATACCATCAGGAATTAGTGCCTCATATCCTGACCTTGAATCATGGGTGTTTAGGACGGCAAATTCGCCAGGATAGGCGTACACAGGAACAGTGTATGTCTTACGCCTCGTTATAGCTCTGAATATGTCTCTAAAGCAAGAAAAAACGGCTTTGAATAAGTATTTAGGACCATTTTTAATAACGATAGGAAAAGAACTTGCAAAACCGCTAACAAAAGGAACTTGTGCGGAAACGGCAGAGATCTTTTTATCTTTTGCAGCAGCCTTAACTACATGCCCGCCACTAAAAGAGCTTCCCCATAGTGCAATTTTATCTACATTGATGTCATCTCTACATCTTGCCCACTTTAATGCAGAAAGGTAATCTTCTACATGCCTTTTAGGAGAAATAAGCTGTCTTGGTGTGCCTTCGCTATCTGCAAATCCTCTATAATCAAAAGATAGAACTGCAAGACCATTGTTTGCGAAAAGTTCGGCAAAAGGTTCAAGTCCACAGGTTTTCATTCCAGCTAATCCATGTGCCATAATGACTAGTGGTGGTTTTTCTATGTTACTAGGTAAATATAGCCAAGCAGAACATTTATCGCCAAGACTATCAAATGTACAATCAATTCTTGAAAAATTCATATATCACCTCGTGGCTTGTTATTTATGCATATATGCTAAGGCAAACGATTTGTAATGTCAATAAAGGCTAAAATTTACAAAAATCTCAACCCCAACAATATTTGTATGCTATACCATGAGCAAAAAACTTATGATTTCAATAAGCAACATTAGTAACGCGTATGCGCGCACGCGACGTGCGTGTGACGCGTGAGGGTGGAAGAGTTTTTGATTTTAAAAACAACAGAAACTAATGAGAAAAAAATGTCCATGCGTGTGGGTGCCTGCGCATACGCGTATGTGCTACGCGTATATCTTGCGCGTGCGTGCGTTAAATATTTAAATATATATATAATATAATTTACATTAAAGTATATAAGTGGTATAATCTACAAGTTGATTTGGAGGTGAAACGCCTCGAAATGTCGACAAAAACAGCCTTAAGAGGCGAAATAAGGAGAATTTCATGCAAAACAATGTAAATAACTATGATGAACATAATATCAAGGTTCTAAAGGGTCTTGAAGCCGTCAGGAAAAGACCGGGAATGTACATTGGGACAACAGACATAAAAGGTCTCAATCATTTAATTACCGAGATAGTTGATAACTCAGTAGACGAAGCGCTAGCTGGCTATTGTACTCACATTGAGGTTGTGCTAAAAGACGATGGCTCTTGCTCAGTAAGTGATAACGGAAGGGGAATCCCAACTGGTATCGTTAAAGAAGAAGGGTTGTCTGGTGTAGAAGTTGTTTTAACAAAACTTCACGCTGGTGGTAAGTTTGGAGAAGGTGGTGGATACGCCATATCCGGAGGTCTACACGGCGTTGGTCTTTCAGTTGTTAACGCATTAAGCGATTGGCTAGTAGCAGAAGTTAGACAACACGGTAATATATATCGCCAAAGATTTGAAAAGGGCGAGAAGAAGTCCGAACTGGAAATAGTTGGAAAAACCGATGAAACAGGAACTACAATTTCTTTCCTTCCCGATAAAACTATTTTTGACTCCATCATATTTGATTATGAACCAGCAAAAAGAAGACTTAGAGAGCTTGCGTACTTGAATAAAGGGTTGAGAATAACTATACGAGATGAAAGAACTGTTAGAGAAACAAAGTTAGATGCCGATCAAGAAGAAAAAAAATCAGAAGAACGGATGGCAGACGAAAAACCTGCAGTAGTAGACGAAACTCAAACAGAAGAGAAAGAACACAAGATAATAGAGGAGTCATTCTGCTATGAAGGTGGAATTATTGATTATGTAAAAGCTCTTGGAAGAGGAAAAGAATCGGTTCTACCCGAAATATTATACTTCTACGAAGAGATTCCTAACGCTGATCCTAAAAAAGTTAGCGATATAATAGAAATTGCTATGCAGTATAACACTGGATACGATGAAAAAATTGTAACATTTGCTAATAACATTAAAACCGAAGAGGGTGGTCAACACTTAGATGGCTTTAAAGCAGCATTAACAAAAGTGTTTAATGATTACGGTGCTATTGCAAAGATATTAAAAGACAATGAAAAACTTTCAGGGGAAGACGTAAGAGAAGGATTAATTGCCATCATTAATGTCAAATTGCCTGAACCTCAATTTGAAGGGCAAACAAAGACTAAACTAGGTAATGCGACTATGCGTAGAAATGTAAATGCTACCATTACAAAATGTTTAGGCGAATACCTCGAAGAAAACCCCAAGGAAGGAAAAGAACTAATAACTAAGAGTGTTAACGCACAAAGAGCAAGAGAAGCCGCTAGAAAGGCAAGAGAGAGCTTTAGAAAGGGTGCTATGGAAAGTAGCGCACTACCAGGAAAACTAAGCGATTGTATCGATACCGATCCTTTAAACTGCGAAATCTATCTTGTTGAGGGTGATAGCGCAGGCGGTACAGCTAAAACAGGCAGAGATAGAAAGTATCAAGCAATTCTACCACTTAGAGGTAAAATTTTAAACGTTGAAAAAGCTAGGCTTGTAAGAGTTTTAGATAACGAAGAAATACGTGCTATGTTTACAGCATTTGGCTGTGGATACGGCGAAGATTTTGATATAACCAAAAGAAGATACGATAGAATCATATGCATGACCGACGCGGACGTTGATGGAAGCCATATTAGAACATTACTCATTACCTTCTTTTATAGGTTTATGAGACCTCTTGTAGAGAATGGTCATGTATACATCGCACTACCTCCTCTATACAGAGTATCCGTAAGGGGAAAGGAAGATAAGTACATATATAATGATGAAGAATTGCAAGCGTATACAGCTAGTTTAGGTAACACAAAGTACACTTTACAGAGATATAAGGGTCTTGGTGAAATGAACGCACACCAGCTATATGAAACGACTATGAACCCCGAGACTAGAACGTTACTTAGAGTAACGGTAGAAGATGCAGAAGAAGCAGATGCAACCATATCAATGCTCATGGGCGATGATGTGGAAGTAAGAAGAGAGTTCATTGAAAACAATGCAACGATGGTTAAGGAGCTTGATATATAATGGGAAAAGATAATAAAAACGAAAATGTTCAATCAATAAAGGAAATTCTAGAAAAGTCACATGTTATTGAAGTGCCTTTGAAAGATGAGATGGAAAGGTCATTCATTTCATATGCAATGGCTGTCAACGTATCGCGTGCAATTCCAGACGTAAGAGATGGGCTGAAGCCAGTTCATAGAAGAATACTCTTTGGTATGGATGAGCTAGGATGTGCATACAATAGTCCATATAAAAAATGTGCACGTATTGTCGGTGAGGTTATGGGTAAATTCCATCCACACGGTGATAGCGCAATATATGATGCGCTTGTAAGGCTTGCACAGGATTTTTCTATAAACGAGCCACTTGTAGATGGCCAAGGAAACTTCGGTTCAGTCGATGGCGACCCTGCAGCAGCTATGAGGTATACAGAAGCAAGGCTTACAAAAGTAGCAGGGGAGTTATTAAAAGACTTAGATAAAGATACCGTAGATTTTTATCCTAACTTTGATGATACTTTGATGCAACCAGTAGTACTACCTGCAAGATATCCTAACCTTTTAGTCAACGGTGCTGAAGGTATTGCTGTTGGTATGGCAACTAATATCCCACCTCACAATCTTGGTGAAGTAATAGATGGTACTGTCGCACTTTTAGATAATCCAGAAATAGAAATAGATGAACTTGTAGAATACATCCCAGCACCAGATTATCCAACAGGTGGATTAATACTCGGAAGAGCTGCTGCAAAAGAAGCATATAAAACTGGAAGGGGTGGAGTTGTTTGCAGAGCAAGATGTGAAATCGTTGAAGAAAGTAACGGCAGAACACATATTGTTGTAACAGCAATCCCTTATCAAGTTAATAAGGCTGATTTAATTAAGAAAATAGTTGAGCAAGTTAAGGATAAAAAGCTTGAAGGCATCAGTAATGTTTGGGATTTAAGTGACAGAGAAGGTATGAGAATAACCATCGAATTAAAACGCGATGCAGTTCCTAACGTTGTGCTCAATACTTTGTATAAACAAACCCAGCTACAGAAAAAGGATAACATGATTTTGCTGGCATTACATAAAGGCGTGCCTAAAGTTATGAACCTACTTGAGATATTGAATGCATATGTTGATCACCAAATTGATGTAGTTTCTAGAAGGACACAATTTTTACTGAATAAAGCTGAAGAAAGAGAGCATATTGTAAAAGGTTTAGTAATAGCGCAAGCGAACATTGATGAGGTCATTAAGATTATAAAAGAGTCCGCCGATGTAGAAACTGCCCGTCAGTCACTTATGGATACTTTCGTGCTTTCTGAAAAGCAAGCAAATGCAATTTTAGAAATGAGACTAAGGAGTTTGACATCTCTAGAAGTTGACAAACTGACTGCCGAACTTGCTGAATTGGAAGCCGCAATTGCCGATTATAAAGATATTTTAGCAAAGCCTGAAAGAGTAAGAGCAATCATAAAAGAGGAGTTACTTGAGGTTAAGAGACTCTATGCAAGACCTAGAAAATCTGAGATTAGTTATGACCCAGCGGAAATAGGATATGAGGATTTAATTGCTAGAGAAGATATCGCAATAACCATGTCATATCAAGGATACATTAAGAGAATGCCACTATCTGAATACAGAACACAAGGAAGAGGTGGCGTAGGACTAAAAGCTCAAAAAACCAAAGATGATGATTTCATCACAACGGTTGTAACCTGTTCTACTCACGATGATGTTGTATTTTTCACCAGTAAAGGAAAAGTATATAGACTAAGAGGATTTGATATACCAGAAGGGTCAAGAACATCTAAAGGAAGAGCTAGTGTTAACTTCCTACCGCTTGTGCCTGAAGAAAAGATTACAACTATACTTCCTGTGCCAGAGGATAAAGAAGGCTTTAAATATATGATTATGGCAACTAAGAATGGACTCATCAAGAAGACTCCGATAACTGAGTTCGATAGAATTAATGCAAATGGTAAAATTGCAATTACATTAAGAGACGATGACGAATTAATCGCTGCAGATGGTACAACTGGTGATAATGAAATAATTATAGCTTCCTCAAATTGTAAGTGTATTCGTTTTCATGAAAGCGATGTAAGAGCGATGGGCAGAACTGCTATGGGTGTTAAGAGTATGAATCTTGGTAAAAAAGATACAATTGTAGACATGACAGTTTTAAAACCCGGTTGTGAGCTGCTTACAGTTAGTGAAGGTGGTGTAGGTAAACGTTCTTGCCCCAGTGATTATAGACTACAAGGCAGAGCGGGAAAGGGCATTAAAGCTGGTAACTTTAACGAAGAAACTGGCAAACTCGTAGCGTTAAAACAAGTAGATGAAGAAACTGATGTAATACTAATATCAGATGCAGGAGTTATGATTCGTATTAGAACATCCGACATAAGCAAGATTGGCAGAAGCACAAAAGGTGTTAAACTTATGAGATTAAAAGATGGTGGCAAAGTTTCTGCAGTAGCATTAACTCCACACGATGAAGAAGCCGAATTCTCCGAAGTAGAGGACGAATAATAACCAAAAACTCGCAATCACAAACCAACCACAGGAGCTGTTCATAACGAGCAGCTCTTTTGCATATGGGAGACAATCGATGAGAAAAAAATCAAATTACTATTATGTCCCAAACCTCAACGAACATGAGGATTGTTTTACTAAAATTTCTCAAAGGCATTGAAAATGTAATTATTATGAGATAATGTAGATAATATGAATATTAAAACGCCAATGCCTATACTTTTTTCTAAAGAGGATATAAATTCACGGTTTAAAGACGAGTATCAATATCGAAACTGGATATATTCACGATTGAAAAGAGGGCAGATACGAAAAATTCGAAATAATCTATATGCACTTGTTGATATATCTACAGGGCACATTTATGCTAACAAATTTCAAATAGCAAGCAAGGTTACCAGTACATCATTTGTTTCTTACCATAGTGCTTTTGAGTATTATGGTCTTGCTAACCAAGTGTTTTGTGATTGTTCGGTTGGCACTGTTTCTAAATTTCGCGAATTTATATTTGATGATACTGAATTTTCCTGCATCTTTTTTAGTGATACTTTTGATGTAGTAAACAAACAGATGGAAAAAGTTAAGGTGACGAGTCTAGAAAAGACAGTTATCGATTGCATTGATAATATAAATCTAGGTGGAGGCATAGATGAGATTTTAAACATACTATCATTTATCCACTACTTAAATGAAGATAAGCTAATTGCAGCCTTAAGGCATTACGACAAAATAATTCTATATCAAAAAACTGGATATATGCTCGAGCATTTTAATGAGCGTTTAAAACTGCCTGATGAGTTTTTTGAGTTTTGTAAAAGCAAGTTAACAAATCAAGTCAAATATTTTTTAAACGAAGAATATTCAAATTGTGCATATAACAAAAAATGGCAACTAATTGCCCCTGTAAACTTGTTGTCTAGAATATATGAGGGGCTGTAATATGAGAATGCTTTACAATATTTTTTGGAATTACGCAAAAACATTTACGACAAATTTTTGACGTAAATCGATACATAAATACATACTACGTAAAATGCGCCAAAACATTAGTTTTACTATAGTTTTAGCGTAATATATGTATAATAGAAGATAGTTTAATAGGTTGTTAGTCCAATAACTTATATGGTGATTATTAGATGGAAACTATTGAGTCTCAAAAAAAAGAAAGGCGTGTAAAGAGAATTGCCTCAACAAGAAATATAGTATATTCAGCACTGTTTACGGCATTAATTGTCGCAGGTAGTTATATTACTGTAGATATACAACCAGTGCCATTTACGATGCAACTCCCTTGTGTGCTACTCACATCATTATTACTAGGTCCTATCTGGGGAACAGTAAGTGTTTTTGTCTATATTGCTTTAGGCTTAATGGGAGTGCCAGTGTTTTCTAGTAAGGGAGCAGCAGGCATTACATACGTGCTAAAGCCTTCATTTGGTTACATAATTGGTTTTTTAGTTGCAAGTGTTGCTGTAGGGACAATAGCAAAATCAAAAGAAAATGATAAACTAAAACCTTATCAAAGGATGATTATTGCAAACACAGTAGGTGTTCTTATCATCTATACAATAGGAATGATATATATGTATCTAATTTTAAAGTTGTACCTTGCAACTGAAGTTACTGTAAAAACTATTTTTCTATCTGGATTTTTGATTTTTTTACCCAAAGAAATTGTGTTTATATTTTTAACAGCATTGCTTGCATCCAAGCTAAAACCATATGTAAAAATGATACAGGAATAGGCAAAAAGTTATAAAAGATTTCTGCATCGTAATATAGACTATGATTCTTTAAATATTACCACTATGTGTTTGTTGCAATGACCTACAATACGGCTTGTCAAGTTTCTTCCTAGTATACTACGAAAGAATTACAAGTTTATTACTAGTATACTATGAAAGAATTTTATATTTATTACTAGTACACTATGAAAGAATTACAAGTATATTGCTAGTATAGTGTGAAAGAATTGTAAATTTATTTCTTGCGCACTACGAATAAAATGGATTACGATTAAAAATAAATGGGTTTTAAAGTTTTATTTAGGAGCTAAAAGAGGTTAGTAATGACCGTATGGTTTCAAATAGAGGCGTAGGGAAGTTTACTCCCCAGCGGTTGGATAGAAATTTTAGTTCAGTTTCATATTCACAGATTAGGTCTTTAAAATTGGGTTTTAAAAAGCTACATAAAGAAGTTATAAAATCAACCTTAATATGTTTCTCAACTTCATATAGTGAGGCAAAGGCCATAATTTTTGCGATGTAACATTCCAGTGTTCCTGCAGTACATTCCTCAAAGTCAACTCGTACACACTTGAAATCAGGGGTAACTATATAGTTTCTAAAGTTTTCGTCAAAGGTAATTTTTTTTGTAGTTGAGTGAATGTAAAAAATTGTATTTGCTAGAGATTCAGCAAGTTTTTTAGAAACTTCTGTATCGGAACTAAGGTAATAATCTAAAAGTAAGGTTCCCTTTACATAGCTCATTTCTATACAGTTATCGGATAGTTGGTTTATGAAACTAGGGGCAAATTCCCCCTGTAATTTTTTAAGCATGCTAACTTCTGTCTTTAGTGCTTCTTTATTACTAAAGGTTTTTTCAATGTTGCTATCTTTATTTAGTACTACGTTATTTTTTCTACTTGCAAAAACCATATTTGACCTATGTTAAGTACATTGATTTCTCGGGTTTAGAGTTAGATAGTTATTTACTATCATCAACAAACTCAAGGCAGATTTTTCCGCCTTTTTGAAATCCTTTTAATTCTTTAACTACGCCAGTAACCACATTTTTAAGTATGGATTCAACAAAAGGGACCATATAAATATTTTTGTCATTAATAGTAAGTTTTACTTTGCTGTTTTTTAAAACACAGGCATTTATATCTACTTCGCCTTTTAAGTATTTAGAAAGAAAGGTTCTACAGTCCATACCACACGCACTACAGCACTCTTTATCAATATCGTACATAAGAGATGGAGTTTTTTCGATTATTAAATCTACTAGTTTTTTGGTGTCGGTTATGCCATTTATTATTGGAAGATCTTTGTATGTCCCAGTATGAGCGTTAGCAAACCTTCCACTTATAGCAAAGGTGAGTGGGGATATTTTAGGCTCTCCATCTTCTGTTGCAACTGCGATTTCTGGAACAACTGCATCATGCACTCCCTCGAGTATAACAAAGTCCTGATTGTAATGAGAAAGAAGGTCATATATAGGCATATGTCCTTTATATAAAACATCAGTTTCGTTAGCCGAACGTGCAGTTACAGTATCCGAACCTGCCTGTCTATGTCTCCAGGTGTTTTTGCCTTCTGTGTCAATAGCAAAGGCTTCAAAGTGTATTTCTTTGACTGAACCTACAGTATATCCACGTGCTATTAGCTCCTTGATAATGTGCTCAATCGTGGCTGTTTTGCCACTACCACTTAGTCCTGTGATTGAAAAAACTTTCATGTCTTTCTCCTGTTATTGTTAATCGTTACATGTACTTGGCAATTATATAACCTGCCATTAGTTTTCATTATATCATAAAAATAATATAGTTTATTAATCACTCATATATCACATATTTTCTAAAAATGCACTCGCCTTGTATGTTTGAGATCCTATCTGCTATTCCTAGGTGGAAGATCATTCTTTGGGTGTACTCTCGCTATGAATGTTCAAAGATCTGTCCACTGTGACACTACACTGAAATACTCGAAGGTATATCCATTGTTGCACTTAAGATGATAACGGACATTTTCTAAAAATGTACTAGTACACCATGGAAATACATGCCAGCTAAAAATACTCCAGCAAACAGTAGGGAGATAACAACAAGGAGGCAGTCTATTGCTCCCATTTTTAATTCTCTTAGCATAGTTCTTTTTTTGTATGCTCTAAAACCTCTAACTTGCATGCTTTTTGCAAGCTCTTCACTTCTCATTATGCAGCCAGATATTGTGGGGGATATAAGGTATGCATACACTTTTACTTTTTTAGCAAGATTTAGTTTTTTAATATCAATTCCTCGCATAGCGATAGCATTGAGTCTACTTCTAAATTCCTCACTAAATATGGGTATAAATCTAAGCGATATGCTGGTCATAAAAGCAAGTTCATATGGCATTTTCAATTTAAGTAAGGCATCAATCATTTCTCTTCCTTCTGTGCTTGCGGCAATTAAACCAGAAAGGAGTATAATGCTCATCCTTAGAATAAACTCTAGCGAAAACTGTAAGCCTTTGGTAGATAGTAGGGCAATATTTCCAATAGGAATGAGAACGGTTCCACCTTTAATAGTCAGGCTTTGTACAATTGCAATAAATAGCAGTACTCCTAGAAAGTGTCTAAGTCTTTTAATTGCCATTAATAGTTCGGTTTTGAGACATAAGTTAATTAAGATACTAAGGAGTAGTATAATGCTAAGATAAATAACATCTTTAGCAAGCACTGCTAAGGTAGTTAGTAACACAATAAATAATAACTTTACACGAGGATCAATTTTTTTCATCTAAAACACCTCCGTGTAAATGTAAATTAGTGACATTATTAAGGCTAGATAAAAACTCCTCATCATGGGAAATAATGATAGCGCCACCACCTTTATTTACAAATCCGTTGATGAAAGTCGTGATAAATAGAATTCCTTCACTATCTATAGAAGAAGTGGGCTCATCTAAAATCAAAAAATCTACATTACGACTCATTATGGTGGCAAGTGCTAGACGTTGCTTTTCACCTAAAGACATAGAGAGTGGGTATCTGTCTTCAAATCCAGACAAATTAAAATCTTTAAGTAGCAAGTTAATTTCAGCTCTTTTTTCATCAGTTAGTTCCTTTTTTAGTTCAAACGGGAAAGTCAATTCCTCTATGACTGTCGGGGCAAAAAGTTGTAAATCTGGGTTTTGAAATAAATATCCAATACTATCAGCTCTTTTACCTGCGGATATTTTTTTAGCATTAATGTCATCAAAATATATATCACCACTAGTTGGATGTAAAAGTCCAAGTATTAATTTTCCAAGCGTTGTTTTCCCAGCACCATTTGGACCTTTCAATGCGTATAACTTACCCGTTTCAAAAGTGTAGGTTATGTTAGATAGCACGAAGGGAGATTTTTTATTGTACTTAAAAGAGAGGTTTTCTAACTTAATTTGCATACATAACCTCCTTTTAGTGTTAATGTTAGTGGGGTATAGCCTAGATTAAAGAACATAATTTTTACCTCTTTCAAGCGTAATTATTCTATTTGCAATTTTAAGGTCGTTTTCGTTATGGCTAATCATTACTACGCTTCCACCATTTTGGGCAAAATCTACGAGAATTTGTCGTATATCATCAATTTTTTCTTTATCTATTCTAGATGTAATTTCATCAGCTATTAAAACCTTCGGTTGCATGGTTAAAATAGAGGCTATTGCCACAAGTTGCTTTTCTCCACCTGATAGGGCATTGGTTTTAGCATGTTTTAGGTGTTCGATTTTACAGATTTTTAAAGCATCATTAATCCGCTTTTCCATTTCTTTTCTTTCGATATTTAAGTTTTCTGGGGCAAAAGCAAGTTCTTCAATTACAAGTGGTGAAAATAGCTGATTATCAGGGTTTTGGAAAATAAGGCCAAAAGCATTACATCTATCTGCAATGGTCATATCGTTTAAATTGACGCCGTTATATAAAATTTCACCTCTAATATTATCACGCGCAAACTCTTCCTCAAATAGTCCAGCAAGACATAAGCAGAGGCTACTTTTACCGCTACCATTATGTCCTTTAAAACCAAGTATTTCACCTTCGTTTAGTTCAAACGAAAGGTTGTTAAAAATAACGGTTTTACCATACTTTAAGCCTAGTTTATTAACTTTTAAGTTCATATGAAACCCTATTACATATAGTCTTATTTATTTATATTTATCCTAGTTCATTTAGTGTAAACGAACATTTATTGATATATTCAAGTCTAGATTTTAAGCTCATACGCAATCCGATACATTTAGTATTGTTCGTTTACGCTTATTCTATTCATTTGGTTCAAACTAAATCCTATATACTCTATCCTATATTAACCTCGGTTAATAGTTTACATCTATGTTGTGAAAAAGTATCTGATACTCTTATTACTACATAAGGGCCACCATCTTCTCCTTCTAGGGTGTGGGCAGAAGTGACAATTCCTTTATTAAAATCAATACCATTTACTTTATATGCTATAAAGACATTATCGGGCGTGAGTACATCTTCAGCAGGGTATAACTTGTTTGCACCATCACTTGCTTTAAAAGTAATGTTGCGAGCAATAGTCATATCTACATTTAGTGCCTTTAAGACGGCTTTAAGCTCAATCCCAGTGTATGTTTTCTCAACTGGCTCACTAACGCTTGTATCATAAACATCTTTGAATGTTTTTTCCTCCACGCCTTCTAATGCAAGCAGTTCTTCTAAATTATATGAGCCAATCTCTTCACCATATGCAATAAGCCTTATCTTCTCTTGGGCATAGAGTTCACGTTGTGGAGCATTTGCTTTTAAGTAAAGTGGTAAAAATATGGCAAAGCCTACAATTAGTGCCGCTACTATAATTATTGCGATTATTACAGGTTTTGATAATGTTATCTTTTTCATGAATTATCCCTTCCTTGCACGGATTTACACTTTCCGCGGGTTTTGATGATGTTATTTTTATTGAACCCTCTTCATATAGTCAGGTCTTTGTCTAATGTCTGTTTTGGTAGCGTTATTATTGTATCAATCTCTCCTAGAGGCTTTCAGCTAGTTTCTGTTTTGATAGTGCTGTTTTTATTAATTTCTCCTAGAGGTGTTTTTCATAGGTTATAGAAGTATAGTTATTTCGTATTAGTTATTGAAGACGAAGTAGGGCACATACATATCTTGATAGTCGAAGTAGCCGTGAGCGCCGTAAATATTCCCATCTTCATTGACAAATTCCATGTGTCCGTGGTCGGAAACCACAATTACTTTGCCATCAAATTGCATTTTTAAGTCTTTAACATAACTGTCTATTTCAATACATTTAATTTTAGCTTCTTGGCTTAATGGACCATACTGGTGATTTACATCATCGATTTCATGGAAGTGCACAACGATTAAATCTGTCCCTTCGCTAATTGCGGTCTTGGCATTTTCATATGCCTCGTTATCGCTTAAAGAGTATATAGGGTCAATGCTGGTTATTATTAAATTCCCATTACCTTCTATATATTTCATCTTTATTTCTCTGTCATCAAACTCATACATATATTTTGCGAGGTAAAACACATCTGGGGGATAGGGTTTAAGTACAGCTCGGGTTTTATTAACGCTAAAATTAATACCAGTATGGCTAGGAGGCTGACCTGTCAGCATTGATGCTAGAGCAACGGGAGATATAGCGTTGTATGTCGAAGTTGCGCATCCTTTAGATAGTGAGGCTTTTAAAATATCTAAATCGTTTTCGTATATGTTTGCCTGAATCCAAGAAAACCCATCGGTAATAATTAGCATAACTTTTTCGCTACTCTCTCCTGAAGTTTTCATCTCATCAAACACATCAAGAATTGTCTTAGTTGCGTTAGTTGCGATACCTTTTATGCCATCTCCTGTATCTTTAACAATGATGTTTCTCCTTCGCCAAGCAAGTAAGGTATTGTCTGCATTTTTAATAATATTTCCATTTGCTAAATACAAAACATTATTGTCTCTACCCGTGAATGAGTTCACAGTCATAGTGTCGGGCATATATTTATCAGCTCTATTTTTACCCATTATATTTTCTGCAGTCTTTGAAAACAGTTTTAGTTTTGCTTCCCCATATGTTATGAAATCAGTTTTTTCTTCTGTTAATATTTTGAGTCCAGGGGCATAGCGTAACCTGTAATCATTGGGGGTATTAGATAGGTCTTTTAATGGCTCTAGTATTTCGTTTGGATCTTTTGCGATTACAGTTATTTCGGAGACGTTTTTAATATTTGTGCATTTTGGATAATTAGGTGCATGAACGTTAATAATTCCTTCTCCATCTGAATATAGATATATTTTATCTGTAAGATTTGCATCGATAAGGGCGCTTACGCCGTCAGTAGCGGATGTAATCATGAGATAGTTTTCGCTTGCTCTTAGCAATTGATGTTCGTTAATTTCATCTAAAAATGTCTGTAAATCCCAACCTTTATTTTTAATTTCTTCCCCATCCTTTTCGTATGTATATTCAACCATCTGCTCGTCATAAGCGGTACAAGAAAAACCGGCACCAACAATGTCTCCATCAAATAAAATATGAGCTGGGGGAGTCTCATCATTATTTGGAAGCTCATTAGTTTCAGGCTTACACGCCGTAACTGTAATCACACAAATTAAAGCCATTAAAACTAAAAGTATAAATGCAAATTTTCTTTTCATTTATTTTTCCTCGTCTACTACTATGCTATCCATCTGCCTAGCACGTCGCAATTTGAATGTGCTCTCACTAGTTCCATTATCCACTTCGCCATTTTCATTTTGTCTTTCAGATACCTGCGCATCCTTCCAATGAAATCTTATTACTTAATTAGTCATTTTCATCCATTATCCTGCCAGCTATCTCAGCCTCGTCTGTCTAAGCTTTGGCATATTTTCATTGGCCAGATTGCTATATTAGTCATCCTCATCCATTATGATGCTAATTATTTCTGTTTCTTCTAACCAATCATCATTTACCTTTCTATCTGCTTCAGTATCTAAACTGTCCTCATCGTCTAAGTCATCTATGTCGCTATTTGAATTATTTTCCTTATGTAATTTAGTGGTGCTAGCCAAGGATTTCTTTTCTTCCAAGTGGTCATAATTGGTCTTATTATCTATTTCAGCGCTTAAATTGACATCATTTTTAAAATCATCTACATCACTATTTGAATTGTCTTCCTTTTGCAAATCGGTGGTGTTAGATAGGTTTTTTGCCTCTTCTTTGTCGATTTCATCCCAGCTGATAGTATCTTCATCTTTTCTTTTAATAGCGACTTTTGTTTTTACTCGGGATAGTATTCCCGTTTTAACAATTGCTAGATAGACTAGATACGCGACTACTCCTCCAAGAGCACCAGACAACGAAGCTGCGAGTAGAGTGAAAAGCAAGGGGTATATGCTTAGTCTAAAAAACAAGAGGTTAGATCCGAAGGTTCCTGCCATATTGGCTAGTATTGTAGAAAGCATAAAGTGAAGTATATTATATCCATCTCGAGGCCTATATAAAAACACAAGTTCTACAAATATCGCTGGTGTCATGTATGTCAGTGCAGTCCACACTCCGTGACTTCCGGGTGCTCCAGTTGTAACCATAACTATCGTTTGAACTGCGGATATAAGCAGGGCAGAACCGCGTTTGCCAACAAGGACAATCGAAAGGGGAAGCCAAAGCATATATAGGCCACCAGCTAAAGCTCCTCCAGGGATGCCAAGAGGGCCTGTTATCATACGCACTAAATTACCAGCTACCACTTTAAAGCCTACGCTAGCAGCAGTAAGCATAGCTAGTAATACTAGGTCAAAAATACTAAATGCTTTCAACCCTTTTAGTTTGCGTTTTATAGGTTTATCCATATATGTTCTCTACTACACCGTTCTTGTAAATCTGTAATATACAAGGTTTTATCTAACTGTTGTTAACCCCATTTATAGGCTAGTTGTATTATATCTCATGACACAAAGGCGCCTCAATAAAGAGGCGTCCTATTATGTTTAGTTGTGTCTAAATGAATGTGTGGATTCAATAGTTTTTAAGCCACCGCTTCGTTTAAAACGATTTTTGCTACCTTTTTATTGACGGACTTACTAGCGGTGCTAGTGCTATCAGATAGGTATCTTGGAGAACTGCTATCTGCTTCGAACTTTCCATCATCTGTTATTTTACCGATTGTGATGTATGCGTTATCCATATTATCAGTTTCGGTTGTATAGTTGCCTGTGGAATCATAGGATGTAACTTTAGTTATTTCTGGTATTGTGACTTTCAGTTTTGGAGTAATATTAGATAGCTTATATGCAAGATATATTACTGAAGTTTCATTTCCCATAGAATTAACGGTGGTCATTGTAACATTTTCTCTTGCTACTTTTTTCAAGACATCATTAGTTATTGTTTTGAGAAGAGTAGCATTATCATATAGTTCAACATTTACCTCAACAGTGGTTAAGGGATCGTTGAATATGACTTTCGCTATTTTTTTGTTAATAGATTTACTAGAATTGCTGGTGCTGTCAGATATATATCTAGGGCCATCGGCATCTTCAACAAACTTACCGTTTTCTACAAAGCCTATTGAGATGTATGCATTAGTGATGTTTTCTGCTTCAACTAAATAATCATCGGTAGCGCGAGAAAATACGCTAGTAATTTCTGGGAGTGTGAAATTTTTTAGTTTTGGAGTAATGTTAGATAGCTTATATGCAAGATATGTTATGGAAGTTTCTGTTCCCATAGAATTAACAGTGGTCATTGTAACATTTTCTCTTGCTGTTTTTTTCAATTCTTTATTAGTAATGGTGCCTAAAAGGGTAAGGCTATCATACAATTCAACGTTAACATTAACAGTGGCTAATGGGTCATTAAATATGACTTTTGCAAGTTTTTTATTAATTGATTTGCTTTCGGTACTTTGGCTGTCAGATACATATCTAGGAGAATCTGCATCAGCTACAAACGCGCCGTCTTCTTCTAAACCTATAGTGATATATGCATTGGCAATATTTTTAGCCTCGACAATATAGTTATCTGAAGCAACAGCATAGACACTATTAATTTCTGGTAGTGTAAGGTCAAGGGCGGTAACTATGTCTGTAAGCTTATATGCAATGTATACCACCGAGGTTGTAGTGCCATAATCGTTTACGGTATTCATACTAAGTTTATGTTGCTCAACATTTGCAAACGAAGCATTTACGGCAGTCCCTAGCAGTTCAATACCATTATATATCTCAACATTGATATTTAAATCAGCAGGAATTTGATAAGCATTCGGGGTATTATTAACATCGTCTGCTGGATCGGTTTCGACCTTATTGCATGCAAATAAAGTCATGCTTAGCACTAATACTGAAATAACAAGAAATAGTGCGAGTAATTTTTTGTTCATTTTCATTTTCTTCTCTCTCCTTTGTTTATATATATTTGCCTAAAGGATTAGGCTATTTCCTTAAGTTTTAGTGTTGTATCACTACATCCGATTAACAATGCTTGCTAGTTCTTTATTGGCTATTTCCTTGGGTTAGTGTTATATCACTACATCCGATTAACAATGCTTGCTGGTTTTTATCGGCTATTTCCTTAAGCTTATTGTTATATCTCTACATTTATGGCTTTAAATACGATTGATTTACCTTCGTAATTAAGAGTGTATTTACCATCTTCATTTTTTGTGACTTTAGCGCCTAGAATTTGCTCATATGACACATCTACTTTTGTATTATCAATTTTCGTTACCGAATACTCTGTATAAGGTTTAAACATGTTAAGTAAAATTAGCAAATCTTTTACATTAAACGAGCCATCAGTTTTTCCATCTACATCTGGGTCATAACGTTTCATTGCAACATCAAAAGAGACAATTGCAGAGTGAAATACAGATATAGAAAGAACATTTTTGACTGACATACCGTCAGGGAAAGCGGGACCGTCTAAAATAGGTGTTCTAGTTAGTGTCCAGCTAGCGTCAGCATCACAAATGCCAGATGTTAATATGTATGCATTGCTATATATGTCGTAGGTTGCCCATTTTTGATATTCTCTGTATGTGTCAGAGCCTGAAATATAGTCCCAAGCTACTACACTCATTTTATCTATTTCTTGTACACCTTTTAATATGTTGGTTGGACCTATCATTTTTGAAATGTCTAACCCATAGTACGTGTAGTTACCGTCACTTTCTTCTTTTGTATATTGTCCGCCATATGTAGTAGAGTTTATTTCATCAAGAGAATAGAGGGAGTATACGGTAGGAGTCTTTAGTAACTCAGTAGAAAAATCGATTTTGTATAAATATTTAACCCAGGTGTTTGCAACTTGGTCATGGAATATAGCTCTTAAAGCACCACTGCCTGATTTTATTGTTAAAACTTCGCCGTCTAATTCAAGAGCAATTACCATCTTGCTCCCACGACCATCGCTATCGAATACTTCATCAGTGGCAACTGCTACGTAGCCATCTGTTCCATAAAGGGATAAACTTCCATATACATTAATTGGAGCACTTTCTGTATAGTCAGAAAGTAAGTCTTCTAAATATACGCCTTTAACAGTATGTGGAATTAAATTACCATCATCGTCTTGTTTATCACTTGCAACAGCGGGGTTATCTTCATCAAATATAACGGGTTTAGTTTCATAAAGTGTTTTAATTGTAGATTTCTTTATTACAACATCTTCGAGTAAATTCCCATCTACTTTCTGTAATCCAGATAGCGTAAGGGTGTAGTCATCGTCCGTAACGGGGGCAGTGTTATTAGTATTATTGGTATTATCAGGTTCAGTATCGGGCTTATCGTTACAACCGACAAAAAATGTCATAGAAATAATGAGTGCAAATACAATACTAAAAAGAATAACAGTCTTAAGTTTTTTCATAATAAAGAGCTCCCCATAAAATAAAAAGTTCACGTTCCCACGTGAAAAGAGCTCTTTAGAAGAGAGAGTGTTCTTTTCGCAATGGAAGGGTAATCCCTTTCGAAGTTACCCCCGGTCTAAACCCATAGCATTGCCTTAGGTGTTTAGACTCGAACATGTCTATATGATATATAAATATACAGTATTTTGTCAAGAATTAGCACTTTTTAGAGTGAGGACCTACTTACTGTTGCACTTACTGCGACAACTAGCATTACCATGTTTTGCAGTCGGTTATCACACCCTGCTCGATGTCTTAGCTCCCTCTCAACTAACTATGACAACTAATATGAACCTGTCTTGCCTGATGGGCTATCTACCGCTGGCTTACTATGACAACTAACATATCGTGTCTTGCTCAATGACCTATATGCCACATAACTTACTATAACAAGTGCTATCATGTCCATGATAAATTTCTTCCAATCGCAGATCTCTAAGGAAAATTATGACCGAGAACTCGCAAAAGATAGTGCGGTTTTGTTATATGCTCTAGCTTTATTACCATTTTTTTGTTGTAGTGGTATAATTATTATTAATACGGACAATCAAGAAGGCAGATGAAATTATTATGAGTTGGTTTAACTATATAGGTTTAATTGTAGTAGGGCTTTTACTAATTCCTAATATTGTTTATGCCATTTTAAACAAAGGAAAAGATATAATTGCGTATAGAAGTAAAGGACTTGAAATAGTTGAACAAATCGGAAGATTTGGTTCAATGATACTTATGGTATTTAATATCCCATACACATATATGCAATTTTATTTCCAGTTTGCCAAAGAAGTGTATATAGGAGTAAACATCTTTCTGGTTTTGGTATATATCATACTGTTTGTAATTTTGTGGAAGAAAGAGACACTTTCAAAAGCCATTATATTATCTGTTATTCCATCTTTGATATTTATCTTTTCTGGGGTTATGATAGCAAGCATTCCGCTTGTTGTTTTTGCATTAATATTTGTAATATCTCACATTATAATTTCAGTTAAAAGCGCATTAATTACTGATTCATCACCTAAAAGGAAAAGAAATGGTATTTTAACAATAGTATCAATTGGGGTAGCAATTATTTTTATTTCAGTTACCGTAATAGGGTCTTTGATAGGATACTCAAGTTCCTCGCTAAACAAGTTAAAAGGCATGTCCTCTAAGGAAATGATTGACTATTGTGTCTATGACAAAACAACTAAGATTAGTGTTGCAATTATTGATAATGGAAGTGTTACGTACCACACATATGGTGTAGATGGAGAAGAAGATATGCTTTATGATTATGAGATTGGTTCTATTAGTAAGACATATTTAGGGCTGCTTTTTTCAAAGGCTATATCCGAAGGAAAAGTTCAGTTAAACGACTCCATTTCAAAATATTTAGATTTAAGTAGTAACAGGTACTATCCAACAATTGAAAGGCTTTTAACACATACCTCTGGATATGAAGGCTATTATTTTGAAAGCGAAATGATTGCGACAAGGTATGCCCAAAAGACAACCAATGATTTTTATGGAATCAGTAGAGAAAAGATATTAAAGCGTATTCAAAAAGTAAAACTTAAAGATAAAGATTACGAGTTTAAGTATTCGAACTTTGGAATTTCAGTCCTAGGATTAGTGCTTGAAAAGGTGTACAACAAATCGTTTACTGAGATATTGACCTCGTTTGTAAAAAACGATTTAGGATTAAACAATACTACTGTTGCATCATATTCTGGAAATTTACACGGATACTGGATTTGGGAAGACAATGACGGATACATTCCTGCGGGAAGTATCATCTCAACGATAAAAGATATGGCTACGTATTTAAAAATCTACCTAGATGATTCCTTACCATATGCAAAACAAGCGATTACTCAAATTAAGAAGGTCGATGGTAACAATCCAACATATAACGCTATGAATATACGGATTGATTCTATAGGCATGACTTGGGTACACGATGATACAAATGGAATTACCTGGCATAATGGAGCGACTGGCGCTTTCAATACATACATAGCTTTTAATGATAATAAGACAAAAGGAGTCGTAATCCTTTCCAACTTAAGTCCAACTGACCGCATTCCCATGACCACCATCGGCACTAAATTAATGCTTGAAATAATGAACTAGCTAAATATTAACCAGGTCTCATTTAACTATGTTGGTTTAAAAAGGTATCAAGCGCTTCATCAATTTCTGCACCATGACCTTCCATCATATGTCCACCGTCAGGAAAGGAAATGAGAGTGAGGACCGGAAAACGGTGTTTAACATTTTTAACTTTTTCAAAACTTGCCACAGGATCATCTTCAGAATGTAAAATTAATACTGGAACTTGTAATTGTTCAATTGGATATTTATCAAAGTTTCGTTCCATGTCAGGATTAGTGTATTTACCGTCCAAAACAACACCACCTTTTCTGTCTTCAACAGGCAAGATGGTTTTAACTGTTGAGGCAGGCATTCCCATCATAGGCTGCATGAGTGGGCTTATCAAATACATTGCATAACTAGACAGTAGTGGCTCTGGCGGAGCTTGATATTCTATAAACGAATCAGGTTTTTCAGTAACTGGCATAGCGGAACAGTATAGAATTAATCCTTTTACACGCTCAGGATAGTCTAAAGAAAATCGAATTGCTGGTGTTCCACCCGCAGAGGTTGCGAGAACAAAGACTTTGTCTATTTCTAGATAATCTAAAAGTTCTTTAAAAGCAGTAGCTTGTTCGCTAGGCGTTCCTTCTCCTTTTATGCTAGAGCCAAGATAACCAAACCTTGATGGCGCAAGCAAGCGATTTGTAGAGCCTCTATTTTTAACGCTCTCATATGCTTGATCATATCCGCCAAAGATACCGTGCACAGATAAAATAGTTTCACCAGATCCTGTGTCTATATATGTCATGGAACCATATGAAAGATTTGCTACTTTTGAATCATATGAATCAAGTTTGGCTTGAGCTTTTTTTACTCCAACAGCACAACGAATGCCTTGTATCCCTAAATACAAGACAATAGTAAGCAAAATAATAATCAAGAAAGCGAGTAATATCCGTTTTACAATTCCTTTTTTCTTTACATTTGCCATATTTTTTTCTCCATTTGTTATTAAACTTAGTTATAACTTAGGTTCTTATTGTTGAATATTGCTATATTTGTTGTATTTACTGAATGCTGTTAATCAGTCTAAGTTCTTGCTTTTGAGCATTTCGCCATTTACATATTATGTTTTATATGTTTACAATTTTTGCTATGAGATTAAAGAAAGCGAAATAATCGTTCTCGGAGTTTAAATCAAACCCCACAAGATTTTTACTGATTGAGCGGTTTAGAAAGGCAGATTGGATGCAAGATAGTAAAATAAAAGCTTTTACCTTCCGTATATCATCAGACTTAGCTTCTGGCAGGGCTTTTAAAATCGCATTGTAACTTCTAGAAGAGTTGCTTTCTTCATTTGGGTTTAAAAGGTCTCCAAGCATAGAGATTTTAGATATCTCTGCATTGTTTAACAGAAAATCAAAAACTTTCGTCGTAAAAGTCGTTATATCAAAAACTACATCTTTGTTCGAGTAATTACTGGTTTTTGAAAAGATGTCCATTACATTAGAAATAATTCGTTGTACACAAATTTCAATTAAATTTGCTTTAGAACCAAAGTGATAATTAATGAGACCTACGGCAATGTCGGCTTCCTTAGCTATGTCTCTAATAGTAATGTTCTCTACAAATCCATTTGAGCGTTGGATTAAAGACATGGTGGTTTTTATTATTTGTTCTTGTACAGGTGAAGATTTTTTGCCCAAGTTTTCCATAGGTACCTCCCTAATTGAACGTTGTTCAATTTAATTATATGTGATACAATTTATATTGTCAAGATGGTCAAACATATGCCGAAGTGTAATATAATCAATTATTGTTCTGAAAAAGGCGCATACAACACTTCTATGAACACGGGTACGAAAACGCTAAAGCTCGGAAGTGAAAGAACATTTTACATTAACTTTACACAGTACTTAATATGTTAAGTGTTAAAATATATGCATAAATAAAATATATTTGTGGGGATGTTTTTGGATATGAAGTGTGTAGTAATTAATGGTACAGAGCAAAAAGGCTGTACATATGCATTAAAAGAGATTTTTTTAGACGAACTAAAACCAGACGAAGTAACTGAATTTTATTTTCCTGAAGATGCTCCTAATTTTTGTACGGGTTGCAAAGTGTGTTTTATGAAAGATGAAGCACTTTGTCCTCATTACGCACAAGTTAATCCGATTTGGCAGGCTATGTTAGATGCTGATTTAATAGTGTTTGCATATCCTGTATATGTACTTCGAACTCCCGGGCATGTAAAGACTTTTCTTGATCATTTAGGAGTGCATTGGTTTGCTCATCGACCAGAGCCTAAAATGTTTAATAAATCAGCTGCGATTATAACTCAAAGCATTGGCGCTCCCAATGAAGATGCTCAAAAAGATGTGGAGACTAGTTTAAAATGGCTTGGAGTTTCAAGGATTAAAAAACTGGGGCTCGGCATGATGGAAGGCGTTATTTGGAATGAGATTTCCGAAAAAAGAAGATATTATTTTGAAAAAGATGTGAGAAAGTTTGCTAGGAAATTCAAAGATTTAAAACCTGCAAAGAAAAGTTTGGAAGTAAAATTTATTTTCACTATGTGTAAGTTTTTACAAAAATATGTAATGAGAAAACTAAAGCCAGGAGAGGCTCCCAGCAGAGATTTACAACACTGGCTAGATAATGGATGGATAAAAAGAAAAGGCGCTTGATATATAGATGCAGTAGGTTTTACGAAGGCTGTGGTTGTGGTAATAAGATATTGTAGTGCAATATTTTAGGATAGTGGAAATGAAAAAGATAAGTGGTGGTGATAGAGTGGACTGGAAGATAATTGTGGTAAGAGTCATTCTCAAAGTAATTTTGGCTATTTTACTATTAGGCTTTGGCTCTAATATTTTAATCCGCACAATTTCATATTCATTTTACAAAGGTAATAAAAATAAATCTGAAGTAACTATATCTCCTCACAAACTCACATATGCAGAGAATTTAACTGGTTATGGATATAATCTTGAAAATGAGTCCGACTCGGTTATTTTATGCTTTGGTGGCTCATTTTATGTTGCATACAACACAGTTGGAATGTTTGCACCATACTATGACACTCCATTTCTTTCAGTAGATTATTATGGAACCCAAGAAAGTAAAGGAAAAATGAATTTAAAAACCATGAAAGCTTCAGCAGAAGGTTTATACGACTATGTAGTACAAAAATATTCTGGTAGAAAAATTATCATAATAGGTCATAGTTATGGATGCGGAATGGCGGCTTACTTAGCTTCTGTAAGGGAATGTAGTCACCTATACTTAGCCTCTGGATATAGAGATCTTGCAGACATTTATAACAAGATAATGCCAATCTTTTGGGGACCACTTAAAATCTTTATTTCTGACAATATGGATATCAAGAGCTACGCGGAAAAAACCACTTGTCCAGTTACAGTAATTGGTTCTGAAAAGGATAAAACGTTAAGCAGTAAGCTACAAGGGAAGGTAGCCGAATGCTATAAAAATGCAACACTTAAAATATTTGATGATATTGAACACGAACATTACCTAAAAGATGAAAGAGTTGTATCACTAATAAAGGCATCACTAACAGATAATAATTAGCAACGTGATGATATAGACACTAATTAACTACTTGAAAGGTAAAATAGTCATAGCGTGAATAAAAACATTGCCAACGGATAATAACTAAAAATACTATGATTTAAACATTAATAAGCGAAGCACTGCGATAGAAAGGCTTCAAATCGAATATATAACTTAATGTTGCTAACCATTTAAATTGGTTAAATTTAGACAACATTATTATACGAGGTACAAAATGAACGGAATTATTTTATACAAGTCAAAATACGGCTCAACAAAAAAGTACGCTGATTGGCTATCAGAAGCGACAGGTTTTTCATGTATGGAAACGGATAAAGCAAGTGTTAAATCACTATCTGATGCTGATGTTATCATTTTAGGCGGTGGTGTCTATGCATCAGGTATAGGCGGACTTAAATTTTTAAGGAAAAACATCGGTGCGTTGAAGGATAAAAAGATTGTTGTATTTGCTTGCGGAGCATCGCCATATGAAGAAAAAGGCTTTCAGCAACTCAAAGAGCATAACTTAAAAGGAGAGCTGGCTAACCTTCCTCTATTTTATTGCCGTGGTGCGTGGGATTTAGATTCAATGTCATTTATAGACAGAAAACTATGTAATTTACTAAGAAAAATGCTAGCTAAAAAAGATCCATCGGAATATGAGCCTTGGGCAAAAGCACTTATGGATGCAGGAGACGCTAAAGCTAATTGGACGGATAAAAAATATATACAGCCAATTCTAAATCACATTGGAAAATCGATATAAATTGACAATATTATTTGCTGTAGAGATAATATCATTATGAATAAGCAAATAAAAAAATTAATAGTTGTTGTTTTATTAGTAGCCTGCGTGGCGCTAGTAGTTTTTAATGTAGCTTGTAAAAAAGAGCAAGATAATTATGCACCAATGATTGATAATGCTAGAGAGTATGTGGGCGTTTCTATTTCTCCTGAGAAAAAAAATATTGCAAATTATTGCAGGATAGAAAATTACTATACAAGCGCTGAATATAAGGTTATAAGAGTGATTGCTGAAAGAGGTTATGCAGGCGAGATAGAACTACTTGTCTTATTAGAAGGTACTACGCTAAAGAAAATAAAGGTCATAAAGTCGGATGAAACTCCAGGCCATGGAACAAAGTGTTTTGAGGATAAGTTTTTAGAGCAGTTTTATGAAAAAGATCTTTCAACTATTGAGCCACTAATAGGCAAGGAAGAGAAAAACGAAAGTGGCGATATCTTGTATGTGACAGGCGCCACCAAGACCTCAAGAGCAATAATATCTGCGATTAATGCAGTTATATTGTTTATTAAGTCATTATAGATTTAAGTTCGATTTTAC
The DNA here is from genome assembly GCA_035409945.1 of Clostridia bacterium. Lineage (GTDB taxonomy): Bacteria > Bacillota > Clostridia > Christensenellales > DTU072 > MWEH01. Next base: position 53,947 of record DAONQC010000006.1, read on the forward strand.
TACAAATTTTTAAATAATTACTTTGAATGAGAGAACCAAAACAAGTAGTTAATTTTGGCAGTTGTCGCATAAACTATATTGTTGCTTCTATACCATAAATATGCTACAATCTTGGTATAAAGGCAACAAGAGGTCTGAAAGATGAATTATGAATCTAAAATCATTGACTATATGGAAAATAACGATGGATACATATCTAATAAAATGACAAAAAAATTAGGTATTCCGACTATTTATTTGACTCGCATGGCAGAAAAAAAAGACATTCTCAAAGTTACAAGAGGCGTCTATATCTTGCCTAATATATTTGAAGATGAGTTGTTTATTAACTATCTAAGATATTCTAAAATTATATACTCTGGCAATACAGCGCTGGTTTTAAATAAAATGTCGAACCGGTCTTTGAAGGAGATAGAAGCCAATGTTCCCATTAGTTATAACATACATAACAGCGTTACGTTTAAAACTAATAGAGTTAATAATCTTCGTTATACTCTTGGAAAATCTTTTATAAAAACTGATTTTGGCAATTTAGTACCAACATATAATAAAGAAAGGGTGCTCTGTGATATTTTTACTTTTGAAACATTAGATAATGAAGCATTGAATTATGCAATAAAATCAGCTAAAGAACAAAAGATAAACTATGAACAACTTTACGACTATTCTATAAAACTAGGCATATATGAAAAAATACGACTATTATTGGAGATCAGATAATATGAATATTGACAAATTGAAAAACATAGTAGTTAATACTGCTAAAAAAGAGAACGTAACGGTGCAAGAAGTCTGGGACAAATATTTTTTTGACCAATTTTTAGTACGATTATCACAAAGCGAATATAAAGCCAATTTCATATTAAAAGGAGGTTTTTTGCTCGAAAATATTGTTGGTATAAAAAACAGAACTACGCTCGATTTGGATTTTAGTTATAGACTAGCAAAAATTAATAAAGAAGATTTACAACATAAAATATCGACAATTATAGCTGAAGATGTGAAAGATCAGATAAGCTTCGAACTGAGAGATATCAAAAGTATTAATGAAGAAGGCAAATATGGAGGGTTTAGAATAAGAATTGATGGCAACACTGGGAATATAAGAAAAACATTTTCAATAGATGTTGTTAGTGGCGATATTATAACTCCTTATCCACAGCTTTTAGAGTATAAGACTGATATAAGGCAACAGACAATAAAGGTATATAGTTATAATAAGGAGACAATTTTGGCTGAAAAATTCCAAACAGTTATCAGTAGAGGAATTAACAACACTAGGATGAAAGATTTTTATGACATATGCATGCTAACTAATGACAAGAGTTTAGACAGAGAACTGTTGCATGATGTGTTAATTAATACATTTGAAAACAGGAAGACAAGCATCAAAGCAAGTGATATAGAGCCAGTAATTAGTGATATTATTAATTCTAAGCTATTAGAAAGACAGTTTAATGAGTATGTGCGTAAGGCGCAATTTGCTCGCGATTTAGAATATTCTAATGTTATAGATGCATTGGTTATAGCATTTAAATCGATTAAGTATATAAAAGAGATTAAGCTCAAGATAAAATCTTTGTTGATTATTAGACAGGGTGAAACGGAACAGAGTATAGCTGGTGGATGGTTTGATTCTCGGTTAACTCAAAGCGGTGTAACACAAATTACTCGTCTAAAGGATGAGATTTCAGAAAAAATTAAGGATTTAGAAGAAGTTTATATATTGTCCAGCGACTTAAATAGAGCAAGAGAAACAGTTAAGATATTATTCAATGATAAATATCCAATTAAGTATGACCAAAGGCTTCGTGAGAGTAATGATGCTCACTTAACAAGTCTTGACGTAGATGCCACCAAAACGAAACATCATAATGAGCAGTTAGACAAAATAGAATTTGGAGAAAACTATCCTAACGAGGAATCGGCCGAAGGATACTATAATCGAGTTTATGATTGTTTTTTAGGAATCAATGAGCAATATCAAAACAAGAATGTGGTTATCGTAACTCACGAAGGCGCGTATGGTATTATAAAATCTATAATTAATGGGACAGTATGGTCCAGTAAACAAAGGTATGTGCTGGGATGTTCAGAAGTTTTCGCATACCAAGTTCAGCCATGATGAGTTTAATATCTGTTGCAATGACCTAACAATTTTTAACTTATTGCTTATTAAACGATATATTATTCATTTGCTATTAAATAGTTATTGTCTTGCAAAATCATATATTGGTTATGACAAAAGATTGCGAGAAATATAAGTATGCATAAATATGCCAAAATTTAGCATTAGTAGTTGTTATATTAGCCCAGCTTTGTTGTATTGTACTATTTGTTTGTTAGCAATAGATGGCTAAAAACATAAGTGTTTAGATGGTTTTGAGTAAAGAGTTTGTTTATTAATCGCTATTAAGGACGAGCGACCGAAATTTACTAAAATCTTAAAACGTACGAAAAAATGGCAGGCTTTTTAGAGCTTAAAATGGCTGAAAGGGCGCATAGGTATCGCGCGTTTTGGCTTTTTCGTATTTTACAACTGTCAAATTATTAGCGTTAATAAAAGGCGATTAATTTCTTTTTTTTGATTTTACACAAATATTACAAGAGCTTTACCAATGTTGGTGGAAGCTTTTTTTCGTTGTGAGATAGAATGAAAGCAGAATCAATAGGAGGTTTAATATGAAAAAACAAGTTAAAATTATTATGGTAGTATTATGTATCTGTGCTTTAGTTGGCACCATAGCCATAGGCCTAGCTGGATGCAAAAAAGATGCAGAAAAAGATATCACAGTCATATCAAGAGAAGATGGAAGTGGTACACGAGATGCGTTTGACAGTCTCATTAAAAAAGACGGTGCAAGTTTGGTAAAAGATGCAAATGGAAAGAAATATACAACAAGCCCATTTGTTAAAAGTATTGAAATGCTAAGCAAAACTGGTGATGTTAAAACTAAAGTCTCATCTACCAAAACAGCTATTGGATATATATCCTTAGGTTCTTTAGATAATACAGTTAAGGCATTAACCATTAACGGTGTAGTTGCAAGTTCTGAAAATGTATTAAATGGAACATATTTATTAAAGCGCCCGTTCGTTATAGTTACTTCAAATAGTACTACATTAACCGCAGCAACAGATGACTTTGTTAAATATCTAAAAAGTTCACAAGCCCAAATCATAGTTAAAGGACAAAAGTATGTAGAGCAAGCATCTACTACAGCCTACACAGCACCTGCTACGGCAGTATCTGGAACTATATACATAAAGGGCTCGACGTCAGTTGATCCATTAATGGATAAGTTAATTGCAGACTATCAAAAAATAGGTGGAGCAAAAGTCAGTGGCATAGAGTTTGAAAAAGACGCACAAGGATCATCTCACGGTATAACCGCAGCAAAAGAGGATACTACGGGTAATGTGATTGGTATGTCATCTTCAGCTATAAAAACAGCAGACGCAGGTAGCTTAAGCCAATTCAATATTGCATTAGATGCAGTTGCGGTAATAGTGCATAAGGATAACGGCATACAGAATGTAACAATAGAACAATTATTTGATATCTACACTGGTGCTATAACGAAGTTCTCACAGATTACTGCATAAGGATGAGGTTACTCCTTAACGGGAATTATTAAAACAACACCTAGCACTTGTTATTTAGACAGGTGCTAGGTAGGTTCATTAAAGATGTAGGGAGGGCTTTGATGAACGACTAACTAGATAGAATGAATCAAGAAAAGACAGATAAAGTAAATTTAAAAATTAATAAAGAATTAGGGATGAAGATTTTGTTTGGGATAGCAGCGTGTGTTGCTATATTAGCCACAATAACTATCTTCATCTTTTTATTTATAAAAGGCGTCCCCGCGATTAGAAGAATTGGCTTGGGAAACTTTTTATTTGGTCAAACCTGGCGACCAGATACGCATGATACATATGAAGGTGAGATATCTGGGATTTATGGGATATTCCCTATGATTATAGGGACTTTGTATGCTACGGTAGGAGCTGTAATAATTGGTGGAATATTAGGATTTTTTACTGCTGTATTTCTATCAAGGTTCTGCCCGCCAAAAATAAAGCCAATTTTAACCCAGCTTGTGAATTTGCTTGCAGGGATTCCTTCAGTTGTGTATGGATTTTTTGGCATGCAACTATTACTTCCTCTACTTGGAGAAGTTTCGCCAAACGGCTCAGGTTCTGGGATTTTAGCGGTATCTATCATATTAGGTGTTATGATTTTACCTACCATTGTTGCACTCTCAAAAACTTCTATCGATGCAGTCCCTGAAGCATATTATACTGGTGCTCGTGCAATAGGTGATAGCCATGCAGGAGCGGTGTTTGGAGCAGTGGTTCCAGCAGCAAAGTCTGGTATAGCGGCAAGCTTTATTTTAGGGATAGGCAGGGCTGTCGGAGAGACTATGGCGGTTATCATGCTTGCTGGAAATAACCCAGTTATCCCTACAACGCTATTTTCATCCTTTAGAACAATGACAGCTAATGTTGTTCTGGAAATGGGCTATGCAGGTGAATTACAACTTGGTGCATTAATAGCAACTGGGTGTATATTATTTTTCTTTGTGTTAGTAATTAACACACTCTTCGGATTAATACGCGGAAGCTCTGAAAAAGTCGAAGGGAAAAACAAGCTAGGTTTGTTTATCAAAAAGATACAGAGAAAAAGGTCAACTAACAACCTCTCTGATTTAGCAAGTAACATATCTGAAAATCGAGTCGATAACATTAAAAAAGAATCTAAATTCAAGCAAGTTATGAAGGGCGTAAAAAGAGATATACAGCGATTTAGAGAGGGGTTTCAATCTTTATTAAACCGTAGGAACAAGGTGATTATTCAGATAAAGACGATACTTTGTTATGTTTGTACTATAGTGGCTGTAACTGCACTTATTACTATTGTGGTATTTATATTTGTGAAAGGAGTGCCGAATATTACTTGGGACTTGATAAGCCGCAATTTTAGTTATGGTGAAGATCCAACCATAATGCCATCTATAGTTGTTACCATAATGCTGATAGCTTTAAGTATGGTAATAGCTTTACCTTTAGGTATTTGCACAGCGGTCTTTTTATCAGAATATACTAAAAAAGGCAATAAATTTATTAAGATAATACGTGGTGCACTAGAAATATTATCGGGCATCCCTTCCATCGTTTATGGACTGTTCGGTATGGTCTTTTTCTGTGTAATGCTGAAGCTTGGAACTAGTGTTCTTGCCGGTTCGTTGACGGTAGCGATTATGATAATACCAGTTATATGTCGCTCAACTGAAGAGAGCTTAAAGATGGTACCACAAAGTTATCGAGAAGGTAGTTTTGCGCTTGGCGCCGGTAAGGCTAGAACTATTTTTAAAGTTGTTATACCTTCTGCTATGCCAGGCATTTTAGCTGCTACCATATTAGCGGTTGGGAGGGTTATAAGCGAGTCTGCGCCGCTAATGTTCACTATGGGCGCATCGCTTAAAGGAGTTCCTCGAACCGGTTACTTAGGTAGTGGGACATCTTTAGCTGTTGCATTATATATATTAGCAGGGGAAGGATTGTACATAAAAGAAGCTTATGCGACTGCCTGTGTGCTCATATTAATAATACTTACACTCAACATATTATCAACACTGCTCGTCAGCAGACTGCAAAAGAAGTTCGTTGGAAAATAATGAGATGTTTGCAAATAAATGATAAAAACAATCTAGCGAATGGCAAAAGCAATACCAACACTACTTGCGGGCTCGTCTGAAAAAGAAGTTTGTTGGGAAATAATAGGGAATACAGAAGTGTTAATAATTAATCTAGTTAATGGTAACGAAGGAGAAAATTTTGAAAAATAAAAAAAGAAAAAATCAAAATAATCTATTAGATGAGAAGAAAATATTAAACGGCAATATAGAAATTAAAAATGCAAATCTTTGGTACGGTGAATTTCAGGCCTTAAAAAACATAACAATGAACATCCCTGAGAAAAAGGTAACTGCTTTCATTGGCCCCTCTGGCTGTGGAAAAACCACTCTTTTAAAGTGTTTAAATAGGATGAATGAGTTAATCCCTGGCTGTAGAACGGAAGGTGATTTTAGGATCGGTGGTGTAGATATATATAATGGAATTGATGTAAATCTGCTTCGTAAGGATGTAGGTATGGTTTTTCAAAAACCTAATCCATTTGCTATGAGCTTATATGATAACATTTCATATGGGCCTAGGACGCACGGTATAAAATCTAAGTCAGCTTTAGATAATATTGTAGAAACTAGTCTTAAGCAAGCAGCAATGTGGGAAGAAGTAAAAGATAGATTGCATAAATCTGCTCTGGGGCTGTCAGGCGGGCAACAACAACGGTTATGCATTGCAAGAGCCCTGGCTGTCCAGCCGAAAATACTTTTAATGGACGAGCCAACTAGTGCGCTAGATCCTATCTCTACTGGAAAAATAGAAGAACTTATGGAGATATTAAAAACAGATTACACCATTGTAATAGTTACTCATAATATGCAACAAGCAACTAGAATTGCAGATGAAACTGCTTTTTTACTACTAGGAGACCTTGTTGAACATGGTAAAACCGAAGATGTATTTAATACACCAAAAGACCTGCGCACAGAAAATTATATCACTGGAAGATTTGGTTAATAAAAATATAACTGAATATGTTTTTAGGAATAGGAGGTATTAGGGTATAATGGGAATAAGGAATAGATATGAATCTGAACTCAAATTAGTCTTTAACAAAATGATAGACATGTGTAGAGCAGTGGAGAACGCTATAGAAAAATCAATCAATGCTTTGGTACTTAGGGATAGAGATTTAGCAAAGGAAGTAATACAAGAAGACCAATATATAGATGATTTAGAAAGGGATATAGAGAGGGACTGCTTAAAAATTTTGTTACTTGAACATCCTGTTGCAAGCGATTTTAGAGATATCTCCGCTGCACTCAAGATGATTACTGATTTAGAACGGATTGCAGACCAGGCCGCTGATATATCAAGCATATCTTTGCAGTTTGGCGATGAGGAGTATATAAAGAAATTAGAGCATATACCGATTATGGCGAGGCTTACTCAGTCAATGTTGCATGACGGCATACAAAGTTATATAAATAAAGATTTAGCAGTTGCGAGGTCGCTAGATAAGCGGGATGACGAAGTCGATGAGCTTTTCGAAACGATAAAAAAAGAGTTGGTCGAAATAATCAAAAAAGATACAGATACAGCAGATCAAGCCTTGTTGCTTATGATGATTGCGAAGTATCTAGAGCGTATCGGTGACCATGCTGTCAATGTAGGTGAGTGGGTTGAGTATGCTATCGCTGGGTACAGAAAAACAGGGGTTGTTTAACAGCTAATTATATATTTAAGCAGCCGAATAACAATCTTGTTTGAGAAATTGTCGCAGTTACAAATAATAACCAAATGTTAATTATAGGATACAATAAAATACTAAAAGGTAGCCTAAATCAATAATATAATAATACTTTATAGGATGAGAAAGAGAGGGGTGCATGGAGAACAAACAACTAATATATGCAGTCGATGATGAAAAGTCAATAAGAGATCTTTATGATTGCGCGCTAGCAAGTTCAGGGTTTGCAGTTAAATGTTTTGAAAACGCAGAGACGTTATTTAAAGCAATTGAAGAACAAAAGCCAGATATGTGTCTACTAGATATTATGCTAGATGGAATGGATGGATATGAAATCCTTTTTAAACTTAGAGCTGAAAGCGAAACCTCTAATATTCCAGTGATTTTAGTATCCGCAAAAGGAGAAGAAATTAGCAAGGTAAAAGGCTTGAATTTAGGTGCTGATGATTACATTGAAAAGCCATTTGGCATTATGGAACTTGTGGCAAGGATAAATGCTAATTTAAGAAGAGTGGTTACAAAAACTGTTTCCAAAATACAATATAAAGATATATTCATTAACGATGCTGCTCACGAAATCAGTATTGCAGATAATGTTGTGGAACTAACGTTGAAGGAATATGAGTTACTGAAACATCTAGTCGCAAACGCTGAAAATGTTGTGACAAGAGAAGATTTATTAAATACAGTTTGGGGGCCGAATTACGGAGAGACAAGAACATTGGACATGCATATTGCTTCGCTTAGAAAAGCTCTATCTGATTCCGAGACGCAAATTAACACTATTAGAGGCGTAGGGTACTTGTTAAAATAAAGGCTTGTTTAGACAACCGCCCAGGTGCGACAAACTAATATGTGTGGGAGTTGTTTGTTAAAACAAAGGCTTGCTTATACAATAGCCCTGAGTACAACAAACCAATGCGTGTAGGTGCTTTTTAAAATAAGACTTGCCTAGACAATTCTGGATGTGGTAAATGAAATGCACGTGGGTTACTTGTTGGAAGAACTTGCCTCTAAAATGGAGCCGATTCGACAAATGAAATATGATAGGCAACTTGGTGAAATAAAGGCTTACCTATACTATGATTGTCATGCAATCTATATAAAGATGAAATAGAAATGAAAAAACGACTTATTATCTTTAATACCCTTATTGTAGCAATTGCGCTAATTTTGATGTTTGTGCTAGGCGTTTATGTTACTAAAAACAACAATCGAGAACAAGCCGAAGCCACAATTAAAAATTTAACCAAGATTTATAGTGGTTATTATTTAAAAAATCCAGATGAAACACCAGTAGTAGTTGATGATATGAGGCTTACAATCATAGAAGCTTCTGGGAAGGTGACGTTTGATAACAAAGCCGATGTTGCTACTATGGATAATCATATCGATAGAGAAGAGGTGCAGCATGCTTTGGAGGGAAAGCCACAAGTTGTAATAAGAAGGTCAAATACATTGAAAAAAGAATTAATGTATTATGCCGAAAAGGTGGATGTAGGGGATAGTTATGTTTTCATTAGAGTGTCAACTACTATAAAAAGTGTTGATGCATATGTGTTAAAGTCTTTACCACTTATGATAACTATATTCATAGTTTCATTATGGGCTGCGGCAATGGTAAGTATATTTATATCCGATAGTTTACTTAAACCGTTTAAAGGCATTAAAAGCAGCTTAGAAGCTATAAACAAAGGTTCATACAATCCTGTCCTTCGTTTTTCAGGTGATGCCGAAATTAATAGTATACTTGGCGAGATAGACAGGATAAGCGAAAAGATTATGCAAATGGTAGATGCTTCCACTCAAGAAAAGGAAAGAATGGATTTCATTTTTAACAATGTTTCAGATGCTATAATCGTCTTCAATTTTAGGGGAGATATTGAACTGATAAATCACAATGCCCTTGATTTGTTTGGAGTTACCAATGCAATAGGTAAAAAAGCTAATATATTAACTGGCGACACGGTTTTTGTAGATGCAATTCAACAGTGTGTAAAGGAAAGCGAAAATAGTATTTTTGAATATACACATGGCCCCTTCATATATCTAACAGCAGTAAGAAAAGTGGAAAATAGGTTAACCATTGTAGTTTTATCAGATATTACGGCAACAAAGAATGCTGAGAAAAACAGGAGCGACTTCTTTGCGAATGCCTCCCACGAGTTGAAAACACCTTTAACATCAGTAAAAGGATTTAATGAACTTATTATGCTGAAGTCAAAAGACGAGGAAATAAAAGGTTTTGCTACACATATAGAAAAAGAAAGTACACGTATGCTAGCATTAATTGATGATATGTTAAATCTATCCAAACTAGAAAACCAAAAAGAATTAAAGCCTATTGATGTTGATCTAAAGGAAGTTACAGACGAAGTTTTTGGTACTCTTTCCCAATTTGCATCCGATAAAAATATCTTACTAAGCGTGCAGGGGAGTGGTACTGTCTATGCAGAAAGGGAACATATTTTTGAGGTAATAAAGAATTTAGTAGAAAACGGCATAAGGTATAACAATGATGGCGGAAAAGTCGATGTTAAAATCTCTATGAAAAAAGATAAAACCATACTTGAAGTAGAAGATAATGGGATTGGAATAGACGAAAGTAATCAAACCAGAATATTTGAAAGATTTTATAGAGTTGATAAATCACGTTCAAGAGAAACAGCAGGGACAGGGTTAGGGCTAGCAATCGTTAAACATGCTGCTGAACTATACAATGCGAATGTGAGACTGCAGTCAAAAATTGGCGTAGGAACATCAGTTAGGGTAATTTTCAAAACCACACCTCATCCAGTCAAGTAAATCACCAGGTAAAAACATAAAAACATCGTCTATTAATAACGATGTTTTACGTTGTTGTTTTTCCTACCCGACTTGGTCCACAAACAAGTACAACTTGAAATATACTATTTAGTAATTGAAACCTTCTTTCGGCAAGTTTATTAGTGTGCATATTATCACCTCTCCGAGTAATCTAAACTATACTTTATTTTACTCGAAAACATAAAGAGCCAATACGCAATCGTGTTTTTTGAAGATTTGGTTTTTTATATTCTCATAGAAATAAAAATAGAAAGGATCTAGAAATCTAGTCCAGTCCTATAAAGTTGGAATTAAATATTATAATAAGTAAGCTCTCTATTGGGACCATAGTAGTTGGATTTTATTGCTAGTATTTTACAAACAAAAAGGACTGATATTCTCATATCAATCCTCTTGTTTTTGTTTGGTGGGAACAACAGGGCTCGAACCTGTGACCCCATGCGTGTAAAGCATGTGCTCTCCCAGCTGAGCTATGCTCCCATCGAACATTTAGCGCATGTAGAGAAGGTCTAAACATTTCTCTTGCTATGGATAAGCATAACAAAGCGAGAGTTAAAAGTCTAGTATTTTTTTATTTATCATAATAACATTGAGACCGAGACCTTAAATTGATTGAAAATATTTTGGTATAAAAGGCAGTGCTACATTTCGATTATAGTCGAAGAAAATATGTAAATTTATAAAAGTTTTGATTACAGTCGAAAAATATAGGTAAATTAGAAAAAGTCTGGTTATGGTCGAAGAGAAGATGGTGGTGGCAAAGATTTGGAAGTGTTTTAAACTTAACCATATAAAAAGCATCCGTCGAAATGCGGATGCTTTGTATATTCTTTGGTGACCTCAAGGGGATTCGAACCCCTACTGTCGCCGTGAAAGGGCGGTGTCCTAACCTACTAGACGATGAGGCCATCAACGTTTGGTAGCGGCGGTCGGAGTCGAACCAACGACCTGCCGGGTATGAACCGGCCGCTCTAACCAACTAAGCTACGCCGCCAAGATTGATGGTATTGGTAGCGGGGGAGGGATTCGAACCCACGACCTCTGGGTTATGAGCCCAGCAAGCTACCTCTGCTCCACCCCGCGACGATGCTTTTCTATAATATCAACATATAAAAATGTTGTCAACTAATATTTATTAGATAGCGTTTAGGTAAAAGGCGGGAGTAAAATCCTGACAAAATAGAACTATATAAGTTACTTTTACTAGATATGTAGTATTTTTCTAAACTCCCATATGAGGCGTTTTAGACCAAAGATCAAAATGAATAATATGTTAAGAGCACCTAGAGAAGCTGTAATGGCAGTAAGGATTATAAATGTTCCATCATAAATGTAATATAGGACAATAGGTAAAATAGAAAGTAGGGAAAGCATAAGTAACGAAACTATATACTTTCGGGGTTTTTGTATGTTTAAAAACACATATATGTACATTGCAATAAGGGCTAAAACATTTATAGAAGGGAGTAGATATTCAAAAATAATATTTTTATTATTTAATGCAAAATATGTCGACGCTGCAATTATAGACAGTAGTATTGCTTGTGTTAATATCTGAGAAGAAACATATTTTTGGATGTAGAATTTTATACGGAGCCAAAAGAAAATATCTACTAAAATTGCAAACACTATGTATGAGTACTTAATTTGAAAATCTGTTAAAAATCCCTCTACCAGTAAAGAAACAACGCCACAAATAATGGCCACTAAAACAAAATATCTGTCTAGTTTTAAAAAGATACTCGAATGGACAAAACCACGCTTTGGGAAATAGGGCTTTTCTTCGCCAGTTTTATCAGTAACAGGATTATGGCAAAGAGGGCAGTTTTCACCTTCAGATAAGATCTCTACATTACAGTTATTACATTTTGCCATATATATCCTACTTCGTCTGTTAACCAAATAATTATTATCATTTTAAACTCAGAAAGTTCCAAACCCTCGCTATGACCAGTACACTATCAGCCTTACTTAAAACGCTTTGAAATGGACGACAATATTAATTTGCAGTTATAGTGTATCCTTCTTTGGTATCGATTATGGTAAATCCTTTGGAGTTAATAATACTACGTATCTCATCAGCCAGTGCCCAGTTTCTATCTTTTTTAGCATTTGCACGTTTTTCTGCTAGTTCTAAAATCTCATTTGGGATGGCACTAACAGGCTCTTCTTTAGCAGGTTCAAGCTCCGCAAATGAAAGCCCAAATATATTATCAAAGTAAATTGCCAAATCAAATATGTCTTTTGATTTAGGTTCCTTAATTGCTTCAAACAGTATACCCAAAGCTTTTGGTGCATTGATATCGTCAAACACTGCGTTGGTGAATAGCTTTTTATATTTTTCAATAACTTTAGGGTCGGTTTTAGCACTTGATTCTTTATGGGCGAGAAGGGCGTTATTTAACCTTTCACGTGCTACCTTTGCAGCATCCATAGATTCAAAGGTGAAGTTTAACTTCTTACGATAATGTGCATTTAAGCAGAAAAATCTAAAATCTAAAGGGGAGTAACCTTTAGCTTCTAAATCAGATACGGTGTAGATATTGCCTAGTGACTTACTCATCTTGCCACCGTCAACCTGCATAAATTCGCCGTGCATCCAGAAGTTTACAGACTTAGCACCAGTGAGCGCTTCGTTTTGTGCAATCTCATTTTCGTGGTGAATTGGTATATGATCTACTCCTCCGCTGTGTATATCGAAATAATCGCCTAAGTATTTTTGGCTCATAGCAGAACACTCTATGTGCCAACCAGGATATCCCATGCCCCATGGGCTAGGCCACTGCATGATATGTCCAGGTTCAGCCTTTTTCCAAACAGCGAAGTCATCTGGATTATGTTTTTCAGTATTAATTTCAATTCTTGCACCTGCAAGTTGCTCTTCGCGTTTTTTACCACTTAAGCATCCATATGTTGGGAATTTTGCAATGTCAAAATATATGCCATCACTGGTTTCATATGCAAACCCATGTTTTAGCAGTTCTTCTACGAAAACTATCATATCTTCAATATGGTCAGTTGCTTTGGAGATGATTTCAGGTGTTTCAATGTTTAGCTTTTTTAGGTCTTCAAAAAACACATCGGAATAATACTTAGCAATTTCATAAGGGGTTTTTTGTTGTTCCTTACTAGCTTTAACCATCTTATCTTCGCCATCATCGCTATCTGCCATTAGATGACCGACATCTGTTATATTCATAACTCCTTTGATTTTATATCCTGCAAGTTTTAATGTCCTTCTGATTAAGTCCATGAAAATATATGTTCTAAGATTACCTATGTGTGCATAGTTATATACAGTAGGGCCACAGGAATACATACGTACAGTGTCACCTTCAATAGGTGTGAATATTTCCTTTTTGCGAGTCATTGTGTTATAAAACTTTAACATTATTTCTCTCCTGATAATTTGATGATAAATGGTCTCTTGGCTAAATGGATTTTCTTTATGGCTCTTTAACATACATTCTTAGCCATTGTTTGGTAGATTCGAAGAAGTAATGGGCACCATCTAATATTTGAATTTTTCTCTATAGTATAGTCTAGATAATTTACTACTTCTTTAGGTATGTAGTATCTAAAGCATTAAAGCACCAGATTTTGAAAGATGGTTATTTTTCTGACTTTTCTTTCTCTGCCGTATAGTCTGGTTTATTTGCTGCTTCTTCAGTCATTGAATATTTAGAGCAGTTGAGACCTAGTTTTTCTTCTATGCAGTTAATTCTATCTCTAATTTTTGCAAACTCCTCTAATACCGGGTCGGGGACAAATTGATCCATGTCTTGGTATTTATTGCCGTTCATCCTCACAACTCTACCTGGAACTCCAACAACTGTACAATTAGGTGGAACGTCTTTTAGCACCACGCTTCCTGCACCAACTTTTGACCCTGCTCCGATTGTGACTGGACCGAGTATTTTAGCACCTGATGAAATCATTACATTATCGCCAATAGTGGGGTGACGTTTGCCAGTGCCTTTACCAGTACCTCCAAGAGTTACTCCTTGGTAGATAGTAACATTTTTACCAATTTCTGCAGTTTCTCCGATAACTACACCGTGTCCATGGTCTATGAATAAACCTTCGCCTATTTTTGCAGCTGGGTGAATTTCTATACCAGTGCGCCTTGCAGCTCTTTGGCTAATTAGCCTTGCTAGTAAATAAAATTTTTTAGCGTGTAATTTGTGAGCTGTTCTATATGCGCGCAGTGCTTTTACGCCGTTATATGTTAATCTTACCTCCAGCCTAGAACGTGCGGCAGGGTCTCTTTCCATTACTGCATCTATATCTTTTTTCAGTAAACTAGCCATAATTTTACCTCAGGTTTATGCTATTTTTCTAGACTTAAATATTTGAAAGTTTATTTTTCTCTATGATTTAAGAGCCTCACGCGCGTAATTATAAATCTAGTATATTGATTATATTAATATCTTAGTTTATTGACAAGCGTTTGAGAAAGGTAGGGTTAGTGACAGTTAGTTAAAACATCTAAAAAACTATGTGAATAAACGAAGTAATATTTCACTGTGTTAGGCAGGATATATAAAAAAGGAACTGATTTTGTTAGTCAGTTCCTTATAAGTTAAGTTTAATTTATTCCGCTATGGCATTCGTCGTGGTAACTGCCGGTTAGGTGTTTGTGGTGAGTAGGCTGGTTTTGTTCCAGCAAGTGCATATGCTCCTTTCTTAGGAACTCTACTCATACCAGGTTGCCCAGCTTTGGTTGCTTTTGTATCGCCAGCATATACGTGTGGCTTATTGCCTTTTGGTACATATGCCACAGTCTTTGCAGGTCTGTTCTTAAAGAAGAAGGGTAGAATAGTTAGCAGGAATGGAATTATTAGTAACAAGGCAAATAATAGATTGAAAGTAATTGTTGATTCGCCGTATATGAAGTCAGTCCAATACATTGTAAAGTAGTTTGAAAAAGCTTGTTTTATATCTGCCGAAGAAACTGATTTTATTTCCAAAAATGCTGGGAATATCATAGTTAATACGCCACAAATAAGGATTAAAATGGGCCATAAATGCAGTCTTCTAGATGTATAACTAAAGAGCCTACCTACGTTTATAAATAGTTCAACAACGCAGGCTATAATCATAATAACTAGAGAGTAAATAGTACCATAAGTTGCTATTCTCTTTACGATAGCTACATTATTATATTTTCCATCTTCGCCTTTTACTATTTCAATTTCATCTGCACGATCTCTTATGTACCTCATGTAGTACCAGCTAGGTCCTTGCATTGCATCTAAGTTTTCAATTATATCTACTCTATTTTTGCTGAACAATTCAGTTCTAAATAGGGCTTTAATTACATCAACTACAGTTATATCAATTGATTGCATATGTAATTGGTCATATAATAAAACTTTATCTGGGGCAAATGAATCTTCGTCTTTATATACATCACCATAAGTGAATTTTTGCTCGTCGTGAATAAAAGTTCCTTTTGGCCATTCGCCATTATTAGGGACTAAAAGGTCATTGGCGCCCGATTCTAGTTTAAAATATCCAATTGAGGTTAATGATAACTTGGAGTTAGCGGACAGTGTGGTTTCTATTGGTTCTAATTGAGTTGGTGTTAAGTATACAGAAGAGAATATTAGCGCGGCAAAAACAAGTATTAAAATAATCATAATGATGGGTAGGGCAGCACCAAAGTATCTGGATTTAGAAAAATATGTTTCAAAGTCAAAATCAACATCTGAATAAGCATCAGCATATTTTGAAAGTTGCTTATCTCTTTTTGCCTTTATCTCGGCTTGATACATATGGTAGCTTTTGAGTTCAGCTGCTAATATGTCTGGATCATAATCCCCACGTTGCACTTTGTCCAAAAGTGTTTGATATTCAGCACGTGTATGACGAAGCTTAGCCTTTGCATAAGGACTATCGAGCTTTCGTATCTCATACCTCATTTCTTTGATTTTACGTTTTAAAAGTTCAACAAGTATTGCCTCGTCTCTTTCTGTCCAAGTAGCATTGAACATTTTAGCCTCGGTCAAAGGTTGTTGCTTTTTGCTGTATATTGATCTTGCCATCATCAACTCCACTAAAAACGCGCGCATGTTGTTTAACGCGATATATTATGTATTATATAATACACGAAAACAAAATACAAGTAATAAAGGGAAAACCAAAAAAGCTAGACTTTCAAAATATTTACTAGTCGGTTAAACGGCAGTTTTGTAAATGCAACTGCAACTTATAGTTAAGTCTTGGAGCTTAATTTAGCGCAAGAAACATATTTGCTTTTTCGACGCTACACATTGAACCTGAACAGGATGACGTCGCCTTCACGAACGACATAGTCTTTTTCCACTTAATGCGTATTGCTTACAGTTCGATGTTTGAAATATACTCAATATTCCAAAGCTATACATTGAACCTAAACATTGAACCTAAACATTGAACCTGAATAGGATGACATCGCCTTCACGAACGACATAGTCTTTTCCTTCGGAACGAACTTTTCCTTTTTCTTTAGCGACATTGTACGAGCCACATTCAAGCAAGGTGTCATAGTCTATGACCTCTGCACGAATAAAACCACGCTCAAAATCGGTATGGATGGTGCCAGCAGCTTGAGGAGCCTTAGTTCCAATAGGTATGGTCCAAGCTCTAGATTCGGTGGGGCCGGCAGTTAAGAAACTCATAAGTCCTAGTAGTTTGTATGATTTTTTGATAAGCTTTTCTAGACCAGTGGTTTCAATACCTAATTCTTTAAGAAATTCAGCCCTCTCTTCGGGAGGTAAATCAGCAAGTTCTGCTTCTAGTTTTGCTTTTAAAACCACGACCTCGCTACCTTCGTTCTCAGCATATTCTTTAACTTTTTGAACATAGTCATTGTCTTCAGAATCATCTTCTGCTATGTTTGCGCAGTATATAACTTTCTTGGTTGTTAAGAGAAATAGTGAATTTACAAAAGGTTGTTCTTCTTCTTTGATTGGGGCAAGTCTAGCACATTTCCCGTCGGACAAAGTATTGTATATTTTTTCAAGTATGGCATACTCATCTTTATACTTTTGTTCACCGCTTTTCATCATTGTGCGAGTTTTGTCCATTCTTCTATTAAGGATTTCAAGGTCGGAAAGTATGAGTTCTAAATTGATGTCTTCGATATCTCTAATGGGGTCTGTTGAGCCTGCGACATGGGTAATGTTGGGGTCGTCAAAACATCTTACAACATGAACTATTGCATCTACTTCTCTTATGTGAGATAAAAATTTATTACCTAGACCTTCGCCTTTACTAGCTCCTTTGACAAGGCCAGCAATATCTGAAAATTCTATATATGTATGAGTTACTTTCTTGCTGTTATAAAGTGCTGCTAATTTATATAATCTTTCATCTGGAACTTCTACCACTCCGATATTTGGGTTGATGGTACAAAAGGGGTAGTTTGCTACCGCTGCTCCAGCTGAAGTGAGTGCATTAAATATGGTGCTTTTTCCTACATTAGGAAGTCCAACAATACCTAATTTCATTTATTTTTTCACCTCGTATAATATATTAAATTCTTCGTTTAGGAAGGTTATGCTTTATTAAATTTATCCATATTAGCAACAAAGTTTTTACGAGCCTCTCTAGTATTATCTACTTTCTTCCAAGGGATTGACAGCTCTTCTACAATCTCTGCCGTATACCTTTGATACTATATCAAGCTCTTCGTTGTAGGAAGGCTATGCTTTATTAAGCTTATCCATATTTGCTGCAATTTTTTTCTTACTAGCCATTATGGTGTTATCTACTTTCTTTTGAGGAATCGACAGTTCTTCTGCAATCTCTGCATATGTATATCCTTGTACGTATAGAGACCAAACTTCAAGTTGAAGGGGGGATAGAATATCTTTTAATATGTGGGAAACTGCGCTAGCCCGTTGCTTAGTTAATAGGTTTTGATATGGGTCTATTGTGTCGTCTGCAGTATCGTCTTTTACCTCAAAACGAGCGCTAGGGACAATTCGGTTTTTCTTGCGAAGTATGGTAAATAGTCTATTTTTCATACAGCGCTCGGAATAGTAATACAAACTATTATATTTATCATAGTCGAAAGTTTCTACTGCTTTGACAAAAGCAACCATCGCTTCCTGGACTAAATCATCTTTATCTATGACAGGGGATATAAAAGGTTTACTAACATCAATACAAACTTTATGAATAGCTGCTTCATATTTTTTTATGAGCTGATTTAAAGCTTCTTTATCGCCTTTTTGTGCACGGCTTATTAATGTTTTTTCATCTACTTTCATACTGTTCTCCAGATTGTAGAGGGGCTTACAACCTCTATCTCTAAAAGTATATCACATTACTTTTAAACCTTATCAGAACTAATTTAGCAAGTTATATCTTATTATTTCGTTGTCTAACTGCTTCGTATAATAAAATTCCAGTTGCAACAGAAGCATTTAGTGAATTAATCTTTCCTAGTTGTGGAAGGGACACAACTAAATCGGATAGTTTTCTTGGTAGTTCGTGTAATCCTTCACCTTCTCCGCCAATAACTAGAGCAATATTGCCAGTCATATCAGAAGTGAAAGCATTTTCACCATTCATATCAGCTGCGATTATTTTCACACCTTGTTGTTTTAAGTATCTAATAGCATCATTGATGTTTGTTACTTTTGCTACTGGGACATGAGCAGTCGCACCAGCGCTAGTTCTAATTACAATTTCAGTGACGCTTGCGCTTCTGTGTTTTGGGATGATGACAGCACTCGCTCCTGAACAGTCGGCTACCCGAATTATAGCCCCTAGGTTATGTGGATCTTCAACTCCGTCTAAAAGTACAAATACAGCTGGCTTATCGCCACTAAGGGCTTTTTGTACAACGTCTTCAAACACTGCATAAGTAAAATCAGTGGTAATAGCCATAATGCCTCTGGCTCTACCCGTTTCCGACTTTGCTTTGAATGCTTGCTCATCTAAAATCATCACCTTAACGCCTTGTTTTCTTGCAAGAGCAATTGCTTCATTTGTAGAGCGTTCAAAGTTGCCTTTTTGAACATACAATGTTTCTACGGTTACATCGCCTTTTAAAGCTTCTAGTACCGCATTTCTTCCTTCTAATAACATAATTCCCTCGTATACAACACTGTTATGAATTTAACCAATATATGGTTAACAATATTGTTTATATTTTATTTAAATCGTAGCTTAACGCTAATGCTTTAATTCGTGTTCGGGTATGCAATCTCCATTAAGCTTGCTAGTCTTTCATCTTGCCCAGTGAGATATAGATAACCAATTAGACCTTCAAAACCAGATGCTAGGTTATATTCTGCTACTGAGCTATGTTTAGGTACATTGGGGTTACAGGAGTTTCTACATCTTTTAAAAATGGTAGATTCGTCTTCAGTCAGTATGCTTTCGATGTTTTTAATAGCAACAGCTTGTGCGGGAGCACTGACTTCCTTAGAGGCAATACTATGTAAAACCCTAATTTTACATTTTTTACATGTGGCAAGTCTGGACCTTACATATACTGAATGAACCGAGTCCCCAACATACGCGAGCACATCTGCAGAAAGCAGGGCAGCTTCTTCATTTTTTAGGGGTTGTTTATGCCTTGGCATATATTGTTCATTCATAAAAAAGATTATACATTAATGTGTAAAAACTAACAATTCAAATGAGTTATGTAGAGCACATTGACACAAAGTAGTGGAGTATATAACTTTTTTACAACTAAAATCACTGACGGTTATCTGCTTATAGATTTTAGATGTTACAAATAAATGCTTGTCATTTATCTATTTGAAACTTGTAGGCGTTTACCAGTTAGGCACTTATTAGGTATGTGTCTGGCAGTTGGTCATCATTGCTTTTGTTATTTACTAAGTTCTTGTAGCTTTTGCCAAATCCTTACCATTGCTAGTGTATCGAGTTTGCAATAGTCTAAAAGGTTTTGCCTGGCAATCGCTTGTTCGTCTTCTGGCATATCTTTTATTTGTTTAAAAATCCTCATAGCTTCTTCTCCGTTATGAACGCCTTCTAAATTGTCATAATTTAATTCGGGGTCATTGGGGAACATAGCTGGGAGCACGCTTTTTATGGACATGCTACCACCCATCTCTTTTATGTAGAGATAACCGTTTGTGAATACGTCTAATAAATCTACAAAATTGCTATGGATTTCCATAAGGGGTTCAGCAAGATCAAGAAATAGTCCTGCTAACTCGTTTATTATTCTTCTTTCAAAGCTTTTATTATATGCAATAATACAGGCATCTTTTGGGATATCAGCAACAAGCTTTTCAGCAATAATACGTCTTGAATCTTCACCAGAAATGCCTAAAAATTCTTTGTGCTGTAATTTTTCATCTTTACGCTCGATATAATGTAAGGAATATTGGAATGGAATTTGTCCATACGGCTTTGTATTATCAAATGGCGGAATAATATTTTGTTCGGTTTCAAAGTCTAAAAAGTAGAGCGGATATTTAAGTTGTGATAAAAACTCTTTGATTCCCTCTTTGTCAATAAAGGGCTCGTCGTTTGTTTCAGATAGAACTTGAAATCTTCTTATAATGTGACTGTTAACATATGAGTCATCATAAAAGTCGCTATATTTAACTTTACCTTCGCTATAATAACTAAATTTCTTTGCGGTAGTTAATCTATATAAATCGAAAACGGAAGGGATAGGGAGGTGTTTACTACAATACTGCCAGAATGTACAAGAATATGGTGAAAAACATGCTTCAGATAAATCTATATTTGGTTCATCTGTTAGCTGTAGAACTTTCTCTGCCTGTGCGAGATTATTTTCAACATCAAGTTTTGCTACTTCTACTTCTGAAGAGCAGTCGGTAATTGTAAATAATTGATTAATATCTAGCTCTCCCATTCGAACATAATCAGAGTTTATTGTTACTAAATAAGTTTTGGTTACGTTTACTCCGCAATGTTCTAGAACGTATTTTTGGTAAGCGATGTCAATGTAGTATACGTTTTTATCAGACTTTGTGGCGCTTTTTACTTCATATATTGCATAGCCTTTCCCATCTTTTTTCAAGATGTCAACAGCGCAGTATAACCCGTTATAGTCAAATGCAGCTTCCGCAATTACATTTTGTCCTTCCGATAAAAAACGCTTAGTATTTTCAATCATTGTTGATAAATCTATTTTACCCTCTGCAGTATATGCTGTAGTTTCAACGAAATCGCCAAATAGCCCCATAGCTAAGTCGCCGACCACATTTCCTTCAGCAAACAGCGCACGTAGATTATCATCTATGACTCTTTCTTCTGGTTTGTTTTGAGCTAGCCACGTTATTTTTGGGCACTGGCAAAATTCTACATATCTTGTTTTAGAAAATCTCATTATATAAAGCCTCCTTTGCTTTTTCTATGTAATTAATTCAATTTTATATCATACACTTGTATTAATCTTTTAGTGTATTTACGAATATTGTATTCACTTAACCTAACTTGTAATTATGATATTATATCACGCTAGTTTTTATTATAGCGACTAAGATTATTTCATCCATTCAAAATCTTACACCCAGCCATTTCAACTCTAGTCAATTTAACCAGTATGCTATATGCTACTGCTATTAATCCCGAGCTGAAACTATCGTTTTCATTATGAGGGGCAAACGGGTCATAATGCTCGCTGAATTAATTATACACAAAACAATGTCCTAAAATTAAGACATTGAAAAAATGGTCAAATTTGCCAATTTTTAATTACAAAAGAGTGATGGAATATAATGTTTATTAGGTGTTCAGGGCGTGTGCGTCGTTATTGAAGTGGCTCGTAAAGAGGCCTAAAGGCATGCCATAATGCTTGCTAACTATTACGAGAGCATTGGTGTAGGATAGCATATGCTGTGTGGCTAAGCTACTTTATCTTGGATTGAATTGGCTCTCAAAGAATCTAAAGGCAGGTAGCAATGCTTGCTAATCATTACGAGAGTATTGGTGTAGGATTCGAATGTTGTGTGGCTAAGCTACTTTATCTTTATTGAAGTGGCTCGTCAAAGAAGTCTAAAGGCATGTCTTTTATCGAGGTTGCTACCACTAGATTCAAAATGATGGAGATTACACAATATAAGCATATTGCTAAAATAGGTATGTCTATTTTTCTTAAGAATGTCCTGAATTTGCCAACTGGTTTTACTTTAGTTTGAGTTTCATTAACTTGCGTTTCGGCATCCATAACCTCCGCTTGCGCTTCGGTAGTGGCAACCAAATCCTTATCTTCTACTTGACTAGTCGATTCGGTTTGTGAAGCGTCCTGAGCGATTGGGCCATATTGATTTTCAGCATATATATCTTCTAGTTGATATTTGGCAGTAGTGCACAAATTGCTATTTTCTGTCTGGCTGGTTAGTTCAGGTTGTAAGGTTTCTTTAGCTTCTGCCTCCAGTTTCTTGGCTTCAATTTCTCTAAATTTTTTGAATGCAAAATAGCAACCGACAAGGATTCCAATACCAGCTACCATCATAATTACCATTGTGATAATTGAGGGAGTGCTCATAAGAGATAGGTTTGCCCACCAGTCACTGAGTAGCAACAATACAGCTATTATATTATTTGTGATGTGAATTACTATCCCATACAACAGGTTATCAGTTTTTGCAACGATATACGCTACAACTAAGCCACCTATAAACTGATGAACAAGCTGCGCTGCATTTTGATGGGAAAGCGAAAATACTAGTGAGGAGACTATGATTGCATATGTCATACCTCTTGGTTTAAGAGCAGACATTATCATTCCTCTAAAATATATTTCCTCTACGATGGGTGGTAAAATTCCTATGAAGAAAAGTGCTCCTATGAGAATTGCTGGATTTTCAGCTACATTTGGGACAGGTACATCTGCTGCTAATTCAAACTTTAGCATCAAAGCATCAAATCCAGTCATTAGTAAAGTGTTTTGTAGTAGCAGTCCTATTGCGACAACTGGCATAAGTGCTAAAATTGGCCAGCTAACCTTTCTATTTTTTAGAGGGGCAGCATCCCAAAAATCTATTTTTTTAATCTTGACAATAATTAACATTGCAAGAGCAACTGCTAGTTGCGCAAAGCCAAAGTTGAGTAAAATAAACAAATTACTATCTGGTGCAAAAAGCGTAGCGATAGTGAATACTATGGACAGTACTATTTGAATGATAAACATAAATAGCACGTGTTTTGTGGTAACTTTCGTTTTAACTTCTTGTTTCATTCTTCACCTCATATTGTTGGAATGTTGCTTATATCCTATCAAACTTAAAAGTTTTTACCTAGAGATTTTACAATGTTTTTACAATAACAGACTCTCTATATTGATGTATTTTATAATAATATACTTTATTCTTAACAAGTATAAGTGTTAAAATTAATTGAAAATAAATTTTTACAAGGAAAGAGGTATGATTTTAGAAGTTAAAAATTTTAGTAAGCAATATCAAGGGCAGTCTGTTAAGGCAGTAGACGATATTAGTTTTTCAATTGGGCATGGCGAGATTGTAGGCTTTATTGGCCCAAACGGTGCAGGAAAATCTACCACTATAAAAGCCATTGTTGGTATTAACTCCATAGATAGTGGAGAGATATACATTGATGGATTAGATTTTTCTAAACATACTATTGAAGCTAAACAAAAGATGGGATATGTGCCAGACGAGGCTTTACCTTTTGATAATATTTCAGGGAGAGAACTGGTTCATTTTGTTGCAAAAATGTATGATGTTTCAAATGTAGATAGGGATGAAAGATTGGGTAATTTAGCAAGCCTATTCGATATGACTGCGGCTTTAGATAAACTCATCAAGTCATATTCACATGGTATGAAACAAAAAATTGCTGTCATTGCTGCGCTCATACACAATCCCAAACTATGGATATTAGACGAGCCATTAACGGGATTAGATCCTAATTCAGCATATAACTTAAAACAGTTAATGCATAAACATTGTGAAGAAGGAAACAGCGTGTTTTTCTCTTCTCACGTTTTAGAGGTTGTAGAAAAGTTATGTGATAGGGTAATTTTAATCAACAAATCAAAAATTATTTTGAATTGTACTATGGCTGAATTAAAAGAAAAACAACAAGATCTAACACTAGAGGAGTTTTTCATTAAAGTTACAAAAGAGCATAATGAAACGTTAAAAACCAACGTAGAACAGGTTTTTGATATATAAAGAATATGGTAGGCAAACTAACTACCATCTATACAAATAAAATGTTTTGCTGATATATAGGATATGCTAGACAAATTAACAATCCACAAACTATACAGATGAAATGTTTTGCGGATACAACAAATAGTAAGGTAGGCAAACTACAATTGAAAAGTTGGTTTTGCTAATATAACGAACAATATGGTAGGTAAACACAATTAGAGAATGTGATTTAGAAGAATATATAGGCTTATGAATAAAATAAAAATGGGTAAAATGTCATCACTAGTGAAGTTTTTATTTTTGACTTCATTTGAAAGTGGTAATAAAAAGAAATGGAACAAGAAAAAGGATGACCTGCTGGGTATGGACAATACACTTGCAAGCGAATCAATCCCTCAAAGAATAATGAAGTATGTTTTTGGGATTTTCTTAAGCTTTCTTTCGCTTGCCATTATTTTAGCTATTCAAGGTTATGGAGGCGCAAAATTAGCGATTGCACAAGGGTATTTTGCTGAAAATTTAACTTCAATGATGTTTGCTATGTTTTTAATGAGTACGATGTATGGATTATTGATGTACTCCAATACTATGTATTATGACAAAAAAGCAGATTTTTTAAGCGTGCTCCCAGTTTCCAGAGATCAAATATTCTGGGCAAAATTTATCTTTTTATATGTCAACCAAGTTCCAGTAGCTTTTATACTGTTTTTACCGTTAGCCTATGCTTCAGCAGCAGCCGCTGGACTTAAAGCAGGTGGTTATTTAATTTTGACTATAATACCGTTTTTTGTACCGATGCTGGCGCTTTTTCTATCAACCATTATTTCATTACCGATGAATTATATTGTTTCAAAATCTAAGAGTAAGGAAAGAACAAAGAATATCTTCTTAGGTGTGCTTAGCCTCATAATGATTATTCCAGTAATTGCGTTTATTGCAATTTCTAGTAGTAGCGAAGATGAAAATCAATTAGCAAATTTACAAAACTCAATGCAAGGAGCGATGAAGGGACTTTCATATGTTATATATCCGATTTATGCATTTGTGAAAGCTTCAACATTTGAAAAAGGCTCTGGACTAATGATTTTATACACAATACTTATCTTTATTGCTATAACTGTGCTTACATTTGTTTTGTCCAAGTTGTTATATGCAAAAGCAACTACCAATTTAGAAGATGTAGGTGGGGTTAAGAAAATTAAGAAGGAAGAAAAACCCGTAAAAGGCAAGATGTCTATTTTGATAAAGAGAGAAGAAAAGCGCCTGCTTAAGCTCCCGGGGAATTCTATAAACATACTAGTAGGTATAGCGATGCCATTTTTTATGCTTGTGCCAGCACTAGCAGAGGCGGCAAAAGAAATGGGTGGTGTTGGGAATATGTATAAAACTGCGTTAGCAGCAGGGTTAACAAACACTCTTTCTGGCGTCAGTATGGGAATGTGTTTCTTTGCGATGGCTATGGCTATGGTTTATGTAAACTTAAGTTTTATGGTTCCAATTTCTTCAGAACATAGAACGGGGATAAACTACCTACTTAGTCTGCCAATATCTTTAGAAGAGTTAGTTAAGGCAAAGATACTTACCAATTTAAAATTTAGCGTTTTATTAAATATACCTCTACTACTGTTTTTCATAGCACTATCTCCAATATTAAAATTTGCAACCATAGTTTTGTTAATAAATGGAGTGCTTATAGCTTTATCGATGATATCCATCATATATCTAGTAGATTTATCAAAACCTTATTTAGACTGGACAAACGTTGCCGAAACAAGACAAAAGTTCCGTTCAAATATTCCCTTAATGCTAGGAATTTTAATTGCAATGGTACAGCTTCCGGTCGCTATGCCTATTGCCATATTTACATTCGAACTGCTTCACTCGTACATAGTACTATATGTTGTGATAACGGTATTTAATGTAATAATATTTTTGATTCCATTTTTACTACTCAAGAAAAACATTAAAAAGTACCTGGCGAGATTACAAGCATAAAACCACACAATAATTCTAGTATCTTCTGCACTAAATGGCAGAAAAACATTAGACAATAAGCAGGATTACAAGCATAAAATCACACAGTAACTTTAATGTTTCATTCGCTAAACGGTAACTTCACCGTTTAGTTTTTTTAAACTATATATTTTCGATTCTAACTATACAGATACGGTAATGATAAAAAGGTGTCGGTTGTCATAGTGAGTGCAACGGTAAATAGACCTTTGAGTTTTGGGTAAGTGCAACTTTTGATGAAGCTTGCAATAAACTGTTTTTATGGCATTAGTCGTCATAGTGTTGGTTATCATAGTAGGCTAAAATTATCTCTTTATTGTATTTCACCAAGCTAGGTAGTAAAATTATATAAAAGGAAAAGGAGGGAGAAAAAATGTCTAAAGAAACTAAACGCACTTATGTTCCATTTCAAGATTTTGCTGAAAAAAGCAAGCAGGTAGAATATACTGCTCCTACACCACTGCTTGCAAAGGATGGAACTGTTCTTGCAAAAGGTTGGGCAAGACGAAATTATTTTGATTTCGATATGAAAAAAGTATCGAAACGTTGGGGCAAAGAGTGGGAGTTTTATTTGATTTTTAATGAAAAATATATGGCACTTGTAAGCATTGCAAAAGTTGCAATAGCAGGTTACATGAATGTTTCAATAACCGACCTATCAAATGGAGAAAAACTAGAAGATGAAACGACATTTTTCTTTGGGACAAAATGCAAATTAACTGAAAAGGGAGATATGCCAGGAGGCTTTTCATATAGCACTAAAACGAGTAGTTTTGAAGTAATTAACACAGAGAGAGGTCGTGAACTGCATTTTAAAAAGGGTAAAGTATCCTGCGATTTCCAAATGGATTTATTTGAAAATCACGAAAGCTTAACTACGATATTTCCGTTTCACGAAGATAAAAAGAAATTTTTCCTAACTACCAAGCAAAATTGTATGCCATGTGCAGGAACTTTTGTAAATGGTGATAAAACATATACTTTTACAAAGGACGATACTTTTTGTAGTTTGGATTGGGGCAGAGTATGCGCTCCTAGACATGTTGTTTGGTACTGGGGCAACGGCTCACAATACATTTTTGATGCCGAAGGAAAGAGACATATATTCGGATTTGAAATCACCTGGGCAATTGGTGACGAAAGCCATGCAACAGAAACATGTTTATTCTACGACGGTAAAATTCATAAAATAGGGGCGGTGGATGTAGAGGTGTTTCCTAAGCCTGATAAATATATGCAGCCTTGGCGCTTTGTATCAGAAGATGGACGATTTAATTTAACTATGACTCCTAAATGTGATAACCATACGGACACGAAAGTCGGACCATTTTTCCATATGAACTGCCATCAGATATTTGGCTATTGGAATGGCACTGTCATATTAGATGATGGTACTGAACTTGAAATAAAAGACATGTTTGCATTCTGTGAGTATGCAGAAAACAAGTGGTAGGAACAAAATGAGAAAACTAGGGCAAAAAGCAACAAGTCCGATAAAAACTATATTTACCATTAGGTACCGCACACATAGGTAAAATAAATACGCTAAATTGATGCTTAAAACATGTAAAAAAAGACTCGCGTACGTACATAAAATTTAATGTCTTAAAGTAATGCTCGAGGTATGTAAAAAAACACCTGGACGCTAAGCGTTTAATTGCAAACTCCCTCATCTTTTTGTCAAAATCTGGAAAAAGTCGCTCATTTTTTTGTAATTATTTACGAAAACTCGCTCATCTTTTTGTCAAAATCTGGAAAAAGTCGCTCATTTTTTTGTAAATCGTTGATAAATCTTGGGTTTAATGTTAATATTTTAGTATATAAACGCAAGAGGTATAGACGGTGAGTTATCTTAGACGAAAAATTGATGAATATCTAACTAACTGGAAAAATGATCCTAATAAGAAACCATTAATTGTTAAAGGTGCTAGACAGGTTGGAAAAACCGAGTCTATTAAAAGATTTGCAATTCAAAATTATACAAATGTTATTTACATAAATTTTGTTGAAGAACCAATTTACAAAAACATTCTTGTCGATGGCTATAAAACAGATGATATTATAAAAAACATTTCACGTATTGATACAACAAAGCAATTTATTCCCCACGAAACACTACTATTTTTTGATGAATTACAAGATTTTCCTGATATGGCAACTGCACTAAAGTTTTTCAAAATAGATGGGCGATTTGATGTAATTTGCAGTGGTTCATTGCTTGGTTTAAATTACAAACAAATTGAGAGTAACAGCGTTGGATACAAAGTTGATTATGAAATGACATCGCTTGATTTTGAAGAGTTTTTATGGGCTAAGGGATATTCAGATGATGTTATTAACGATATGTTAAAGCATATGTGCGAGATAAGGCCATTTAACGATGTTGATATGACAGTGTTTAATTATTTGTTTCTAGACTACTGTATTCTGGGAGGCATGCCTGCGGTTATAAGCTTATACATTGAAAACCAAACATTTTCAGGGACTTTGGAACTGCAAAAACAACTAATTCAAGATTATAAAGAGGATATTCGTAAATATGTTGATGGCTTAGATCAAACTAGAATATTAAATGTGTTCAATCATATTGCACCACAACTTGCCAAAGAAAATAAAAAATTTCAGATTACTAAAGTTGCAAAAGGAGCACGTTTTTCTAACTACAGAGGTTGCATAGAGTGGCTAAAAGATTCGGGCATAGTTAATATTTGCTATGGAATGAACTTTCCTGAACTGCCACTGAAAGGGAATTATGACGAAAATAAATATAAACTGTATTTTTTCGATACGGGTTTACTTGTTGCGCAACTTGACGATGAAACTCACTTAGATTTACGAGCAAATAAAAATCTTGGTGTATATAAAGGTGCACTATATGAGAATGTTGTAGCAGAAGCACTTGTAAAACAAGGATATTCACTCTATTACTATAAGCGCGACGATTCGACTCTTGAACAAGACTTTTTTATTCGTGATACAGATAGTCTTATACCGGTAGAAGTAAAAGCTAGCAGTGGCGCCTCAAAATCACTTAATACTCTCATAACAAGCGATAAATATCCAGACATAAAATATGGTATCAAGTTAACCAAAGGAAATGTAGGTTTTAACGGGATATTTTATACATTTCCATATTTTTGTGCATTCTTGCTAAAAAAATACTTAACCGTTTTTTCAAACTTATAAAAACCTGTTAAAACCTATAAAAATCTATAAA
>DAONQC010000007.1:0-78862 GCA_035409945.1 Clostridia bacterium
ACTTTTATAGATTTTTATAGGTTTTAACAGGTTTTTATAAGTTTGAAAAAACGGACTTAACACAAGTAGGAAACTTAAGCGATTTTGTTAAATTTATGGCTGTAGTTGCTGCAAGGACAGGTCAAATGCTTAACTATAATGATATAGCTAGAGATGTAGGTGTCAGCGCTCCTACAATCAAGAGTTGGCTCTCAGTGTTAGAGGCTTCAGGAATTGTTTACTTGTTACAACCATATTTTAACAATGTGACAAAAAGAGCAATCAAAACTCCGAAGTTGTATTTTTTAAATACTGGACTTGCTGCACATCTAACAAGATGGTCAACTCCAGAAACACTAGAAAGAGGGGCGATGTCAGGAGCTTTTTTTGAAACATTTGTAATTAGTGAAATTTTAAAAAGTTATTTAAGTGCAGGAATAACTAATGCGCCACTGTATTATTATAGAGATAAAGATAAGCGTGAAGTAGACTTGATAATAGAAGCAAATGGAAGGCTACATCCTATAGAGATTAAAAGGACAGCTAATCCTAGCAGTAAGGATATATCAGCCTTTTCAGTGTTAGATAACTTAGGAAATATAAAACGTGGTCCTGGTGGAATAATCTGCACATACAAAGAAAAAAGAAAGATAAGCCTAAATGACTATATCATTCCTATCTCATATATCTAGGTTTGTACAAATGCAAAAATAATAAAGGCTTTAATAGGAGACTACTTATCAGTGCACTTCTGGGAATTGTGAGATTCGCAGGTTTGTAGTTCCGTAAGGAACAAGTACTATCCTTTCATATTCATTATTGCTATCTATTACTGAACTGACTTTATCACATTGGTTATTTTTAATTTCCCACTTAACTTTCTTTCCGGTGACCTCAATTGCAATGTTTGGAGCACCAAAAGGATAATCTGATGAATTATCTAAAGTCGTTATTATTGCATCAGAAAGATCTGATTTAATACCATATCTCCATTCAGAAGCCGGTTTCATTTCTCTATCTGAAAATCTCGACGAACCCATTTTAATCTTTTCTTTTATTGGCAATGCCATTAGCAATGGACCATAAAAAACAGATATGGATGAGTCGGGGTTTCTTTTTACTCTTAACTTAAATTTATATTCTAGTTTGTATTCTTCTTTATCAGATACTTGTAACAAAATCTCATCATCATAAAATTCTTTACCGTTAACAGATATGCTTTTTACAAATTCAGGGCGTTGAATCAGTATATTAAAATTACCTTTATTAGCTTTAATTGTCGCACTGCTTCGGAAGGGATAATCGGAGTCAATTGATATAGATGCATTTTCGTTATTAATGATTGTGTTTATTTCCGATGGTAGCGGAGCTAGTAAAACTAAAGTGTTATTATCTTTTATAAACGCTATGTGCTCTGCAAACTTTGGAAAGCCTTGGTGCATGTTTGAAAGGCAACATGCGTAATTGGGTTTTAGCCCATAGATATTTGCTTTGTTGTATGCATCATACCATGTTCTTTTGGCGGTAGTTGCAGAAACTTGATTTGTTTGTTGGACATATTGATGAGAGCACATGTCAGGCGTGAAGGTAGCAGGGAATGCATTGTATGCCCATTTCTCAAGGAGGTCAGCCCAGAACCGATCGCCAGTTATTTCATAGTTTTTCTCTGCGCTAAACATACTCTCTGCTACAGTACATAGCTCAGTACCTTGAAATGCTTCAACTCCACTTAAATGTTCATCACAAGTAAATAGAGATATTGCAGTTCCGTTGTTACTTAAGATTTTCTTAAATCCATCTTTAGCAATACCCATATTGGTGCTTTCACCTGTGAAGAGTGATACATATGCTGGGTATTTTAATGCCATCGCAATATTTACGCCATGAGTGGCATGATAAAATTGATTAAATAAATGCTGTTCTCTTTTTATTGTCTTTTCTTTCTTCCTTTCCTTTATGCCAAGGATATTTCTAATAAAATCAGGGGCATAGAATAAAACTTTTTTGATATTAAATTTTTTAGATGAATAATAATTTTTTGATGCTTCGGGCCAGCGTAAATTAGTAAATTCATTTGGCCAGTCAAAACTATATTTTATAATCTTATCCGCAAGTTCTTTTAGTTCCTTAAGTCCTGTTTTTTCATATAGCCATTTGATTCCAATAAGCTCTTCGCAAGCTCGGACGGCTGCCCAGCTAAATAGGGGGCGATCATCAATATGTTTATTCATATAAAGATAATATTTTGTTAGAAATGAAATTACTCTATCATCGTGAGAGGCTTCATAGTAATCTGGTAGCATTTTTGTCACGACCATTCGCGGCCACCAGTCCTTGTTTTTCTTAGGTCCGAAAAAACCAGCTGAATTTTGCGAGTCTAAAATTGAATTAATCCAAAGAAATGCCAGTTTGAGAAGTTTATCGTCTTTTAACAGAAAGGCAAGAGGCATTAATCCATCAACATAATAGGGACCTCTTTCCCAACTCTCTCCGTTTCCTCCAAGCCATGCCGACTTTTTAGATAAATCTCTAAACAAATCCATGACATTTCCTGAAAGTCCATCTCCTTGTATTTCTAGTTGTCTTCTAAGCCAGCCTCTTGGCTCTATATTTCCTAATGGAATTTTTCTAAATTTTGAATCTAACATGAAAGCACTTCAATCTCCTGTATAAATTGATTATATCAAAAAACAATTGAATATACGACAAAAAAGCCACCGCTAGGGTGGCTCTCTTACTTTAGCTTAAGGAATTAATAATTATAGGGTTTCTATAATAGATATAATTCTTCTCTTTGCTAGGTCTGAAGAAACTCTGACCATTCCTGGTACTCTTTCATAAGCAACCTTGTCTGAATAGTCTTTCATCCAGCCTTTGTCTGCATAGTCATCTAGATTTACTGCTAAATGTACACGTAGACTTGTTGAAATGATGCTAATTCTTGCAACTTGTTCCCTTCCACGATTGAATGTTAGGTACTTTTTGCTGACTCTTTCTTTTACACCTTTCTTTGCGAGAAGTGCTTCTCTGATTTCGTCAAACGCTTGCTTCTTTTCTGCACTGAGTGCTGCTAATTTTTCTTCAAAAGTTTTGCTTGTGCCTTGAATGTTTAATTCTGCCATAGGTTTAATCCTCCTTTTTTTATTTGGCTTTAACGCCGGTGTTTTTAATAATGCCTGTCTTTAGGCAAACTGTTTTTAAATGTTAATCTAACCAAAGAACTTTATTGCTAATGATAATGGTTATGATATCAATTAGCCATAGGAAAGGAATACCAAAGATCAGTAGCAATATAGCAAGAACAATACCAAGTGTATTTTTCTTTGAAATGCTCTTAATGAGACGGTAAACAACCCAAACTATGTCTAAGAAAGGAAGTGCAAGAATAATCTTGACTATCTTGGATAATCCATCCATCGCTTTAACAAAAGATTTCTTAGCTTTCTCCTCCTTCATTTACTTTATTAAAGTTTAGCATTTAAGCGTACCCTTGTCAATATTTGATTTTAAAGACGCATTCTAACGCAACGGATTTTTTGCACATAATGTATAAAAAACTACAAATATGCAAATTATATACATAAATAAATACATATATTCAAAAATACGAATAAAAATATTTTTCAAAAAATTTTAAAATATATGGATAAAATAGAGAAAAAGTTAAATTATTTTCAAAAACATAGAGAAGGAATTAAGTTACAATTCCATATTAATCTTCCAAATAATAGTCTCTAATCTCGCTTAAACCTTCGGTAGTAAGGCTATATTCGTTTCATAGGAAAGTACTGGTATCGCCATGTTTTTCATCTAAAGCACTGTTAGTATTCTAAATAATAGTCTCGGTTTGAATTTAAAACTTCAGAAGTAAGTCCCAATTCGTTTCATAGGAAAGTAGCGGTGTCGCCAGATTATTTATCTAATCTAAAGTATTGTTAGCCTTCCAAATAGTAGTCTCGGATTTCATTTAAATCTTCGGCAGTCAGACCATATTCTTCTCTTAGGAAAGTATTAGTGTCACCATATTTTTCGTCTATGGAATTGAAAGTAGCGTTTAAAAGCATGGGATCAACAGTGAAGAGGACTTCTCCGCGTTTTTGAGCTATTTTACGTATCCAAGTAGGTAACCAGCGCATTGGTAGAAATAAAAATTCCTTTTCATATTCTTTGCTCGCCATATAATCTTTCATAATTTCATCTCTTGAAATACCAAGTACCATAAGGGCGATTGCTACACCAACACCAGCTCTATCTTTGCCAGCAAAACAGTGTTGTAATAAAGGTACATCCTTATCTTTTATGGCTTTTACCATTGCTTCATATCCAGGGTTATCAAAAGGTAAGTTAGCGTATGTGATTGCCATATCTTCATATGTGACAGTGGCTCGTATTTTTTTGAGGAGACCGCCTTTTTGCAATTTTAGAAGTTTTTCTGTACGAGAAGCAGTGGGGTAATGGTTATATTTTACTCCCGCTCTATCATATGGTTCTGTGCTTGGGACTTCTTCGTTATCTCTATAATCAAATACATTTTTAATGTTGAGAGACTTTAAAAATTCAATGTCTTCATCAGTTGTGTTGTCCCAGTTTCCACTTCTAAAAAGTAGACCCTTTTTTACTTTACGGCCATCTTCTGCAATAATTCCACCTAAATCTCTAAAGTTAAATAATGTTCTCATCTTTTTTATTCCTCTTAAATTGTATAGAAAAAGTAACTAGCTTACTATATGTGAAGCATTAAATAAAAGCACTAATAGAATAGCATTTTTTGTATAGTTAAGACAACAAGCCAAAATGAGCGATATTGTGAAAAAGAAAGTAAATATCCTGACCTTATAAAATTAATTTACTGCAGTAACAACTAAGTTTTACTAGTAGGTTGCGTTTAGTTTGATATAGTTATCGACTTTTAGCCTTTTGTCGCCACCTAAATTTAAATGCATTGGGTTTGATAGAGTTATCGACGGTCAGTGTTTTGCAGACTAACTAGATTAGGTTGCACTTAGTTTGGGAATTTTTTAAGTCTGGGCGAGTTGCTGTTTTGCTTACTATGCTAACTTGCTTGCATTAATATGCAACAGACCTAATAGACTTGCATTTGTTATGCAACTAACTTACGAATGAATTGTTAAAGTACATAACTATCAAATATTTACTATAAGTATTTAAAATGATACAATTTCAGTAAGTTGTCAGTGCAACAAAATTCATATAGTAGGGGAAGAAAATGAAACTAAAAAAGATTGGACATATTGGGATAGTTGTGAAAGATGCAGATGCTGCTTGTGATCGCTTTAGCGAGATTTTCGGTATTAAAAAATGGTATGAGGTTAACATAGAAGATTTAGAGATGTTCTATGAAGGTAAGAAAGTAGATACTGATATGCGCATCATCTTAGGCGGAAAAGGATTTACAAAAATTGAATTAATACAAACAAGAGGGGCAAAAAATGCATACTCTGAAGTCCTTGAGAGAAATCCAGATGGGGATGTCCATCATTTTATGTACAATGTAAGAAATCTCGAAAAAGCCATAATTTCCCTTGAGCAAGATGGTATGAGAGTTGTTCAACATGGTTCATATAAAGCAGGAACGGCAAATGTAAGTTTTGCATATTTAACTGGTGGTGGCTATGGTGGGCTTATAGAACTTGTAAATACTACGACAGCTGGCGGAGTGCCAAAGGGTGATTTAATAGCGGAAATGCAGTTACTAGGAAGGTTAACAAAAAGTTATAAAAGAATTAAATAATAACCTTTCAACTGTTAGGAATTTGGCATAGCGAACGGAAACGCTTATTGTATGGAGCGGAATGCCTTAGACAAATATATACAACCAATACGAATTTAGCATGGTGATAGGAAAAAGTTATTTTGTAAAAGAGGTCTAGAATAAATATATACAGCAAATGTTGCTAACCATTTACACTGGTTAAATTTAAACAACATTATTATGCGAGGAAATAAATGAGTAAAATAATTATTGCAGGAGCTGGGATCGGAGGACTAATTTTAGCTAAAGAGCTAGAAGGAAAAGGTCATGAGGTTATCATATTAGAGAAAAACACACTGGCTGCACTTTCCTTTGATTGGCACGATGATGTTGAATGCGGTATTGTACCTGAATTTAATATTGACTTAACAAAAATAAGGCATTATCCAAAACAAGATTGGGCCTTTATATTCCCAGAAGTAGATGACATCATAGGTCTTACTATTCCAGATGAGAAAAAAGATATTTCTATTCACCGTAGAGATTTATCTACTTGGCTTATTGGCGAACTTAAAGAAGCAGAGATACAGTATGGCAATGCGGTAAAAAATGTTATCTGTAAAGATGGGCGTGTGGTAGGAGTTAAGACAAATAAAGGCGATATATTTGGTGATCTAATAGTCGATTGTTGTGGCGTAGACTCTGCAGTTAGAAGTAATTTGCCTGACGAGTTTGGAGTGCTTCAAAAAATCAAAGATGAAGATGTTTTCAATGTATACAGAGGATTTTATAAAAGAACGGACGCAAAGAAAGAAGAGTTCACTAATAAAGCATATTTAAGACATCTCGGCAGACCAGGAATCTCTTGGGCATTGGATAAAGGTGACCATGTGGATGTGTTGGTAGGTAATGCTGGGAAGATTACAAAATCGGAACTAACAATATCTTTAGAACATCTAAAAGAAGTAAACGATGTTTTATCTGATGAGATATTTTCTTCAGCAATTTGTAGAATACCAGTAAGAAGGCCACTAGAGAAAATGTTTGCAAATGGATATGTAGCACTTGGAGATAGCGCTTGCATGACCATTCCAATGCTCGGATCTGGAATTGCTAGTTCTATGAGGGCAGGCAGAATATTAGCAAAAGTTATTGAAGAAAGTGGTGGTACTTTCA
Organism: Clostridia bacterium; assembly: GCA_035409945.1. Lineage (GTDB taxonomy): Bacteria > Bacillota > Clostridia > Christensenellales > DTU072 > MWEH01. The sequence goes on from DAONQC010000007.1 coordinate 6,869, forward strand.
CAGAGGAAAAACTATATCCATACCAAGAAAGAGTTAATAAATTGTTTGGTGCATCACATGCAGCAATAGATGTTTTAAAGTGTTGGTTGCTAAATGAGTCAGCTAGCGTGCTAGGGTTCTTTGTAAGTAAGAAAATCGTAGTAAAGGAAGATATGCAAGCAGCAGCAGAAGGCGGAGTTGTTAAAATTGGATTTGGTCAAATTGTAAAAAGAGCTATGCGTGGGCTAGGGAATCTGAGTGCATTAATGAGGCTTGCAAAAATTCTATCTAAGCAGAAAAAGGCTCAAAAACTTTGGTCCAATCCACCTGCAGTTTATGATGTTAATAAGTATCAAAAATGGAAAGAAAAGGCGGAAAAGATATTCCTAAAGTAGTAAAATAGGAGCCCAAACACAACGTTAATTGTTGCATGTTGGGGGCTAGCTATATAGTAATTAATCAAAAATGAAATATACAAAGTAGTGTTGTTAACCATTTATATTTGGTTAAATTCAAACAGCATTATTATATGAGAAACGTATGAGAATTTTTACAAAAGCACTAATTAAGTTTGCGACGCCACTACCTAATTTAGATAGTTTCGATAGATACCTTTTTGTTGGTCCACACCCAGATGATATTGAGGTTGGAGCAGGGGCAACAGCCGCAAAACTTTGTAGAATGGGAAAAGAAGTTGAGTTTTTAATAGTTACAGATGGCAGATATGGTTCGGACACTGCTGACTATGATAAAGAGGAATTAATTGAAATTAGAAAGCAAGAGGCACTCAGTAGTGCTAAGATTATTGGTGCAAAAAAGGTAACATTTTTGACGTATGAAGATGGTGGTGACTATTCAGAAATAGATGTTAAAAATGACATCCTAAAGAAGATAGTTGAGTTTAAGGCCGATGTGGTTTTTGCGCCAGATCCTCACCTTAAGACCGAATGCCATTCAGATCATTTAAAGGTAGGTAGAGCTACATCTACTGCTTTTATGTTTAGCGGTATTGCTGGAGTGCCAAAAGATAAATTTGGATTAGAAGCTTATGCTGCAAAAGCTCTTGTTTACTACTATACTGAAGCTCCAAATACTAGATATAAGGTCAAAAAGCAAGATGTGGACACACAGATAAAGGGGCTACAAGAATTCCCTTCCCAGTTTAAAGTAGTCGACAATATGGACCAGATGAAAATGATAAGCTGGTATATAAAGTTTAGAGCACTAAGGGCAGGACTATGGCGATTTAAAGGAAGAGCAGAAGAGTTTAGAGTTGTTCCAAGTTCTCGTATGCACTGTTTTGCTGAAAAAGCAAAATAACTCCTTTGCAGTTTATAACTTTGAATTGGATGCAAATACGAAGAGCCGAAGAGTTTAGAGTTGTTCAAATTCTCTTATACATTACTTTGTTGAAAAAACAAAATAACTGTGAATTGAATAGCAAGTCAAGACTGTTTTGGTCTATAACAGATGGAACATAAAAGAATGCAACCTATTGCGTGGTTGCATTTGCCGTTTTTGGGGTTTGTATTTTATATTATTTTATTATATTATAGTAATGGTTGATTTTGCCGGATTTTGGAGGAGTGATGAAGTCTAATAAAAAAGCTACATTGAATCAAGGATTACTTGAAGAGGTCGTAAAGCCAGAGGATAGAATACCAAAAAAAGAACTTTTAGCATATGCAGGTGGGGCAATCATGGACGGAGGCGGTGGAGCGCTGCTTGCTTGCGTAATGCTCAAATACATGACAGATGGTCTTGCAATTCCTGCATTTGTTGCATCTAGTATAGTAATGCTTTCAAAGTTCTGGGATGCTATTACCGACCCACTAATGGGAAATATATCTGATAACACTAGAGGCAGGTGGGGTAGAAGAAAGCCATATATGTTTATTGGTGGCTTTTTCATCATGATGGCCACTTGTTTACTATTTTTACCGCTAAATCGATTGGGTGGTTTTGCAAGTGCTGGTTCGAGAATTGCATATATTGTAGTTTTTTATATGTTTTTCTGTACTTGTTCAGCTTTTACGCAAGTTCCATATTCATCTTTATCTAGTGAAATTTCGCCTAGTTTTTCAGAAAGGAATAAAGCAAATACAGTTAAATTAATTGCATCCTCATTGGCTGCATTAATCGCATATGTAGGTCCACTACTGCTTCTTGAAAACTTTTTAGGTGGAAAGATAAATGACATAGAATTTTGGCTCCTCATAATGATATTTGGAGTGGTTTTTGGAGCTGGACTTATTATAACTGCGATAGGAGTTAAAGAGCGCGTTTCAGTCGCTCCCGACGAGCCTAAAAGAAAGTTTAGTTTTAAAGAGTACTTAGTGCCACTTAGGGTAAAATGTTTTGTTTGGCACTTGATTATGTACGCAGCAGCATTTATGTGTCTTGATATGGTGAGTGCACTTGCCATATATTACGCACTAGATGTGTGGAGAGGTGCAACACTGTTTGGAATGAATTTTACATCAGTCTTTATAGTTGCACCACTTATGGTATCAGCTGTTGCAGCATTTCCTCTTATCAGAAAAATTATGCTTAAGAAAAATAAGCAAACTGCATTTAAAATAGGGCTTCCATTTTATCTATTTGGTGGGATTATGTTAGCTGTAATGGATCCAAGCTGGGCACAACCCTGGATGGTAGTAATTACGACATTCATTATGGGGATTGGCTTTTCTGGAGCGCAAACTATGCCTTGGATAATATTCCCCGATACTATTGATGTTGCCGAACTTAAGCTAGGATATAGACCAACAGGTGCTTTTTCAGGTGCTATGACGTTTATTAGAAAGTTCGCAAGCGCTTTGGGCATCGGGATGGTTGGTTGGATTCTATCAGGTGTAGGCTATATAGAAAGTACGCCAGAATCTAGAGTTGTCCAATCTCCTACGGTTTTATTAACGATACGACTCATAATGGGAATAAGCGTAGTTGTGCTAATAATTACCGCATTTATAGCTGCTACAAAGTATAAAGTGGATGACTCCAAATTAAATAGGATTAGGTACTTTAATGAAAAAGCAAGAAATGGAGAAAACGACACCCTAACAGCAGAAGAGTTAGCAGAAAAAGAGCATTTAATTAACACTCTTGCAGGGAAAAAATTTGAACTTCGTTTGCCACCTATGCAACAATAATTTACTAAAAAGCCTAAAAAGCAAGAAGAAAAAGGTGAAAAAGCTATAACCCCAGAAGAAACAATAAAGGACGATAAAAACGATACGGATTCAATAAAAGATTAAGTTGAAAACAATAGTAAACTAATTATACAAAAAGGAGATATGGATGGACGAAATAAAAAACATTGACGAAATTTTGGATGAAAAAACTCAGGAGATAGAAGAAGTTAGGCCTGAAGACAAAATTCCATTTAAAGAAAAGCTCGCGTATGGAGCAGGTGCGCTAATGGATGGTGGTGGCGTTGCACTGATGTCTTGTGTGCTGCTTAGGTACATGACAGGATCTCTCGGAATAGCTGTTGCAGCAGCAGGCGCCATCATGATGGTTTCTAAAATATGGGATGCAATAACCGATCCACTAATGGGAACCATCTCTGACAATACGAGAAGCAAGTGGGGTAGAAGAAAGCCATACATGTTTTTCGGCGGAATATTTCTATTTTTTGCATTTGTATTGATATTTATGCCGATTAACAGGTTTATACCAAACGCTCCAGGCAAAGTTGCATATATGGTAATTATGTATATTTTATATAATACTGCAAGCACTATAACGCAAGTGCCATATTGTTCGATGGCTAGTGATATATCCAGAAGTTTCAAAGAAAGGAATAATGCAAATACAGTTAAATTGGTATTTTCAGCAGTTGCAGCAGGGATTGCATATTTATTCCCGCTTTTAGCAATTGAGTCTTTAGAAAAGGGTAAGATTAATGATATCACCTTTTGGCTGATAATGTTTTTAGTTTTCGGTGGGCTGTTTGGTGGTGGACTTATGATAACCGGAGCATTTGTCAAAGAAAGAGTTACGGTACCAGCAGATGCGCCAAAACAGAAGTTTGATTTAAAGCAATATTTATTACCCCTACAAAACAAGAGTTTTAGATGGCATATAGTAATGTATGCAAGTGCTTTTATGTGTATGGATATAATAAGTGCTTTAGCCGTGTATTATACAACTGATGTTTGGAGAGGTGTAACATTATTTGGTATGAAGTTTAGTTCGTTATTTGTTGTTGCGCCACTAATGGTAACTGCTGTAATAGCTTTCCCAGTGGCCAGGATAATGATGGATAAAAAGTCTAAACAATTTGCGTTTAGAATGGGGCTTCCTGCATATATATTAGGTGGTGTTTTACTAGCCGTTATGGACCCAGCCTGGACTCCTCCTATATTAATACCAATTGCAGCTGCAATAATGGGATTTGGCTTTGGTGGGGCACAAATGATGCCATGGATCATATATCCAGATACAGTTGATGTAGCTGAATTAAAACTAGGGTATAAACCAGCCGGCGCATATTCAGGAACGATGACACTTGTTCGTAAAGTAGCAGGTGCATTTGGCGTAGCTATGGTAAGTTGGATATTAGAAGCTGCAGGCTATTTGCCAGCAATAGTAGATGAGGCAGGAGTAGCTACAAATCAAATTCAGTCAGAAGGAGTTTTGCTTGCAATTAGACTATCGATGGGAATAAGTATTGTAGTTTTGATTTCAGTAGCGTTATTTGCTTCATTTATGTATAAAGTTGATAACAATAAACTAATGCGCATAAGAAGGCTAGTTGATTTAGAAAAAGAAGTTGGTTTAGAAGGCATGAGTGAGGAAGACAAGCAAGAGAAGTTTGAATTAACAGACTTACTTGTCGGTTATACTCGCAAAGAACGCATAGAAGCTGAACAGACATTGCTAGGAGTAGAAGCGAGTGCTGAAGCAGATGTGTATAAGTAGTTTAATATTTTAACAATAAACACTTAAAATACATAGTTTGAGCGTATAATAAAAAGGTGAAAAATAGGAGTAGAGCGTAGATAAAGATGCAAACTAACAATAAAAGAACAAATAAAGTTTTTGCAAGTAAGACATTAATTGGTCTTACTTGTATTATTTTAGTGTTAGTAATTTTATTTACAATGTCGTCCTGTGCCTGGCTACTAATGGAGCTTGGAAGAAACGACGACCCGACTTATTATGTTGGAAATTCTTGCTTTACAAAGCCCACAATTGAAGGTGGCGCATTAGAAGGTGTTACAGATCCTGATAGGTCACATGCTGTAGATGTAACTAGTTCTTGCAAGTATCCTTTAATTGAATACAGTTTAACAGTAGATTTTTATAACTCAAAAAATGAAAAAGTGTTCATCTTCGAAGAAACATATGAAGAAGAAGTTTCTGCGGGTGTGTCTATAACAAAACGCATCTTTTTTAGTAGTTCTGAATATGCACTTGTAGATTTAGAAAAAACTCAAGTGGTTTGGTATGGAGTATCTTATGAAGACCCTGATGCAGAATATGGGACCCAGCCATCAAATCCGACAGGTGGTGGTGGAACATATAATCCACATGAAGACCCAGGCGATGAGGATCCCGGTACTCCGCAACCTGCTAATTCACACAAAGTTAGACTTGTGTTGAATAATGGTAATAAAAACAAAATATTATACGTTCAAAATAATAGGACATTCCCCACCCCTGACGATCCCGTTAAAGAAAACTATGATTTTATAGACTGGTATGCAGACGAAAATCTAACAAAAAGGTACGATTTTTCAAAGACTGTTACAAGCGATATTAATTTGTATGCAGGATACAAATTAGATGCGGCTAAAGTCACTAACGAAATTGGCGCAACGTATATGAAGTCGGTTGTGAAGATTTATAACGAGAGTTATAACAGGTCATTTTTTGGTAGTGGCTCTTCAACCAGTCAAGGCTCTGGCTTTTGTTTTTATGCAAGTAACGGATATTATTACATCCTAACCAATTGCCATGTAGCACGAAAAAGAGATGGATATAGTTATCAAGATATAACAATCGAAGATTACAAAGGTAACATTTACACAGGATATATATTCTCTGGACAAGGAAAGCCAGGTTCTGCGCTTGACCCTGCTTACGATCTTGCGTGCGTATATTTTAAATCTAGTAATACCGAGGTGACACCACGCCCAATTGTTTCAAATCCATATATTGGAGATGATGTTATTTCTGTAAGTGCACCTGAAGGGCAGTCTAATCGTATTGCATTTGGCAAGGTTTTAGGTTATGAGAAGATAACTTTATCTGATTCCAATCCATCCGAATCAAACGTTAAATTTGATGTTATACATCACAATGCTTTTATTGACCACGGTTCTAGTGGTAGCGCTTTGATAAACCCGAATGGAGAAGTGGTGGGAGTAAACTATGCAGGTGGAGATGGCACAAATTCTTTTGCAGTCCCCGCTGAAAAAGTAGATGAGTTTTTAAGAACATATGTTTATAACTAAAATATATAACTAAATGAGGTGGAGAAATGATTAGACATATTGTAATTTATAAATTTCACAATAGAACTGATGAAATTGTTAAAAAAACTAAAGAAGTTTTATATTCAATGAAAGGAAAAGTTCCACAAGTAATAGATATGGAGTGTGGAGAAGATTTTTTAGGAAGTCCTAGATCTTTTGATTTTTTCTTAAGTGTTACATTAAAAGATAGGCAAGCACTTGCTGATTATCAAGTAGACAAATACCATGTTGATGTGGTAAAAAAACATATGCATTCCGTTATGAAAGAAAGCGCTTCAGTAGACTCGGAGTTTTAGTCGATTTCAAAATTTAGTTGCAATTTGAAGAAAATGTCGTAACATAATAACGATATGTAAATGAATACGGCAAAATTTAAAGACAGTACTAGAATGTAATGATGATGCAAAAATAAAGATGCTGTTTAAGTAAACGCAAAAATGGAGGGGGATATGCAAAAAGAGTATGTTGTAAATATTGGTGGGAAAAAAGCGACTTTACCAATTATTGAAATTGCAGAAGGGTTGTCTATTGCTTTTTTTAATTTACACGGTGAACAAGAATTGACGGAACATTGTGCAAAATGCATTGCTAAACTTATTCCAGGTGCTGAAGTAGTTATAACAGCAGAAAGTAAAGGATTGCAACTAGCACATTGTGTGGCTAGAAACTTAGGGCAAGCTCGTTATGCTGTAGCCAGGAAAAGTAAGAAATTATATATGCAAGATGGTATCGAAGCTGAAGTTAAATCCATAACTACCGAAGAGGTACAAAAGTTGTATTTATCTGAAAAAGATACTGCACTACTTAAAGGCAAAAAGGTCGCTATTGTTGACGACGTTATTTCAACAGGCGGTAGTCTAGTAGGACTAGAGCAACTCGTTAAATTGGCTGGCGGAACCATCGCATACAAAGCATTTGTACTAGCAGAAGGAGAAGCAGCGGAAAGAAAAGATATTAAATACTTAGCTACAATACCACTGTTCACTTACTAAAGATTATGTGAGTTAGCCACAAAATTGATGGGTGGAGTCATTGTATATAAAGCATTTGTAATAGCAGTAGGGGAAGCGGCGGAAAGAAAAGATATTAAATACTTAGCTACAATACCACTATTTACTTACTAAAGATTATGTGAGTTAGCCACAAAATTGATGGGTGGAGTCATTGTATATAAAGCATTTGTAATAGCAGTAGGGGAAGCGGCGGAAAGAAAAGATATTAAATACTTAGCTACAATACCACTATTTACTTACTAAAGGTTAAGCGAGTTAGTCACATAAACAATGGTCATAACATATGGTAAGCTTGTATAATGGTGACAAAACACTCTACGAGTATTTGATGTAGGGGGATGAAAGATTATCTACACATAATATGGCAAACAAAGGTGAACCATTAACTAAAAAACACGGCGATTTGATTTATGACTTTTTGCAGTCTGGTATTTACAATGAGACAGTTTTTTCTAAAACCAATCTTTTTGCTTGGCCTGACATAAGTGATATGTGCATACATATAGATGATGATTTTTTAATTATTTCATATGATTGCAAAAGGAATAAAAGAGTGACAATGTCGCCTCTAGTTAAGAAAAAAGAAGACTTTATAAAGGGGGTAAGTTGCTTAGAAAGTCAAGGCATTAAGTTTTTAGTTTACGTAAATGAATGGCAAGCAGAGATACTAAAAGAGAGAGGATATGAAGTAGAGGTTTGGGAGTCAAGGAGCGAATATCTTTATAGCCCAGAAGATTTAATTACACTAAAAGGCAAGGAGTTTTACTCAAGGAGAAGGACAATAAATAAATTTAAGTATAACTATGAGTATAGACCATATAATGGTACAAATGAAGATAGACAAGGAGTTATAGATTTATTTGAACTAAATAAAAAAAATAGAGAAATAAAACAAAAGGAGTCAGGTATAAAAGGAGAGAAAATGGAGTTTATAGAGGATTATTACTCTGAACTAGAAATAGTTGCTATAAACAAAATTTTAGATGATTATGGTTATTTCAATGTACAAGCCAATGTGCTCCTCATAGATGGTAAAATTCAAGGATTTGTGGCAGGCGAGGTGTTACCCAATGGGATTGGCGGTATGTATTTTCAAAAGGGGAATAAGGAGTATCGTGGCATTTATTCTTTGATAGATAATTTATTTTGCAAAGGATATTTTAATACCGAAGAAATTAGATATATAAATAGACAAGAGGATTTAGGCATACCGGGCTTAAGAAAGTCAAAGTTAAAGCATATGGTAGCAATGGCAAATCTATATACCGCACTAGCTCCAGATGGCATTTATTGTGATTGTCCAGAATACGAGAATAATAAAAAGAATAATATAAAATGATTTAAGGAAATTTATGGCAATATCATTTACTCCTCTTGGGAGTGGTAGCAAAGGTAATTCAATTTTAGTGTCTAATGATAGGCATAAGTTTTTAATAGACTGTGGCTTTAGCTGTAAAGGCATTATAGAAAAACTAGATTCAGTAGATGTGAGACTCGATGAAATCGAAGCAGTGCTTATAACCCATGAGCATACCGACCACATAAAATGTGCTCACACCCTTTCTAAAATGTGTAACATCCCAATCTATGCAACACCTAAAACACTTGTTGAAATAAATAACAGTGTGGGTAGAGTTAATGGCCATATTGTTGACATGAAAGGATTTAATATCGGTAATATTGACGTTTTGCCTTTTAGTATTCCGCACGATGCAGTAGACCCTGTAGGGTATGCATTCGCTGATAAAAACTCAAGAGCTGTATACGCAACAGACTTAGGGCATATGACACTTGAAATAATGGCGCTTGCTAAAGACTCACATCTTATGATGATCGAAAGTAACTACGATGAAATGATGCTAAAACATGGTCCCTATCCCTCATTTTTAAAACAAAGGATAGCTTCAGATAGAGGCCATTTATCAAACAAGAGCTGTGCTAAAGCTATATTGGAAATAATAGAATCGGGACCTAAACAATTTATTTTAGGGCACTTAAGTGAAAATAATAATACCACAGCAAAAGTGAGAGAAACATTAGATTCTGTCGTAAAAAAAGCTGGCGCGGAGGAAGGAAAGGACTTTTTTGCTTGCATAGCAGCGCAACGCACGGTGACTGCTACAGTGCTTTCAAAATGCTATTAACTAAGTATAAAAGCTTAACTAATCTAAATTAACATGAGACAAAAAGTAACAACAAAACACGTATTAATAATATTTGCAATTCAGATGATTCTATCTGTTCTTTTTGGTGTTGTTATTGTACTCTTAAAAAACCCTGAACTTTCCGTGTTGTTAAATTATGCGCTTTCACAACTATCTATAATTATTGCAATTTTGTTTATTGTACAGTTAAACAGGCTGGATTTTTTTGATGCTGTACCGTTAAAAAGAAAGATTAACATTCCTATGCTCCTCCTCATGCCGATAGTTGCTGTCGCTCTTATTGCGCAAAACACACTACTTATGAGTGCATTTGTTCTACTAATGGATAAATTTAACATTACATTAAATGTGCCACTTCCTGACATGTCTAAAGGACCCGTAGTTGCCATCTTTTCAGTTATCATAATTGGCATTTTACCCTCCATAGTTGAGGAAGTGTTTTTTAGAGGTGTTGTTTTGTCGCCACTTAAAAACAAAGGCAAAGTATATGCAATTTTAGTATCGAGTTTGATTTTCTCACTTGCACACATGAATCTAGCGCAACTTGTCCATCAATTCATAGTGGGTATCGTTTTAGCATATATAGTTTTAGAATCTGATAATATTTGGTATGCAGTAGTTGTGCATTTAACAAACAACATAATTGCTCTTTTCATATCTAATTTTACCTGGTACGAAAACCTTGCAGACATGAGTAAATCGTCCATAATCAGTATGGTAATTATGATGGTAGTAGGATGTGTTGTGCTTGTTGGAGTACTAGTTGCTTTCGAATATTTAAACAAGAAATTTAAAAAGCCAAGTTCATCGGATGCAGAAGCCGATAAAGATACTTTAGAAAAAATTACAAGGTTTGATGCAAGCGAGGAATATAAAGAGGTTGTATATACTGGGACTGGCGAAGAAAATATAGAAGAAGAAAATCGAATAATAGATAAAGCGCTTGAAAACCTAAAGAAAAAGCCAGGAAAACTTGTAGATATATATGTGCTTTCCATATGCCTCTTTTTAGCGATTATGACTGTAATTACAACGATTGCTTCACTCTACTTATAAATCCAAAGCCTTAAGTTGTGTTTATTCTCATATTCGTTGAAAAGCTTAACTTATTTATCAGTTATTACGAGAAAGCGCTGAATAGTGTCCGAGCATCTGCAGTTGTGTAAGTTGTCATAGTAGGTAAGAGCTAGATAGTGTTTGGGCATTTGCGGTTGTACCAGTCATCATATTAATTGCAGTGGTAAATAGACTAGCACGTTAGTTGTACCAGTTGTAATAAATTAAATGCATATCTTTGAATAATTATAAATAATGTTGTATGATATTTGAACGCGCACATGAATAGGTGATAAGATAAGTGTAGTGAGCGTTAGATAGAGAAAAAAATGAAAACACTAAATGCAAGAAAAGAAAATAATAATAAACCACTGCCTGTTGATAATGACAAGCGGACATTTAGGCTATCTATGATTTTTGCTATAACTGTTATGGGACTTATGGTTCTAAGAGCAATTTTTGCAAATGTAGTTATGTCTGACAATGTTAGTTCTTGGGTTTTCTCCTTTGCTATGCAAGTAGGAATGATGGGGATAGTGCCCATTGGGCTGTACATGCTTTTAATTAGAGGAAATAAACAAGAATTAATTCATGACTTTAAATTAAATGTAAAGCTAGCACCTAACGTATATGTGATGGCGTTTGTAATCGGCATATGCATGTATATGGTCAACTCTGGCGTGTCTGTGTTTTGGGCTAGTTTTTTAACAACAATAGGGTATCAGTATCCTAATCCTGTCGGAGTTTTGTATAGGACTCCTGAAATATTAGTGATGGAAATACTCACTACTTGCATTCTCCCTGCAGTATTTGAAGAAATTACTGATAGGGGACTGTTTCTTAATATCTTTCGAGATAAAACCGATCGTTTTAAAATTGTGGTTGTAGGGCTTAGTTTTGGGGTTTTACATCAAAACGTTCCTCAGCTTTTACCCGCCGCAATAGCTGGACTGGTTTTAACCTTTGTTGCAGTAAAGTCTGGAAGTATTGTGCCGGCTATGATAATCCACTTTATGAATAACTTCTTAGTTACCATTACAAACTATGCAGATCAAAAGTCTGATGGATTTAGTAAGTTTGTAAGTTCTCTACAAAACCTGATGTATGATAGTACTATTAACTTTTTGATAGCTGTTGTAGGCGCTACTTTCCTACTAGTTTTCTTAACAAGACAGTTTGCAGTACAAGCAAGCTCACGAAGAGAAGAAATTGATGGGCCTGGCGCAGGAGTTGCGACCATTCGCATAACACCAGCTCCATCTCAAGCGAGAGATCTATTAGAAGTATATGGTCCCGAAGTTTTAACAGAAGAGGAGAAAAAACAAATTACGCTTGAAATAGTTGAAGCGGTACAAAAGGCTAAAGAAATGAGGCTACAAGCGGTTTTAAAAAATGGTGGTGTTAAAGCTGTGAAACTGCAAACAGAATATCTTCCAGTCATAATAGCGTTAGTGGGTGCTGGAATATTTACCATTTTAACATTCATATTTAGGTTTAGACCATAAACTGTTTTTATACGTGGTATAAAATGCATCCCAGGCTAAATCTAACATAGCCTTGGGTTTTAAGGCTTAGATGAATCGGATTAATATTCATTTAGATTTAGACCTATACAACACTAAGTGAATCAAGGCTAAATCTAAAAGAGTGTAGAGGATTAACAACACATAATGATTAGGATCAATATTGTAGCTGTAGGAAAATTAAAGGAAAAATACTGGAAGGATGCCATTTCCGAGTACTCTAAAAGGATGCAAAAATACTTTAATTTAAACATAATTGAGGTAAATGAATACTCTAATTCAAAAAACATCGAGGTTATAAAAGAGCAGGAAGGACAGGCTATTTTAAGTAAAGTAAAGGGCAAAACAGTGCTTTTAGACATTAAAGGCGATTTGGTTTCTAGTGAAGACTTAAGTTCGTTTATTGAAGAATCGGCAGTTAAGGGCGAATCAGAGATAACCTTCATCATAGGTGGTTCCAATGGTGTTTCCGAGCAGGTGAAAGACAAGTCGGATAAAATAATATCATTTGGAAAAGTTACATACCCTCATCAAATGACAAGGCTAATTCTAATAGAGCAAATATATAGAGCTGGTACAATTATGAATAACGAAAGTTATCATAAATAGTAAATTTAAGCATCGGTTTTACAAAAACAGCCTGCTAGTATTGACGAATAGATATATAAACTTACGATAGCTATCAATAATAAAGAGATCTATCACAAACCACGGAGAGAGCCATAGTAAACAAGTGGCATAATTACATATTAGTCGTGGAATGAATTGCTAGGACAGAGATAAAATGAGTAAAGAAGAGTTTATGAAGGAAGCCATAAAAGAAGCGCTAAAGGGTCGGGATTTAGATGAAGTCCCTGTTGGTGCTGTCATTGTCAAAGATGATAAAATTATAGCTAGAGCGCATAATGAAAAGGAAAAACATAATGATGCTACAAGACATGCAGAGATGGTTTGCTTATCTAAAGCAGCAAAGAAATTAGGGTCTTGGTGGCTAGAAGATTGTGATATGTATGTAACATTAGAGCCTTGTGCTATGTGCGTTGGAGGAATGATAAACTCTAGGATTAGGAAACTATACGTCGGAACTATGGACCCTAAAAGCGGTTGCGCTGGGAGTGTTGTAAATTTAATTAAGCCAGGGTTATTCAACCATAATATAGAAGTTGAACAAGGAGTACTTGAAAAAGAATGCGGTCAGATACTGTCAGATTTCTTTAAAGGAAAAAGAAAAAAGAAGTAACTTTATCAACGTACTCATATGGCATAGTCCACAAAGCAAAAGTGCATTTGTCTTTTCACTACGATAATAGACAATAAATTGAATGAACTTACGCTGGAAAGTAAGCTGTGCATGATATATTATTTAGATAGCAAAATGTAATGCCTTACAAAACACGAAATTAAACATTAGTTGGTGAAAAATGATAATCATTATTGGTCTTGGTAATCCCACTGAAGAGTATGCAAACACATACCATAACATGGGGTTCATGGTTTTAGATAAACTGGCTGAGATATTTAAAAAAGACATTAATAAAAGAGAATGTAACTCCCTTGTTGCATCTTTTTCTGTTAGAGGAGAAAAGGTTGTTTTAGCCAAGCCTCAAACATTTATGAATCTTTCAGGGGAGTCTGTTAAGTGTTTACTAAAGAGATATAATGCAGACGTGTCTGAGATTGTAGTAGTGTTTGATGATATTGATATTGAAAAATATACTGTTAGAGCTAGATTGAATGGAAGCGCTGGAACTCATAACGGTATGAAGAATATAATTGAACATATACAAAGCCAAAACTTTAAGAGAATTCGTGTAGGCATTGGTAAAAACAATCAAGTTTTGAGAGATTTTGTACTCTCTGAAATAAAGGCTGATGAAAAGGAAAAGTTTGATGAAAGTATTGAAAAGTTAGCAAAAATATTACAGCAATACATCTATAGAAAAGACTTTAATATGCTGATGAGAGAAACAAATAAGATTGGTAAAACAGAAATAGTTGATAAAGCTGAGGAAGATAAAGAATAAAAGACAAATAGGCAAAACAGAAATCGTTGATAGAGTTGAAGAAGACAAAGAGTAAAAGCCTAAAGAATTTGGAGCTAAACATTATAGTTAACCAGGAAATAGAATAGAAAAGTAGTGTTGTTAACCATTTGTACCTGGTTAAAATCCAACAACATTATTATTTGAGGAGATGACAATGAAAAAGTTTTTAATTTATGCAATGAATGGTGAGAAAATGTGCTTTATACATGGCCTCTTAAACGCTTTAGACTTAAGCGAAAAAGGAAATGAAGTCAAAATTGTTTTTGAAGGTAAGTCTGTAACATTACCACCAGTACTTGATACAGAAAAAAATCCGCTATACAAAAAAGCTTTAGATAAAGGTTTGATTGATGGTGTATGTCTGGCATGTTCAAAAATTCTTGGCGTCGAAGAAGATATCAAAAAGCTAGGACTTCCTTTAATTTCCGATATGTTTAACCACGCTGGAATTAGACCGTATGTTGAAAAAGGATACGAAGTTTTAGTATTCTAATACACGCATACAATAGTTGTCGAAATTAACGAAAAAGTATAGCAAATATTTTAATAGAATAAAGTTTTAACGATAAAACAGCCAAAGTGTAATAAATTTTGGCTGTTTGTTTGTTGTGTAATATCAAGGTGCATATCATTTATTCAGAAAGGCTACATTGTACTATCACACACTAAAGTGGTATAATTTGAACAATAACACAATTTCCTACCATCTCATTTATGATGCGCTAAACACCAGGTGAGTTACATAGGAGAGTGGTTTTATGAAGAAAACATTACTTTTTTGTTTGATATTTATTTTAGTAGTTGTTGCTGTTTTGTCTGCCTGTTCTTCTTGTTCTTTACTTTCTATACCAAGGAATCCTCAACAAGGTGGAGGTGGTGATGAAGGTGGCGATGTAGTAGAAAGTGATGGGCTTGAGTTCGAGCTAGCAGAGGACGGTGAAAGTTATATACTTACTGGAGTGGGGTCTTGTAGAAAGGAAAAAACAATCGTAGTACCTTCAATGTGTGAAGGAAAACCTGTTGTAACATTGAAACCAGGTGCTTTTTCGGAGGCAAAAGATTTAGAAGAGCTTGTTTTGTCTGACCATATGAAATTTATTCCCGAGAGGGGTATTTCCTCACATCCGACATTAAAATCCGTAACTATGGCGGATTCTGTTGTTAAGATTGGTAAATACGCTTTTCAGCAATGTCCTAATCTAGAATCAATTAGCATATCTAAAAATGTAGAAACTTTACAAGGTGGTCTTTTTTACGAGTGCCCAAAACTATCAAATGTAACCATTCCTAACAGTGTTACTAAAATAGAAGATAATGTCTTTTACGGATGTGCTGGCTTAACCGATATATCTCTACCAAAAAACATAGTGGAGATGGGTTTAACCGTTTTTGGAGGGTGTACAGGACTTACGTCTATAGAAATCCCAAATAATGTTACGAGGATTAGTGACGGAATGTTTAAAGATTGCGAGAATTTACAAATAGTGAAATTACCAGATGGCATAACTTACATAGGAAGCACTGCCTTTTTCAGATGTAAGGCATTGAGCACGATAAAGATTCCTCAAAATGTCCAGACTATAGGGGCAAATGCATTCAAAGATTGCATAGCGCTAACTTCTGTCGAGATTGGTAATAATGTTGGGGTAATAAACAATTCTGCGTTCGCTGGTTGTAGCAGTTTACCCTCTATCGTTATACCTCTTAGTGTAAAGAAAATGGGATCATATATATTCTTTAATGCGAAGGCAGATATGGTAATAAATGTAAGAGCTCCTTCCAAACCTAAGGATTGGGAAGCTAACTGGAATGATGGCGACCGGACAGTAGTTTGGGGGTATACAGGGAAGTAGGAAGCTATGAAGCTGTTTCACATTAGCTTAGAATAGTATAGAGAACTAGAAATCCACTATGTTTTGTAGTATGGTGGATTTTTTGATAGAGAAAGGTTTTCCACCTGATATTTTTAGCACAAATTGGTATATTGATGTGTTAATTCAAATGTTTATGGCAATGCTTCAATAATTCATAGGATTTTAGGATTCGATGATAATAGTAGGCATAAACAAAGTACATAAATGTGGTATTTTGAAACTCGTTGCGCTTGAAAACACACGCGTATAATTGTAATATATAGGTAGCGCGTTTTTGTGCTAGAGATTACAAGTTTTTTGGGGGACAATATGGCAATTAAAACTCCGTTATATGATGAGCATGTGGCACTTGGTGGTAAGATAGTAGATTTTGCGGGATATGAATTACCTGTACAATACTCCTCTGGGATAATTGCGGAACATACTGCAGTTCGCGAAAGAGCAGGCTTTTTTGACGTATCGCATATGGGAGAGTTTATAATCTCTGGAGTAGATGCAGAAAAGTTTCTAAATTACCTGCTTACTAATGATTTTACAGGTATGGAAATAGGTAAAATCAGATATACTTTAATGTGCTATGAAAATGGAGGAGCGGTTGACGATTTGCTTGTTTACAAACTAGAAGATGATAAGTTTTTACTCGTTGTAAATGCAGCCAACCTAGAAAAAGATGCAAGCTGGATAAAAGCAAATATAGGTGGATTTAAAGTTAAATTTGAAAATATATCAGAAGATGTAGGTCTAATTGCAGTACAAGGACCTCTTTCAAAAGTTTTGTTAGAAAAGATTGCATCTAATCTACCAGAAAAATATTATACCTTCATCGACAATGTGACTGTTAGTGGAGTTAATTGTTTAATTTCTATGACAGGCTATACAGGTGAACTAGGCTATGAAATATATATTCCTGCAAGCGAAACAGTGAAAGTATATAGAGATATTGTAGAGAAAGGGAAAGAATTAGACATAATCCCTTGTGGGCTGGGCGCAAGAGATACTTTAAGACTAGAAGCAGGACTTCCATTATATGGACATGAACTTGGAGCAGACATTCTGGTAAATGAAGTAGGGCTATCTTTTGCCATAAAGATGAAAAAAGATGACTTTATAGGTAAACAAGCTTTAGAAAATCATGTGCCTGCATACTCTAGAATTGGTGCATTTCTTGTCGATCGTGGTATAGCTAGAGAAGGAGCTACAGTCTATGCTGGGGATGAAGAGGTCGGTGTGGTTACATCTGGCACGCATTCTCCTACACTAGGAAGAGCGATAGTGGTGCTAAGAGTAAAGAAAGAGTACATTGACTCTGACTTAACTGTAGAAGTAAGAGGGAAAAAGCTAAAGATTGAACAAACAGCACTACCTTTCTATAAAGCATCCAAATAGAAGGATTTGGTTAAATAGATGATAAGAGATATACTAATCTAGATACCCTTCCATAAATTAATCGAGTAAAGAGAAACTAGTTGAACAGGGTGGCATAAAATCAAATGATTAAATAAAGCGCTACTTTCTGTAAAACATCCAAATAAACGGAAACTGAATATGTTGGTCAAAGGATACTTTCTTAGTAGATAATTCAGCGAAGGAAAATCTAAATAAATGTATTAGGTACGAGAAATAATCGTTAAACAAGTAAAAATATATGTAAAAAGGAGTTTTAAAAAATGAGTTTATTTTATGCAGAAACACACGAATGGGCAGAAATTAATGGAAAAGTTGCAACGGTTGGAATATCCGAGTTTGCACAAGGTGAATTAGGCGACATAGTATTTGTGGAGCTACCTGTTGTAGGAGATACCGTTGATGCAGGTGGCTTTCTATGTGAAGTAGAAAGCGTTAAGGCTGTTAGCGAAATTTATGCGCCAGTTGCTGGAAAAATTATAGAAGTTAACGCTGAACTTGAAGATGCCCCTGAAAAGATTAATGAAAACGCAAGAGAAGCTTGGATTTGCAAAATCGAGTTTTCAACTATTCCAGAAGGATTGTTAAGCGAAGAAGAATACTTAAAACAAAACTCATAATATAGTTTCCTGTTTTATGTAGGTGGTTTTTTGCAGTTTTACACAACACTGTATAGGCTAGGCAAGTCTTGATTAGTTTAAGTATATGATGATGTAAGGAGACAAAGCATGAGTAATTATGTTCCACACACTGAAGAGGATATAAAATCTATGCTCAAAGCAATAGGCGTAAAGTCTACGATTGAGCTATATTCTGATGTCCCTAAAAAGTTGCTTCTAAAAGAGTTAAATATACCTAAAGGTATAACTCAACAAGAAGTTTTAGAGTTTATGCAAAAACTCGCGGATGAAAATACGGTATATAAAGCAGTTCTAAGAGGAGCGGGAAGTTATAGACACTTTATTCCTTCTGTGGTAAAGAATTTAAGTTCTAGAGCAGAGTTTGTAACTGCATATACTCCATATCAAGCCGAAATGTCACAGGGCATACTTCAAGTTATTTTTGAATATCAAACAATGATATGCAATTTAACAGGGCTTGAGGTAAGTAATGCTAGCGTATATAACGGAGCATCTGCAGCTGCAGAAGGCATTCTTATGTGCAGGGAAAGGAATAAATCTAAAGCTATCATTTTAGGGAATATCAGACCTGATACAAGAGCTACTATTACTACATATACCGAAGACCTAGGTTTAGAAATTATAGATATAGCATTTGATGAGGATTTACAAGGGCTTAAAGAAGCATTAGACGATCAAGTTGCTTGTGTATACGTAGAGCAACCTGGATATTATGGCCAAATTATTGATGCGAAAAAGGTTGGAGATGTTGTAAAGGAAAGTGGTGCAAAATATATTATGGGTTGCAACCCAATATCGCTTGCAATCTTAAAAAGCCCTGGTGAATGCGGAGCCGACATTGCAGTTGGTGATGCTCAACCTCTAGGTTTACCACTGGGATTTGGTGGTCCATATCTTGGATTTATGGCTTGTACTGAAAAGATGATGAGAAAAATACCAGGAAGAATAGTCGGTGAAACTGTGGATGCAGAAGGCAAAAAAGCATATGTATTAACACTTCAAGCAAGAGAGCAACATATTCGTAGAGAAAGAGCGCTTTCTAACATTTGTTCTAATCAAGCATTATGTGCATTGACTGCCACCATTTATCTTTCTGCAGTAGGCAAACAAGGACTAATTGATGTTGCAAATGAATGTGTTAACTTGTCCCACTATTTCAAAAATGAACTGTCTAAAGTACAGGGTGTTGAATTTGTAGAAGGTGAGTTCTTCCATGAGTTTGTGACCATAACTCCAGGGAAGGCAGATATAATACTTAGCGAATTAAATAAGGTGAACATACTAGGAGGACTTAAGCTAGATAGAGATAGAATTCTATGGTGTGTGACAGAAACAGTATCTAAAGAATGCTTAGATTTGGTAGTTGATTTAATAAGAGGTTTAGTATGAAAACGATATTTGAAAAAAGCAAAGTAGGTAGCATTGGAACAGAAATTAAAAAACAAAATGTACCTAAATATGAACTTCCAGAATGGCATAAAAGGGAAATTTTAGATATTCCTGAAGTATCGGAAGTTGAGGTGGTTCGTCACTATACAAATTTATCAAGAAGGGCATTTGGAGTGGATAATGGTTTTTATCCATTAGGCTCATGTACTATGAAATATAATCCCAAAGTCAACGAAGAAGTAGCCCAAATGCGAGGTTTTACAGATATTCATCCCTTACAAAATGAAGAAAACGCGCAAGGTGCATTAAAGGTAATTTATTTATTATCTGAGTATCTTTGTGAAATAACTGGGATGGATGATATTACATTACAGCCTGCAGCTGGAGCACATGGAGAATACACAGGATTAAAACTAATATCGGAGTATCATAAGTCAAGAGGGGATTTAAAAAGAAATAAGATAATTGTCCCAGATAGTGCACACGGCACCAACCCTGCTAGTGCAACTCTTGCTGGATTCGAAGTAATTAACGTTAAAAGCGATGAAGAACACGGAGTCGATTTAGAAGAACTTAAAAAAGTTGTCGGAGATGATACTGCTGCTTTAATGCTAACTAACCCCACAACGCTTGGATTGTTTGAAAAAAACATTGTAAAAATTGCAGAGATAGTACATGGTGCTGGCGGTAAATTATATTATGATGGTGCAAATCTTAATGCAATTATGGGAGTAGTAAGGCCAGGAGATATGGGGTTTGATGTTATTCATCTAAATCTACATAAGACTTTTTCTACACCTCACGGTGGTGGAGGCCCTGGATCTGGACCTGTTGGATGCAAAAAGGAGTTTGCTTGTTTTTTACCTGGACCTAAAGTAGAAAAATATGGTGAGGAATATTTTTTAGTTAATCTACCTGAAAGTATGGGTAAAGTCGGATCTTTTTATGGGAACTTCCTAGTCTATTTGAAAGCGCTTGCATATATACTCACACTAGGTAAAGAAGGCATTCCGTATTCAGCACAATGTGCAGTGCTTAACGCAAATTATTTAAAAACAAAACTACAGAAAAAGTATGATACTGAAAAGAAACGCCACTGTATGCACGAATTTGTCGTGAGTATCAAAAAGATTAAGGAAGAGACTGGTGTTTCAGCTATGGATATTGCAAAAGGGATGATAGATGGTGGTATTCATCCGCCAACGATGTACTTCCCATTAATAGTTGATGAAGCGTTAATGTTTGAGCCAACTGAAACCGAAACAAAAGAAACACTAGATGCGGCAATTGAACTATTAAATGAGCTATATGCTAAAGCTTATTCTGATCCTGAAACATTAAAAACAGCGCCACATAACGCAGTTATTAGAAGACCTGATGAAGTTTTAGCAGCTAGAAAACCAGTACTCAGATATGTGAAACCAGTCGAGTAAGTATAGCTAGGGCTTACAGCTAGAGCTTATCTAGCACTAGAACATTAAAAGCAGTAGCGTATAATGCAAGCCTAAAATAGCTGGCGAACTTACGACCGCTCAAAAATGTGCCTAATGGATTAACTATAGTTTAAGAATGTAAACTAAAAAGGAGCAAACATTGTATTCATTTACATTAATTAGAAACCTATTTAAAAAGCACAATATACCCATCATTATATACATTTTAGCCAATATCACACTGATATTTTTCTTGTTTTTTTGGATGAATGTAGTACCTTTTTCAAGCGTTACAGATATAGAAAAACATAAGATATACAACGGACTTGTAGGCATTGGAATCTATTTAGTTGGTGCTACTATATTTATGTCTCCAGTTGGTGAATTTTTCTTTAGAGCAACAAGGGGGCTTAAGCGAATTGACGATATGCCTGAATTTGCTCAATTAAAACAAGCTTTTGATGAAGTGTACGCTAGAGCAACTGCAAAATATGGAGATTTACCAAAAGGTATTAAGTTATATCTACAATTGACTGGAGATAAAAATGCTGCTGCATTAGGGAGAAAAACCATATTTTTTACACAGGGTATTCTAGCACTACCAATAGAGGATTTAAACGGTGTTATGGCACATGAGTTAGCGCACCTATACAACGGAGATACGGTAATTTTACTATTTTTATTAACAGGCAATGTCATTATTAACATAATTGCGAGTATTATAAAAACTCTTTTATATATCTTGGGTCTTGCGGGTTTGCTCTTTGGAGGGGACGATTCTCGCGCAGGACGCCTTTCTTCACTTGCAGTAATTCTGCTTGGTAGATTAATAATCGATGGAATTGTGGGACTTTGGACGCTAATAGGCGTTTTAATGAGAAATATTACCAGCAAGCAAGTTGAATTTGAAGCTGACGAGTTTGCGTGTAGTATAGGTTATGGGAAAAACCTTGCCAATGCACTTTTACTTATAGATCAAACTGGAAGTCAAGGCGCCAGAGCGAGACAGACACTTTTAGATAAAGCACTTTCCTCCCATCCTGAAACACACGAAAGAGTGAGAAGATGTAATGAATATGCCTATGCCTAGAAAACCCCATCATCGAAAACATTCAATATAAACAGCTCGTTCAACAACACATCTAGAAACCCCCGAAAGAGTGAGAAGATGTAATGAATATGTATATGCTTAAAAAACCCCATCATTAACTAGTATACGAAAAAACAAATTATCGAAAACATTCAATACTGAAAAGCTCGCAATACGGCATGTCTGCAACTAATGAAATAAGTATGCCTATGCCTAAAAACATCATCATTAACTAGAGTACAAAGTGAAAAAGCCAAAGTTATTAGAAATAATCAATGCTAAAAGACTCGCAAAACGGTTTGTAGTGCGAACTTTGATAAAGCAAAGAAAGCCGATAACCAAAGGTGCAGTTCAGATAGCGAAAAAAACTGGTATTGCAAAACAGGTTCTTAAAATAATAGGTTTGTCTTTATGGAGTTTAGTTTGTTTAGCAGGGTTTATATTTTCAATAGTTTTGATGACTGTTTATAACGAGATAGAGGTTGGAGTTGTTGTTCTTATACTATCTCTAGTTCTTTCTATAGTTCCATTGCTGGTTAGACGTATAATTAAAAAACGAAAAAAGGCAGTAGGGAGTCAGGTAAAAAGGCTATCACAAACAGGTTTAAATTCAACAAAATCAAAACCTATTACAGTTGATGAGATGATAGAATTTGATGAATTAGAGGATTAAAGCCACATATAAAAAACCATTGTATATAATTCACTTCAACTAAAGCCGAACTTACTAAAATTGCTGAGATGATAGGTTGAATGAGCTGGAAGACTAAAAGCTTTGGTTTGTGCCAACATCTATGCATAGCAGGTTACCACTGGGGAGTGAGTGCAAAAAAACCACATGGTGATGTGCCATGTGGTTCAAAATTATATACTAAGGATAAAATTACGAGCAGTTATTTTTCGAGCTTAATTACAGGTGCGTCTTTTGATTGATTTGCAACAGATTTCATTCCGTTAATGCAGCCTTGTTTGCTTACATAGCCAGCTTCGCTAATTGCTATAAGGTTACCATTGTTAGCTCTTAGACGGAAACGGAATTTACCTTCTTTGTCTTTGTAAACTTCCCATTTTGGATTGGTGACCTTTTCTACTTTTTCTTTGGTCTGGTCTTCAATCTTTCCATCAAAAACAATGGGTGAAAAGTTGCGCACGCTTTCGATGCCACCAATGCATGATGATTCGTATTTGTACGCTTCTCCACCATGTGCTAGCGTTTCATGGTTTGATGCAACTAGATAAAAAACAAAGTTGCCATTATCTGTTTTTCTGTATGTGAACATACCAGTTTGTCCACGTTTTGCTGTGTCTTCTGCCATTTTTTACCTCCCTGAAAATATTAATTTATTATTGCTTTTAATCAGCTTGAATATATTTTAGACCCATAATAAATTATTGTCAAACAAAGGGTTGGAAGCTCATTAAAAAATCATTTAAGCTCATTAAAATATCGTAGAAAGTAATTTCAAATACGCATTTGGGAGGACGGGCATAATGTGAATATAAATGCAACTTTTAAGTTCATTAAGATACAAAAGATAGTAAAAACAGCCAGACGCTATGCAAATATTTTAATTTAAGCGTGAGGCCAAATATGCAAATTTAAGCTCATTAAAAACATAGTTTGTTTTAATTTGCTTATCAAACTACATGTAAGCTCGTTAATAATGCATATTAATTTGTTTCCCAAATCATACGCGAGTCCAGGAATAAATTTAGGTATATTTGTTTTGCGAGTTTTGACGGACAAAGATGAATTACTTTGATAAGGCATAGGATAGACTAATAGCTTTTAAACTCGCCAACAGTGAAAATGTCGGCAGATCATTTTGCTTTACACCTAGAAGCAGCTATATGATTTATTGATTGTTAGTGATTATTTATCTTCATATATGGTACAATGAAATACACAAAAATATATAACCTAAAGAGGATGCTGTGAGCAAAAAGCATAGAATAACAATTGAAAACATGGATAAGACATTTCTTGTGGAAGAAAACATAAACCTTGGAGATGCACTTCGCCAACAAGGGATAAAGATTGCTTTACCATGTGATGATTGTGAAATTAATAACCCCGATTTTTGTGATAGGTGGAAATGCGTTGTGCTCATTAATGACGCGTTTGTATCGGCAAATAAAGTGGTAGTAGATCGAAATATTACCTTATCGCTTATATCATCTCCGTATAAATATATGGGACTATTTAGTCGGAGATATTCAACACTTAATAAGTTCGAAATATATAGAAATAGATTGTTAGGGTATAGAGATGCTGTTGCAGTAGTAGATTTGGGTACTTCTAATATCACGATAAGCTTGGTCATAACAAGTGATAAAATCATACTAGATGAAAATGGTGAAATCTCCAAAAATGAATTGGATTATTTAAATCTCATCGGAAAAAGCAAGATAGATGATCTAGAAGATATTGGCAATCGATTTAATCCATATAAAATTGTATACGCCTACACTAGAGAAAAAGATTTTGATCTTTGTAAATTTGATGAGGTAGATGAATTAAGTGTACCTGAGGAGTTTAGAGTTTTAAAAAATCCTAGACTTGTTTTTATAGACGAAAATAGATTTAGAAAGCGTGAAATTAAATCTGAGGTGTATAACGATTTTTATGTTCGCTTTAAACCTAATACTTATGGCTACAGATCAAAATCTATTACTTTTGCAAATCCGCAGATAGTCCACGGGAAAGATGTTATAACTAGAATCAGTTACTCACTTAAAGGCGAGGGAGCGATAGAGTTGCAGAGACTCGTGGTGCAAGGGCTTGCTGAACAAATAGAAAAAGCATCCAAGAGGAGAAAATGTCACTTAAAGTATATTGTGATTAGTGGAAATACGGCCATGATAACAATGCTTTTAGGAAAAAGTTGCAGCTCAATTGCAAATGCGCCTTTTGATACAGCACTGTTAAGAGTTCCGCCGATAACTACAAAAGAGATTGGCATGGAAATTAAAGCTGAGAAAAAATCAATGGTTTGTGATGTGGATGGAAAGATATTAAGAAAAGCAACATCTGGTGAAAAGCTAAATATACCTATATATTTTATCCCAGCGATATCTGCCTTTGTAGGCGGGGACTTTGTGTCCGGACTTAGCACTATTGAACCTCCCGAAGAAGGAAAATACAAAATTTTTGTAGATCTCGGTACAAATACAGAAATGGCAATAATTGGATCTACCAAAACAATAACTACCTCTGCTCCAGCTGGACCTTGTTTTGAGGGCGCAAATATTAGTTCGGGTATGCCTGCGACTGAGGGAGCAATTTACATGGTTGATGTAGATGATAACGGTATGAATTCAATTATGTTTTATGATATACAAGGAGCGGATGATAATAAACCTTTAGGTATTTGCGGAACGGGTTTAATTGATACCATATCAGCCCTTAAAAAAATAAAAGCGATAGATGAAAGCGGTACATTAGTTACTGGAAAACCATATAAGATTTTTGGGGATATAGAAATTACTCAAGGTGATATACGCGAATTCCAAAAAGCTAAAGCTGCAATTAGAGCGGGGCTAGATCTTTTGATTAGTGAAGCAAAAACAACATTTGATGACGTGGAAGAAATTATCTTTACTGGTGGATTTGCAAGTAAATTGAGGGAAGAGAGCCTAGTTCAGAGTGGACTAATACCAGAACAATTGAAAAACAAAACTACGAGTTTATCAAATAGGAGCCTACTAGGTGCAGCAAAGACAGTAGTGGAGGGCTTTAATAAAGTTTTTTATATCTCAGAAAATGCAAGATACATTAATATGGCAGCACACCCGAAATTTGAAAAGTTATACATAAGCCACCTAAACTTTTAACTCTTATAAACTGTCGGTTTTATCACTATAACCGTTTCTTCACAGTTATAGTCAATTACTCTAAATTTAGAAAGTTACATATAAGCCATCTAAGTTTTTAATCGTTCCTTGTGTTATATGCAGATTTAAATAATGTGAAAAAATATATGTGACTTTATCTCGCACGAGCCTTATATGCCTTAAATTAGTGACAAACTGTATGATTCTACCTCTGTTTGATAGTAAGCTTTGCGATAATTTCAGTAAACTAAAAGAAATTTTACTTTAATTTTATAACCTAATGATAAATGGGCGAACCGAACAAATTAGGTTTTCAATCCACATATGTGTCGAATGCTAAAAAAAATCAAAAAAATCATTGAAATTCCAAAATACTTTCACAAAAGAGATAGAAATTACTCTGTTTTCACACATAATATACGCGCACGCGTGTACAAATTATCATTATAATCTATATTGACACCATTTTTTGTCTGGGGTATAATCGTAATATACTGGACGTATAGTGCCAGAAAATATTCCTACATAGGAGGTTAAAAAATGAAACGGAAAAATCTAATAGCTGTCATACTTGCGTTAGTTCTTGTTTTTGGACTTGTTATGACTATGGTTGCTTGTGGACCGAAAACTCCACCGCCAGACAATAATAACAACAATAATAACAATAACAACAATGGTGACAAAACACCCAAAATTAATTTTGGGACTGAAGTAGATGCATTAACAAAAGCAGCGGACGCTTCTTTTAAAACTTTTGCAACTGCACAGGATGCGGTTTATGCAGGTGCAACTGTATATTTACAAGTTAGCACAGACGAGATGGCCGGATTAGAGCCAATAGATCTTAGTTTAGAGCTGGCGATTAAAGCATGTATTGATAGTAAAAATGCGAAAAACAATGCCGCTTTAATAGAAATTAAGGACGCGAGAAAAGAAAACGGTCTAGGAACTGTCGCTGCAATATTATTCAAAACAGATAGTGAGGGCAAGGAAATTATCTATCTTGGACAGAAAGTTCTAAATAATTCTTTCACTTGGAGACAATTCTCACAAGCTAAAGATGCAAAACTAATGTCTAAAATGGTAACAGACATGTTGTTTGCTGAAGATTTTGCAAAGACCAATCCACTTGGATATAAGATGGCATCAAAAGAAGGACTGGTAGGTGGTTTGATAGGCAAAATAAAGAGTATCTTGACATTAATTCCAGCAGACTTAATTGAGGCAAAACAATATACTTCAACAGAGAAAAAGGTTGTTTTCCCAGAAACATCAGGCAAAAAGTCTTCAGTGCTAACTCTCCATGCAGAAAAAATTGGTGGATTGGCTAGCGGTTTAGGTGGTATGTTAAGTGGTGCCCTAGATGGTTTGGATGCTGGCGTTTATGATCTAATTGACAAAGCTGTTGGAATGGTTTTAGGACAGACTCTCGAACAGATACTTGGCAAAAAACCTGCTCCTGCCGAAGTAAAATATCCTACAATCCAAATTGCAGTTGGATATAATACTGACAGTAAAGGCGCGATTACATCACTTGCTGGGTTAGGAATTCATTATGATTATAAAAACAACGCGGACCTACCCATTAAGTTAGATATAGGCTTAAAGAACATAGAAGTGCAAGGGAGTGCAAAAGCAATCACGCCCACCGAATCATTAGGCACACCTGAAGAAGCCTCTATTGAACTTAGTGCAAACATTACATTAAGAGGTGCTAGTGAGCCAGTAAAAGCTGAATTAAAAGCATATGCTTTCCCAGACATTCAGTTCACATTAAAAGACTATGTGTATCCAGCGGAAAAACCAGGATATGAGTGGAAATATGCTTTACACGACGGTACTCTAATTGCAGTTAAAGATACTGAAGTAAAAGCAGTAAAGAATACCAAAAAAGTCGGAAATGAGACATATACATTCAAAGCAGAGCAAGACCCAAAAGACACCAAAAAATATATACCTGTATTGCTTGAAAAGCCAGATGAAGAAGGTGTCTATAACGCAAGAGTAAACGATGGGTTTATTCAAACTTGGGAACCAATAGACAAGGTACCATTTGCACAATTTGACTTTAGCGGACTATGGGGCTTTGCAACGATTAAAGCCGAAGGTGGAACAGAGAAAGTATTTGCTGACTTCAAAGTTGACAGTACAGATGCAAAAAATTCTGGTTTCAAACTTGACTTAACACCAGTGCTTGACATTGTTAATCCAGCAGCAACATATGCAAACACGAAATATTTCATACCACTAGATTTACAAGGAATGTGGGAAGCGCAACTAGCCGAAATGGCAGGAGTGATGGGACCAGCTAATGCAGAAACTGTAAAAATAGACGACATAATTGACATTGCGTTTGACGATAAAGGTAAAATCGACTTCTTATCTATAATAGGTAAAGTATTAGATATGGCTTTCGTAGAGAAATTAGTCAATACAGTCAAAGAAATTGCTACCGAAAAAGGAACGACTCCCGCGACTGCACTCCAATATGTCCTCGAGTTCAATAGCGCGAAGAAAGAATTCAGTGCCACTGCAGACATTGCAACATTAATGACCAAATTAATAGGCGCAACTGGCAAAACTGGTTTAGTTGGTGAAATTACTTCTGATAAGGTAAACCTCAAATCATACTATGATGCAGACGGTAAAGTTCTAGCTACTCCTGCAGAAAAGAAAGTAGGTGAATATATTACTGGTGCTGATGTATTACAATCAGTTGCAACACTAATTAACTTAGAAACTGGTAAGAGACTTGCAAATGACGCTTATAAATTAAAGTTTCCAAATGCAACAGAGGAAGAAGTAACTAATGCAAGAGATGCGTTCTTCGCAGGAGAAGAAACGGCTTGGGTACTTGCTGACATTCCAGCAGAGGAACTCTGGACAGTTGAGAAGGTGGCAACATTTGTTACAAAGCTCACTGGCATAGAGTTAACCGCAGACAATGCATATGATGGACTAGATGCAAAAGTAGGCTTGACCTTTGGCGATGGTGCAACATTAAAATTATCCATTGCAAAAGACAATGTAACCGGTCTTGATATATCCATTAACTTTAAGCTCGCAGGAGAAAATGCAGCTGCAAAGACGGCTTATACGGCAAGTGGCTTTGCAACAGCAGAAGGATTTATAAGCACTATAGATGGTCCTGAAGGGGATGACACTTGGAATGGATTAAAGACAATCTTATTTGATGAAATGATGATATTCGTAGGCATTAAATAAGTAGTAGCAAACAGTCTTAAATAAACGCTTAGTTTATAACCAGAGGCACGGAGCAATCCGTGCCTTTGTTTTTGTATTGTAAGGCTAATCTATAACAAAGTCTAATTCAAATGTAAAAGAGCGCCTAGTTTAGTGTTAGACGCTCTTGTTTTCTATAAAGTGATTATCATAGTAGTTATGCTTGATTTTTATATTACTGTCCAGATTGCAAGCATAGCTTGATTGAGTTGAGGTGAGTGGTTATTAGATATCTCAGTTGCTGCCTAGATTGCAAGCATGGCTCGATTGAGTTGAGGCAAATAGTTATGGCTGATTTTTTAATATATCGCTTAAAATTCTGCATAACTTGATTGAGTTAAGGCAAGTAGTTATGGTTGATTTCTCATATAGCCACCCTTTACTACTCGCACATCACTAACCGTTATAACGGCATTAGAAACATTTTTATTTATCAGCGCAAGAGTGGGACGGATACGCCTTCTTTTTAGGTGTATTTGAAGTATTTCTCTAGCACCATCACGACCTTCACCATGTGTGATAGTAACGGCTAATTTATTGTCACGCAGCACTTTAACGAGCTCGGGTGATTCTTCGGGCTTGACGATTATCTGAATGGTACTAAGTCCAAGTGCAATCAAGTCTTCAAGATAAGACCCGAGGTAATTACCAATGGCAAACGCAAAGGCAAATACAACAGCTTTTAGTGGGGCAGAAGAGAGACCAGCAAGCACACTGCCAGTTATTGAAACCCAGAGAAGGATTTCTACAAATCCAACCAACGCACCAATTGTACGCTGTCCGCGGGAAAGCAGTACAAGACGTAGCGTTTGCATAGAGTTTTCAACTATCTTTCCAAAAAAGATAATAAAATACACGCCTATATGATCACTTGCTAAATATTCCAGCATAAATCCTCCCGTACTGTCATTATGTTTTGTTAGTAAAAATAGCTACATTATCTAGATTATATATCAATAACTTTAGTCTGACAATTGAAACTAAAACAGTACCCACTTATGTGAGATAGCAATTCAGTTTGAAATAACTTAAAGTATAATGATGAAAAAGGCAGGCATTTGATAATAAAATAAGAGTAGAAATACACTTGTTTTTAGTATTTAAAAAGATAAAATTAAGGTGGTCTTTTGGTGCTGATTATGAATGATTTCATAATATTTAGATACGACTTCCGAGTATAAATCGCATGATAACATAGAGAAGGGATTGAGTAACAAATAGCTAAAATCAGACTGCTTTAAGCGGGTGCGGGCAAACATATTTTCTGTTAATTAATTAAACAATTAGGATACATATTAATAATATACAGTACCCCAAATAGACATATAATTTAATGAGATTTTGCTATCACATTGTACTTTTTATTCTAGGCGTAGTATGCTTAAGTGAGATTAATAATAATTGTTTTTAACACTTTAAATTATGATGGTTAATACGGTGTCTTTAAGTTGCCGTGTACACTCGAACGAAGTATAAAATCAAGCATAAATTAGAGCTGGAGTTTAAACATAACCAGTGCTACGCCTCATCATAAATCATTCCTTGAGTTCAAGTACAAATAGTACAATCAGGTGCGCAAGCTTACCTGAAAATCGAGTGAGTGAGATTAAGTTTAAAACAGCGCAAATCAGGTATAAGGCTGTACAACTGGCGCTTGAGCTTGTGTATAAATTGCTTGCCGTGATATTAACACAAACATAGGTGACGGATAGAGTTAGTGGAAATAGTTTGTGTTAGTGGTGAAGATTTATGGCTATGTTTGAAACAGTTATGAAAGTTCGGTGATATTTCGCTCTTGTTATTGACATTAAAGTACATATATTTTAATATAAAATAGCGCACGCGTTATAAATGCACCTGTGCTTATGCATCGTAACGTAAAAATAGCATGCTTAAAGAGTAATGGTCCCAATTCGAGTGATGTTCTGGTAAGCACGCAGGAGATTTGCTTGGGTTGTTGGAATAAAAACCACTCCTCGACTAGAGAAGTGGATGTAGTCTATATATGCAAAATAGCTGTTATGGACTAAAGAAATTGTGAATCGTGATTGATTCGCTTATATATACGCGCGAAATCGTAAGAATTAAAAAAAATTATCAAATTGGGTGTGCGTTAATAATTACGAAAAAAGCAAATACGCGCTAGTAACTAGAAAATAATGCGCGTTAGTGACTGGAAAATAGATGTGCGCTAGCAATTACGAAAAAAGCAAATATGTGTTAATGACTAGAAAAGCAGAAGCGCGTTAGTGAGATACAAAACAAAGGTGCGGTGGTGAGACGAAAAAGAAATGCGCACTGGTAACCCACAAAGGATAAAATACACTTTAATTCTGCGTAGGGTGAAAAAAGAAAAAACCGGTTAAGGTAAAATGTTAGGAAAGACTAAGTTGAAACAGAAAGTATTGGTTGCAGTGATAATTATTGTGCTAGTTGCTTTGGTAGCTGGCATTATGGTGTCTTGTAGTCCACCATCCGATGTGCAAGCTAGTCCATTTTTTATAAACGATTCCATCGAAAATGAAGTTAACAAAGATAAAACCCAAAAAGATGAGGCAGTTGATAGAGCAACAGGCTCTCTTGATAACCTTTTGCAGTATTTGGATAGCGAAATAGTTTCTACAACGGGATATTATGTTGGAGCTAAAATGCATGTCAATACCGAAGATGGTTCTGCATTCATTTTAAACCTGCAGGCTAATATGTACACCTGGCCATATGAGCAGTATGCAGAAGGTACTCCAGAAAGGGAAGAGGCGCTTGCAAAACATAATGAACTCATAAAGTACAATGACTTAGTGCTTGAGTGGTATGACGGAACCACCAATACCATGCTTATCGGATTTTACTTTGATGGAATTAATCCGGATCCTGCTGATCCTGGAAATATTTTGTATTTGAATTTGCAAGGCTCAAAAAGATATTTTCTAAATTTTGGTGACACGGTACTTTACCAACAATTAATTAGGCTCATAACACAATTTAGTTTGGAAAACGTCATCGCGTCTACTAGTTCAGACGATAGTTCAGATACTGCAATCTCTAGTGTCAATGCATTATTAAAGCAAGCTGTTACTACAAACTACAAATTGACATTAAATGGGGATGTAACTTCGGTTTACTTTAACGACATTCCTTTAACTATCATTGCTCCAAATGTTACTAATTTTATTCAAGGGATTTTTGGACCGTTTGATGATAAGCTAGACCCGCTTACTTTCAAGTATCTAGGCTTTTTATTCTCAGTTTTGGGCACTGCAGAAATTAGAACACTAAATAGCTACATGCAATTTTTAATGAAACCTAACGAAGCCTTGGGAAAAGAGATACTAACTGGTATGGATGTTGAGTTCAGAGGTTCAAGTCTTGTCAGGAAAAAGAATCGTGAAGGGGACTACAACAGCGAAAACGTACCATTCACCGTGAAAATTGCTGTCGATTACGATATCAGGGTTTCTCAAAACATTGTGCTAGATAGAGAAAACTATAAACTGTTTGAAAATGGTAATTTCGAGTTTATTGGAGACATGTATATACCACAACTCGATTTAAAGTTAGATACTTTGATTAGAACAGACATGAACCGTTTCGACAATAAGACCAATAAAGTTTATATGTCAGCTAGAGACTTAGCTACAGATGACTTAATTATTGGACTTTTCTATAAAGACGAGCTCACTTACATAGATATTGAAGGACTTCAGCATCTATATGGAGGTATCAAATTTGAAGACATAGGCCTTCCTAAGGCTTACAAGGGAGGCTTTAACTTAGCAAGTACATTGGAGTGGTTTTCGGAGTTTATAGATGCCATGATTGTGCTTCTCGTAGATAATATACTGACGCCCAAAGAAAACGATGCGAGTAGTAAGTATAACGAAGTTATGACGGCAATAATGGATAACATTGAGTCGACGATGAAGGATGAAGACGATCCAACCTCGCATGCAACTATCAAAGTAAAAATAGATATGCCTTTGATAAAAAGGGTGTTGTCAGTGACTTCTAAAACCAACACTAATTTCACTACAGATCAGATTATTCAACTGCTAAACAGACAATTTAATATAGACTTAGAAGCAATTGCTAGTATTTTGGGTATGAGCGTAGAAGAACTGCTAGACCGAACGTATTTTGAGATTACCTATGATGTTGATACGCATGCCATAAAAATAGAGGTGTATTCTGCTGCAGAAAAGCCACGCGGTGCTCCTGCGGATTTATATTTACGTTTAGACTTGATTCCAATTAAGTTTGGTGAAAAGGTTAGAATTGCCTTCCCAAATTTTGATAATTTTAAAGAACTTCAAGATGTTATGACATATTCGGGATACATCGAAGGCCAGTTTTTGTTTGCCCAAACAGAGGAGGTAGACCTAAGCAGGGCACTTGGTGCATTCATGGGTGATACTAGTGGCTTGAACACTCCGTTTATTCTCCCTAAAGCTGCAGACATTTACTTCACGATGCTCTACGACCAGTACATTAGAGAGCAAGTGCTTGAGAATGGTAGATGGACAAGAAAGGGGAGAAGTGCTTTCGATATTCGCGCATACATGATGGAAGGCTCAGATAAAACTGAAGTGTTGAGAATATATGCTAATGACGTCAGTTTTAATACCGCACATCCCTTAGAGGAGCTAGGCTATGTGTGGCTTGATTATAAGGTATTTGATCATTTACCCAAATTTAAGATAAGAGAAGATTTATTTGTTACCTCACTTTATGAGTATATGGGGTATGACTTTGAAAATGAATCGGGCGATATAGTTTTAGGATTAACGGATATAGTAAAAGCACTCATGGAAGACAGCTGGGCTACTTTCGAACCCGATGTAATTAGAGTCACCACTTCAAATGATACAATTAAACAGTTCTTTGGCGTGGACGAGATGATTGGATCACTTGCTATACAAATTGGGTTTAAACAAAGAGTTAAAAATATTGACCAACTAGAGAAAGACTTTGCAATGTACTCAGTAGGTGAGTTTACAAATATTACGGGAGCAAGTCCATATTCTACCAAGCTACATGAAACAATTCCAGTTTACTTTGATTTTGGTACAAGAATAGAAACCAGAAACTTAAAGTTTTTATACAATCAAGATAGTATCGAGATTATCGCTGGAAATGCATATTACAGACCCAGAATAGATAAGCAATTCATGGGTGTAACCAGGGACTACCTAGTGTATATAAGCAGTTCTACAGGAAGACAAAAAATTGCGCAACTTGTGGAGGATTATTATGTTTGGGAGCCACTTGGTGTTATCCCAACTTCTGTAAGGGCTTACTATGGCGAAATGAACATGGTCAATACTTATGCTGCAGACTACAATTTGCACGCTGTATTTAATAAAAACAATGAATACTATACAGTCGTTTCTGAAAATGGGTATGAAATTTTATATGATTCGGATAACAAAGTCTATATAGTGGGGCTAGGCAGTGAGTATAAGCTTGATAAAGCATACGAGGAGCTAGGACCTGATGTTACTGTTTATCCCAAAGAATTTACATTTGGTCCTAAGTCTCTAAGACACTTATACGATTTAGGATTGAGGCTTCCAGGCTACTATGTTGTACAAAACGATGCGGGCATGAATATTTTATATAACTACAAAACTATGCACTATATCGTTAGTAGCGAAGATTATGCCCGTATGGAAACAATAATGATAGATGATGCACCGGTTGAAAGACGGGTAGTGGAAGGACTATTAGGAAACTCTGCTGTTATTAGATTATATGACGCAAAATATGCTGGTAAAAATATGACATATGATATAGTAACAGGCTGGTATATGGCTAGTGCGGTAGGCTCAAACGGTACTGTATATGAAGTGCACTACAATCCAACTGCGAGTGAATATATAATACCTCCAGCATTAGAATCTCAACTTCCTGCAATAGCAGCAGCTCTTGGTACTGCAAGAATTGTGGTAAATTCAAGTTTGGATTTAGCCGAATATCCATACACTAGGATAGATAGAACAGGTGGACTCATAGACGCTGTGGACTGGGATGGTAGTATCTATGATGGAATAGAGTATAACCAGATGACCTGGGAGGATTTAACACTAGAAGGTGGTAAGTTTGTTGTTAAGGTAGTTATCGGTGAAGGAATGATGGCTACGTATGTAGAACCAGTCGTTGTAAAGGTGCTGAATAGAACAGTATTAACCGATCTACCATATATAAATATAAATACACCTAACGGACAAGTTAAAGCTCCAATAGCTATGACTGTAGATGTAGATCCTATTGCATATTTACTGTACAAGGCGTATTACATAAATGGATTGCGCAATAATGAAGCTGGGTTTGTAAGATGGTTTTTTGATAAGTATGATGTAAGAATTCAGTTTACAAAAGTATATCCACTAAATCCAGAAGAAGAAACTCCAGATGAAGTTGGGGCGTTTGTCTGGGCCTTTGATTTTATAAATGAAAATACCATATATACCGAAAAACAAATCAATAACTATGGTGATGTAACCGACCATAATTATACTTATGTATACACTAATTTCCACGGACAAATAATTGCACTTCGTCTTAGAGTGTTACCGAGAGAATTTAAGTATTTCACGCTACCAGGAGAAGCTAAAAACAATACTCATACTGTTGATGTTTTATATCCTAGTACATATTATATCCCAACAAATCTAACATATTACTTTGAAGGTCTAGGCGGCCAAATGT
Source organism: Clostridia bacterium (assembly GCA_035409945.1). Taxonomy (GTDB): domain Bacteria; phylum Bacillota; class Clostridia; order Christensenellales; family DTU072; genus MWEH01. Next base: position 42,748 of record DAONQC010000007.1, read on the forward strand.
ATACCTTAAACTTTGGAAACTTGCTTGGTAGCACAATTTTTGCAGATAAGCCAACTAGAATGCCTAATATTGGTAGTGTACTGAAAGGACCTAATGCAAAACCATTAGTAGCTTGGGCACATGAAAAAGTTGATAATGTAAAATTAGTAAATGAAAGAGACGAAAATAATAACCCTAAACCATTCACAACTGCAGTGGATAATAAGACTACCGCATTTTTAAATTTCAGTGGTCACTTTGACGAAAATAAAGAGTGGTTTTATGAAGATTGGTTTAAGGTGCCGTACCTTATTATGAATGTAGATGTTCCAGATAAAGTAGTGGAAACATTTAACAAAGAGCTAAAAACAGAAAATCATACTCTTGCAGAGTACGCACTAAGAAATATAAAAATTAAAGACTACATTAATGCAGGCGAGGAATACGACATAGATGATGAATTGCTTGGTATTTTCAACGTAGACCCATTTGATAAATCTACTTGGGTACTCCCAACTGAAATAGCAGTGTTTTTCACCATAAATAAAGATGCAGGTATTTATCAAAGATATGATTACAATAATGAATACGACAGTGAAGGCACATTAACAAAGTATGGTGTGGAATGGAAAAATATCGAAGGCGATACAGCTGTACACTTTACGGTAGATAGTGACGGTAAATATACCATAGCTGATGTAAGCGAAAATCCTGGTGCATACTACTTAGAGACTACAATTGGTGATGCAACTACTGATAACCACATAGTTTTGAGGTTGCTGGTTAGGAATTTATCTGTGGTAGCTTCTGATGTTGAGTTTTATAACGCAGATGGCAGTACCCTTAAAAATGCCGCATCTGAAGAACTTACCATCATATCTGAAGCAAGAATCCTAGGAGTAAATGATGGTAATTTAGGCGATAGTCTTCAAGAAAAGGTATTTACATATAAAGTCGACACGTACAAGAGATTCGATATACCAAAGCTTTTAAGAGTAACATTTAAAGATGGTAGCGTTAGAGAATATTTCGTAGACGATAGTGAGAGAGAATATTTCGCCAAGTGGTCGGAAAACACTCCTTGGAAAGAAAACACTTTACACACAGAAGTTTATGTAACTCTAGGTGCTAGCCCAGCATTTAGTCAAAAAATATATTTAACATACGATGTAGATAGAAATGATTTAGTTAGTTTGAATATAGTAAATTGTGATGCAGGTGTCTGCACCATAAACATCGATGAGGAAACTAGAACCATAACGGTTGACGGTATAAAAGTATATAGCAGTGCAGCAGATAGCAACGATGTAAGTAACAATGGTTTCGTAGTAGATGCAGATGGTGAATTTGTTTTAGTCAATAATAAAAAAGTAAACGTCTATGACTATTTCATGTATCTATTTAGCGAAATAGAGGGAAGTTTCTTAGTCGGTGGCTCTAATCCAGAGACAATAGCTATACATGATGCCGCTACTTCAGCTGAACTTCCATTGTATGGAACTATTGACTTACAAAAAATGATTACTATACTCGGACAAGGTGTGGATATATATGTAGGGCAAGGTAAAGGTGCAGATGACTTTACGGTAACTGTTAAAGTAATTGATGCTACTCCCGCAAATCAATTAGTAATTGATGAAGATAGAGATAGTTACATAATAAAGATTGACGGTTCTGAATTAGGCTTAACCTTACAGGCATACAACCCAGACAATACCCCTAAATATCCTAATGGATACGTAATTTCAGAAAACTTTGGCTTTAAGGTTAAATATGTTGATGGGAGAGAGGTTTACTATGCAAACTCTGTAACTGCAGATGCTCCCGTTCCGAGATGGTGGTCGGTTGTTAAGTCGCCTGTTCCTGGTCTAGATCCCGAAGAGACTTGGATGTTAGGACTTAAAGAATTTGATAAGATTGATAGGCTGTCTGAAATCAGCATATATGGTGGTGGAGCAATATGGCTATCAACACTTCTCCCAGATGGTTCTAGAGTGTACGCAAGATTTGCTTCAGTAGGTATAAGCATAGGCTCTGACTATAGCTCTGAAGAAGGAGTTGGAAGATATTATATTGAAAATGGAGTAATTACAATTAATAATATATACGACCATTATACTCTTGGAACAAACATCATCCCATCAAGACTGCCATCAAGAATATTACTTGCTGGAAGTTTAGTTATAAGTGGTGTTGAATGGACCATGGAAGTAACGCCTGCAGAACTTGATGCAATTAACTACTTAGGAACAGCAGAAGACATAGTGATTGCGAGAGCACGAGTTATGAGGGAAACGGTTTATTTGAAGCTAAGAGTGTTGCCTTGTGAAGTTCTAGGTGTGTCATATATTTATGAGGATGAAAATAATAGTAGATCTTTAATAAGTCAGTTAAAAAATGACGATGGGGATATAATTATCAACTTTGACGCATATAAAAATAGTGCATATGCTGGAAGTATTGGACTATCGAGGGTGCTGAACTTACATTATGGTGGAAGTAGAGTTTTCGTATATCAAAACATTGAATACTTCCCAGTCAATCCAGATACTGGACATGTGGCAACTGTTAGACAAACATCTGCGCCATATGATTTAAATGGGCATACCTTATCAATCAACGGGTTAGATTTAGACAAACGAAACATACGGTTCAAAGTTACATTAATTGATGGTCAGGTTGTGAATTTAATTCTTCACTTCAATGATAAGACTGTTAAAAAATATAGTTTTGCAAATATTGGTGATAGCGACAATGATAAAAATATTACATTAAATCCATACTCGGAGTATGTTGATATACCTAGTAATGTGACAATAGAGTTCTTAGAAGGACCACCGCTTGTCAATTATCCCGCAGTTTGGACAAGACCCCCAGATTATGAAGTGAGATATGATACCAATAAGACCATACTAATTCATAAGCCTGATAATCAAAAGTATTTTCTCCTTACCTCAGAAATTGTATCAAATGCAGAGGAGTTCGCGGGCTATCCTCATCAAAATTTGGTGTTGAAAGTAAATATACTCGACTATATATTAGAACGTTGGAGTTTAGAAGCAGGAGTTGATGATTTTTATGTTACATCTGGAGATACTCACTACGAAAATCCAAACGCAAAATATCACATGAGAGATCCATATGCAGGCAAAGCTACCGATCTTCCTTCATCTGTAGAAGATATAAGATACTATCCAGGTAATGATGAACATCGCTTGCCGGTTGTTTGGGACTTTACTGATGCTGATATTATAGCTGCAGGGACGCCTTCTGGGCATATCTTAGTAAAGGGATGGATATATGATAGAGATAGAGGGCAACCTATAACTATAAAGCTATACATTGATACTTGGGACTTTGACACTATTAGAAGGTTACAGGGTGGAACTTATCAAAGCATGATGCACGATATCAGATTCTATTTCTCACAAATATCAAATAAATCGTCATACCAGACATACGAAGTTGCGTTTAAGGTGAAAAATGTACGTGATGGCTCTGACCCAGTTTCTAAAAGTGTCATCTTCATACCTGAAGACATAGACCCAACAACGGTTAAAATTGCTGGCACAGACAACTATTATCCAGCTGATCATCCATACAGAATCAAGTGGGACGAAGGAGCGCTTATAAGGGCAAGAAATGCTATGAGTACAGGCGGAGACGCAGTAGGCAACTTCTCCTTAGCAAATGGCAATGCAGCTATAGTAAGAACTACTCCAGCATATAATGCTTATTATCAATTTGAAACACTTACTATAACGCAAGTTGATTTAGGATATGGATACGGCAGCACAAACGAAGCAATATATGTGGTAGATCCTTTGAACCCATATTTCGGAACCAATTATGTGTTACCAATTAAAGCAAAAGGCAACTATAACCTTGAATCTAATATTGATTTGAATTCTAAAGGGATGGTAGTATCAGCAGTTTGGTGGCAACCAGGAACGCCTGCTATATCTATACCAGACAAATATGTTGGTGGCGGTGTGTATAAGGGCTGGGCTGTGACCATACGTGTAGAAAACCCAAATACTGGCTTTATCTATCAAGGCGCATTCAGAATAATGATGGTCTTTTTAGACATGTCGCCGATAACATATATTAACAATCAAAGCATGAATGTATTGAATAGAGGTGCTATTAAGACCAATTACAACACTACTACATATGTAAATGCAATTAATCCATATGAAAATTCATATACAACCTCACTTATGAAAGAAAGGACACTCGTTAGAGATGGCGTAAATGTTACAGGAAATGTCTTGAATATAGCGATAAAGGATTATAACTTAGAAGGCAAGACTTTAGATTATACAGTTACTGAGTGGGATCCCAATATACTAATAAATAACAACATGCACATCCAATATAGTAGGAAAGTAACTATAAGAGGAAGGTCGTACACTACAAGTATTGTAAGAAGACAATATAACGCAAAATTCGAAATAACTGGTTTGGACTTAGGATATGGAATGGGTATAGATAGTGCAAAATACGATATGTTATCTTCAGACCCAATGGCGATTGCAGGAAAGGAAAAAACCATGTATATGGTAAACCCATTAGACATAAGTTTTGCAAGCAGTGGTATTCCTATGGCGGGCGACGAATATAAATATACATTTATGCTACCCGAAACAAAGGTTCAAGGTAATTATAACGGTAGTCCATTTGTTGCAGGTGCTTTTAAATACAGGGTGGAATGGTGGAATGAACAACTACAAGGTAATCTCTACTTTGCAAGTGATATAGCAGTTGGTGGGTACTTAGATCATTTCAAGGTTGTACTCAGGGTGTTTGAAGAAAATGAAGAACATGTTGATGTCGAAGTATATTCTCAAGTGTATAACATAATACTATTCTTCCTTGACGCAAGAACTGGTTCGGAAATGAAGATTATAAGTGCAGGCAGTAACATAACCATGGGTTCGCCAAAGAAAGTATATGGCGCAAATGACTATGCAGGAGGGGAAAATCCATACGGCGCATACTATACTGATTCGCTAAGGACTGAACTTACAAATCTTGCAAGTGTTGTACATGCGGATAAGAGTTATTTATACGAAGTAACGAAGTGGAACGAAGCAGTTGTCGAAGGCGGAATGAGTAGACAGACAGCTAAAGAAATTAGAATATACCCATCTAATTCAAATCCATCCAACCCAAAGACTATATATTCAGCAACACCATTCATAACAAGAGAGTATGCAGTATAAAAACTGAAAGAAAAACATATAGAAAACAAAGAAGGAACGAACAAAGGCCTAGCTACTGAAAGAAAAAAATAAAGAAAGTAGTAAAACTAGCAATCGATAAACTCGAGGTACTGATAACGTAAAAAGCAACACTAATGTCAATGCCTTCATTACAAGGGAGTATTTAGCGTAAAACAGTGTATTGAAATGATGTGTCAATAATAAGGATAAAGAAGGAACTGATAACGGAAAAGTAAACACTAGTAATTGGAAAATGTTCGGTATTATAGTAGGAAAACTTTAGTGTAAGATGTAAAAGCGATAATTAACAAGCTTAGTTGATAATGGAAAGAAGGTAACATGAAACTTAAAAAACTAACTACAATTTTATTAGTTATTTTTATGATAGCAGCGCTTGCGCTTGTTATTAGTTCTTGTGCTCCCGAGCAAACAGGGGAAGATAAAAAAACGCAAGACAGTAATACTGTCATTCCCGGATTATCACTTGATAAAACTGAAGTGTTTAATAAAATTAGTACTGGTGCCACTGCATTAAACCAGCACTTAACTTCGGATAGAAAGACAGAGCAAATAACATATGTAAATTCGCAGTTTAACGTAGAGGTTAAAGACATTAATTTAGATATATCATATCAAGCTAACTACAATAACGAGAGAAGGCAAGATTCAGAGATATATCTTAAGATTTTCGATCATTTCAATCACCAAGATAAGATATCTGTCTACTACGCTAATTCCACTCTTTACTACAGAATCGGCAAGCAATTCAATAGGATTGAAGGTTTTGGCGGAACTAGCATGTTTAACGTTTTCTTTGATGTAATGAAGAACTTTGATTTAGGAGAGTTGATTACTTCAGAGGCTGTTTTAGAGACTTTAAATATGGTGAGGTTTTATACCTTAACTGAAAATATTAGCAAAGCAAATGTAGCAAATAACATAGAAAGCTTCAACATCATAAATGTCCCCTTGGATACATCAAAAGATGTAGTGAATGATGGTATCCAGAATTCATTAGTGCCATTTGGTGCTAAATTTGATCCATTGACAGATTTGCTTTTAGGCGTGAAACTATCTTCTCTTAGCGCATTTAAAGTAGAAAGATTTACTTTACGAAGATTTAATGCAACTGTCGAAACACTCCCAGATCATTCCACTTATGTCCATGCTATGGAAATTGTTTTTGATGATGATGAAGAAGGTATGGAACCGTGGGGTACGGTTAACAATGATTATAGAGTAGAAATTAAATACGCTATTGATACTGAGAGGCAGCAAATTCTCACCCAAGAAGATAGAAATAACCTAAATTCATATGTAGAAAGTAAGCAAGGTCAATTCCATTTCAAAGGTTATTTAGAGATTCCTGATTTGGACGAAAGGTTCCCAACGGACTTACAGTTAATCCTTGACATGGCAAACAATACAAATAATAAAATACTTCTGGATATAAGAGACAAAAGTGATAATCTTGGGGAATCCCATTCCATTAATGAGCAAATGATAGCCTCTTATTATAAAGATGGAAACTTATACATAGATAGTAGTGGATTTTTAAACAGATATGTAAAAAGAGCGGTAGATTACGAAGCGGTCAGTGCAGACAAAATAAAAATTACCACACTAGATGTTTCTAGTATGCTTCAAAATGCCATAGGACAGGCAACGGCATTACTAACAAAAGGCTTTTCAATAAGTAGCTTGTTAGGATCTACAGGCGCAGAACCAGACGCGGGGGGCATACTGTTAAGCAAAGTTCGTAGTGAGGGAGACCGTGTAATACTTAGAGTAGATGATGAATTAGTAACAGGACTTTCTTCAAATAGCAGTGCAACCTTAGTGTCGCAACTTTCAGAACTTTTGGGTATAACTAGAGGGCAAGCTGAATTATTGTATGCGCTAGGAATTTTTGATGATCTTTATCTTGAATTTTCGTATAACACGAACAAACATGCTCTATCACCAACCCCAGGAGAGTTTATGTTGCAGGCTATAAGTAAAGATAGAGTGTTATGTACTTTAGCTTTAGTTTCTGAAGATATTCCTGTAGAAGGTTTAGATATTTTGTTCCCAGATGAAGTTAATCCTTCATATTTTCAAGAATATGAACAGCTTGTTACCCCAGATATAGTAAACGTTGAAATCGATGCTTTGATATCTACAGAAAATGCTTCTACTTCTCAAAACGCTGATTTATCTAAACTTATGGGTATATTTATGGGTGATGTGTCTGGCAAAAACACACCGCTCCGCATCTCTCCAGGAACGGACAATGGTGTGAAAATACAGGGACATATTGCTACATATAACGACGATACATATGTAACACTCACAGTCTCAAAAGGAACGGAAATTCTAGTTAGGGTTAATACTGATATGGACGCTCCAGAAGATGTACTTGTAGATAACCGCATGATAGGTGCGAAGTATCGCATGAGAGTGTCTGTAATAAAAGAAGGACTCAACAAACTTTCGGCAGAAGGCAGTGTTTTTGACTTTAATAATCTAGTAACTAATGTACCTTTGATATTAGAAGAGTCGGTAGTTCGTCTAGATGGCGAAAGTATTTGTATCGAAATGTTCCCGCATATACAAAAAGGAAAGACAGTTGACCCATTAAAGAAAATTACTGGTGTACCAGGACTTATGAGTACCGCAAGGGTGAAAGTCACATTTGCGTTACCTGACATAGAAGAGCCAACAGATGGTTATTATAGCCCAGTTATCAATATCAATAATGAAGAGATATGGAGTGGGATGTATGAAGCTAAATTCCAGGAAAAAGCTGAGGTAGTCTTTGGCAATAATGTAAAAGAATACTTTCTAACGTTTACTGGGGAGTCTGTTAAGATGGTAACGGGCAAAACAAACTACAACCCAACAACATCACTGTTTGGGCTGCAAGTAGCGTATTCAATGTACTTTACTGACAGAGTAAATGGCACAAATAAAGTCTTGAATCTTAAAGATGCATTTATGATCATCGATCCAGGCGCTGTGCAACCAATGGCTGATACTATTGAAGTTATTTATGACAATGGTAGAATAGGTTCTCTTCCATACAGAATAGAAGGCTTCCCATACAATAACACAAATATCAAACAGGTATATAGCGGACTACCAGCTCAGACATATTCCATAATAATTGGAGAAGGAAGTATCGGAGAAACTAGGTTTGATGCGCTAGTTGAGGTACTAAACTGTGTGCCTGTGGTTCCTGAAGGTGACTATTATAACAACACTATTCCTATAGTTGCAAAGGTAACAATAGACCCATACGATTATGCAATAAAGAAAGCTGAAGCCGAAGCAAGAGGAGAGATATATAATCCCATTGTATATAGACAAGAAGGCGAAAATGACCTTGCGGCAGACACTTTAGAGTTAACATTCTATTCTAATAATAGAGAAGCCCCTGACGTATATAGAAAAGAATACCTAGAGAATTTTGATTGGGGATTTGATCCAAGTTTAATAAGCTTTAGGGGTGGGTTATTTGTAATCACTGCTAATTATGGCGGGCTAGAGATAGGATTAGAAGTAACAGTGCTTACCAAAATTGTATCTCACATACAAATTAACGATGAAGAGAGTGGGCATTACACAATTGATGCTTTAGACGAGGTCACATATACCCTGCCGCTTACCACAGTTTTACCAAGTGAAGCTACAGCAGAAAGACCTGCTAATGAAGTAAGAGTGTACTTTGAGGGCGGTCATTTTAGAGTTATAGGGAATTTACCGAGTGACTTCACAGTTAGTGAAAATGAAATGACTAAGTTTGATGGTACCTTCCCAGGGATATTGAATTGGAATCACAAGGTAGCAAACAATGTTGCTATCGACAAAGCTATAAACCCATTAAATGATGGTAGGGACAACAAAGCTCGCGCGACATTTGGTGATGATTGTGTAGGATATCAAAATGTAGAAATTACCGTTGTGTGTCCTAAGAGAATAGTTGGGACACAAGCAGACAGCTTGCTTGCCATCACTAAAATTACATACGGTGGAGACGGTGAAATAATTCACGATGTAACCGAACGTCAGGCTGTGAAGGTTTCTAATGCTTCTTTCTTCCAAGATAAGCCTATAGGGTCATATTTTGAACTTGACCCATATAGCGAAGTGGGTAATAGGCGTCTCCCATCAAAGATTTGGATTGAGGTTATGTATAGAAACAGAATTCAAACACTTGGTTATGATGTTACTTGGCTTACCTCGCTAGATGACACACCTGATAATATCATTGATGCAGAAGGAAATATTCTAAATGTTTATGCGCAAGAGGAATTCTTTGTAGTGTATGGAAAAATAGGTGGCGATGAAAACTTCCAGATTGTAACAATGATAATTCATAACAAGAGTGGCGAGTATGAAAGCGTAGAGATGTTAGATGAAAATTCCCTCCCATTCAAAATTGTGGAAACGGAAGTTGATGCAGAAGGTACGGTAGTGAATACTACCGTTATAGAGGTAGTAGAAGAGGTTGAAGAAGACGGCACGGTGAGTTATAACCTTAAACGTCTTAATCCATATCAACCACTAGATTTACCTACCTATTTCAAATTAAAGTTCAGCGAAGCTAGTGGCATTGCAGAGACTCAGTATATGGCGCACTGGAAATATAAAGATGCTGATGGCCAAGAACACGATGCCAAAACATATATTTATCCTTACACAGGTGGAAACTTTACCATATACACCAAGCTGTCAGCAGATACTTCTAGTGGCATGTTGGATCAGATTATCACATTAAATTTACACTTTGACAAGAAAGAAGTAGTGCCTAATATCATATACGGGATATCTGGGGATATGACACCTGATACTGAAATCCAACAAGAAGACTATGGTGCAACACTCTTGCCATATGTTAGTGTCGACACTTACTCTAAGTCAAGTAGCGATTTAATGAAATTATTCTTAAAAGAAGACGGTGAAATAAATGAAGATTTAACAGTAGGGGTAGCGTTTCAGCCTTCTCAAGCGGGTGAAGATGGCACATATATGAGAAAGGGTATTAGTGTTGAATGGGAAAATCTAGATGAACTCATAAGTGTACTAAAAAGTCCTCTAGGAAGTAAGGATGCATATAATACGGCGAGTTACACGGGGAATTTCATCCAACTAAAAGGAAAGATAGCCTCACGTACTGCGTTAGAGCAACAAGTTTCTATGGCATTTAGAGTGAGAGATAAAATTGTGAGAGATATAGACTACCCTAACTTAGCTAGAGAGTTTTATTTGTCAGATGCGTATGGCATTATACCAGTAGAAATTGCAAGCGAGGTTAAGGCTCTTGTGACTGACCCCGACACTGGTGTTATTACATATGAGGGAAATAACAAAATTGATATAGTACTCAATAAGCCATACGCTTTGAAAGGAGTATATAAAAACGATAGAGATGAAGTAAAGATGGGCATTGTTACGCCTTCACAATATATTAGATACCTATTTAGTGAAGTGGCTATTGGGTTTGAAGGGGATATTCATGGAATTTATGCGATGCAATTTGAGCTTAGAGAGGACTTCGACGATATTCTGTTTTTCAAAAAAGATGCAAGTGAGTTTTATGATGATCCAAATGTAGCCATATCGGATGATTTAGCAACAGTATATTTCACCGTTACTAAACTTGGCATAGGAAGCTGTGAGCAAAGCTTTACTGTAAGTGTAACCGCCATTAGAGATGCAATACTCACCTCCACTTATACGGACAATGTGGAAACATTTGATAGAAATGGAGTTCCGCTCTACGGTGGAATTGATGGATATGTAATACCCGCAACCTTTACCATAGAGTATGAAAAGAGTGGAATTGTTGAGTATCAGGACCTTGAATGGTATGCCTTAGAAGCATCGTTTTCATATAACAACGAGAGGGTTATAGAAATAGGTGATAGGGTATCTAATGTGCCATATGAATTCTTCCGGTTTATAGACGGTAGTTATGTTTCACTAACGACAACTTTACAAGATGGAACTGAAGTTACTAGAAGAATTAATTTCCGCAAGAAAAACATCAATAGAGTACATTACAAGACCGAAGGAATGGGCATATACAACATTAATGATGGTTGGTTACATGTTAAGAATGTTTATGAATTTTATCCAGTGCAAGGGTTAGAAACTAGATTAAGTACAGTCATTGTGCCTAGTGTTACTACAGTATTCCAAGCAGAATATAAACAGGAGTTTACTTTAGATGATATAGGCTGGATACCTGCAGAGGGATTTAGCAAAGATGATGATCCCACACAATTTGACCCACAAAAACTCGTTGAAAATATTACCTACATGGGATTAAATGGTGTGCTATTTGCAACAAGCACTGTCACTGGATATAATGGTGAAAAACAAATTATAGAATTAAGAATAAAAGTTGACCCATTATCTAATGGTGGAACAGTATACAATAACAAGATTAATTTGACTGGGACAAATGCGGTTATTGACCCATACGACAGACCAGAAAATGAAAATGGTATACTAGTGTTACCCAAAGATTTGACAGTAAGATTTGGTGCGTTTTCTCCCGATCAAGCTGTGTATACCTTTGCACAGAATAGCAACATCTCCTTTGCAATTAAAAATGTGGTAGCTAATGCATTTGAGCCCATTACCCAAATTACATATGACAAGTTTGGACATACTTTAGGGCAAGAATACGGGGGACAAAATGCGCCATTAGAAATTAAGGTCATTTTGCCTGATGGTAATGATTCTTTGACATTCAATATTGAGTTCTTAAATAGAGAATTAGAAAGTGTTTGGTATGAAAGCAGGGCGCTAAATACAGGTTCTGGAAGTTATGAAACATTCGATGTTCAAGGCAAATACTATATAGACCCATATGACAGCAGCACATTCGCTCTCCCAACAGTGGCTGATTTTAAATTTAAAATATACGATGAAAAAGTAAATTTAGATGTCGCACTAACTCCAGCAGATAGTTCATATCCATTTATTAACACAAATGGAGTATGGAAACTTGATATAAATGAAGAAATACATAGTGGTGGAACATACTTATTCTACGGTAAATTAAGAGGAATAGGTGATGGTGATGCCGATCAATATTATGTTTTAGCAGTAGTAATACTTGATAGAAGTATAACCACATTACCTAGTGCACTAACCGAGAATGATAAAGTATTTACGTTCTCAGGGAAAAATGGATATCCGAACCCATTTGAGGGATTAGTTTCAGATATACCATCATCTTTAGTAGATTGTATATTCTGTAGCCAAAATTTAACAAATGGTAGTGTGGTGTCAGCTCTAGATGAGTTGAAAAACACTATTTATACTCTTCCAGGAAGTACTGGTGCAAAAATTTCTCACTATGATTTTAGCTCAAACAATGCAGATATTTTGTGTGCAGAATACTCTAGCGGTGGCACTAGAACTCCAGTGATACCAAACATTAAGTGGTATAAAGATGGAGTGCTTCTAACAAATGACGATATATTAGTAAGAGGCGGTTTTACTTACGATTTAGTTGGGTGCGTTGGATATGGAGAAGATGAAGAAAGAACCACTGGCGAACAAGTTAGTTTACAAATTAAAGCAGATTTATGGGACTTTGTAAGTATTTTAGGTATAAACAACTATGTAATAGAATTCAATAGGTACTCAGCTTTTTCAATAGAAGACCACTTTAACGTGAAGTTTGTAGCAGGTCCGGCTGGCGAACAAGTTGAGCAGGATCCAGTTACATTTTATCCTTTAGATTCAAGAATAGGATACAATCAAGATAAGCTTAGAAAGGTCATTGATTGGATGGGCGTTGACCCCGACTTAAATACTGTATCATCGGTTGTATTAAGAAACACCTTTAAGTCAGCAGAAGTGAACAGGATAACAACTGAACCGATATACAATCTAGATTATCTACAAATCGCTGTTGAAGAAATTAGTTTTGGATTTGGAGAGGATGATGGATATAACCATACCGGTAGCGTATACCTAATAATAGACCCATTAAATCCAGTATTCCCAACAACTGCACTTGCACGTGGTAAAAACCCGCACAATCAAGATGAAATTATAAATATAGGCTTAGTCAATATTGAATGGATAAATAAAGATACAAAGAGTGCAAGCAGTATATACAATATCAAAATGGGTGGCGGTGTTATAGACCAGGTAGATTTATTGATTACAGATAGCACACATCAAAGCACGCCGTTTGTGGCTAAAGTATACTATTTGAATAGAATTGTGAAAAAGATTTATACAACTACCCCAGGATATTCTAGCCTTGCTGCATACGATGGTAAATATCTACTTATGGAAAGAGCAGAGGCAGTAGGTGCTGCGATTCCATCTACAAAGACCTATCATGCCCTAATGGATCCAACTAATCCAAACTTGTTCGTCGCCGATTCTAGTATTACCACTAATTTGAGATATAGAGATACAGCAACAACAACAGCGCAGAGCTTATACAAAATGCCAAGTAATCTAGAACTTGAGTTTTATGGTCGCGCTGTTAACACTGGTATGACGAACGCAATATACAATGAAGCCATAGATAAGCTTGGCTCTTCAATAAAAATGAAAAACATTTCTTGGCTATTTAGCAGAGATGTAGCATTAGAGCCAGCCACTCAAACAGATCCAATAGTAAGCAATATAAGAGGGTATGTCGCAGAAGTTCACACTTCAGAAGGTATAGTGTCATCTGAATTTTTGAAAGTTGTGCGCCTAAACCCTGACGGCGAGCATTCATATGTTCACAATGAACTTTGGATAGGCGATTATCTTGACTTAAACGTACGAACAACTGACAGGCGGGTTACTCACACTTCTGTATCTAATGAAGTAGAGGGATATAAAGATGGTAAAACGGTGTGGTATCAAAAAGCTTACGAAGAATGGTATATTGATCCGTATAATATTAAATTCCCGAAAATTGTAGATGTTACTTTTAAAGGACAGGCGCAATCAGAAAGATATGGCAGTGAATCATCGCCGATAAATTGGGAATATGATACAAATTATCTGAATAGATCAGATGTAATTTCTGGCCGCATAGGACCTAGCTTTATGGTGCTGACTGCTTCATTTAAGGCATACGGTGCAAAAGTATCTATTCAGTTTAGTATAAGGGCAAGAGATATCGAAACGAGCGTCACTCTGCCGAACGGGCAGCAAACTACAGAACCTATAAATGGTGGCACAATATACGTGCTAAAAGGGAAGGACCTAAAACCTCAGTTGCCTACGAAACTGTATTATAGATTTGACTATATGGGTAATAGTGAAATAGCGTCTGCTCCACTTACATTCTCCGACAATGCGTTAGCTGGTATAAATACGAGCGTAGCTGTTTCAGACCCAGGACAAGGTGGCATGTACACCAACGTAGCAGGCACTTTAGGAACTATTGATGACGAAAATATACTATTCAATATAGTCGTCATAGACCCAAAACTGTATTCCATACAACTTGTTGATTCGGAAGTAGAAACACCAACTGGTACTACTACTGTTACTACATATAAGCGCGGCAACTTCATTTTAGATCAAATTGCTGTTAGCGTAAGTAGATCAAATGTTTATGCACTTGGTCCCGAAGATACATTATTGCCCAAGCGTGTAATTATAACGGATGATGGTGATTACATTGATGTAGAAAAAGTAGAATATGATATTCCCGCAATGAAGGCCTATGTAGAGTGTTCGTATTCTTTCTTGTCTTTTGCTGATAACCCAAGACTGTTTGGTAGCGATACAACAGTAGAAGAAGATTCTAAGAAGCTAACAATAGTGTTTGAGGTGAACTTAACGAAGTATGTTTATACATCTATAGAAGTAGGTGTAGCTGAATTTAATGTCCCTTCATATGTTGTACCTCTTGGCAAAGTAATAATGGCATCTGAACTACCCAAATTAAGAAATGGTGTAGCACCTTTATGGGTACTGGACGATGTGAATACTAATAAAGCAGGGATATACCAAGCAAGATGCTACTTTAAAAATGCTTATGGTGCTATTGTCGAAGGCACATTACCAATAGTAGTTCAGAAAAAGCAAATTAGACCGTCTGACATAACTATCAGTAGACAATTTTTAGATAGGACATATACAGGCAGAACGCTCGAATTTAAAGACTATGTTACATTTGCAGACTTTTTAAGAGAAGATGGGACGTTTGGTCAATTAGAGGGTTATACATTGCAGTACAGCATAGATGGTGGCGCAACTTGGATGCGCACTCAACCGACCAATGTACCAGAAGAAGGGAGCCTTGGCTATAGACTAAAAATACTGGTAGACAATGATGATGATTATAATATCTATGGCGAATGTGTGTTTAGACTTAATATAAGTAGAGCCGAAGTTGAAAGGGATAAAGTCTATTTCCATGTTGGTGGTAATAGGATCCAAACAGGTAATTATGCCGAATTTGAGTATAATGGAAATTCACAAAGCCCAGAAGTGTATGGTATTCCAGAGGGCGTGTCATATAATACTTTATGTGCTAAATATATTCCAAATCAAGCGCCAAACTATACGGAAAATACAAGACCTATAGATGCAGGAGAGTACATTATCACAATAAGGTTTAATGAAGACCAAAGGAACTACAAAATAGAAGAAGGCACGACATTTTCTGTCTTAGTAAGGATAAATCGCAAAAACGTATCATATCAAATTAATACATCATTCCAGTACACGGGGCTTGGATTTAATGTGCCAATAATAGGTCTTCCATATGATGATGAAGGCACACTCCCAGCTGACATTAAAGTAACTTACAAATATTATGACCAGACAGAAGGAAGTTATCTCCCAGCTGGCTCAACGCTACTTAACGCAGGGCAATATACTGTTAGTATTAAAGTCAATGGTGGTATAAATTATCCCAGTGTAAATCTTGAGCCAGGTGATGATAATTATGCAAATAGTACTGCAAATCTCAGTTTGAAGGACAATACCATTACAATACATAGAAAGAAAGTTATATTTAATGTAGGAGAAATTTCTAGTGACTATCTTGAGGAGCTAAAAGGTTTAAATTCAGCATTAACTGTGTTATCTGCGATTACCGAAGGTGAAGACGGACATCCTTTAGTTACGCCTCAAGTTGAAGTTAACGCTAATGGTGCCCCCATATCAGGGCTACAAGGAAACGATAAGATTGAACAGTTTGGAAATATTATTGTGTCCTGGTTTGATGCACAAGGAGCTAGACAATTAACTAGAAAGCACATGGTTGGGTCATACCCATTAAGGATAGAAAATCTTGGGTCTATATCTCATGGAAATTATGAAATTGTGGGAGAAATCCAAGGCTTATATAGAATAACTGCAACACAACCCAATACAGTAGTAATAGATGATAAAGAAGATTTAGACGATGCATTGTCTCTCATAAGGGATGGCGATACTAAAAGATTATACTTAAGATCTGGTCATTACGGCGAGATAACTCTAACGAAAAATGCAGCGGTCTCCATAGTAGGCTCATACAATGTGAGTGAAGAAGATGACGAAATAGTAGTCACATTTGATAAAATTACTGTAGAACGAGGTGCTTTATTATTAGACATAGTTAAAATGAATGCTAAAGCAAATACAGGGATTATAACTGTAAAAGAGAACGTGTCTAGCGTGACTCTTAGAAGAAGTGAGTTTATAGACAGTTCATTTACTCACCAAGGAGGAAGTTCTACAACCGAAAATTCTAGTGTGGTTAGAACTGCTCCAGGGTTTAAGGGTATAGTTTATGTAGATGACACAATTATAGTAGGCTTTAGCGCCGGGTTACAGCTAACTGGTGGCTCTGTTGACATTGCAAATAGTAAAATACACCATTCTATTATAGGTATAAGCGTAATGTCTGGTAATGCTATGGTTAGTAATACAGAGTTTAGACATTGTAAGAATATAGCTCTAAAATTATCATACAAGAAGGGAACTGCTAGCATATTTGACAATATCTTCTGGGCAAATTACACCGCGATACAGAGTGTTATTGCCCTCCGTAATGATATCACCATACAGAACACATTTGGTGAAAATGCAAGGAATATAGAGCGACTACAGTAATAGGAACTTGACTTAGGTTAACTAACGTAAACGATGACGGATGGTAGATAAGCAGAGATATTCCCTATAACTACATCACTATATAAAATGCATTAGGGTGAAAATGCAAGGAATATAGAGCGACTACAGTAATAATATGCATTGACCTAGGATAAACACCTAATGGCCTGCAGGAATATTCCACGCAACGATATTACTATACAAACCACATTCAGTAAAAATGCGAGGAATATAGAATAGCTGTAATAATATGTATTGACTTAAGATAAGTGGTGGAACTGTTTATGGAGGGTAGATGAGTAAGGGAGAAATTCCATCTATTATTGAAGGGGAAAATATAAAGACATATTTTATTAAGCACTTGGATGGTAAGACGTATATCTTGTTATATTTACCCTATAATCCATATACAAAAGCTGGGCAGGGATATGCATATATTAATGCATTTTATCCTGCATCGAACACTTTGTTTTTTATATCTAAACGTATAAATGAACAACTGTCTAAATATAACGCAAGTACATATAAAGGGAATCTAAAAAAACTATTTGTGGATGCCAAATGCGCAGTATATCTTAAAAACTCGCTAGTTTTAATTGAGCCGTATGGTACGAGAGTAGCTCTTGCTGCGATAGAATGTGACCTAATTGATACTCCTGAAGTACTGTCAAGGAAAAGGATAAACGACATAGCTTGTTCTCACTGTAATGCTTGTGAAAAGGCTTGCCCAACTGGTGCTATTCAAGGGTTTTACATAGATAAAGAGAAGTGCTTAAGGTATGCTTGTGACCATATTGACGAAACAGAACTAGATTTGATGCTTATGGATAAAAGTATCCTCGGATGCGATGTGTGTCAAGCAGCGTGCCCATATAATGCAAAGATTAAGACTGTCCCAATGCCTGAAAGATTGCAAGAGCTTTTAGAAATTGACACACTAATCAAAAATGCAGAAGGTGGTAGAAACGAATTAAAAGAATTAGCTGGCTACATAGGCGATAACTACAATAGACCAGGCAGAATATTAAGACTTGCACTTCTTGCCAAAGAGCTCGACAAAGATTCGTTTTTGAAGTAACTGAGTAACTACCGAATGTTAGGTGGAGTCATCACAGGTGTTAGAATATTTCAGGACAGCCATCCCGACAAAGATTGGGTCTTTGAAATAAACAAGTCGAGTAACTACTGAATGTTAGGTGGAGCCACCCTTGACAAAGATTAGGCTTTGAAATAACCGAATAACTACTTGATGCTAGCAGCTAGCGTGATAAACCGAGTAAAACATTAAGATTAGCCTCTCGTGGAGAACAATAGAAGTTAGTCGATGAAAACACGAGTGGAGTGAAGGGAATATATTAAAAGAAACAAAGCACGCACGCTATCAATTTACAATAAATGCGTAAAATGATATGGTATATATCCAAAACAACGTGCGTTGCGAGTTAAAATAGAAAAATAATAATTTGTAAGGAGAGACCAATGAAGCTTAAAGTTGATGCAGATTTGTTTTTGTTTGACTTAGATGGGACTGTGTATCTTGGCGATACTGTAATTGAAGGGGCAATAGAGACCTTGAAAAAGCTGACCGCCATGGGGAAAAAAGTCTGTTTTTTAACTAACAATAGTAGTAAAGATAAAAGGGAATATGTGAAGAAAATAACTGATATGGGATATCCTGTAGATCTTTGGCAGATTATTACATCAACGATGGCTACAATTAGGTATCTGCATACAAGAAGACCAGGCAAATCAGTTTATCCAGTAGGTACGCCTGCATTCATAGAAGAGCTCAAAAAGGCATCAATACCGCTTGCAAAGGAAGATGCAGATATCTTTTTACTAGGGTTCGATACTACTTTAACATATGAAAAAATCTGGAATGGCAATATTCTGCTCGAAAAGGGTAGAGAGTTTTTTGCAACACACCCCGATTTTGTTTGTCCTTCTGAAAGGGGAGACATGCCAGATGTAGGTGCGATGATGGCCATGTTTGAGAGTGCGAGTGGAAGAACGGCTAGTGTAATTTGTGGAAAACCCCATGAACCAATGGCAGAAATTGTAGAAAGCTTATTTGATATACCAAAAGAAAAAACAGTAATGATAGGCGATAGACTATACACAGATATACTATTTGGTATCAACCATGGCTTTCAAACTATACTTGTTCTATCGGGTGAAACCACCCATGAAATGTTGCTTGATTCAGGAATCCACCCAACCATGGTGCTACCATCAATAGCGCACATCATTGAAGAAGAATAAAGTAACGGGCGGTCATATAACTGCAAAATAAAACAAATAGAATACTTGGTGTTTCTAAAGATAAAAGATAAAATCGTTGCATAATAAACGCTCGCGCGTATATAATAATATGAGTTATCTATCAAAAACTGGGAGTAGGTATGAAAAAGAAATTAATAGTAACCATTGTAAGTGTTGTGCTGTGTGTGCTTATTGCACTAACGCTTGTAGGTTGTAAAGAGAATTATAAACAGAAAGCTCTAGCTATGGATTGGAATAACATTGCTGTTAGCTCCAATAATGGATTAGCGGTCCGTGTAGGGGATTATCTATACTTCATAAACGGATATGCCGATAAGACAGGCGATAATGATTTTGGCAAAACAGTTAAAGGCGCAATAATGAGAGTCGAACTCGAAAACAATCTCCCAGTTAGAGATACCCTAGAGACAGTGGTTCCTAAAAATGTATATAACTCAAACGCAAGTTTGGGATTAGTGGTTAAGGGTGAGTATATTTACTACTCCACGCCTGCAGTAACAAAAGATGGGAAAGGAAATCCTCAGACTGACAAAATGGATTTAATGCGTACTAAACTAGATGGAACGGGAACCCAAAAGCTGGCTACATTTGATGACTTTAATACAGTATACCAGGTTATGGATGAGTACATTTTATATACCAGAGAAAATAAACTGTTTGAGTTAAATCTCGGGTCCAAGAGCTTTAAAACAAAGGAAGTTGCAGACAAAGTAAATAGTGCTAAATTTTTAAGTTATAACTCTAGATCTGATGTTTTCTCCAATGTCGTATTGTTTGATAAAAATGACGAAGGTGTAGGCGTTTACAAAAACATAGTATATGCGTATACAGCTGGATCGGGTGAGCCTAAGGTAATAATAGATGGACTCAATTCTTACCAAGGAAAAGTGTTAGAGCATGAAAAAGGCTATAGGATAACGCTCACTGCTTTAGACTTGTTAGAAAATGGGAACTTGAGAGTGTATTATTCTAAGTCTGATAGTACTCCCAACAGTATTTCTAAAGGCAGTTATTCCTATGACTTTGATAAAAACTTTAGTTTCGATTGGAATAAAGAAGTAAGGTATACTACTGGCACGACTTATACGAGATTCGATAGGTTAAATGCAAATAATATTATGACACTTGATGATAAAGGATATCATCTTGGGGTTTATGATAAAGATGTAAAAACATGGAATTTTACACCCATTATAGATGTTGCATCTATTCAAATTCTTTCTTACGAGGAAGTAGGGGCAGATGTGGTTGTAACTTATGTTACATCTAACAAATTGAGAAAGATAAAGGTTTTAGAAAAAGTAGCTGACGCATACAATCCAGTTGTTGTTGGAGTGGAGACGCTATATTCAGGACCATATTTTAGCACATGGTTAACATACGACAAGGTTTACAATACAATTTATTTCTTCAATTCGGATGTTAAGAATTATACATATTACCTAGACCTATCAGCTGTTGTCAGTGGAAAAAGCGAAACTATGACTGGCACAAGGCTCGGAGCGTTTTCACGTGCGGACGAGATAAGCATGCTCGAAGCTCCCCCAACTGAAACAAAAGATAAAAAATAGTGTAATTCTTAAATTAATCAGGTATAAAAAGAGATCGCAGGACCGCGGTCTTTTTTTATATCCAGTTGTCGACTGTTGAAGTCTTTAACGAGCCACAAATAGCCAGCTAATTAAGATGTTGATGAGCCTAATAACTGATGCAATACGCGAGCAGGAAGGTAGTGGAAACAATAGTGCTAGCTTATGGATCTTTACGGACTTAATGTACTAGTACGATAGTTGCGGAAAACAATACTGGTAACATGCGAACTTAGTTTGCGAGTACGGTGGTCGTGGAAACTGGCAGTGGTAAATTACGGGCTTTTGTGAACTTGATATACGAGTACGAAAGTTGTGGAAAACAATACTGGCAACGTGCGAACTTAGTGTGCGAGTACGGTAGTCGTGGAAAATGGTAGTGGTAGATTACGGAAATAATAGGTAAAAGTAGAGTATGTGTTTTTGAAAATATCAGTGTTAGCCTATGGAAAAAATAAGCAAAAATGAGAGTCAGGGGAGGGATGGTTGTGGAAAATGGCAGTGGTAGATTACGGAAATAATAGGTAAAAGAGAAGTTACGGGCGGGAGGTTTTTGAAAGCATGCGTATAGAATGCATAAAAGCATAGTCGGATACATGAAAAAACGAGAAAATGCAAAGTTTTACAAAAAAACTATTTACAACGGCAATACTCGTTATTATAATATACGCAACATGAACAGCCCTACCTTTTTAGAAAAAGGGTTGGTAACCAGCAAGGTGGAAACAGGTTTGCAACTACAGATTATTTGAGTTTCAGGTTATCGTAGGTTAGTAACCAACAATGAGGAACAGGTTTGCAACATAAATTCCACTTATAGAATTTTGGTAGGTTGATAAAAAGGTTGGCTTGTAGTAAAACAAAGAGACGTATGTTTAAAGGAGATTGATATGGCTAAGTATAAAAAATGTCCAAGGTGTGAAGTCAATTATATTTTAGAAGATGAAGAAATGTGCTCTGTTTGTATAGCTGAATTAGAAGGTACAATAGACAAAGACTTAGAAGAAGAATTATGCCCAAGATGTGAAAAAAATTACGTGGTGCCAGGTGAGAAATATTGTGAGTATTGCCTTTTGGAATTAGAAGCTAAAAACAAAAAGAAAGCTAAAAAGTCTTCATATGACGACGATGAAGAAGCAGAAGACGATTTTATGTTGGATGATGATGAAGATGAAGACGACGATGGCGCCGAAGATACCGATGATTTAGACGATTTAGATGATGATTTAGACGAAGATATCGATGACTATAGAGATTTGGATGATTTAGATGATTTAGATGATGTCCCATTTGATGATGAAGGCGAAGATTTCAGCGAAGAAGAAGCATTGTTCGATGAAGAAGAAGACTTTTACTTTGATGAGGATGAAGATGACTTTGCGGAAGCATCGGAAGATGAGGATGAAGATGATGACTATAGCGATATAGACGTTGACCTTGATGAAGATGAAGAAGACGATGATGAAGATGAGGACGATGATGAGCACTAATTAAGGTTATGATAAGTGTAGGTAGTGCAAAATTAAAAAGTTAACTAATGCCAGAAATGATATATATTGTTTCTGGCATTTTTTGTTTAAGCGAGGATTTACCGGTTAAATATTATGCTAAACTAATTTTTTCACTTACTAAAAATTTAGTGAAACTTTGGTGTATTAGCATCTAAAATAATGAGACACTAAGCAATATAATAAACTTTTTCAGTTTGTCTTGTGAACGTGTGCGCGTGCGCGCTTGCATATAGGTTTTTTACGTGATATTATTATATTACGCAATTTAATTGCGCATGTTATTATATATAAATAAATGTATATGAGACTGCGTAGTGACTGCATGAAAATATGACATATAACTTGAAGGTTTAAGCATATATGATAAGAGTAAGGACTGGTAAAATTTTGTTATTAGCAGCTACTGTACTAGTAGCGTTGCTAATTTTTTGTGCCATAAGTTTTGCTATGCCTATAGCACAAGCTGAAGCCTTAACTCAGGAAGAGTTAAAGACTAAATATGATTTTACTGTTGATAAGGGGACTTATGCTAACTATGGTGTCATGACAGATACTGCCCCTACTTTTAAAATTCAACTTAATCGACAAGCAATGGGTTCATATAGTGGTGACAATAAAGATATTAGATTTTACTATGCTTTTTCAAGTACGACGGTTAATCCATTGACTACCCAATTAGTTTGGGTAAAATTACAGTCAGAGGGAGATTTAGGTGAAAGTGGTGGTATTCCTCAATACGATGAGATTACTGGTATAGCCACATTAGACTTTTCCCAAGACCAGGTTTTTAGCGGGCATGTAGAGAATTATATTTTTAACAAGTTTGTATATTTTAAAGTAGAAAACACTCGAGACGATGAGACGTATATTTCTACGGTAGATAGTCAGCCTGAAAATCCACTACATAAACAAGTAGTCATAGATTTTACTCCAGATGCTATCAAACAGAGATATTCATTTACTTTAGACACTGGCGAGTACATGTCAGGTGTGACTTTTTATGGTAGTACAAATTTTCCAGATTTTAAAGTTATACTGAATGATAAGACCATTATTCATTATGCAAACCTTCAGTATGCGTTAAGTGATACATATGTGGCTGACCCATTAACTGCTTCATTTGATTGGACCGATACTGGTGTCGAAAAATATTATGGTCAAGATATCGGAGAATGGAAAATTTCTTTACTATCTGCTATTTCTTCTGCTCAAGAAAATTTCTTGCACAAGTTTATGTATTTCAAAGTCGAAAGTGAAGGAAGAGACCCGGTAGAGACATATATACCAAATTACTGGGTGGAAATAATCATCGACAAAACAACTTCTGCTGTTAGTTATGACATCGTGTCTGTTAAAGCGACATATAACGATGGAATTGTTGTTGACAGAGAATATCCTATAGCAAATCAGGTGGGACAAAAGTGGGTTTCATCTGGCGTGACTTTAGAGGTAAAGACAAGGACTCCCAACCCAACAACCATGGTGTATTACACGCTTTACAGTGAAGGGGCGGGCGGGGTTCAAGAAGGCAATGAAATGCCATTTGCGTATAATGCAGATACTCAAAGCTATACTGCAACGATTTTAAGTGAAGAAAGTGTTATAAAGAGCTATGGCGGAAAAGTGGGATTAAGATCTAGATCTGGTGCTGATAATGTATACAGAAATTATCAAGGCGATTTGAAAGTGTTCATCGATAAAGTCGAACCTGTATTTGACGTAAGGGCTATAAAAGAGATGATGGGAAGCCCTGAGTATCTAGGAGGTTCCTGGTCGCCAGTAGATGTTAAATACATTGTGACGCCGTCTACAGCGCTGGCAATTCCATCAGGAGCGAGATATCAATATTTGAGCGAAACTGGTTGGACCGACATGAATGCAGATGGTGCAGGTTTTTCTTTCCGCGCAAGTGAGAGTATGTCAATTTCCTTCCGTTCTATAAGCGGATCGGGCATCGAATATTTTGGTGGCGATTTTGTGGCGTTAATAGATAAAGTTAGCCCGATACTTAATCTGTCGGCTAAAGATGGCAACGATACGACCATTGTGTCAATGGGAGTAGCTGCTGGAACTGGTACGCGTTCAGGTTATGCCCAAAATAGAATAAGATTTACATTGAAAAACGATGCAACGCAAGGCGATGTTAGAAATAACGTTTACTTTGAATATAGAACTAGTTCGTCTGGGCCGTGGATTAACATTCCAGCCACTAGTGGCAACTACATATTAGAGCATATAGCTACACATGCATCACCTATTGTAAGGCGGACGTATGAAATAAGAGTCAGAACAAGTGCGGGCACAATGGATCAAAAAACATTTACAGTGAGTGTTTTAAAAGAAAACTTTGCAGTAGATATGGCTGTTAAGGACTATAATCCGACAGCTAGTCTTGTGCCAAGGGACACGAAAATTTGGGCAAACCAACCCGTTTCAGTTGATTTTACATTGCCAGTTCATCTTAATATCGATGGTGAATATGAAATTTATGGGTATGTTACTGGGAATATGGGAGAAGCAGTCAAATTACCATATACAAGGGTCCCTGCTGAAGGAGTCCCTGTTGAAGAAGGTAGAGCCGTATTTACAGTCAAGATAAGCAAAGAATTAGATGGTCAAACATACTCTTTCTACATATATGATAAGGCTAAAAACAGAGTGGAAAAAGATTCAGTAGGCGCAAATCTTACAACTAGGACTTTGAATTTAGATACTAAAGAACCTTTAGCAGAAGTGAAAACAGTTTTAACAGGGCGACCAAGCTGTGTGCTAGGACCAAATGACTGGGCTGCAGGAGAGGTAACCATAACTATTACTCCAGAAACAAATATTTCTGGAACAGTATTACATCCCATGGTTACGGAGGAACAGGAAAGTACCACTCCAGTGCCAAAAATAGATGGCAAATTTGAAATTTTGATTGCTCAAGAAGGTGCGCGGGTATATAGATATAAACTAAAAAGTGGTGCAGGTTTACACAGGATTATAGAAGTGCCAGTCAACATAGATACCAGCACAATCAATTTCACTGAAATACAAGCAGATTTGGTTGATTCAAATGGAGAAGTTATAGAACAAAACATCCCCATAGACGGAACTAGGTCCTTTGCACAAAACATTAATGTTAGGTTTATTACTAACCATGCAGGTCATTTTAGATATTTCTATGCACCATACACTTCTGTTACAAACCCCTATGCGCCACCAGAAGCGTATACACAAGGTGACGGTGAAACCATGACTATAACGATGCCACTGGAGGGCGGTAAAGGTGAATTTAAATATATTTACTACCTTGAGTCGAGAACAGAGAGTCAAACCGGAGAAATTCAAAGAACAGGAACACACTACATATATGTGAAATATGATGTGAGAAATTATAGAATAAGTGTCAGCGGTCCGGGTTTAGCATGGACTGGCGAAGCTGTCGCTTTTAATTTAACAAATGAATCTAAGTCCGAGTATGAAACAGACCCAATTGTAATAACAAAATATCAGTATCAATTAACTGTGGGCTCTAATGCAGGTAGATGGATGGATATAGACGAAATAGTTGATGCTGAAGGGGACTCGGCATTCGTGTTTGACGGAATAAAGTGGTATTTCAACGATGCAGAGCGCTTAGATGATGCGTCTGAAAATGAGTCGGATCCAGCCTCGGTGAAAAAATATAGAAGTTATAACGGGACTATTATATTCCGCGCTATTAATGCAGCAGGACATCCTAGTGCTACAGTAACGGCACCAGTTAAGATGGACACTTCTACTCCTAGCGTAACATATGCAATTTCTGCAAAGGGTGGTGAAATTGTTAAAGGGACAGGAAATGAATATAGAGTGTATAATTACAATCCCACTGGCAATCAGTCTAGAATCCCTGCTCTCATCAGCACCGAGACAGATGCCTTGAACAATCCTAATAGCATTTTTAAACAAAAGGCTCCAATTGAATTTTATTACAGACTATCTTCACAATCAGAAACTGTGGCTCCTTCGGTGGCCGCTACGGGATGGACTAAACTTTCTCAACCATATAACCTAACGGGTCAATACTACTGGATGTATGCAAAAAATGGATTAAGTTTAGATGATCCCATAGTTTATAGAATACGCGTGTATGTGGAAACAACGGAAATTAACGCTACAATAGGTTCTGTATCTGGTGGGACAACGGGTATTGCAACAGGCGATAGTTATGGGTTTAATTGGACAGACAGAGCAACGGTAAGCATTAAAGCAACCTCTGAAACGGCTGTATACTATTGGTATAAGATAAACAATGGTGGCTGGGTAAAATACAATACCACACCAAAACCCAGTAATAGTATTGGCCTACTTCATTTCTTTGGAGAGCCAGATCCTAACTATCCAGATGCAGTAATTATCAATTTCAAGGGAACAGTGCAGTTCAAAATAACTAACCAATCTGGCGCAGAAAAGACGTTAGATAGGGCGGCGTTTCTAAAGATAGACATTAATAGGCCGCGGTTGGAAATGGAGAATATAAAATTAAGCACAACTGAAGTTTCTGACATTAGTATAGAAGATGCTAAAACTAGGTGGTACTCTAGTGCAATATTAGTTGAAGTGGTTGGAAATGATGACATACCAAGTGGGGTTATTTATCAATATAGAATTAAAAACACTGAAGATTTTCAACATATGAAGTCTAATAAAATCTCTACAGATGATATTATCCCTCCCACTCAAACGGCTGATTTTAGTGAAGGTAACGGCACTATAACGATAGAATTAAGAGCAAAGTCCTATGCGAACGAGTCATTCTCTATGACTGAACTCAAATTTAACATAGACAAGATAATGCCTGAGTTTAAACTAGTAGGACAAGAAATGACTGCAGGCGTACAGGGAAGGAGACTAGAGTCTGGGCAATGGACTAAAGCGCCTGAAGTGGTAATTAGTAGAGAAGTAATTAACGAATCAGCTTCGACTGTTGAATATAAATACTATGATTATGATACTCCCGAAAACAAGTCTGTTTGGGAAGTAGGTTCCACTCTCAGCTTCAACTTAATATCTAGAGTTGTCGTTGAAGCAGAAAATCAAGCTGGGTTAAAAGTTACAAAAGAATTTTTGGTAAATATAGACTCTGTGCCCCCAGTGATTCATTCGGGGATCATTGTTAATTCTTCAGGACCGGACCCAAATATCTATTACATAGACCAAGCAATTACATATACTGAAGACAATCTTGACTATGCAAGGTATAATAACTTCCCATTATCAAACGGTATGATAATTGCTACAAATACTGTTGATAATAGTAACAACGGACTAGTGCATATTGTAGTAGCTGATAAGGCTGGTAATAAGGCAGAATTAAAGTTCTATATGACAATATTCCCTCTAACTGTAAGTGGCGAAAGTACGAGCATTGAACTGAAAGACGAACATCTTGAAATGTTAAATATTTTCGAGCAACAATACAACAGTGCAGTTCAGTCAAATGCATTAACCGAGTCCCGAAGTGAGTATTTTAGGGTAACCATTTCTCGACTTAAAGATAGGGTGTACACTCTTGAGAAGCAAGTTGAAGACTATAGAAACTATCTCGAAGGGATTAATGCTAGAACAAGCTTTGAGTTAGCTTCTGACTATCCTGAAATGAAAAAGTACATTGATTATTTCACTTCTCCAGACCCATTGGCTGTATATCCAGAGTGGCAACAACTAAAGATAAGAGAAGGTACACATAACACATATTATGAAAAACTATTAAGCGAATATCAAAGACTAAACTCGCTTATGCAACAAGTTCGTAATATCGAAAAACTGACAATTTCATTACCCGCAACCAACGTTGTTACAAGAGCAGACTATGAAACTGTGCGTGGTGTGTATGCAGCGTACATGGGCTTGTCTGTAGATCAAAAGGGTGTATTTACCCCCAACTTAGTAAATAAATTAACGGAGTTAAAGAGGATTTGCGAGGTCTTAAAACTACAAGATGCAGATACTGGCGTAAAGATATACGGCGAAAAGCTTGTTGCCGAAGGTGATGTTGAAGTAGCAGTGTTTGAATTTGCTCAAAGCACTGAAAAGTATCAAATAGTGCAGAAGACATTATATGATGTGCTCCCAGCAAATCAGTCTAGAGCTCTTATGAGTTTATATCAAGTTGGCCTTGAAGGTGTTGGTTCGCAGTATGATACTGGAGATATTACGGTAACATTACCTATCCCAGAAGAATATAGAGATTATAAGTGCTTTGCTGTATATAGAGTGCATTCGGATGGCACGATAACCCCAGTAGAAGGTGTAATGATTGATAAGACAGGAACCACTGTTTCTTTTGGTGCTAATAGACTTGATACATATGCTCTTGCAACAACTGCTAATATTGTAGTAAGACCAGAAGATGAAAAAGTATATGGTTCAATTGCGGGCATAGAACTTGACTACAATATGTTAACTTATTTAGCTTATGGTGGCGCCGCATTACTTGGAGTTATGTTTGTAGTCATACTAGTTATGATTATTCGTAAGAGAAGGTTCTTGAGACTATATAACAGAAGCCATAAACAAAATATTGTCAGAAAGGGAATCCATGGTATACCAGCTGGCAATGCACCGCCTCCTTCTAACCCAGCCAGACCTGAGGAAAGAGTGGCTCCACCTCGCACTGTACAGAATTATGGCAGAAAATGGAAATAAAAATATTAATTATTATCGAAGGGCTATTAAGAAACTAAGATTTTTTAATAGCCTTTTTTCTTGCAGTAAGGTTATTAATTTTTACCTTCTAAATGCTAAATTAAAGCTCTTAAAATAATCTAAACAAACATGCGTGCAACGGTTAGTAACCGTTCGCATAATCCTATCAAAATCTAACAGGTTATACAAGATTTCTGGTGTATTCCTAATTTAACCTTGCTAGTTACTAACCCTCGAGTGTTATAGGACAAGTGCAGCTCTAGATAGTATTTGTAAGAAAATACAAAGGTTTTGTAATTCTCATGTTAATTGCAAAGATTGAACTCTTTATGGATTTCTATGATAACTGCAACGGTTTAGTTGCTAAAAATATTTGTGTATTGAAATGTAACGCTTAAAAGAGTATTATTAATATTAGAGGACCCTTAATTTTAAGAGGAGTCTTTTATGAAAGAGGGAATTAAAATGTCCCTAGTAAGGAGGTTAAGAAATGTCAGCAAGAACAAAAGCTTTTGTAAATTTATACGCTGCTATCGGAACTTTAGAAAAATATGTGGAGTTGGTTCCAGAGGCTAAAGAAATTGCCAAGCAGCAAAATATTGTAGTTAGGTTTAAAGTTAATGATGGACCTGACGGACTAATTGAGTTCAAAGATGGAAATGTAAGGGTTTTTCCGCGTGAGAACAATGAGCGTGCAGACATAGTTTTGCCATGTAAGAGCCCAGAATTCTTTAACAATGTTGTAGATGGGAAAGCAATGCCAATACCAACGCTACCAGGAATTCTAAAGGCATTAAAGTTTATGGGTAAACCAACAAGCCCTTTCAATGTTTTAACAGCTGGCATGACGGAAGTCTTAAGAAGGACGGAATTTGCAAACGAAGAAAAAAAGAAAGTTACAACTGTTTTATCATTCTATGCAATGGTCAAGGGCATTGCCCAGGTTGGTAATAACGATAGAATCGCAAGGTTTGCAATGAAGAGATTGGAAGATGGCGAAATTTCTGTAGCAATCAGAGATGCAGCATATGCTACCTTAACAAAAAAAGATGGGCAGCTCTTTGCAACGCTTGAAAAATCCACAAAGCCAAGAGCGTTTATGACCTTTGGCGATATAGACACTGCCTGGGGGCTCATAAGCGGGCAAATAGACGCAATGTCTTGTATTAGCGCAGGTACTTTAGAAACAGCGGGACAAATGCTTCTTCTAGATAATGTAAACAAGATACTTAACATAGTTCCTAAATACTTACAATAAGAGAGAGGAGGAGAACAAAAATGACATATATTTATAATAAAAATGTAGAGACAATGATAAGGGCGGGTAAGGTCATCCCGAGTGGAGTATATGGCCATTTAGGTCCTGCAGAAGGATGTATGATACCTTCATCGGCTTTCCCCTTCTTTGCTGCAAAAGGACAGGGAGCAGAATTTTGGGATGTTGATGGAAACCGCTTCATAGACTTTATGTGCGCTTACGGACCAAACATACTAGGATATAATGATCCAGATGTAGATGCTGCTGCACAAGCACAAGCAAAGCTTGGAAATTGTATGACACTTCCAGCACCAGTAACAGTGGATTTTGCAGAATATTTAACTCAACTAGTGAAGAAAGATTGGGCTTTCTTCTGTAAAAATGGTGGCGATGTTACTTCGTTTGCTATAATGATTTCTCGTTACTATACAGGTAGAAAAAAGATAATCTTTCTAAAAGGTTATTACCATGGTGTGGCGCCTTGGACGCAACATCCTGACACCCCAGGAACAATAGAGGAAGATTGTAAAAACGGATTATATATCCCATTTAATGATATTGAAGCACTAAAAGAAGTCATTGCAAGAAATAAAGACAAAATTGCTTGTTTAATTGCTACTCCATATATGCATGGCAACTTTACAGATAATGAACTACCAAAGGAAGGGTATTGGCAAGAAGTTAGGAAAATTTGTACAGAAAATGGCATAATCTTGATATTTGATGACATTCGTTGTGGTTTTAGAATGGATATGCATGGTTCGGATACTTACTTTGGTATTGAAGCTGACTTAATTACATTCTGTAAAGCATTAGCTAATGGATATAATGTATCCGCACTTTGTGGGAAGGCGTTTTTAAAGGGCGCAGCTAGTACTGTTCCTTATACTGGATCTTATTGGTTAAGTGCAGTGCCCTTTGCTGCAGGACTTGCTTGCTTACAAAAATTGGAAAAACTAAATGCTGTAGCGCATTTTGAAAAAATGGGAACAAGACTTATTACTGGCTTACAAAAGGCAGCAAAAGCGAGAAATATTCCACTAATCGCTTCAGGGCATCCAGCAATGTTTTACTTAAGAATAGATGATGAGCTTAAAAACTTCCGTTTACATCAAGAATGGATAGCAGAGTGTGTTAAGAGAGGTGTGTTCTTAACTAACCACCACAATCACTTCATTTGCTATGCTATGACACCTGAAATAATTGATGAAGCGATTGGAATTTGTACAGAAGCAATGGATGTGCTTGTAAGAAACAACCCAGACAAGTTTGATAAGATAAAGTAATTTTATATCAACCTACAATCATAAAAAGGATCTAGGCTAACAACCTAGGTCCTTTTTGTCATGTTAAAAAGGCTTGATATATGGAAATTAGTGGCATTTTGACGTAGATGGTTTTGAAAATAGTTCTGCTAGATATTTCCTTGTATTAAAATAAGAAGATTTCAAAGAAAATTTAGTCCCATCGACCTGTTGTCCTAAAAAAGTCCCATCGACTTTTTGAGATATTGAAAAATACGCATTTTTACGTTATCATAAGTTTAAGTCTAATAAACTAAGTGCTAATTATATAGTAGTTAGGCAAAAAACGAAATATATAAAGTAATGTTGCTAACCGTTTTATGGGTTAAATTCAAACAGCATTATTATATGAGAGGATATGGAAACAACAATTTTAGTAATTTCACTAATTATATCTCTACTTACTTTAGGAGCAATATTCTTTTTAGTATCTATGTTAAAAAAAGGCAACTTATCTAGTGATTCTGACGGAGCGGAGGATATAAAAAAGGCATTAGAATCTGAGAGTCGCTCCATTAAAGATACGTATACTGCAGGTACTCGGTCTTCTACAGAAACACTAGCAAAATGGCTTGAGCAAACAAACAAAGATTTGTCGACTTCACTAAGTAGCTTACAAGATAACAATGTAAAGAGCATGAAAGCCATCCAGGACGAACTGAATGAAAAGCTCAAAGAAATTAGAGAGGGAAACCAAGCACAGTTAGATAAAATGCGAGAAGTCGTTGATAATAAGCTTACCGAAACAGTAAATAAGAAATTTGACGAATCTTTTGCTACCGTTGAAAAACAAATAGTTAATTTACTTACATCAATAGGTGAGATGAATAAATTGACGGAAGGAATAACGGATTTAAATAAGTTGCTGGTTGGAACTAAAACTAAGGGCAACTGGGGGGAAGAATCGCTCGAAATGATATTAGAAGATATTTTAACTGCAGACCAGTATGAAAAACAAAGCAAGTGTGGGGATAAGCTAAAGTCAGGAGCTGTTGATTTCGCTATTCGCTTTCCCGGTAAAAACGATGGGGAAATTGTATATCTTCCAATAGATTCTAAATTCCCAACCTCATCGTATACAGAGCTCCTTAATGCACGAGCAGAATATGATAAAGATAAAATAAAAGATAATAGAGCCGAACTAGCTAAAGACGTGAAAAAAATGGCAAAAGACATACAAACAAAATATATAAATCCTCCCAACACTACAACATTTGCAATTATGTTTTTACCTAGCGAGGGTTTATATAGCGAAGTTATGAGCATTCCAAACTTAGTACAATCAATACAAACAGACTACTCTGTCATAATAGCAGGGCCATCTAGCATATCAGTTATGTTACATAGCTTTAGAATTGGATTTAAGACGATACAAGTTCAGAAATACAGCGTTGAAATATTAAAGGCGTTGGAGGATTTCCGTATTGAGTTTACAAAATTTGCAGATGATGCTACAAAGAGTAAAAAACAGGTAGAAAACCTATCAGATACTATAGGCTCAACATACAAGCGTATGGAAAAAATACAGCGTAAACTTAGTGGTTTGAAGTCACTATCAGATGGGGTGGAAGCCGAGATAGCGAAAGAACCTGGAGACTAAAAATAATGTTTTAAGGCAAAATATGTAGCCAGGGCTACCAAATTATAAAGATATAATAAAAGGCTCTGCGTTTTGCAAGAGCCTTTTTGTTTTGATCTAAATTAGGAATAATTATTATTTTATTACCATTTGTTATGTACTTTTTCCGCAAAGCCCATAACATCTTTGAATTGAATTTTTGTACCGTCATCTAAGATTGCTGTGCCTGAAAACTTTCCAAATACTTGATGAGGCATCATGGCAAGAGGACCAACTCTGATTTCAGAGTTTCTATCAAACACTGGTTCAAAGTCCATCTCGAGTCTGCCGTCGGAAGATGTAAATGTCCAAGGTTTTAAATAATCATCTTTTCCTTCATCTTCACCGGGGATATTAAATTTCACATGTTCTAGTTTGTGAATTTTTCCATCGTAGAATATTACGTTTTCAGTTGCAGCAGATGTATCTCCAAATCCATATCCAATATTGAACCCAAAAGGTTTTCCATCCGGTAGCCACGTTTGCATGCTACCCCAGTACCAAGTGTTTTCATATGTCCACACACCTCTTCCCCAATCTAGAACACCAGGAGCGTTTTCAAAGGGGTAGAACTTATCTCCCCAAGTAAATCCACCATTAGCTCTTAAGCAATTAATTTTTGCATTGTAATAAAAGTGTTTAGGTTTGTTGAATGGAGTAGCTATAAACATGTATTCTTTTGGTGCTTGATCTAGAGTAATGTCGATTTTAACATCTTCTTTTTGTTTTCCAACTTTAGGGAAAAATCCTGTGATGCGACGAACTTTTCCGTCGTTTTCAAATGACATTTCTATTTTTCCAGCTTTTTGGGATATACTGCCAATTTCTGGTGAAGAAGGCATATTAAACTTACCCATTGGGAAAAGGGCAACGCCGTTTTTAGCAATTTCTTTAGCGTTTTCTAAGTCAATAATTGATAAAGTTACTGTACCAAGTAGTCCAACGTCTGAAATGGTTAGGGCAAGGCCATATGAGTCATTTCCTATATAGTAGTAATCCCATTCTTTAATTCTCCATTTTGGAGCTTTAATGTCGTTTCTATCGTATTCTAATACATAGTTGGTGGCGTAGCCTTTCTGGGCTAAATCGCCATCACTGTTTAAAAGTTTTCCTTTTTCAATAATTCGATTTTGTTTCATACTTCACCTCGTTTTTCGTATTATTATTTTCATTTTTACCGCATCAAATGAATGGTTTTAAGCCAAATTAAGCGGTTTTAATGAAAGTTGTTTTGTCTAAATACTTGTCAAGATAGCAGTCCTAAAACTCCTTTGACTCGTTATCTTTTGATTCTAGATTTTCTTCAATTGATTTATTTTAATAAGCATTGTTTTGTATGCTTATCAAATAGTAGCTTTATATTTGATCTGACTAGTTATCTTCTGATTCGGTATTTTCTTCAAATTGATTTGATTCTAGGCTTTCTTCCTTTATGGCCACGGAATCTTCAGCCACAATGGCATCAATACCATCTATATCAATTCCTTCTTTTGCATATAGTTTAGCTTTGTCAATCTGGAGTTGCTGCATACGATTTTTATTGATTGGATACCAAAATAGCAGTATGAGTCCAATTAATAGATAAAAGATTGCTGGAATTAAAGTTGCCCATAAATATAATTGGCTTTGAGTGTATTCTGATTGACCAGTAACACTTTCGCCGTCATATAGAGCCCAACCGAGTGCTTGTGTCGATAAAACTCCGGCTATAGTTTGACCCATCTTCCTTGTGAAAGAAAATACTGAGTAAGTTGCAGTTTCTTCTCTTTTATTAGTTTTGACATATTGATAGTCAATTACATCGTTAACAAAGGACCATATTTGTAGTATGAACATGCTAGAACCTATACCTGCAATGACACTAATAGCTAAATATACC
Organism: Clostridia bacterium; assembly: GCA_035409945.1. Lineage (GTDB taxonomy): Bacteria > Bacillota > Clostridia > Christensenellales > DTU072 > MWEH01. Next base: position 78,135 of record DAONQC010000007.1, read on the forward strand.
CAAACATTGTTTGTCTTTATTAAAAATAGGACTAGATACGCAAGTCCTGTAATGAGCATGCCAATGCCACAAGATTCTTTTTTCCCAAACTTAGCTGCAATTTTATTAGAGAAAAAGATAATAACTACCATTGGAACATATTGTGTGATTGTTACTACGATATTCATTTCGGGTTTTAAAAAATAGTCAGCCATTAAGTATAGCCCGTAGGACTGTCCAAACATTTGAGCTGTGATTAAAAACATAGAAGCTAGACATAAAGAAAGAAATGGTCGGCTTTTTATTAGGCTAATAATTACTTTTGTAAATTCAGCCTTAGGGCGTTTTTCAGATTTAATTTTAGGTGCTGGGACTCTTTCTTTCGTTAAATAAAAACATCCAAATAAACATATAATACAAAGTCCACATAAAATTGCAACGCCGATAATTAATTTTTCCCAATTCATAACGGGAACTACTTCTCCTCTATCGTTTAAAACCTTGTCAAAACAAAGACCTGATAAAATGAGCGAACCGACGCCGCCAATACCCGAACCAATGGAACGAAGTATAGATAGGGTAGATCTTGCTTTTTCATCTGTAGTTATAACGGAGGCAAGTGAACCATAAGGGATATTAATTGTAGTGTATACCATGTCCCATAATATGTATGTTACATATGCGTAAGCAAGCTTTCCACCAAGAGACATGCCTGGATATCTCATAAACATAAGTAGTGTTATGATACC
>DAONQC010000008.1:0-70208 GCA_035409945.1 Clostridia bacterium
GCCTAACGAAACTTTTATAGATTTTTATAGGTTTTGGTAGGTTTTTATAGATTTGAAAGAACGGATGAATACCACTTTTTAATATTTGGAGTTGATGTGTTTACAAGCTTAGCTGCTTACTACGCAGAGCCCATAGAATAATAAGCCTGAAATAATTCCTTTACTAATATGTTCATTTATTAATCTAATGTTGGTTGCAAAGAGTAATTTAATCCTAGATTTTTGGCATTAAATTTATTTTTAGGAAGTGCTCTTGTTGCGTTGTCACTAATATTAAAATAGGTTAAAATTAAAACATGGAAGCTGTAGAAATAAAAAATACCGATCAACAAATGTATTCTCTTGTTAAAAATGGATTTTCCGGTCGCTTGGATAAAGTTGCTATATCATATATGGGCAATAATATAAAAGCCTCCGATTTTTTTAAAGAAGTTGATCTTTGGGCAGAGATATTAAAAAACACATATGGAATTCAAAATGGCGATGTTGTCGCCATGAATTTACCCAATATCCCCAATGCAATAATACTTTTTTATGCTATGAATAAATGTGGTGCAATTGCTAACATTATGCACCCGTTTTTGCCTGCCAAAACAGTTGTAAAACTTATGGAAAAAACTAATACCAAAATGTTTTTTGTATACGATGTATTTTTTAAAGAAAACGAAGAGGTGTTAAAAGAAGGGTTTAAAGGGGAAGTAATAACAGTTAGCGTTAGCGATTATTTACCTACTATTAAAAAGTTAATATACTCACAAAAGGAACCTAAATTTAACAAAAGTGTTTCCCGATATGCGGAAGTTTTAAAGAAGCACAAAGGACTCAAAGAATCATTTGAATGTGAAAGGCAAAGAGTTACGGTATATATGCATTCTGCTGGAACAAGCGGTGAACCTAAAATTGTTGTGCTATCAAACTATGCTCTTAATGAGCTTTCCAAGGCATTAACATATGTTATTCCCAACAGGGATGCAGACCATAATAAGTGCATTACCGTTATGCCGTTATTCCACGGATTTGGCTTTGGTGTTTGTATGCATGTAATGCTTTCACATGGGTTTGAAATAATACTCATTCCAAGATTTACGCCAAAAGAAATGGTAAAGGTTACGTATAGTAGAAAAGCAACCATATGCGCAGGGGTTCCTATTTTATTCAAAAAGTTATTAGATTTAAGCGATAAGGATTTCAAGAAGCTATTTTCACTTGAGCATATGTTTGTAGGTGGAGATAAATTGTCTGCAGAGCTAAAAGAAGAATTTGATACTAGGGTTGAAAATTTAGGTGGCATAGCAGAGCTTACTGAAGGATATGGTTTGACCGAGACCGTTACCGTTTGCTGTGTCAATCTTAAAGGTGAAAAAGAAAATACGTCCATGGGGCCTCCTTTAAGAGGAATAAGTTTTAAAATTATTGATGAAGACGAAAATACTTTACCAGTGCGTACGAACGGAGAAATATGTGTAGCTGGACCAACTCTAATGGACGGCTATTTAGGGGACGAAGAAGGCAGTTGCTTTATACAAATTGATGATGAAAAATATGTAAAAACTGGTGATATAGGTTTCATAGATGAACAAGGAAAGCTTCACTTTCTTGATAGGAAAAAGAGAATATTTAAAGTTAGTGGAATTACGATATTTCCAAGTGAAATAGAAAGCACAATAAAAAAGGTAAACACTGTAAAGGATTGTATAACTATTCAGGAAAATAGAAAAATAATTGCCTTTGTAGAATCTACAAATACAAATATAGACAGTTTACGTGAAGCGATATTGGAAACCTGCAAAGAAAACTTAATTTACTATGCCATTCCTAAAGTAGAAAATATAATAATCGTTCCTAAATTCCCTAAAACAGTAGTAGGGAAAACCAATATACAAGAATTAACTAAACTAGTGTCAAAAAAATAAAATTAGCGCAACTATCCCTTATACAGTTAATGTCTAGAGATGAAAGTTTCTAGGCATATTTTATTGGATATAATCCAGCGCATTGCATATTAGGTAATCAGGATCTTTTTACATCTATGGCTATATTTACGGTTGTTATTTTACTCCAGGTCTCTCAAAAACGGATAAAGACATAGATTTAATTAGGTGAACAGTTGTTGCATTAGATAAACAGGATTATTGTTGCGTTTGTTATTTTATCCTAGTGCTCTAAAAATAAGTTTTGCAATATCAGTGTTGTCAATGTTTGCAGGTACTGTTTCTGCACCATGTCCATACATAAAATAAAATACTTCTTGGTCTGAGTGCCCAGTAGTTGTAAATTTATAATAATTAATTATACCTTCTTCGATGTCGAGATTATCCTGTAATCCTCCTGTTTCGTGGTCGGCAGTAACAATCAACAGAGTGTCTGGATTATCTTCAATATATTCCATAACTATTCCTACGGCATTGTCAAATGAACGTGTTTCATTTATTACGCCCATAATATTGTTGCTGTGACCATAAGTATCAATTTTTGAACCTTCAAACATAGCAAAAAATCCGTCTTCATTATCTAAAAGTTTTAGTGACTGCTCGACCATAACTTCAAGATTAACAATAGAGTCGTAGTTAATAGAATTAAATCCGCCGTAGACTTTACCAGATGTTAAGCTCACTAAAGTTTCATAACTGGTTGCAATTTGATATCCGTTTTCAAGAAGCTCATCAGTTAATGGTAGGTAATACTGGCTGTAACCTGCTCCCATCATCACATCAATTCCTGAATACACTTGTTGTTTTGCAATTTCTGCTTCTTGGCCTCTAGCTGCAACATGGGCTGAAAATCCTGCTGGAGTGGCATCACTTAAGTTTTTAGTTGCAACAATGCCTGTTTTTCTTCCGGTAGCAATAGCGCGTTCTGTGACATTAGGTAAAGTTAAAAGGTTTTCAGGTAAATGTATATCTATATCAGATCTAGCATAATCGGGTCGTACTCCTACCATCCCATTTTGTGTTTTAAATCCAGTAGCTAACGCTGTAGCAGCGGCTGCGCTATCGGTAATAGGGCGCTCTTCTCCACCTTGTAGTATAGAGGATGTTTTTACCAGGCCTTTATATGGCAACTTTTCCATATTTAGTTTATCTACTCCGAGATAGCGTCTTGTAGCTTCTATATGGTTTTGCCCCATACCGTCTCCAATCATGATTATTACATTTTTAACAACATAATCAGGTTCAGTGGGTTCAACAGTATCATCAGGGCTACTAGGTTCAATAACGTCATTAGGTTCAACGGGGTTAACAACATCGTTAGGATTAGTAGGCTCGATAACATCCCCTGGTTCAACGGGGTTAATAACATCGTTAGGTTCGACAACATCATCAGGCTCAACGGCTTTAACAATATAATTAGGGTCCACTGCTAAAAGGTCTTTGTCGGGAGTAATATTAAGTGTATAGACAGCAAAAACTGAACTAGCAAGTGACGCAAGTAAAAAGATAGTTATTAATATTTTTAAAAAATTTACAACTTTTTTCAAAATTCCCCCACCAGGTGAGTATAATTAGCCCAACCTTATGTATAACAAAAAAGTAAAGTTATAACTTCTACATATTACAATACATTAGAAATCTTATAAACTCAAGGAAAGTAAAATGAGTTAAGCTTCACTAAATAAAATCATTGAAATGAATAATAATACATAATAATGCCAAAAATCAAAGGCATTAAATTAAAAGAAATTTTGCAAAACTGCCGGATAACCGCTTATATTATTTTTGTTGTTAAAAACGCATAGCATGCGGTTGTTTATATAAAAAATATGAGATATCATGGCAGTGGTGATTGGTTAGTAATTAGGCAGGAAAATTTTTATGACAGAAAAACGTAAACGTATTTTATCTAAATTAGCTTTGTTTTTAAGTGCTGCTATTTGGGGCAGTACGTTTGCCATTCAAAAAGATGCCTTAGACGATATTTCTGTATACTTTCTTTTAACACTTAGACTCTTAGGTGCAGGGATTATAATGATATTTTTATCAGGAAAAACTCTTAAAGACTTTAATAAAGAGTATTTGGTAAAAGGGGTAACTGCTGGCATTTTTTTAGCACTTGGATATATAGCACAAACTTATGGGCTAATGCATATACCAGCTGGCAAAAGTTCCTTTTTAACTTCAATATATTGCGTATTAATTCCTTATTTTATTTGGATGTTTACACGGAAAAAACCAAGCAACTTTAACATAATAGCCACCTTAATTTGCGTCTTAGGTGTTTGGGTAGTGTCATATGATAAAGGTGGTAGCAGTACATCCTTCACTTTTAAGGGTGAGGGGCTTACTTTAATAAGCACAATATTTTTTGCGATACAAATGGCGCTTACAGGGGTGTGGAGTAAAAAGTTAAAAACCCGTCTTTTTACAATGTCTCAAATGATGACGGCAGGGATTATATGCTTGGTTGCAATGTTTATAACGAAACAAACGCCTACTACAATACCATCTCCTAAAACCATATGGTATCTAGTGTATTTATTGTTTTTGGCAACAGTAGTTTGCTTTTTATTTAATAACTGGGGATTAAAAAGAACGTCAGCAATTTCAGCTTCTTTGATATTATCTTTAGAGTCGGTGTTTGGTTTAATATTCGCAGCAATGTTTTTACACGAACGATTCGGTGCTAATACGATAGTTGGTTTCATTGTCATACTAATTGCTGTTATTATTAGCGAAACGGAATTAAAGTTTATACAAACTGCATTTTTCTACTTGAAAGATAAATGGGATCAAAACAATCAAGCTAAACTTAAATTATTAGCATTAAATGCGCTAGAAGATGCAGACATAGTCGAATCGAAAGAATTTTTGGATAATATAACATCCATAGCCCCAACTGAAAGGCAAATAGAGTTTCAAAATCTTGGATATTATAACTTCATCCATTTTGGACTTAACACATTTACGAAAAAAGAGTGGGGCTCTGGAGATGTTAGTCCTCAAGTGTTTACACTAAAAAATATTGATACCGATAGCTGGGTGAGTGATCTTCAAAAAACTGGTAGTAAAGGAATAATCATTACAGCCAAGCATCACGATGGGTTTTGTTTATTCAATAGCGAATATACCGATTACACCATTAAAAATACTGTTTATAAAGATGGTAAAGGAGATGTTATAGAAGATCTACAAGCATCATGCGAAAAATATGGCATGAAATTAGGGATATATCTTTCACCCTGGGATCGGCACGAAAAAACATATGGAACGAAGGAATATAACGACTTTTTCTGTAACCAGCTTGAAGAGCTATGTACAGGGTATGGTGATATATTTTGTTTTTGGTTTGACGGAGCTTGTGGCGAAGGGGCAAACGGCAAAAAACAAGAGTATGATTGGGAACGATACTATGCTTTAATAAGGGCTTTACAACCAAACGCTGCTATCGTAAATTGTGGTCCAGATGCAAGGTGGATTGGAAATGAAGGCGGAGTTGCAAGACGCGCCGAATACGCTGTCGTGCCTAAAGAATTGCAGTCGTATTTAAGCATAGCTCAAGCTTCTCAGCAAGATGAAAAAGAAGAAATGTCAGGTTTAAATAACTTAAACTGCGTGGCAAAAGGGAGAAAGCAAATAACAAAAGATGACAAATTGCATTCCTTATTCAATCCCACCAATTCTAGTAAAATACTGGGTGAACGCTTTCAGTTAGCAGGAAAAGAATTAGTGTGGTGGCCGTCAGAAATGGATATATCAGTAACCAAAAGAGGGTGGTTTTGGAAACCACTATGGGAGAAGTTTTATTTGCGTTCTGCAGAAAATATAGCTAGTTGCTACTTTACATCAGTTGGAAATAACGCCACACTTTTATTAAATGTGCCACCCAATGATAAAGGTGTATTACCTAAGGCATATATCGCAAGGATACATGAGGCAAAAGAAATAATTGAAGAAAAACTTAGTAATGTTATAGATGCAACCTATACCATAACAGATGATAATGTTATAAAAATAACGATGGATAGCTCTACTGTAAATGCCATAACATTAGCTGAAGACGTAAGATTTAGTCAGCGGGTAGAATCCTTTAAAGTATTCCATGCTGGTAAAGAAGTTTACTCTGGTAAGACAATTGGTTTTAATAAAATTTGCATATTACCTAGACCCATACAAAATTGCGCTGAATTAGAGATTAAGATAGAAAAGGCAAGAGCTCCACTGAAACTCTTCAAGGTAATTGTTAGTTAGTAAGCGTCTCCATGCATGACAAAAAAAAGAATCGCAGGGTTTTTGCGATTCTTTTTCATTATTATTAATTTCTATCTTTAGTACTAGTCAGCTGAGAATGGAAGTAATCCCATTATACGAGCTCTTTTAACAGCTGTTGCTAGTGCTCTTTGATGTTTAACACAAACGCCACTCATTCTTCTAGGAAGGATTCTTCCTTTTTCTGTAATGTAGCGGGGGCGTTGATCTTCTTTGCTATGTGGGTCATAACCTTTATTAATCTCTGCTGCTAATTTGATGTAATCGATTTCATCCACTTTGTTTGCGCAGAAGGGACAAACTCTTCTTCTTGACCCTTGTCTGTAGAAGTTGCCACCTCTTGAAAAAGATCTTTCACCTTTTTGGTAGGGGGCTCTGGGTTTTCTTTCGTAAGATTTTGTTTCTGTTTCTCCAGCTTCATTCTTTTTAGGTGCAGGTTTTCTAGCATGGAATTCCTTTTCGCCACTTTCTTTTTTATCTACAGCTTTTTCGTCTTCAGCGGTCTCATCTTTCTTGGTCTCAGCTTTCTTAGCAGGGGCTTCTTTTTTTACAGCTTTTGCTTCTTCCGTAGCATCATCTTTTTTAGTTTCAGCCTTCTTAGCAGGGGCTTCCTTTTTTTCAGCTTTTGCTTCTTCCGCATCATCTTTTTTGGCTGCAGCTTTCTTGGCAGGAGCTTCTTTTGCTACCTCTTCCTTTTTCTCTACTACTTTTTCTTCTTTCACTGCATCTGCTTTTTTGGTAGCAGCTTTTTCTTCTTTGGCAGTATCTACTTTTTTAGCAGCAGGTTTTGCCTCTTTCTTTTCTGTTTTAACAGTGGCTTCTTTCTTTTCTTCCGCCACGTCGTTAGTTTCTATGTCTTTTGTCATAATTATTTCTCCTTAAAAATCATAATTAAAATGGGACATTCCCATCAAGTACGGTGCCACCAAACTTTGGCTTTTTATTGGCTACTTCGGGGATGTCAGGCAGATCTTCGCTTGCTACATCTGCGTCTGAGCTGTCGCCTCTAGAGGATAAAAATTGAACTTCGTCTGCGACTATTTCAGTAACATACCTAGTTTCACCATCTTTGTCGTACGAACGTGTTTGAATTGACCCGCAAACACCAACTTTACTGCCTTTTTTCAAATATTTGCTGCAGTTGTCAGCAAGTCCTCTCCAAGTAACTACTGGAAGAAAATCAGTTGCTTTAGTACCGTCGTTACTAGTGTAGTTACGATCAGCAGCAACTGTAAATCTGCAGTATGAAATGCCACTACCTGTTTGGCCAGAATCTGGGTCTTTTGTTAAATTACCTATTAAAATAGCTTTGTTCATGGTTTTCTCCTTACCCTTTATAGTAGGGTGATCATTTGTCTGACGATTTTGTCATTGATTCTCATCTGTCTGTCTACTTCTGCAGGAACTGTTGCATCTGCTTCAAAGTTGAATAGCACATAGTAACCATGTGTCATGCGGTCGATTTCGTAAGCGAACCTACGAGTTCCCCACTTGTTCACTAATGTTACTGCGCCACCAAGACTTTCAATCAGATCAGAGTATCTAGTAATTTGAGCCTCTGTATCTTCCTCAGAAAGACCATCTTTGATTATGAATAGCAATTGATACTTTCTTTTCATGACATCTTACCTCCTTTTGGACATTTTATTGGCTCTCGAAAGAGCAAGGAATCGCAAATTGCGACGCTTTTTTATTATATACATACTTTAAAATAAAGTAAAGGATTTTTTTAATGCATGCGCGACCTTATAATATGTAAAGTAAATTGAGCTACCTATGTTTCCTCTGTTAATTCAAAGCTTGGGTTAAATTTGTATTTAAGTTGCATAATAGTTGCTACACATTGGTTATTTCGGCTAATCCGGGAGCGATACCCAAGAATAGCCGATATTTTTAACATGTGTTGTTTTGGCAGTGTGGAATTTGACTAAAGATTTTGGTTATAACATCCAGGCAGGAATAATTAAATTATCACGATTAAAAGCAGAAACATTGTTTGCCATACAAATAACTGCACCAGTACTAATTTCAAGAGGTGATTTATTTAAAGTAGAGAACGTGCGTGTAATTCTTATGTCAGGGTTTACGGATTTTTTAATTTCGATAGGATGTAATTTGTCATCTTTTTCTAAAACGATATCAATTTCTTTTCCGTCACGGTCTCTATAAAAGTAGAGATATGGTTCTGTGCCTGTATTTTGATAGTTTTTAACTATTTCCGAAACAGCATAATTTTCAAATAGTGCGCCATTCATAGCGCCTTGTTCTGCCACTTCAGCAGAAGACCATCTAGTTAGATAACAGACAAGTCCTGTGTCATAGAAATATACTTTAGGTGTTTTAATTGTGCGTTTTAAAACATTATTAGAGTAGGGATGTAACATAAAAACAATACCTAGAGTTTCCAAAACATTCATCCAGTTTTTGGCGGTTTGAACATCGATTTCTGCATCGGTAGCGATGGATTGGTAATTAAGCAGCTGGGCAGTGCGAGCAGCAACTGCGGTTATAAATTTATGAAATTTTAAAACATCAACAGATCCAGCAATATCTCGTACATCTCTTGAAATATATGTGGAAACATATGATGAGTAGTATATATCTCTTTCAGCATAAGAGTCGATGATAAGTTGTGGCATCGAACCATTCCATATTCGAGAGAATACTTCAGTAGTAGATATTGGCGTTATTTTTTCCGATTCGTTAATTAATGAGGAAATATCTAAGTTGAGTAAAAAAGGAGTCTCGCCCATTATTTCACGCTGAGACATAGGAGATAAGTGCAAGATGGCGACACGTCCTGCCAAAGATTCTTGTACGCCACGCATCAAACTAAAAACTTGTGACCCAGTCATCCAGAAATCACCAGGTGTTTTATGTGCATCTATGTGTATTTTAATGTATGTAAAAAGTTGTGGTGCATATTGAATTTCATCGATAAGTACTGGTGGTTTATAAATTTGCAAAAACAAGGCTGGATCTTTTTGAGCAACATCTCGAGCAGTTAAATCATCTAGCGTCACATAACGCCTTCCAATATTTTCTTTTTCAGCAAGCATTTGTAGCATGGTAGTTTTTCCAGTTTGCCTTGGTCCTGTCAAAAGTATTGAAGGGAATGACTTATTAAGCCTAGTGACCACATCTTCTAAATGCCGTGTAATATATGTCATATTCTTCTCCAATCAAATATATTTCATATTACCATTATACATTACCAAAAAGGCTAAAATCAATGAATTTCTCGGCTAATCTTGGGTTATAGCCAAAGAATAGCCGATATTTTTAAAGATGTTGATGCATTTATAGTGATATATCGCTTTACGATTAGCCAGACAGGGTGTATATTATTATTACTACTAATATACCCGTAGGGGGTATATACGAGGTGAAGAAATGAGAACGAATGAACTTAATAAAAATTTAATAACAAGGCTTAATAGAATCGAAGGACAGGTCAAGGGAATCAGGCGTATGGTGGAAGAAAATGAAGAGTGTGAAGATATAATGATTCAGATTTTAGCCATACAAGGTGCTATTAGGCAGGTAGGGCAAAAGGTAGTTATGAACCACCTAAATAATTGTATTGTAGAAAGTATCCAAACTGGAAATCTAGAAGAAGTACAAAAGTTTAGTAAAATCTTAGACAAGTTCATTGCTAAATAAAGGATAAAATAGAGTAATGTTCAAAATAAATATAACTATTCACATTACTTTAAATTCAAACGATATTATTTTACGAGGTCAAAATGAGTGATGTATATAAATCTTGTGATGGGAAAACAATTTTGCAGAAATGTGCCTGCGCTGAAGAAATGCAAGCCATCCAAAAAGATATTTTAAAAGAGACAGTCGATATTTCTGCGAATACTAGTTGTTGCTGCGAGCATCAGCATGTTAACGAAAATAATGAATTTGTAAGCAACTTAACAAAAACAGAAGGAACGTGTAACTGCAAGGCAACTTCATACGGTAGTTCAAAAAAAGACGGTAAAGAACATCGTTCGGAAGAAGAGGAGACTTGTAGTTGTTGTTCAATCGAAATGGACGAGACAAGTAGCTGTAGCTTAGCATCGTCACACAGCAATACAAAAAGAGAAAAGGAAGATTGTCGTGAAACTGAAGGCGAAATTTGTAGTTGTTGTTTAATCGAAAGGGGCGAGACAAGTAACTGTAGCTTAACATCACATAATACAAAAAGAGAATGTGAAGCTAGTTATTCGGAAGAAGGTGAGATTTGTAGTTGTTGTTCAGTGCCACATAACGATACGGAGTCTGAGATAAAAGGGTGTTGTTCAGCTCCTACAAAGAACAAGAAAAAAAGTAAATCTATACTACTACTCGCTGTTTCTATAATAGCCGTGATATTAAGCTATATATTTTCTCGATTTGATATATATTCTAAACTAGGGTCACATAAACTAGCAGTTTTGGACCCTGCTTGGATAGCCATTGTAATATCAGGGACCCCAATATTTAAGGCTGCATTATACAACCTAAAAAGGAAAAAGATAACAAGTGCGCTTCTTGTCACTATGGCAATTGTAGCTAGTATCATAATAGGGTTTATAGTTATATTTGGAGAAACTAATGCCGTGCAAGGGCATAATCATGGATTCTTTTTTGCAGCTGGCGAAGTAGCTGTGATAATGGCTATAGGGGGGGTTTTAGAAGATTTAACTTTATCAAAGTCTAGATCTGCAATTGAAAATCTCATTAAAATGCGACCTACTGTGGCGCTACGTAAAGAGGAAAACGGCGGCTTCAGGGAAGTTGAAATAGAAGATATTGTTGTAGGTGATGTGGTTTTAGTAAGACCTAATGAAATTATCTCTGTCGATGGAATCATTGTACACGGCGAAACAGCTATTGATACCTCAAATATAACAGGAGAGTTTTTAGCAAAAGATAGCTACATTGGAGATCAAGTATACTCAGGAACTAAAAACCTTTCAGGAGCTATTGAAGTTAAAGTTACTACGCCTTCAAACGAAACAACTATTTCTAAGCTAATCAGGTATGTAAAAGAAGCTTCAAAGAAAAAAGCACCAGTAGTAAAAGTAGCGGATAAAATGGCATCATATTTAGTTATTGGGGCATTGCTAATTAGCATAGTTGTTTTCTTTACATCTTTATTTGGATTTAAGCTGTCACCACTTGAGTCGGTGCAAAGAGCTGCGACGATTTTAGTTGTTTTTTGTCCTTGTGCATTAGCTTTAGCAACACCAGTGGCGATAGCTGCTGGCATTGGCAACGCTAGTAAAAACGGTATTCTCATAAAGAGTGGACTGGCATTAGAAAAGATTACGAAAATTGATACTATAGCATTTGATAAAACCGGGACAATAACCGAAGGCAAGATTAATGTTGAAAAAGTATATCCGTACGAGATATCCGAAAAGGAGTTAATAATATACGCAGCTTCAGCAGAAAATAAAAGCGAGCATCCTATAGCAAAAGCAATACTTAAGTACAATAATTATGATATTTTAGAAAGCACAAAAACTGTTAGTCTTTTAGGAATTGGTGTGGAGGCAAAAATCGGTGATAAAAAAGTTGGTGTATACAAAATAGATCATGTTAAAGATTTAATCCCGATAATAGAATACGAAAAAATAGAAAAACTAGGACATACTGTTGTTTCTGTTTTGTTAGATGGTAAGTATATAGGCTCAATAACTTTAAGCGATACCCTAAGAGCAGATGCTGAATGGACAATTAAAGAGTTGAAAGATATGAACAAAGAATGTGTTATGCTGACAGGCGACAATTTAGAAAGTGCACTGATGATAGCAGAAAAAGTAGGTATAGATAATGTCAAGGCTAATCTTTTACCAGAAGATAAAGTAAGCATAATAGAGGAGCTCAAAAGAGATAATAAAAAAGCATTAATGGTAGGAGATGGTGTAAATGATGCGGCTGCTTTAGCTGTTGCTGATTCATCTATTGCGATAGCCGCAATGGAAAGTAGTGTTGCAATGGAAACGGCTGAAATTAGTTTAATGACTAAGAATATAAAAAAGATTCCATACTTATTCAGTCTCTCAAAAAGAACTTTGTTAACAATAAAAATTAATATAACCTTATCTTTATTGATAAGCATCACTTCCATAATATTATCTGCTTTAGGGCTAATTAACATTGTTGCAGGGGCGCTAATTCATAACGCAAGTAGTGTTTTGGTCACATTGCATTCCGCACTGCTTTTAATGTACAAAAGAAAATCGCACTTAGCGTGATTTCCGAATCTACATTAGCGTTATATTCAACATGGCTTTTAACTTACGAAAGAAAAGGTAAATCGCATTTAGCTTAACTGTAAGATTCGTGCAGTATTACATTTAGCACTGCTTTTATAGGCAAAAAGCCACACTCATAATAAAGATTAGGATTACTACATTTTTGTCATCTCTAGCTCTTGTAAATATTAACGCTGGTGTTTTAGCGACATGATATTCAGACTGTTATATATCTATAAAATATTGCGCAGTAAAGCGTTAAAAAAATCAGTATTGACAAAAGTTATTATGTGTAAGATATTATAAGTATAGATTAAGAAAAGTTATCTAGCTCGTATTTTGAAGTGGAGGTGAGATATGGACAAGATATTTAAAAATGCAGAAAATCGCACATTTTTAATAACTGGAGCATCGGGATTTTTAGGCAAAGAAACGGTCAAATATATTTTAAGCGAAGGTGCAAAGGTAATAGCAATGGATTTAAAAATTGCAGATAAGCTTAAAGAAATGGAAAATCCTAATCTATCGTTTTTAGAAGCTGACTTATCAAAACCATATGATTTTCCAGAAGGAGTAACAGATGTAATTCACGCAGCAGGTCGTGTTTCGGACTGGGGCCCATATCAAAAATTTTATGAGGCAAATGTTGTAATGACTGAAGATTTGATGAAAAAGGCTAAAGATAGTGGTGTCAAAAACTTCTTATTCATAAGTACTATTGATATCCATGGATTATTAGGGCATGTCAATGAAACTGAAGATGGCGTATATTACACTCCAACAGGTTTCTATGCTCAGACGAAAAAGGTTGCAGAAAAAATGGTAAGAGCATTTAACTCAGAAGAAATGAAGACGGTGTGTATCCGTCCTTGTACAGTCTATGGTCCTGGAGACACAACTGTTCAAGGGCCAATTATGGATGCAATTTTAAAAAATCAGATGGGAGTAATAGACGGAGGAAAATATTTAACGTCAAGAGTATATGTAACCGATCTTGTGCAAGGATTATGTAGAACATTAGAATTTGGTACAGGTGGAGATGCCTACAACATAGTATCGGGTGAGAAAATTACTTGGAAAGAATGGGTTAATGCAATATCAAAAGAATTAGGAGTAAAACCGCCCAAACTATCATCCCCATATTTTATTGCCTATTTAGGTGCTTGTATTTTAGAAGGCGTGTATAAGCTGTTTAGAATAAAAAATGGTCCTATACTCACAAGAATGCGTATTCAACATGCAGGCCATGACTTTTATTTCCTTCCTACTAAAGCTACAAAAGAATTAGGATTTGAGCCCAAAATGCCTTGGCAAGAAGGTGTAAAAATAATGGTTAAGGAATATAAAGAACGAAAAGGAATAAAATAACTATCGGTTTTGCGTATTATGCCGAAGTTTTAAAGTATCAGCATAGTGAATTTGGTAAAATGGTTTTCTTCGGCATAGTGTTTTGTTAGTTATGAGAATATAGTAGTTTTTAACCGAACTATTAATTCTCATATTAATTACAAAGTTTGAACCCTTCATGGATTTTTAGGATTAAACGCAAATAGAATGCTTTTTTAACCGAACTTTTTTTACAATGCTCTTTTAAATTAGATATTTATTTGTTCGTGTGATATAATGATTTCGGTAACACAAATAAAAATATTTAGGAGGTGAAATATGAAAAAAGTATTACCAGTAATTTCATTAGTTTTAGTAGTAGTTTTAGTAGCAATGTTTTTAGTAGCATGCGGACCATCCACAGTCGCCAAAGCTAAAGAAAACCTAAGTGAAGCAGGTTATTTAGTAGCCGGTGGACAGAGAGAAGCAGAAGGAGTTGTTGGTGTTATCATAGCAACCAAGTTAACGAGCTCCATGACAGGTGTTCTTTATAGCTCAACATCAGCAGCAAATGCAGACTATAAGAAAATCAAAGAAGAACACCCAAATACAACTGTTGAAAAAATAGGAAAGTGGGTTGTCTGGGGCGACGAAGCCGCGATTAAAGCATTCAAAGGCTAAGGTTAAATAAGAAAAAACTAATAATTAAACTTATTGAAATAGAAAACCATGCTCAAACGAGTGTGGTTTTTTATATGCTGTATTACTGTTTCTTTTATGAGAGAATAAGGTAAGGCAGTTAGTGCTTATTTTCAGTAAAATTGCTTTATAGTAATCAATTGATTATAAAAAGATATATGCTAAAATTATAGAAGGCATGAACAATTCGTTATTGTATGATAAATAATGGCTATCAGTAAATGCACTAAATACTTAATTTAAATAAGTCTGTTTTGGTAAGGGCTACAATATACAAGGTTATAAGGAAGGCAAGATGAATTACATAGGTTCAAAATACTCATTACTAGATTTTTTACACCAAACTATTAGTAAAATTACAGGATATAAAGATGGCGACAATATTGTTTTTGCAGATTTACTTGCAGGAACTGGCGTTGTAGGTGCATATTACCGAAATCTCGGATGCACGGTTTTAGCAAATGATATTCAATATTATAGCTATGTTATGAATAAACATTACATCGAAGGCGATGATTCTATCGATACTTCGTACCTAGAAGAATTAAATTCATTAGAAGGAATTGAAGGGTTTGTATATAAAAACTACTGTTTAGGTTCTGGAAGCAATAGAATGTATTTTACAGATGAAAATGGTAAAAAATGCGATGCAATAAGAGTTAGAATTGAACAATTATACAAAGAAAGCAAAATTAATGAAAAGACATATTTCTTTTATTTAGCTAGCCTAATAAACTCTATTGATAAGGTTGCAAACACAGCTTCAGTATATGGGGCATTTTTAAAACACATAAAAGCGTCTGCAGCAAAACCGCTTGTTCTTGAGCCTCTTGACATTATTGATGGCCCAGTTGGTGAAACTTTTAATGAAGATATTAATGAACTGATAAAGAATATTAAAGGCGATGTTCTATATCTCGATCCACCATATAATGCTAGACAATACTGTTCAAACTATCATGTGTTAGAGACAATCGCAAAGTATGACAACCCAGTTCTTTCAGGTGTTACTGGGATGCGCGAAGCGAAAGAGCAAAAAAGTGAATTTTGTTCCAAAAGAACTGTAGAAAAGGCGTTTGATTACTTAATTAAAAATGCAAACTTTAAGTACATCTTTTTAAGTTACAATAATGAAGGGCTCATGAGCTTGCATACAATCAAAAACATAATGTCTAAGTATGGCAAATATTCATACAAGATAAAAGAACATAGAAGATTCAAGGCTGATAAGGATGAAAATAGAAACATAACCGCAAGCGCAACCGTCGAATATATACATTGTTTAGTTAAAAATAATAAATAAACGCTTTATACATCAGGCCTTTCTCTGTAAATAATATATGCTGGTTCGTTATTATCCATAAAGATATTTTTTGTGGTTAAGGTTGTCAGTTGGAGCATTACTAGACATATACTTGAGCGTTACAGAGAAATTGATTAGGTTTATCAGTTGTCATAGAAAGCAGGGCGGTTGATATACCTTCGAGCGTTACATCAAAGTAAGTGATTAAGTTACATAAAGTGGCAAAATTCCTCGATTATAAAGCATAAAAAATATATAATGGTGGTAATAAAATAATATATGTAAGATCACTAGTTGGTCGAAGGGGTGGAATATGAAAAAATATCGTTGTACAGTTTGTGGGTATATTTTAGAAGGTGAGTTAACCGCTGATTATACCTGCCCAGTTTGTAAAGTACCAGCAAGTAAATTTGTTTTAATTGAAGAAGTTGATAAGGGCAATAAATATGCAGGAACACAAACTGAAAAGAATTTGCAAGATGCATTCGCAGGAGAAAGCCAAGCTAGAAACAAGTATACCTATTGGGCAAAAGTTGCCTCAAATGAAGGATACGATCAAATTGCAGAGCTATTTCTAAAAACAGCCCGCAATGAGCAAGAGCATGCGAAACTATGGTTTGAGGAGCTTGGTGGAATTAATACAACATCAGTTAATCTACTAAATGCTGCCGAAGGTGAAAACTATGAGTGGACGGAAATGTATGCTGACTTTGCTAATGTTGCTGAAAAAGAAGGATTCCCAGAACTTGCTAAAAAGTTTAGAGCAGTAGCGGCTGTAGAAAAAGCACACGAAGATAGATATCGTAAGCTTTTAAGCAATGTAGAGACTAAAAAGGTGTTTAAAAAGGCAGATACAACTACTTGGGAGTGCAGAGTTTGTGGACATCTAGTAGACTCAAAAGAAGCACCAAAGGCATGCCCGATTTGCAATTATGCACAAAGTTTCTTCGAAGTCAGAGCGGAAAACTATTAATCCAAAACAGCTTAATGTAGGTTTCTTAAACTATTAGATTTGGATACTAAACAAAATACAACCTCGCGATACTGCGAGGTTGTATTATTATGTAAAGTAGTGCTATTTATAGAAATGTTATTCTGCATCCGCGCCATTTGAGGCAACTAAAGAAAGGGGTAAAAACTCGATACGCATTTCTATTTTTTCGGGATTTCCTTTTCCATCTAAATCTGCATCAATAATAACATATGGGTCTGTTCTCCGTCCGGTTTTGCCAAGATATATGACACTGCGTACATTTCCTTCATAGTCAGTAACACTAGATATTTCATATCTGGCTGTAATCTTTATTCCGTAATCTCTATCAGGTGGGAGAGTAAAGCTAGAAGGCAGTGATCCGGTTTCGTCAATAGCAATTGCTATCTCATCAAAAGGTGTTTCTGAAAAATCTATCCCAATAAGTTCTATACCTAGGGAGTTTTTGATAGTAGGGATAACATCGGCAGAGTTATCTTTATCTCGACCTAGGAACAAATCTCCATACTTTGCTACGAAATCAGAAAAACCTTCATCATATTCATCAGGTTGTGATAAATCGATACCACCTAATAAGTTATTTAAAAGAGGAACAATTCCCTCGTTTAAGTATAGTACAATTTCCATTGTTCCGTCGGTCTTAAACTTCACATAGCTATTATAGTAATCTATGGCTATCCCAACCAATGTAGGATGAAAATAAATTAGTGATAAGCTATCTATTGGTAGTGTAGTTTCGTTTTTTGCATATGTGGCTGGCTGCTTAGGAGTAGCTGCTAAAACCATGTCTTTGTTATTAACAGTATGACCGTTTGTGGCTGCGAAAAACACTTTTGTAACTTCTTCATAACTATTTGCATCGTTTACTTTTTTAACTAAAGAATCAACGTCAATTATGCCATCAAAAAGTCTATGTGCTTGTTTTATGCGTAAATTTTTATAATTTGCTAGGGCTTTTTCTCTATTAGCAAGACCAAGCTCTTCTAGTTTTTTCTGTATTACTCCACCGATAACGGCATGTCCTTCATTTGATGGGTGAAGTACATCGCTAAATAATAAATTGCCAGCACGTACTTTGTCTTCTAGATAAATATCGTCAAATTCTTTTGCAACATCAAGTATGTGATAAGCGCCGGGATGTTCTTCTAAATAGTCTTTTATTATATCGTTCATTATATCGATATAAATTTGGAAAAAGGCTCTATATTCCGATGGCTCCATACCGGTTTCCCGTATCATTTCGATTCGGGTTTCGTTAAACATACATGGGTCATCCATAGCGGGATTGTATTGCGTGAACATAAAAATATGTGCATTTGGATTAAGCCTTCTTAATTCATCAATAGCTGCATAAAAATGAATTTTAGCATTTGCTAGTGAATTGGTAGCAACTGTCGCAGTAAGCTCTCTATCAAGGACTAGGTCAAAAGCACCAAGCTGTAAAAGGTCATTTGCAAGCATTGAAATTGTTATGACATCTGCTTCCCTTATGTGAGTGGCAGTAAGATATGCATTTTTATCTCCTGCTTTAATAAAGTCTTCAAACTGATAGGTTCTATGCCCGGATACAGCTCTATTGAATCCCTCATATTTATTTATTTCACTAATAATGCCATAAAAAGCGTAACTGTCCCTTTCGTGTATAGGTGCGGGGCCCAAAATTCCTTCGCTTATAGAGTCCCCTAAAAACACGATTTTTAAAGGTTTTTCGTAAGATTCATTATTCAGAGAAACAACAGCCAGTACTGATGCCGATAGGACTGCAATAAGCAATATTGTTATTATAAGTTTTGATACTTTTACAACCGCTTTCACTGCAATTTCCTCGTATATAATGCTGTTTGAATTTAACCAGTAAAAAGGTTAGCAACATTACTTTATATATTTCATTTGCTGCATGACGCTTGCATAGTCAGCTCCGCAAAATATAATTAATTTTATTTTAACACATAAAGAGCTAATGTCTACCACCAATTAAATATATGTAAATGCTGTTAGAGTATCCACAATATATAACCGTATGAAATGTGGAGCATATTGAAATGGATTGCTGAGAAAAACATGAAAAACAAACAGAATAACAAGAAAACATAGTACTTCAATTTACTTTACATATTACAGCAATGTGTTAGTTATCAAAGTAAGTGCAACGGTAGATAGCCCCTCGAACATTGCGGGGTAAGCAAACCATACATTTTATGCCTTGACAAAGGGATATCTTGGTAGTACACTAATAAACATACACAAATTGCCGTGGAGCAAAGATAATGAATTCAATGATTACAGTTTACAACTATTACTACTTTTATTTTGAGGAAAGCATTTCATAGTGCGGTAGTTTTGCTGTTGTAATAATAATCAATTTATACTAATAAACAAACCGCACAAGAGGCGGTTTTTTTAATATATAGAATCTATAAGAAAGTTAACAAAAACATGTAAAGGTATTAAGAAACTCAAATCGGATAAATTAAGTAAAAATATATAAGAGGAAAATAAAATGATAGTAACAATTAAAAAAGGTGGCAATCAAGCGCAAATTGATAATTTACTTACTTGGATAAAAAGTATTGGACTAAGCACTCATATATCTAAAGGTGAAAACAACACAATTGTGGGACTAGTTGGTGATACAACGAAAGTTGATATAGGGCTTTTAGAATCTTTAGATATAGTTGAGTCAGTTACAAGGATTCAAGAGCCGTATAAAAACGCAAATAGAAAATTTCATCCCGAAGATACAATAATAGAAGTAGGTGGACATAAATATGGGGGAAATAACTTCCAAATAATTGCAGGACCTTGCTCTGTTGAATCTAGAGAACAAGTGCTTAGCATTGCAAAAGAGGTAAAAAAGGCAGGTGCTACTGCACTTCGCGGTGGTGCATTTAAGCCAAGAACATCTCCGTATGCCTTCCAGGGACTCGGGTTTGAAGGACTTGATATATTAAGAGAGGTTCGAGCTGAAACGGGGATGCCAATTGTTACTGAAATAATGAGTGAGTTACATATTGAAGAATTTATGGATGTAGATATCATTCAAGTTGGTGCAAGAAATATGCAAAACTTTGCTCTTCTAAAAGAATTAGGGAAACTTGATAAACCTATCCTTTTGAAAAGAGGTCTTTCTGCAACTATTGAAGAATGGCTTATGAGCGCAGAATACATAATGGCTGGTGGTAATAAAAAAATTATTCTTTGCGAGCGAGGGATTAGAACCTTTGAACCATATACTAGAAATACTCTTGATTTGTCGGCCATCCCTCTCATAAAAGAAAAAACTCACTTGCCTGTAATAGTGGACCCGAGCCACGCATCAGGATTATCACGTTTAGTTAGACCAATGTCATTAGCTTCGGTGGGAGCGGGTGCAGATGGACTTATTATAGAAGTACACAACGATCCTCCACGAGCACTTTGTGATGGTGCACAATGCTTAAGACCCGAACAATTTAGTGAGGTAGTTCAAGCAATAGACGTAATGCTACCACTAGTTGGCAAAGTAAGGGATTAAAGTAGGCACTAATTAAAATACTATGGTGAGCGCTATGTGGCGGGATTAAGGCAATAAATGTCAAACTGCTGCCAGTTGGTAAAGTAAGGGGTTAATGCAGAGAGTTCGCCCAAGAGATAGCGGTAAATATTTGATGGATAATGAGAGAAAGATATGGCTATGTTAACATCTGGGGGATAATAAGATAGGCTAGCGAAAGATAGCGAGATACAGATTAATAGTTAAAATAATTGATAGAAAATTAAGATAAGTAGGTGGAAAATGAACATTGCAATTATTGGACTTGGACTTATAGGTGGGAGTTTAGGAAAGGCGATTTTATCGCGAACTAAACATCTTGTGTTTGGTAAAGATATTGACCCAATTGCCGTTATTAAAGCACGGCTCACAAATGCAATAACAGAAGAACTAACCGATGAAATGCTAAAGCAAGTTGACTTAGTAATAGTAGCTCTTCCTCCCGCAAAAACTATAGAAGAAATGAAAAAAATTGTTCCAAAACTTAAAAACGGTGCAATCGTAATTGATTGTGCAGGAACAAAACGCAAAGTAATAGCCGCTATGGAAGAATTAAAAAAGGAATATCCAGACATTGAATTTGTAGGCACACACCCAATGGCAGGTAGGGAATATAGCGGAATTGATTATGCAGTCGAAGGGCTTTTTGATAATTCCTTTATAATCATAACGCCCGTTCAAAATACTATGCCTGCGCTTATGACAGTAAAAGAGTTATTTATCGCAATAGGTGCGGAAGATATAGAAGTAGCAAATAAAGATGTGCACGACAAAATGATAGCGTATACCTCACAGCTTGCACATATCGTTTCTAGTGCATACATTAAAAATCCTTTAGCGGTAGAACACGCTGGATTCTCTGCTGGTAGTTTTAAAGATTTAACTAGAGTTGCAAGGTTAAACCCTGAAATGTGGACCGAGCTTTTTATAGAAAATAAAGATAATTTAGTAGCTCATATAGATGAAATACAAAAGCATTTAACCGAATATAGAAATGCAATTGATAGTCAAGATAAAGATAAACTGGCAAAACTACTCGAAGATGGGGTTAAACAGAAAAAGGCATCCGAAGATGTGTTGAACGCCCGAATTAAAAAACTAAAAGATACAAAAGAAGATGATACGCAAAGTAAAATATTACTAGATAACGGACTAATAGGCGAAACTGGCAAGTTAATAAAAAATATTGCAACTGGCAAAAATATTTTAATTGTTTCCGATACAAATGTATCAAAGTTTTACTTAAACACCGTTAAAGATAGTTTAGAAAAATCGGGATACAAAGTTGGTAGTCACATTTTCGAAGCAGGAGAGCAAAGTAAAAACTATAAGACTTACATAGATATTTTATCGTCAGCTAGTGAGAATATGCTTACTAGAAATGACTGCATCATAGCTCTTGGTGGAGGCGTTGTTAGTGATATTGCTGGATTTGCTGCTGCAACGTATATGCGTGGAATTAAATATATTACGATATCAACATCCCTTCTTGGCATGGTAGATGCGGCAATTGGTGGGAAAACGGGGATAGATACAGAATACGGAAAAAACTTAACAGGCTGCTTTTATCAACCGTCGTTTGTTATATGCGATTTAGATACCCTACACACTCTACCGATAGAAGAATACAAAAATGGTTTTGGCGAAATTATTAAATATGCAGTTTTAAATGAAAATATCTTTAATCTTGCAAATCAAGGCCTAGAGAAACCACTAATTGAAGCATGTATTAAATTTAAGATGGATATAGTAAATAAGGATGAAAAAGAAGGAAGTGTTCGCAGACTCTTAAACCTTGGTCATACCTTTGGTCACGCAATAGAAAAAGCATCAAACTACCAAGAAAAACATGGAGAAGCAGTGGTTAAAGGTCTATATATAATGGCTAAAGCTGCAAAAAACTCAGGTAAGCTAAAAGAAGAATCGTTTGATAAGATTGAGGAAATGATTAGTAAATACGGTTTTAGTACTAAAAATATATACACTACAAAAGCATTGATTGAGATCATAAAAACAGATAAAAAGATGGAAAATAATGAAGTTATAAACCTCGTTGACATTGAAGATTTAGGGCAATGTAGTATTAGGAAGATATCACTTGAAGATTTAAAAGAGTATGTAGAAGGAGAGGTAATTGTAATTGAGAGGTCAAAAATTAAGGGGGTTATAGAAGTACCTGCATCTAAATCGGTAGCGCATAGGGCTTTTATATGTGCAGCACTAGCTGATAAAGAGACTTTGATCAATGGACGTATTAAAGGAGACGACATAGATGTAACGATAGAGGCATTAAATAAGCTAGGTGCTAAGATTATTAAAAAGTCAGTTAGTCAGTTTTTAGTAACACCTTTACCTCGCAAAATAAAAACAGATAAGCCTATTGAACTTGATATGAAAAGTAGTGGCTCTAGCCTTAGGTTTCTACTTCCAATAGTAGCAGCTCTTGGTGTAAAAGCTAGGTTTGTAGGAAGTGCTGGACTTTCAAAAAGACCAATTTCTGAACTCATTAAGTTACTAAAAAGCAAAGGATTAAATGTATCTAGTGAAACCCTTCCATTTGAAATCAGTGGTACAATATCTCCAGGTAAATATGTTATAGATGGCAGTATTAGCTCTCAATATATTACTGGACTACTGCTTGCCCTTCCAATATTAAAAGGAGAGAGTTTAATTGAAGTTATCGGCGAAAAGGTATCAAAAAACTATATAGATGTTACCCTTAATGTTCAAAACGAGTTTAATGTAAATATATCTACAGGTGACAATTTTTATGAAATTAAAGGAAATAATGGATACATTTCACCAGGTGAATATAATGTTGAAGGTGATTACAGTAGTGCTGCCGCAATGTTTTGTTTAGCTGCAGTTGCAGGTGCTGTTGAAGTTACTGGATTATCCGAAAGTTCCCTTCAGGGGGATAAGGTAGTTCTAGATATACTGGAGAGAATGGGCGCTACTGTTAAAAGGAAAGAAAATAGCGTTCATGTAAAAAAGGGCAAGTTAAAGGCAACTAATTTTGATGCAAAGAATTGTCCAGATTTAGTGCCAGTTTTAGCTGTAACTCTCGGTGTTGTAAATGGTACATCTAGAATTTATTCTTGTGATAGATTGAAAGCAAAAGAAAGCGATAGGTTAACAGAAACTATATCTTTACTTCGGGATTTTGGCATTCCTGCAGAGATAGATGGAGATACACTCGTTATACTTGGCGGAAGACCATTCGGTACATTTTATAGATGTCCAGATGACCATAGGATGGCAATGGCAGCAACCATTTTGGCATCTGTTGCTGATAGATCAACTGGTATTTTTAATTTTCAATGTGTCAGTAAATCATACCCTGATTTCTTTGATGATTTTAGAGCGATAGGAGGACAATTTTATGAACCGTAGTTTTAATAACATAAAAGTTAATATATATGGATCTTCTCATGGTGAGGAAATAGGAGTGGTTTTAACAGGGATTCCAGTAGGAACCAATATTTCAATAGATGATATTAACGATTTACTTAGTAGAAGAAGATCAAATAAAAACGTATGGTCTACCTCTAGAGGCGAGCTAGATGAACCTATTTTTTTAAAAGGCATTGAAGATGGCAAAGTTGTATCAGAAGAGATTAATATTTGTATAAAAAACAAAACTGCTAAGAAAAGCGACTATGATAATTTAGTTAATAAACCAAGACCTTCACATGCCGACTACCCGGCGATGATAAAAGATGGTAAGAATTTCTTGTCAGGTGGTGGCAGGTTTTCGGGAAGAATGACAGCCCCTATATGCATAGCTGGAGGAATTGCTAAAGGTATACTTAAAGAGCAAAACATAAAAATTGGGGCATATATTTCTGAAATAGCAGGTATTGATGCTATGTCGTATAAAAACAATCTCATAACACAAGAAGATATAGAAAAAGTAAGTAACAAAGACTTACCCATTTTATCAAATAACGAATCAGAAATAATTAAAAAAATAATGAATGCAAAAGAGGAAAAAGACAGTGTAGGAGGCGTCGTTGAGTGTATTGTTTTCAATATGCCAGTAGGAATAGGTGATGCTTTATACGATGGCATAGAAGGTAGAATCGCTAGCTCTTTATTTGCCATTCCTGCAGTTAAAGGTGTGGAATTTGGAACTGGGTTTGACATAACTAAAATGCGTGGTAGCGATGCAAACGATTCATATCAATACAAAGATGGAAAAGTTATTACGCTAACGAATAATAACGGTGGAATTACAGGGGGTATGTCAAACGGTATGCCGATAACCTTACGGGTAGCTGTTAAGCCCACACCATCTATAGGAACTATTCAAAATACAGTAGATTTAGAAACAAAAGAAAATACAACTATTGAAATTAAAGGTAGGCACGATGCCTGTATTGTGCCAAGAGCAGTTCCTGTAGTTGAAGCAGCAGTAGCTCTCGCCATTTATGATTGTATACTAGATAAACCCTAGAGGTTATTACAAAACAAAGTGATTAATATCCCGTCCTAGTAAAGTAAACCCTCGAACCCTAATAAACAGGCCGATAATATAACGTACTAGTAAGGTAAGAACTTAAAGGTTATAAAAATAAGTTGACCGATATACAATACAAATAAAACAAAGTCCATTTGAGACAAGGAGAAAGATATGGAACTTAAAAATTTAAGAGATGAGATTGATAACATAGATAATCAAATTGTAGCTCTATATGAAAAACGTTTAGGGATAGCAAAAGAAATTGCTACGGTAAAGAAGGAACATAATGTGCCTATTGAAAACAGCGCAAGAGAAAAGGAAATAATTAACAGAGTTACTGCTGGAATACCTGACGATTTTAAGCTATATGCTAAAGAAGTATTTACCACCATCTTTAGTACCAGTAAAGCATACCAATCACAGATCATTGATACAACGTCCAAAACAGTTAATCTCATAAAAGAAAGTTTAGATTGTGGGCTTAAACCATTCCCTATATCTGGTGTGGTAGCGTGTCAAGGGGTGCCAGGGTCATACGCATCTATAGCTACTGAAAGATTATTTAAAATATCGAACATTATGCATATGAAAAATTGGGATGCTGTTTTTAATGCGGTACAAAAAGGCTTGTGTGAATATGGGGTTTTGCCTATTGAAAACAGTTCGGTTGGAAGTGTAAATGAAGTTTATGATTTGATAAGAAAACATAAGTGCTATATAGTGCGTGGTATCAAGTTAAGAGTTCAACATTATTTACTAGCAAACAAAGGGGCAAGCATAGAAGACATAAAAGAAGTATACTCACACGAACAGGCAATTTCTCAATGTTCGGAGTATTTAAAGGGTTTTAATGATTTAAAGATTAATATAGTTGATAACACTGCAGTTGCGGCAAAAATAGTGCAAGAAAGTGGCAGAAAGGATGTTTGTTGCATTTCATCAAGAGAATGCGCTGGTATATATGGACTATCAATTTTAGAGCCTAATATTCAAAATAGTGATAGTAACTTTACTAGATTCATAGCCATTACTAAAGACTTCAAGATATTTGAAGGTGCGAATAAGATTAGTATAATGGTTAACTTGCCTCATGAGGCTGGAAGTTTAAACAAATTACTTACCAGGTTTTCTACGCTCGGCTTAAATTTAACCAAACTTGAATCTCGTCCCATAAGTAATTCACCATTTGAGTTTTCGTTCTATTTTGATTTCGAAGCAAATTTGGCAAAAAAAGAAGTTCAAAACCTAATTGCTGAACTAGAGAATATAAACGATAAGTTTGTATTTTTAGGTGGATATTCAGAGATACTCTAACCTATAACAACTGGAAAGTTTCGGAGGCAGATATGACAAAGTATTGTTTAATAGGGAAGACTTTAAAACATTCTCTTTCTCCAAATATATATAAAGAGTTTGGATTAAAAGATTACTCGCTTGTGGAGTTAGAAGACGAAAAAGCATTAGAACAATTCGTTATCGATAACTCTTGCGACGGGTTTAATGTAACCATTCCATATAAACAAGAAATTATGAAATATCTAAAGGGGATAAGCGAAGAAGCTAGTAGTATTGGTGCTGTAAATACTGTTGTAAAAAAACCTGATGGGTTATATGGCTATAATACCGATATACTAGGTATGGAATATGCAATAAATAAAGCGGGAATTATATTAAAAGATAAGGTGGTTGCTATATTAGGCACAGGAGGAACTTCTAAAACTGCAAAGTACTTAGCCGAAAAGCATAAAGCCAAAGAAATTATTATAGTATCAAGGAAAGGCCCCATAGACTATAATAACGTCTACAACCACAAAGGAATTAATGTAATCATTAACACCACGCCTGTTGGAATGTATCCAAATGGAGATGGTATCCCGATAGATATCACGAGATTTGAAAATCTATCTGGTGTATACGATGCAATATATAATCCACTAACTACTAACATTGTCAGAGAAGCAAAGAAAAGGAATATACCTTCAGATAATGGACTAAGCATGCTAGTAGAACAAGGAAGAGAAGCGCTAGCAATATATGGGATCCATCCTACTAATGATACGCAAACTGTTATAAATAACATAAAAAAGGATAGATATAATATTATTTTAGTAGGTATGCCAGGATGCGGGAAAAGTACCATCGGTAAAGCTTTAGCAGATAAAATGTCACGCCCATTTTATGACACAGATGATGAAATTATAAAACTAGAGAAAACAAGTATAGATGATATATTTGAAAGCAAGGGTGAAAAGTATTTTCGTGATATTGAAAGTAAAGTTATTAGTAATCTTGGAAGTTTAAGTGGGGCTATAATTTCATTAGGTGGAGGCGCTGTTTTAAGGGACGAAAATAGAAATACCCTTGCAAGAAACGGAATAATAGTGTACATAAAAAGAGATTTAGAAAAGCTTGCGGTTGAGGGAAGACCTTTAAGTAAATCGAGTAATTTAGAGCAAATGGCAAAGCAAAGAAAGCCAATCTATGAAGCGTTTAGTTCATATACAGTTGAAAACAATCAGTCACTTGAAGAAGTTGTAAATGATACATACATAAAATTCATAAAACAATTCGAATAGTTTAGAGCAAACGGAAGCCAATATATGAAACGCTTAACGCATATGAGGTCGAAGCCAATTTGTCATTTGAAGAAGTGACTCGCACATAAAATAAAATGCGGTTGAAAACAATCGGTCCCTTAAAGTATATATAATATATGGAACAATTGAAAAGATGAGGTAGAAAAATGAAAGTACTTGTAATTAACGGTGCAAATCTAAATATGTTAGGAATTAGAGAACCAGAAATATATGGGAGCAAAACTCTAAAAGATCTTGAAGGATACATACAAGAAAAAGCCACGGAAATTGGTGTGGAAGCCACCTGTGTACAATCTAATTACGAAGGGGAACTAGTAGAATATATCCAAAAAGCATTGGGAAAATACGATGGAATTATCATAAATGCAGGGGGATATACTCACACGAGTATAGTTATATTAGATGCTTTAAAAGCAGTGGGGCTACCTTGTGTTGAGGTTCATTTATCGAACATTTTTGAAAGAGAAGAATTTAGAAAACACTCATATATTTCTCTTTATGCCAGCAAGACAATATGCGGTAAAGGATTTACAGGCTACGCTGAAGCTTTGCAGTTTTTAAAAGATAATTTTAGCTAACATTTCTGGCTGTACATTACTCGATTTAAGTAGCAACTGACTTGATTTGCTTGTCGCATGTCGCAACTTCTAGTAAAACGACACCTTTGCGACAAAAAATGTCGCAAAAATACTGAAAAATGTCGCAAAGTTTAAGTTATGTTCGAAAAATGTTACAAATAGCATCGAAATAACAACTTAAAACTGTCGCCAACGAGCATAAAAACGTCATTTGTGGCAAAAATGTCGCAGAAAACGACAAAAAAAGCTATCATGCGACAAAAAATGTCGCAAAAATATTGAAAAATGTCGCAAAGTTGTATATAATATGATTACTAAAAAGTGTTATGAAAGATGATAACCATTTCTAGTTAAATATGGAGGTATTTTATGAGCCTGATTGAATCAAATAAAATTGAGCTTAAGTCCAAATATAACGATCAATTAATAAGAGAAATAGTCGCGTTTCTTAATGCAGACGGTGGCAAAATTTACATTGGAATTGAAGATAGCGGTACCGTTATTGGAGCAGAAAAGATTGATGAGACACTTAGAAGTATTGCAGATATAATTACAACACAAATAGAACCATCTGCAAGCGATATGGTGACCCCAGAAATTCAGGTAATAGATGGTTTGCCAGTTATTGTTGTTAATATAAAGAAAGGAATTCAGCCGATATACTGTATTAAAAAATATGGATTTTCGAGCACAGGATGTCCGATTAGAATCGGCTCGTCTTGTAGAGAAATGAGTGTAGCACAAATTAATGAACGCTATAAGAAAAAGTTTTTTGATGAAGACTTGTTAGTTTCAGCTCCAACCAATTTACCTAAGTTATCGTTTTTGACATTAAAAAATTATTATTTAGAACAAGGTTATAAATTAAACGATGATACTTTTGAGTCAAACTTAAAGTTAATAAATAGTAGTGGTCAGTACAACATAATGGCAGAACTTTTGTCTGACAATAACAGATTTTCATTAATATTTGTAAAATTTAATGGGACGACTAAGGCTAGTATTTCGCAAAGAAGTGACTATGGAAATAAATCAATATTGTTTGGACTGCGTCAGTTGATGAATAGAATACAAGCTGAAAATATTTGTAAAACAGATACATCTGTAAGACCAAGAATTGATACATATTTATATGATTATGATAGTGTAAACGAAGCTATTGTTAATGCAATAGTCCATAATGATTGGAGCATTACCGAACCACAAATCTCATTTTACAATGATAGAATTGAGATATTATCGCACGGCGGACTTCCGTACGGATTATCGGAAGAACAGTTCTATATGGGATTTAGTAAACCTAGAAACCTACAGTTAATGAAGATATTTAGTCAATTAGATATCGTTGAGCACACGGGGCATGGTGTCCCTATAATTATAGACAGATATGGTAAAGAGGCATTTGATATTAATGATAATTATATTATAGTGACAATACCTTTCAATAAAGAGGTGTTAGAAACGCAAAACATTTCAGTCAATGTTACGGTGAATGACATCGAAAAAATTATCCTTGAAGAATTGTTGAAAAATCCGACCCTGAATGCTAGTGAATTATCGCTAATTATTGATAGGAGTAAACGCACTGCAGAAAGATATTTATCATCACTTAAAGAGCGAGGCTATATACTACAGGAAGGCACTGGCAACAATGCTCGTTGGAAAGTTATTAAATAGCGTCGGCGCTGGTAATGCGTATAAAAGTAAAGGGCTACATTGTTTGTAACCCTTTATTAATTATCAAATAATAGAAACTAAATTGATTGAATATGCTTCCCAAACGGCTGATTTTGTATAAAAGCTTATTCGCCTTTGTAGTCTCGATATAAATTATATCTACCTCGTTTTTGAGTCTTGTTTTTGTATTGAATACAAGCGACTGGACAATTATGGATACAAGCTCCACACTGATTACATTTATTCCCCCACACAGGACGATTGTTTTCATCAAGATATATATTATTGAATATACATTGGGTGGTGCAAACGCCACAACCAGTGCAGGTATCGTCTGTATGATAACCTTTTGCACTGTTAAGGAAGGTTACAAAACCACGATTTATTATGCCAGATAAAATAGGGGCAAAAAATCCTCCTTCATCAACATCTACAATATGTTGTTTATTATTTATAGCATCAATGATTTGAGGAAGTTTTTCTTTAGAGCTATTTATCTTATTTATCATCTCTTCTTTTGAGTTTACATCCCACATGCGAATGTAATTATCAGGCATTAATAGCGACCATGCTGCATCTGTAGGAAAGTCCTTGTTTAGATATTTTATGGTTTTACCAGCTTGTCCTCCGCAGGTAGCAATTGCATATCTATATGTTCCTTCAGGGATGTTTAGGCGCTTAATAAAGTCTACTACAACTTGAGGAGCTCGCCAGGCATAGACGGGAAATACAATGCCTATTTTGTCTTTTATAACTAAACTCTCAGGAGTTACGCCTTGTCTTACAAGCTTTGTTAGACTTTTAGCAGTGTCTGAAGTACCTTTGGCGATTTGGTTAGCTACCCATTTTGAGTTCCCAGTTGCACTAAAATAAAGAATCATAAATTGCCTCCTATGTTATTTAGTCTTAATAATCACATTGTAGCATAAATTATGCTGAAAAATTAAAATTTGTATTAGTCTTTCACATTTGAAAAAAAGCTTTGCCATTCATCGCTATCTGCTAGCGACATGGTAACACAGCGTTTTGCTATTTTATTTAATGTTGCCTTTTTTCTATTACTGACAGTAAGCTCACTAACTAAATATCTAGCACGTCTTTCAACTAGTCTAGCACCGTACTCCATCGCAACAGGCGAATCAGTAAATGTTATGATATCTTTTGGTTTAAACTTATGTATAAGAAACTCTAGTGTTGCTTTATATGCTCGTTTAAAGTCTGAATCTATATATGGTGTGTTGTGAATGTTATCAGGCATAGAATCTTTAGGGTTATCTCCTATAGTTACACACATTATGTCAGAGCCTACGAAGAAAAATGAGTTTTTACTTATGACAAGAGTTTCTTCCGGGGTATCTAACAGTTCAATAATATCAGAGCTTGCAATGTCACTAATCGGAAGGGCAGGTATATATAAATTTTCTCCAGGTAGCTGAAATTCTGTAGCATCGTACATTTCTCCAAAGGGGATGGGGAGGGGCATATCAGTTATAGCCTGTATTCTTTGAGAGGTCCCTATAAACACAATAGTTACTGCTTTTGCAATATCATATTTTTCAAATAGCTCTATGACATTGGAATTAAATTGTGCTCTTAAAGAAATTCCAGAAACTTCAGGTGCTTTAAGTGAAACACTATCAATAATTATGCCATCATCCAGAAGCCCGATTTCAGTAAAGTCATCATTGAAAATAGCATAGGCGCAAGGTTCTTCAGGTTTTTTATGTGTTGGCTTAAGTTGCAAATCACATTCTATATTCATTTCCTTTTCTACATATTTATCACAAGCTAGACGAATGCCAGCGCCAATTTGCTCTTTAGTTAAGAATCTATAATCCAGTTTTGTAGGATCTAAAAGTGGAGCTTCAATTTTACATCTTCCGCATAGACCTTTCCCGCCACATGGAAACATATATCCAAGGGATTCGAGATGGTCTTTAAGATATACATTTGCGGGTATGTTTATATCCATGGTTTTGCGTAACTCCTTCTAATCTAGTATATAGACTTTTAGTCTCAAGAGAAGTGGTATCTAAAGGATTTAAGGCAGTTTGACTGCACGCAGTTGGTGGTATATTGATATCTATATTTTTCAATAAAAGGAGAGTAAATAGAAGTTACTTACTCTCGCTCATTATTAAGTGTGGGTATTTTTAAGGTAAGGATGAACTACCTATAATTACTCGTCTGTAGGATCGTACTCTATGAGTATGTTTGGTGTACTTACTTCATCTCCTGTTTTCTTTACCATATTGCGCTCTATCGTCGGCTCATTTATTAATGGCACAAGCTGTGTAAAAACACCATCTGCATCAGTGTCTGCAAACACATGGTTTTCTACTTTCGCAAACACCATATATCCACCACGATCGTTTACCATCTTAATGTTATTCCCAACTAAAACTTTTGATTTATCGCTTGCTTCGTCCTGTGCTTTAAAGTCAAAACTAAATGTCCTATCAAAAGTGTTTTCTGTGGCTTCAGGGCTAGGGTCGCCTTCCACTACAATGTTAATATTTCCAACAGGCAGGAATACGGTACCATGTTTAGCGGGTGCATAAGGCTCCAGTGGATCTGCTGACTTGTGTAGATTGCTTAAGGTTGCTTGGGTGATATTCCATGCCTCTACTGTATTGGTTTCACCGCTAACTGTAATGTCTTTGTTTATTTTGGTTATATATCCTTTTAGCTCTAAATCTATTAAATCAACTTTTTTGAATATACTGCCCCCAAATGCTATGGTAGCCCAATAGGGTAGAGTATTTTCATAAAGAACAACCAACTCCACCTGTTCAGAAGGTAGCTTTTCGTTAGCAAAAGCGTTAACAATGTCTTCGACAGTAGCATTGTAAATAACGTTTCTAGATTTAACTTTAGGTTGATCAATTGTGAAAACACCTGTTGCTACTAAGGTATATAGAGATGCGGTTTCAACGGCGTCTGAAAGGGCGGTTGGTATGTCTTGAAGTACTGTATCGTCAGGAATTAAACAAAGCACTCCGCTGTAGGGGTTTCTAAATACTTCTGACACAGTTAATGATGGGATTTTAGTGTCTAAATCGCCTATAGAAGTGTCTTGTAACGCCTTAAGGATAGGGTCTGACTCTTCAGTTATTTTTACAAAATCACTTAGCTTAAGGCTGTTTACTATGCCTGTTACATATTCTGTATCATTAAGCTTGTCTAGCGTACTGTCAGCTAACTCTCGTACTACAGCATGTGAATCTTCATTTATTGTAATGGCATCACTTAATTTCATGGTGCGCATTGTTGTGTCTAAATCTTTTAGTTTTGTTTCCTTCATATATTGCAAGATTTTATTAGACTCTTCAGTTATGGTTATAAGTTCACCAAATGTCATATCATCTAGTTTCTCGCCAAAGTTATTACTTAACTCAGTTATGGCGGTTTTTCCTAAGGATTGTAGTAGCTGGGGACTTCTTTCTCCTGCTTCTTCAGGATCTTCATCGTATACGACAACTATAAACTGGTCTAATGGATAATTATCTAAATTACCAAAAGCTTCACTTAAAGAAGTATCCAAAAATTCTGCATCTCTAAAAACTGGCATGTCGGGTAGGGTGACCTCAAACTTATCCTGAACAACTCTAACTGTTAAGTTATCCGTAATAGTTGATCCCAGCTCTGAAAACTTAGCAGGCTGTACTACTTCTGGCTCAATGCCGACAATGTCTGCGATGGCTTTAGAAACGGCATCAGTTCCTGTTACTTTTTCAAAGTGAGATACTTCCACATCTCCTATGTTTGAAACCATGTTGAGAATTTCAGTTACATATGACCCTAAGCTTAGTTGCCTAATGTCTTCACCTGGATTCATAGGGAACTCGCCATAATAGTTATGGACTAAATCCATAGTGGTTCCCACCGAACCTTCTTTTGTCCAAAGTATGGAAAAGCCGGCAGCAACTCCACCGACTACTAGAACTATACCAATTATTATTCCGATTATGAGATTTCCAATTGTTCTCATCTAAGAACCTCCCTAGCACAAATATGGCGCTAATTTCACAAAGTTGACTAAAACAGTCTAACAGTTAAAAGCACGTTATCCCTCTCGTTTGGGGATAATAGCAGTGATTTTGCTGATATCAACATTGGTTTGTACGAATTTTAGTAAGAAGTTATTATCCATTAAGAAGCTTGTAACAGTAGTTTGTTCTAAATATGTATTTACTGGAGCCATAAATTCCATAGGCGCAAGCAATTGGATAATAGTGACTATAATTAAAACCACCGTGGCACCAAGTAAAAATCCTACAATACCACCGAGTGTCTTGTTTAGGAAATGCATTATGTACAGGTTGCTGGATAACTTGTCCAAAAGTTTAAAGAGCAACCACAAAACTAGCTTGTATACAATTAGCATTATTACTGTCATTATGGCAAGGAAAATATATTTCGTCATGGTTTCAGTTAAAACACTGATGAGCAATACTTCATCGGGACCATTTTCTGCGTTTAGTTGCTCCTCTATCCTTGGCTGAAGCAATTTGGCAACGCCTAAGAATTTAAGAGTAGAGCCTTCAAAGATGTTTTCGTAGTCGTGCTTTTCATTACCTGCTTCGTATATAAGTTCGTCTGTTCCGTCTTCATTTAAGTCATAATAACGAATTGTTGCATATGAATTAGGGATCTTTTCTGCGAAGGAGACTTCCAATTCTAAAGCAAGTTTATTGTCAAGCTCTGTTCCGTTTATGACAAGATTAGTTACAGGTACTAGCGAAACTACAACTAGAACTATAACTATAATGGAAGATAAAAATCCTTGTAGGGTTTTAATAAGGCCTCGTTTTATGCCAACAACTAAAAACAATACAGCTAGCAAAACAACAACTATGTCTATAATAATCGGAACCATGTCAACCTCCGTATGATCCGTTAAAGTCAATTACAACCAACCGATAGATATCTTTTCCATAGGTTGGTATTTCTCGCTAAAAGCATTTTTCATTATATTATTAACGCACGCATGCGCTAAACAATGTTTTAATTGTATCACGCACGCACATCTAAATCAAGAATAAGAATATAAAGTATATGAAATGGAAATCGGGCAGTGGATTAGGCTGAATGCAGCAGATGTTAACTCAGAGACATACCAACAATCTACAAAAAAACTAGATGTTAGATAGCTAAAGTCTAGGCAAGTAAAATCCAAAACAGTTTTAAGTCTTAAGGTCGCAAAAAAATAGGCTATTGAAAAAAGGCTAGTAATGAGAGGTTCTACGAGTACCGAAACACAGAGCGAACACACTAGTATTGGAAGACAGGCTGGCGGGAAGTTTTAAGTGGAAAAAGCATAAGGCAATTTAACTACTGCATGAGGACTCTTGGTAGGTCATTATGTACTGACATATGGTGAAATGAATGAAAAAATATGAAAGAGAATATGTTTTTGCGAAAGAGAATCAAAAACCATCTCGAAAAATCAAAAAGAAGTGGTTAGGTGTAGGGTTTTAACGAAAATCGGCATTTATAAACCAAGCAGTTTTTGGAGAAAATACAGAAGAAATTTAATTTGATATGCAAGGTGGACTGGGTTTTTATAACTTCAATTGGGCAAAATTTACAAAATAATGATTTTTTAAGGGAAAATAGCATTTCAATGCGACGGATTTAGGACTTTTGGCGAGAACATATGTTCGTTTTTATGCGATTTTTAGTATTAAAAACTCGACAATGTATAAATGTTCACATAATATTCATAATAATTCATTACATAAATTGCATAATAGCCCGGTCATTTTGCATGCGCATGTATGAATATCACGAAGAATTTATTTGTGGT
Organism: Clostridia bacterium; assembly: GCA_035409945.1. Classification (GTDB taxonomy): domain Bacteria; phylum Bacillota; class Clostridia; order Christensenellales; family DTU072; genus MWEH01. The sequence goes on from DAONQC010000008.1 coordinate 35,414, forward strand.
TAGATTTCTAATCACAAAATAATTTATATAGAAAAATAATTTGAAAAAAGAGGAGAGAGGAAAGTGGGTATGAAAGAAGGACAAAAAACCATATCACTTGCTGGTGGTGAAATTTTGGAAGTAGCAGAAATAGTTGCATTGTTAGAGGAATGGGGCGCGAAAGGTTTTGCTGATTTTTTGATTAAGAAGGGCGTAAAAATGCCTAGGTCAAATAGAATGAGCATTCTTAAAGAAATATTGAGACCAGGTATAGTTAAAACTAGAAATGAAAGTTTAACTTTAGACAGTAGACTCAATTACAGGCTGCTCTGGTTTAATATTTTCTCAGAAGAACAAATGGTGTTTTTCATAGACACTTTTGATACGAAATATCTTGCAAGGCAATATAGGCTTAAACTTTACGAAGATATAGTTTTGTTCTTAGAAGAAACAGACATTGAGATTTTAGATGATTTAGTTGATGAAGTACGCTTGGTCAAACAAGATGAAGAAGTCGAAAAATTTACCATGAAAGAGTTCCATAATTTGTTTAACGATGTTTATGTGGATGCAGAAGGTGAATTGGACGGACTGACAGCCGATGAGTTTAGACCAATAATGTTTAACAGTGCAACAGTTCTTCAACTCAGCGCAATTGCTACTAAGTTTGGATTTGAAGTACCACAATCACTTAAAAAAGATGTTTTGCCGTCATATATCACAACGGTTGTTAAGTCAACAAATCCCGAAGCTGATATTTCAATGGATATGTTCGATGACGCCATGACTGTGAAAGAAATGAAAGCTATAGCCGCACAATATGGGTTAGAAGTTGGCTCAAACCTAAATAAGAAACAAACGATCGAATATATTTTAATGAATGGTGAGACAACAAAAGGTTCATACAAAGCTCCAGAGTCTGATGCAGTATACGAAATGGCAATACCAATTACCGAAGCTGAATCTAGATATGATGAACTAGCGCTCGAAAGAGATGTGATTAATACCGAACTTATGGCATTGCAAGAAAAATTAGAGTCGGTTGTGGGTGCCGAGAGAGCTGAAGTTGAAAAAGCTATAGCTGAAAAAGAAGCTGCACTTACAGCCAGGGATGAAGAGCTTGCGCAAGCCAAAGCTGATATAGAAAAAGTTAAACTTGAAAAAGATCAAGCAACTGAATCATTGGATGAGGCATTAGTAGAGATTGACAAGCTAAAGATAGAGCTTGCACAAACAAAACGCGAAAAAGAAGAAGCAGTTGAACCTTTAGATCAAGCATTAATAGAAATTAATCGCCTAAAAGAAGAGTTAGAAAAAGCAAAAGCCGAGGATAAGGGAAATGGAGACCTAGAAGGAGCGGTAGCTGAGATTAATAGACTCAAAGCCGAACTTGAAAAGGCAAAGAAAGAATCGGTTGTGTATGTTGATAAAACTAAAGAAAAACAAAGCAGAGTAGACAGTGGAGAAGACTTGAGTTCAGATCGCTTTTCATTGGTTATGGACAGATTAAATCGTGTAGAGCAACTGATGCTTACAAAAGAGCCAATAGTAATTCCTGTTGGATCATCTGCGGAGGAGAAAGCCCCAATGTCAAGAGCTATGAAACTTGGGTTGTTCTTTGCTGCGGTCCTTGGGTTTGGCTTATGTGTATTCGCAGTAATAATGTTAGCCTTAATGTTAGCAGGTGTGGTGTAGTTAAACTACACTACATTGCTTTTATGGTAGGCAATGATAGGCAAAATTAAAGACAGTTGGGCTTTGGGTTACTAGTAATACCGTATGTAAGAAAGAGGTCACACGTTTAAATGGTAGGTAATGGCAGATAGGCTGGTTAATAGATCGTTAGAGTTTAAATTGTAGGTCTGGTCATATGTAAAAAGGTGACCATATGCCGTATATTTAAGTGGTTAAAAGTATTAATCATTGTAATTTCTAGTTTATGGTTTGATGCTATTAAAGTTAAAAACACATATATATACGCGCGCAGTGCGAAATAATAGAATAAAGGTTAAAAACAAAAAAGTATTGTAAAAAATAAGAGGGTAAGGTTATGTCCAAAAATAATGGGTTGTCAAGAGGGCAAAGACAAGCAGTCATAACTTCGTTAGCTGCAGTAGTGGCTACAATTGTAGTTGTGGTAATCTTAGTTGTAGCTCTAGGTGTAACTAAAGTAAAAGCAATCTCCGAAGACGTAGAAATTACTACGGTTCAGACTGCTAGACAGTTTGAAAACATGGATGATTTGCAAAAAACTGGTTACAGTTTTGCGGGTTGGTATTACGATAAAGAAGGTGTGGAAAAAGTTGATAAGATACCAACATTCTCTAGAAAAACAGTATCTGTGTACGCTAGGTGGGTGCCAAATAGTTATCTGATAACATTTGATAAACAAAGCGGCACAGGCGGAACAGATAATATAGATGCTAAATTTGACGAAGTTGTTCCTCAAGTAGAAACCCCACAAAGGGACGCATATAATTTTGCAGGATATTTTACCGAACCGGGTGGCGCTGGCAAACAATATTATGACGGAAGTGGACAGCCGTACATAAACCCTGAAAACGAAGCCTTAGCCATTTGGGACATTCCTGAAAAGACAACATTATACGCAAAGTGGATAGAAAAAACCGAAACCTTTACAGTTACCTTCGTAGATGCTGATGGGGAAACTGTATTATCTACTCAAACAGTACAATACTCTAAAAATGCAACCCCACCAGTAGTGACAAGAGCGGGATACGAACTTACAGGCTGGCAAGGTCGTTATACAAATGTACGTCAGAATGAGACGGTGAAAGCCATACTTACCCCAGTTTTATATACAGTTATATTCAATGCTAATAATGGTGTAGGCTCATTAGAGAATCAAGAATTTGTTTTTAACGAAAAACAAAAATTAAGAGAGAATAATGCGATTACAAGAGAGGGATATACTTTCCTAGGTTGGGCTAGAAAGGCTAGCGCCGTAGAAGTAGAGTTTGAGGATGAAAAGTTAATTGAAACTAGCTTAATTCAAGGAAATGAAGTAAATAAGGTAGTTACACTATACGCTGTTTGGCAAGCTAACAAATATACTGTTAAATTTGATGCAAATGGCGGCAATGGAAATATAGCTCCCCAGGAATTTAAATACGATGTAGCACAGGCTTTGAGTAAAAATAATGGGGATATATATAGAGCTGGATATACATTTATGGGTTGGGCGAGATCTAGTGAAGCTAATGATGCAGTATATACTAATACTAATTCACAGGCGATTAAAAACCTAGCTACTGGAACGAATGAAGATAATGTTGTAACGCTATACGCTGTTTGGAAAGCTAATACATATAAAGTTTTATATGACGCAAATGCACCTATAACATATTACAATGTCGCAGGTACTATGCAAGAGAGCATATTTACATACGATGTCAGTGGTTACCTAAGAGTGAATGCTTTTACGCTTAGAGGCTGGAAATTTAATGGTTGGAATACAAATAAAGACGGAACAGGCGAGTCGTATGGACAAGATGGGCAAGAAGTAGCTGTTAATAACTGGCTAGAAAGCGGTGAAATAAAGTTATATGCCAAATGGGAAAAGGAAGTATATCGCATAACTTATGCAATGGACGGAGGAACCATTAAAGATGGGGAAAGTGTAGTTATACCTCCTGCAACATATACAGTTGATGATGAAATTACAGTAGCTGTCCCAATTAAAGTAGGATTTACATTTACGGGATGGGCAGATGGTGTGAAATCGGTAAATGGCGCATATACTATTCCAAAAGGATCATATGGTAACCTAGATATAGCGGCTAACTGGGCGATAAATAACTATACGATAGAGTTTAAGGCAAACACTGGTGTAGGCGAGATGGAAGCTCAAGCATTTGTATATAATGAGCCACAGGGACTAAGAGCTAATGAGGGGAATATATATAAAGTAGGCTCTACATTTAAGGGCTGGAATACTAAAGCTGACGGAACTGGTGTGCCTTTTACAGACGGTCAAGTTGTTGAAAAATTAAGCTCAAGAACTGAAGTTGTATACCTATATGCAGTTTGGGAAGCTAACAAATATACGGTTAAGTTCAATCCTAACACTGGAACTGGGAGTTTAGATGACCAAAAGTTTGTATATGGTGAAGAAAAGAAATTAAGTAAAAATGACGCTGATGCAGTAGGCAGTATCAAAAAGACGGGGTATAACTTTGTTGGTTGGGATTTAGACCCAAATGCTACTTATGCAACATATGCAAATGAGCACTTAGTTAAAAACTTAGTTACAGGTGAAGGCCAAAATAATAGTGTAACACTATACGCTGTTTGGAGAGTTAATAATTATACCGTAGTATTTGACGCAAATGGCGGAGTGGGAGAGAGAACCGAACAAACATTTAAATATGATGAACTTAAGTTTTTATTAGACATTTCAGTGTTAGCGTTTTCAAAACTTGGTCACTCGTTTGCTGGCTGGGCAACAGAAACGGGTAGTGCTTTTGTAACATACACAAACGCTCAGTTAGTAAGTAAACTGGCAAAAGGAACTGCAGACGATAAAACCTTAACATTATATGCTGTCTGGGAAGCCAATAAATATATCGTGGAGTTTGATCCGAACTTAGGCGAAGGTAGTATGACATCTCAGGAATTTACATATGATGTAGAACAATCTTTAAGTGATGTTTATGGCACTGATGCCGAAGGAAGTATCAGAAGAACCGGTTATACTTTCGCTGGCTGGGCTAAACAAGATACTGCCATTGTAAAAGAATTTGATAATGGTCATTTAGTTATCAACTTAGCTAAAGGTACAGATCAGGATAAGAGAGTTGTATTATACGCGGTATGGGAACCAAACACATATACGGTTGTATTCCATTCGAACAGTGAAACCGTAGCCGAGGCTACACAAACGCTAGCATATGGTCAAGCAAAAGCGTTAACTGATATTGCAACACTTGGATTTACGAAGACAGGATATTCATTTGCTGGTTGGAGTAATACGCAAGATGGTACTAGTGTGTCATATGTTAATAAGCAATCAGTTAAAAACTTAGCCACAGGTAAAGGACAGGATACAAGAGTAAATCTTTATGTTGTTTGGGAAGCGAATGCGATTAAAGTTAAATATATGGCTAATGACCCTGCGACATATTATGCTGTCACAGGTCAATCTGTGATGACAGACACCACACATATATATAATGCACAAAATAGGTTAAGAGCAAATAGATTTGCGCTAATGGGTTGGAGATTCACAGGATGGAATACTTTAGAGAATGGAAATGGCATAGCGCTTGCTGATAAAGCGCCAGTTACTAACAACTTATTTACAGCGTCTGAGCTAATTTTATATGCACAATGGGAAAAACTAGAATATACCATCACATACTTAGACAAAGGAACGCTTTACAATGCTGAAGGAAATCCCATAGAGCATCCTACAAAATATGATGTCGATAGAGGAGTAACAATTGCTGCTCCTATCAAGGCTGGATTTTCATTTATAGGTTGGTATGTTGTAAACAATCCAGATGCAATATATAAACCATATAACATTTCAGTCGGTTCTACTGGCAATATTGAATTAGTTGGAAAATGGCAAGCCAATACATATACAGTTAACTTTGATCCAAATACTGGTACTGGTAGCCTAGCACCTCAGATTTTCTATTATAACGAATTTAAAAACTTAAGAAATAATGGACCTTCCAACATTACAAAGGCAGGCTATACCTTTATGGGCTGGGCGAGAAGACCTGATGCAGGAGAGCGCGAATTTGTAAACAAGGAAATGATTACTGAAAACCTTTGCGAAGGAACATCTGTAGATTATGAAATAACCCTTTATGCTGTTTGGTCTCAAAATGCATATGATGTAGTATTCAATGCTAACTATATTTATGTTGACGATGATGGTGACCCATCTAACGATCCAGATAATAGCCCAGTAACTTTGGGGTATACGACTGATGTGGCAGAAAGAATACCCGCAAATCCTCTATTTGAGAGAAAAGGTTATGAATTTGTAAAGTGGAATACTCTATCTAACGGGACTGGTATGTCCTACGAAAGCAATGAAAATGTTATAAATCTGCCCAAAACAGCAGATGGTAAATGTTACCTATATGCTATATGGCAGATATCAACATATCAATTAACTTATGATTTAAAGGGTGGCACAAACGATGCTGATAACCCAGCAAATTATCAAATAATCACAGACACCATAACTTTAAAAGACCCAACTAAGACTGGCTATACATTTATGGGCTGGACTACTGATACTATACTTAATCCAACAATAGGACTACAAATATCCAAAGGTTCGTATGGTAATAAACATTTTGTAGCAAAATGGACACCAACTGTCTATACAGTTACATATAACGCAAACATGCCTAGTAACACGGCGGGTATTTTACTGTCTCAAATGAATCCTAATACAAGCACACATACTTATGGTGAAGGAAGTAGCTTAAATATCAACGGCTATGAACTAGAAGGTTGGAGGTTTACGGGTTGGAAAGTAACCTCAGATGGGACTGAAATAAAGTATGTAGATGAAGATACTGTTGATGATGCATGGCTAGTAAATAGTACAAGGACATTATATGCAAACTGGGAAAGAATCGAATATGCCATTACCCTTATAGCAAATAATGGTAATTTAGTGGCTGGAATGTTACCTCCGACTGGATACAACATTGACACAGCAACTTTTGAACTATCAAATCAATGGGTTAATAGGACTGGTTATACCTGCGTTGGCTGGTATGATGCAATTCAAGATGGGAATAAAGTAACAAAATTAGTTACGGGTTCAACTGGAGATAAGATATTTTATGCTAGATGGCAAGCTAATACTTATACAGTTAAATTTGATGCAAATACCGGAATAGGAACACTAGACAATCAAGAACATGTGTTTGATACGCCAAAAGCACTAACTAATAACGACCCTGAAACAGGAATTACAAAAGAGGGATATACATTCATAGGTTGGTCTAAAACCCCTCCTTACACTCAAAGAGACTATAGAAACGGTCAGCCAGTTTCCAATTTGCTTACAGAACAAGGCTCTTCAATGTTCCTATATGCTGTATGGCAACCAAACACATATAAGGTAAGGTACGATATTAATACCCCTGCAGGCACATATTACGCTGTGACTGGCGCAAGCGAAATGGGGGTAAGCACTTATACCTACGGTGCTTTAGGAGTTTTAAGGAAAAACTCATTGAGGTTAACCGGCTGGACATTTACAGGCTGGAATACACTAGCTAATGGACAAGGGACTAGTTACGTAGATGAAAATGTAGTTGATAATTTAGCTACTAGTGGCACTGTAACTTTATATGCACAGTGGACAGTAAATGATTATGAGATAGTTTATGCATTAAATAATGGTACAAACGATGCATCTAACCTCTCTAGTTATGATGTAGATACTGAGTTTAATTTAGCTCATCCTACACGCCTAGGATATAACTTTGTTGGTTGGTTTGATGCAAATGAGGGCGGAACCCAAATAACCAAGATAACGAAGGGTACAACAGGCAAGAAAACTCTCTATGCTAGATGGACACCATCCCTATATACAGTTATATTTGACGCAAATACAGGCGATGGAACGATGGAGAACCAAGGGTTTGTATATGACGAACCTGAAAAGAACCTGACAGCCAATACAACAATTACTAAAGTTGGATATACTTTCATAGGCTGGAATACAAATGCTCAAGGATTTGGGGATGCATATGAAGATCAAAAGGCAGTTAGGAATTTAACGACAGAAGAAAGTATAACGCTATATGCTATGTGGAGAGCAAATACATATACTGTACACTTTGATGCTAACACAGGTAGAGGTAGTTTAGCTTCCCAAATTTTCAATTATGGTGAAAATAAAAACTTAAGAAATAACGGAAGTTCTAACATTGTAAAAGACGGTTATACATTTATGGGTTGGGCTTTAACACCTAACGCTATTGAGCGCGAATTTGTAAATAAGCAAATGATTACAGAGAGCCTTTGCGTAGGGACACCTAATGATAATGAAATAACTCTTTATGCTGTATGGTCTCAAAATGCGTATAACGTAGTATTTAACGCTAATTACGTTTATGTTGATAATGATGATGACCCAACAAACGATCCAGATAACACTCCAGTAACTTTAGCATTTGTATATGATGAAGTTGAGACAATACCTGAATACCCCTTGTTTACAAGGACGGGCTACATGTTTGCGGGCTGGAATACATCGCCTGATGGAATGGGTAGAACATTTATTCCAGGACAGGATGTTAAGAACTTAGCGACAGAGGGCGTTTTAAACTTATACGCCATGTGGTCAATGAGAATATATCAAATAGAGTATGAGTTAAATGGCGGCTCGATTAGAGGTGGACTTGGCTCAATGATGAGACCAAACCCCACATCATACACTTATGAGACAGAGACTATAACTTTAAGAAATCCTATGAAGCCTGGCTATGTTTTTGTGGGTTGGACATCATTTAATACCTGGGTACCTAGTTTAAATGTTACGATACCTCAAGGCTCTACAGGAGATTTATATTTTGAAGCAAATTGGGAATCAGCTTGCTATACAGTTACATATAATGCAAACGTTCCTGCAAACACGCATGGAGTGTTTAGCGCAATTGTCCCAGAAGAAGGCTTAGAAGGTCCAATAACCGCTTCTGACAGGATGTATACAAGCAATCACTACTATGAGTGGGGAAGTAATTTTATACCCAATTATTTTAGAATTACAGGTTGGCAATTTAGGGGTTGGAAGACCGAACCAGATGGCATGAGGGTTGAATTTACAGATGAAGACTTGGTCCCAGATGATTGGTTAATTAGCTCTTCTATGATGGGCATGGGACAGACGAACCCAATGTTATATGCTCACTGGGAAAGAATTGAATACAGTATAACCTTTATTGAAAATGGTGGAGATATGCGTCCCGACTCTTATCCTACCTCATACAATATTGATACACCGACATTTACACTATCACCTACTTGGATTGGTAAATTTGGTTACGTATTTTTAGGTTGGAAAAATCCTGCATATGGTGACATGGCAATAACAAAGTTATATGCGGGTTCAACTGGGGGATCAGGTATTTTATGCTAGCTGGCGACCTGGCAAGTATATAATTAGATTTAATGCAAATACCGGCTATGGAACATTGGAGGAACAAGAATTTGACTATGATGTAGGAAAGCATTTAACCTATAACGATCCTACAACAGGAATTTACAAACCAGGCTATACCTTTATGGGGTGGTCTACCACCTACCCATATACTACTAAGCAATATAATAACGGTGCTTGGGTTAAAAATGTACTCTCAGGTGATGGTTCTATAATTTACTTTTATGCTGTATGGCAACCAAACACATATTCAGTAAGATACAATAAAAACACCCCAGCCGGTACATATTATGGCGTAACAGGCGAATATGAAATGGGGGCAACTACAATAACATATGATACCTATGGAGAACTAAGAAGAAATGCCTTTAGATTAACAGGCTGGATATTTACAGGTTGGAACACACTTGCTAATGGTCAAGGGACTAGCTATGTAGATGAAGAAGCAGTTAGAAACTTAGTTTTAAGTGGATACATAGAGCTATTTGCACAGTGGACAAAAAATAGCTATACAATTGATTATGTATTAAATGGCGGTACAAATAATGCAGCTAACATATCAGATTACCATGTAGATACTGTGCTTACTTTTTCTAATGCTACACGACCAGGCTATACATTTGCTGGTTGGTATACTGCAAATCAGGGCGGCACCCGTGTAACAAAGATTGAAAGGGGAACAACAGGTAACAAGACTTTATATGCTAGATGGAATGTAAATTCGTATACAGTTGTGTTTAACGAAAATACGGGTGACGGAACGATGAATAGCCAAGGGTTTGTATATGATGTAGCTCAAAAATTGACTGCCAATACAAGCATTACTAAATTAGGCTATACATTCACGGGTTGGAATACCGATCCTCAAGGATTTGGAACCGCATATGCAGATAATGAATCTGTTAAAAACCTAGCAACAAGTGGAAGTATAACCCTGTTTGCGATGTGGCAAGCAAATACATATACAGTTCATTTCCATCCCAATACAGGGACTGGAGCTTTAGCCGATCAGGTTTTAACATATAATGGAGTTAACCAAAGGCTTAGAAATAACACTATTTCAAATATAACAAAGACCGGTTATACATTTATGGGCTGGGCAGATACACCAGGTGCTACTGTGCGTCAATATACAAATAATCAGTTACTTACCGAAAATCTTTGCACAGGAACCATTATGGATAAGGAAATAACCCTTTATGCTGTATGGTCTCAAAATGCGTACGATGTGGTTTTACACTCAAATTATGATGATGGTGACGGTAACCCAGATAACGACACAACAGTTTTAGGATTTATATATGACCAACAAGGTGCTTTACCTATCAATCCTCCATTTGTACGAAATGGTTACAATTTTGTAAATTGGAATACACAATCTAACGGAAGTGGTGCGTCATATGGAAGTGGTCAAAATGTTATGAATCTGCCAACAGGTGCAGATGGTAAATGCCATTTGTATGCTATATGGTCGGTACCAACCTATCAGATAACATATAACCTAAGTGGTGGTACAAACGATGTGGATAATCCAACAAGTTACAAAGTAACAACAGAAACAATTACATTAAAAGATGCAGTAAAAACAGGACATACATTTATTGGCTGGACTACTAACGGTGTACAAAATCCAACAATAGGTCTGCAAATAGAGAGCGGTTCATACGGTAATAAACACTTTGTAGCAAATTGGACAGTAAATGATTATACAGTTACGTATAACGCAAATGTACCTAGTAACACTGTCGGCACTCTCGAGACACAAATGAATCCTAACACAAGCACGCACACTTATGGCGCAGGAAGTAGTCTCGTAGCAAACGGGTATACACTAAAAGGCTGGAAGTTTAATGGTTGGAAAACAACCGCAGAAGGTACCGAGATAAAATATGTAGATGGAGATACAGTTGATGATGCCTGGCTAGTAAATAGTGCAAGGACATTATATGCCCACTGGACTATACGTACATATACCATTACATACACTCTACAAGGAGAAGCATTTGGCGGTGCAAATAGCCCTCTAAATCCAGCTACATACACAATAGATACTGCTACTTTCCAATTAGAGCCATCCACAACTCCTGGATATAGATTTATTAGTTGGAATAATTCCTCTGATAACACTCAGGTGCAAAGTGTACAAAAAGGAACGGTAGGTAATTTAACATTCTATGACACAATAGAGTTAGCTACATATCGTGTTAAATACTATGCAAGTTATCCTGTGAACACAGTATCAGTGGGACAAGGCGCAATGGAAGATAGCCAGTATACATATAACACCGCTGGTAACCTAAGACAACTTGGGTTTGCATTAGCTGGTTGGAAGTTTAATGGTTGGAAGGATAGAGTAACTGGTTCAATTCATGCCGACCAAGCAGCAGTATTTAACTGGAAGTCAACACAAGGTGCTATTGTAGAACTTGATGCTCAGTGGACAAGACTTGAATATCAAATAATATATAACCTAAACACAGAACTTGGAGATGGCATGACAAATACTGTCAATCCTACTTCATATAACGTGGATACGAATACATTTAATTTAGTAGATCCTGTATGGCAAGATGCTCCATATACTTTTGCAGGGTGGTATACCACTAACCAATTTAATGCTAACGAAAAAGTCACTAAGATAGAACTAGGTTCAACTGGAGAAAAAACTCTTTATGCTAAATGGGATCCAAAGTCATATACAATCGTATTTGACCCTGCTACTGGAACAGGCTCATTAGAAGCTCAAGAGTTTCTGTATGATGTGCCTCAGCGCATAAGGAAAAATGATCCTAATGTACAACCATACATTAGTAAAGCTGGTTATAACTTCCTTGGTTGGCGTCGTGCAACTGCCCAACCGCAGGTTGTAGAATTTACTGATAACAAAGAAGTCAGTAGATTAGGCTTTGGCGAGACGATTACTTTATACGCAGTTTGGCAGGCAACTACATATACTGTTGTATATGATAAAAATCAACCAGTGACACACTATGACGTTACAGGTGTAAATAGCATGTCGACACCTAGTACATATACATATGATGTTACAAGTACTCTTAGACAAAATACCTATGCTTTAAAAGGTTGGACATTTGCGGGTTGGAACACTGATGCAAGTGGACATGGCGATAGCTATGCAGATAGAGCAGAAGTACATAACTGGTCAGCAACTGGTGAAGTCATAACCCTATACGCACAGTGGGATAAGTTAACATATAATGTTACATATAACTTAGGCATGGGCGGAGTGAAAGGAGATAATACCCCTGACACATATGATGTAGACTCTACTTGGAATTTTGGTAATCCTTCTAGAACTGGCTATACATTTACTAACTGGACGGAAAATGGAAGCGTAGTAACTGGAATAGCAAAAGGCTCTACTGGTAACAAAACCTTTACAGCCAATTGGACAGCCAATAGCTTTGTCGTACAGTTTAATGCAAACAATGGCCAGGGCAGTTTAGAGGAGCAGACATTCTGGTACGATCAGCCTCAGGCTCTAAGACTAAATAATGGAAACATTTTTAGAGATGGATATACCTTCAAGGGCTGGGGTAAGACCGCGGATGCTACTATCGTGTCTTATACCGATGGCCAGGAAGTTAGCAACTTAGCTACTGGTGGTTCTCCTGAAAGCAATAGCGCAACCATATTTGCACTTTGGGAACCTAAAACATATAAAATAGTATACGATATCAACCAGCCTGTCACGCATTATAATGTCACAGGGACTATGGCAGATAGTACATATAAATATGATACTGCAGGTCAGACACTTAGAAATAACTCATATCAGTTAAAAGGCTGGACATTTGGGGGCTGGAACACTCAGGCAAGCGGAAATGGTACATCGTATGCAAATCAGCATGCAGTTGATAATACTATGCTAACTAGTCCTGAAATAACGTTATATGCAAAGTGGAGTAAAGTAACATATACAATAGATTATGTAATGGGTGGCGGCACAATCAAGGATGGAGAAAGTGTAGTTACACCTCCAGCAACATATACAGTAGATGATGAAATAGAAATAGCTGCTCCGACAAAAACTGGATACGAGTGTCTGGGTTGGTATGTTGGCACTAATTCAACATCCACTCAAGCACCATACATGATTAATAAGGGTTCTCTTGGAAATATTACACTAACTGCCAAGTGGGCAGCAATGAGATACTTTGTATCATTTAAAGCTAACGGGGGAACTGGGGATTTACTCGAGCAGACTTTCTATTATGACCAAGAACTACGTTTAAGGGCTAACAATAAAATAACAAGAGAAGGCTATAACTTCACAGGCTGGGCAAGAACATCAGATGCAACGCAAAAACAATATGATGATAATCAAGAGGTTAAAAATCTTGCAACTGGCTTAGATAGAGATGAAATAGTATATCTATACGCTGTTTGGACTGCAAACACATATACAGTTGTGTTTAATTCAAATTATGGAGAGGGTGTAGAAGCAACAGCACAACAAGTAATTACATACAATGTTGCAACTCCATTAACCAAGTTTTCAACAATGAATTTTGCAAAACTAGGTTACTCCTTTACAGGTTGGAACACGGGTGTAACTGGAGATGGCACGGCGTATGGTGATCAAGCTACAGTTACGAGTTTAGCACCTAGTGGTGAAAAACATTTATATGCTCAGTGGAGTAAGGATGTATATACAATAACGTATTATCTGCCAGAAGACCCAACGGCATCAAATTCACCATACAATCGCACCACATATAGTGTAGATACACCTACATTTGGCTTCTATTTACCAACATGGCCAGGGCATACTTGCAGTGGTGGCTGGTATGATGCAAGTGATAACAGCCCAATAACTCAAATTCCAATAGGATCAACAGGAAATAAAACTCTATACACTCCTATTTGGACAACACACCAATATACAGTTGATTTTCAATTAAATGGTGGGACTGCCTCAAATGGTCTCCAATCAATGTCTTTCTATTATGGTGACGAAAAAGAGTTAACGCCCTTTAGTACTCTTGGGTACTCAAAGCATGGTTATAGATTTGTAAATTGGAACACTACCGGTGGTGGTAGTGGTACATCATATGAGGATCAGCAGCCTGTTAAAAATCTTACAACAGATGCTGGAGGCTCGGTTTGGCTTTATGCACAATGGGAAATTGAGTCATATTCGATAACATATGAGATGAATGGTGGGGGTACCAACCATGCAGATAACAAAACTAGTTATACCGTTGAAACAGATACATTTTCTTTATTCCCTGCAACTAGAGAAGGATATACATTTGGTGGGTGGTATTTAAATCAAGATACAACAGGAGTCCCAGTAAATGAGGTGACTAAACCCTCAACAGGCAACAAAAGATTTTATGCTAAATGGACTCCTAATCAGTACACAATTCAATATAATGCGAACTTTGGCAGTGGTAGTTTAGCTCCACAAACAGCAATTTATGATACACCGATAGCTTTGAGGATAAATAGTAACGATATTACAAGACTCGGATATAACTTTAAAGGCTGGGATGAAAACAAAAATGCAACAACTCCAACTTATGATAACGATGGAGTGTCGGTTACAAACCTTGCAACGGGAGTTGATGGTGATAACCTGGTAATATTATATGCTGTTTGGGAAGGAATTACGTATAACGTCCAGTTTGACAATAACAATGGTAGTGGCACTATGGGATTGCAACAATTCCAATATGGCGTACCTGAAAGATTAGATGAATGTCTATTCTCAAGAGCGGGTTACATGTTTGATAGATGGTGTGTTGATGCTAACGGAGCAGGCACTAAATATGAAAACAAAGCTTTAGTAGAGAATTTAACTACTACTCAAGGTGCAACCGTGAAACTTTTTGCACAGTGGTTACCAGGTAGTTATACTGTTGTATTGAATCCAAATAGTGGTACAACCAATACTTCAAGCGTACAAGTTAATATGGGCGCGAACATGCCGTCATCTATTGAAAAACCATTTAGGCAACATTATGTATTCCAAGGGTATTTTTCACAACAAACGGGTCCTGCAACTCAGTACTACAATGCAAATATGGAAAGCGCGAATGTCTGGGATCAACCTAATAACTCTACAATTTATGCCCGCTGGACACCTTACCAATACACTATCACATATTATGGTATAGACACTTGGAATCCTGCAACATATACATATGAACAAGAGGTTAAAATAACAGCGCCTTCTAAGATCGGACATACATTTAAGGGCTGGTACAGAGGTGCTAATGTTACTCCTTTGTATAATCCTGATTATGAGATACCAGCAGGCTCTTCTGGCGACTTCTCTTTAACTGCTACATGGGAACCAAACACATATACAGTGAATTACGATTCTAATGGTGGAGCTGTGGGGACAGCTATAGCTTCTCAAGTTTTCACATATGGTACTACCCCGAATTTGCAATCTAATACAGATGCTAACTTTACAAAAGTTGGATATACATTCCAGGGCTGGGATGAAGATCAAGATGCAACAATTCCAACATATGCAAATGGTGCGCCAATAACTACAGATTTAGCTACGGGTGCGCTTGGTGATACGGAAGTAACTATGTTTGCTATCTGGAAAGCAAATACATATACCGTTGTGTTCCATTCAAATTGCACACCTGAGGCAACAAAAAATCAAACATTCACATACAATGAAAATTTAAAGGCGTTAAGTAGTAACACCTTCGACAGAACGGGGTATAGCTTTGATAAATGGGATACAATTCCTGCCGGAGGGGGCACGTCCTATACAAACAATCAAAATGTTCAAAATCTAGTTACAGGTGCTTCTGGTTCTGACACATTTAATTTATATGCCCAATGGACAATTATACCGTATACCATAACATATGAGGAAGTTGAAGGCGCTACAAACACCAATCCTTCTGGATATAACTATGAAGATGAAACAATAACATTTGTTCTTCCGACTAAGGTTGGCTATACATGTACTGGTTGGTACGATCAACTTACTGGCGGTGAACAAGTAATAAGCATACCGCAACACTCAACAGGGAATAAAACTGTTTATGCTAGATGGCAAGCTAATACATATTATGTCAACTATAACTCAAATAAACCAAGTCTTACCCATGGCACACTTGGTGGTAGTATGTCTCCAAGTACGCATACATATAACGTAGCGACTCCTCTTACAGCAATAGGATATACATTATCTGGTTGGGAATTTGATAAATGGACTACTAACTCTGATGGGACTGGTACATCGTATGCAGATGAGTATAGTGGACTTCCTCTGACATCTGAAGCTAATGCAACGGTTCAATTGCATGCAAATTGGATTAAGCAAACATATGCCATAAATTATGAGCTGAATGGTGGTACAAATTCTGCATCCAATCCGGCTTCGTATGATGTTGATTATGCAGAAATAACACTCCAAAATGCAACAAGAACTGGATATACATTTAGTGGTTGGTACACGCAAAATGTAGGTGGCGTCCCAGTGACGAAGATACCACAAGGTTCTGATGGTGTTAAATACTTATATGCCAGATGGACTGCAAAAGAGTACACAGTTCACTTTGATGCCAACACAGGTTCAGGAACTTTAGACGATCAAGTAATTGCATATGATGCACCGCCTACAAATCTGAGAGATAATACGACTATTACCAAACTTGGTCATACCTTCAGTGGCTGGAATAGACAAGCTGATGGAACAGGTAATGCGTATGCAAATAAAGCTCCTATAACAAACCTAGCTACAGGTGAGCCTGGTGATGACCTAGTCACTTTGTACGCTATATGGACACCTAATACATATTGGGTCAGATTTAATGCAAATGGTGCAGGAACAAGTGGAACTATGCCAGATCAAAAGTATACCTATGGCGCCACTCCTGTAGCATTAGATAACAATATTATCACTAGGGTAGGATATACATATAGCGGACAATGGGGAACCACATCTGGAGGCGGTACTCTCTACGCAAATCAAGCTCCTGTAAGTAATTTAACTTCCGATCCAGAT
The DNA here is from genome assembly GCA_035409945.1 of Clostridia bacterium. Classification (GTDB taxonomy): domain Bacteria; phylum Bacillota; class Clostridia; order Christensenellales; family DTU072; genus MWEH01. The sequence continues at coordinate 52,555 of DAONQC010000008.1, forward strand.
GCCATTTTCAATCTGTATGCACAATGGACACCTAACAATTATACCGTGACACTAGATGCAAATGGGGGGTCAGTTGGAACTGCAAGTGTGGTAGCTACCTATGATGCTGCAATGCCCACTCCTGCAACAAAGCCTACAAGAGATGATTATACATTTACTGGCTACTACTCACAGCAAACAGGTGTTGCAACGCAGTACTATGATGCAGATATGCTAAGCACTCATATCTGGGATCAGGCAAACAATTCAACCATTTATGCTCGCTGGACACCAGTTGTATACACACTTACCTATGATTTAACAGGCGGTGCCGTGAATTATGCAGAAAATCCAGCAAATTATACGGTAGAGTCAAACGTCATAACTTTAGGTGACCCGACAAGAGTTGGTTATATTTTCAAGGGGTGGACGTCAGATCAACAACTAACACCCCAAAAATCGTTGCAAATACCACATGGGACACCGTTAAGAAATATAACTCTTGTACCTGTATGGGAAGCAAATACGTACACAGTTCAATACAATGCAAATAAGCCTGTCGCTTCATCAGGGGCTCTTTCAGGCTCTGTTGCAAACACCCCAGCTACATACGACGCAGACTTTGATGTCGCAACAAATGGGTATTCTATACCTGGCTGGAAGTTTAAGTATTGGACCCTGACTACAGGTGACGTTACGGCTGATTCAGATAAATTCTTTGAAGGAGCAACTAAGAAGAATCTAACCACAACAAATCTGGAGACGGTTGAATTAAATGCTCAATGGGAGCCTATTACATACACATTAAAGTTTGACGACAATAAGCCCGCAACATCTACTAATCCTTTGGGAGGCACTGCTTTACCAAACACTACCATTACATATGATTCTAAGTACTCAACATCCAACATCAGCAAATCTACCAGAACGCTTACAGGATGGAGAATAACAGGCTTTAAAGTATTGGGAACAACGTATGCAGGAACAGGTGTCGATATATCTAAATTAACCACTGTCGATGGTGACTTGCTAACAGTTGATATTATATGGACAGAAAATGTATATAAAATAAAGTATAATGCGGGCTACACTGTACCAGCTCCCACGACACTTTCCTATACTACTGAAAACTATAACTATGAGTCTAGCATCACTTTGAGATTAATATCAGAATGTCCAGGATTTGCTACAAGACCTGGCTACACCTTTAGTAATTGGCGTACAACATTGCCTCCAACTGCAGGAACGACATATGCGCAGGGCGCATCCCTCGCAAAACTTCTTGCTTCTAACAATGGAACATTCAATCTACACGCTATATGGACACCCAATAATTATACGGTAGCTATTGACAAGCAGGGTGGAACGTTACAATATGTTAGCCCAAGCTCGGATGTTGGTACTCATATGACATTCACATATGACTTAGCTACTGTAGGTAACAATATAACAGCTACACGCAATGGTTATACTTTCAAAGGTATATACCAGAACGCAAATGAAACTGGATTCAACACTCATAATAGCAGTGGAACTGCGTTAAAGTACAATCCAGCAGACCCAACCACAGTAACTCAATTGTATGCTTGCTGGACACCTATAGTTTATACAATCACTTACAACATGCCTAGTGGCGCAGGGAATCCTTCTGGAAACCCAGAGACATATACAATAGAGTCTTCACAAATCACCTTAAGTGATGCAACTTACACAGCGGGATATACTTTCAAAGGCTGGAGACCAGCAGGCAGTACAGATATCCCTGTGATAGGATATAAAATTAATCAGGGAACAACTGGGAATATAGTACTTGAACCAGTATTTGAGGCTTGTTCATATTCAGTACAATTCCTGAAGAACCAGCCAGGGGCAGGTGCTGTCACTGGTAATATGGATCCAATGACATTTACTTATGGTCAGCAACAGAATTTAACAGCTAATGATTTTGCTACTACAGGATACGCTTTTACAGGCTGGAATACTGCAAGCGATGGATCGGGTACAGGGTACTCTGATGGTCAGTTAGTTGGTAATCTCTGTTCTTCAAGTGGTGGGATAGTGGATTTATACGCTCAATGGTCAATTATTGAGTATAACATCACCTACACGCTAAATGGTGGTCAGTTAGGAGCAGGTTCTCCTCTAAAATACACCTATGAGAGTACTACTATGCTGGTAAGCCCGACACGGACTGGATATCAGTTCAGTAAGTGGTACCTAGATGGAGACCCAATGCAAAATGAGGTAAATACAATAACTCCTGGTCAGACAGGCGATAAGAAATTTGTAGCTGTATGGGAGGTTCTGCAATACACAGTCATACTAGTAAGAAATGGTGGAACAGCGGGCACTGGAACAGTTACAGCCACATATGGACAATTACTGCCATCTGGAGCGATTGCTCCTACCAAGACGGGATATATATTTGGTGGATATTATGAAACATGTGATGGTACAGGCAATGTGTCAGGCACGCAATACTATGATGGAAGCATGAACCCTGTAGTAGGTAATGAGTGGCTAAAAACTACAAACAACGTGGAGATTTACGCAAAGTGGACAGCAATTACCTATACAGTTAGGTTTGATAAAAACAAGCCATCAACTGCGGACGCTGCTACACCAGTGCAAGGCAATACGGGAGATCAAAGTTTTGTATATGATGTAGGACAACACTTGAACACCAACAACTATACATTACTAGGGTGGACCTTTACGGGTTGGACTTCCGAGTCTAATGGAAGTGGAAATAGTTATGACAATAACGAAAACGTAAATAACCTGACCTCTACAAACGGAGCTACGGTTACACTATATGCACAATGGACATTAAATAACTACGAAGTAAGATTTGAGAAAAATAAACCAGAAGCTGCATCGCATCTAGTACAAGGCAATCAAATGGATAATCAGCTTTTCAACTATGATGAAGAAAAGAATTTAACAGCTGTTGGTTATACTTTAGAAGGTTGGAGATTTAATGGCTGGAACACCAAGGTAGACGGAACCGGCACAACATATGCAAATAGTGCACTTGTAAAAAATCTAACAACTGCCGATGATGTTGAAGTTCCACTATATGCAAGATGGATACGTAATGATTATACAGTTGAATTTGTAAAGAATAAGCCAGACGGTGCGTCGGCAGTAGAAGTACAAGGCAACCTGATGACACAATCGTTTAAGTATGACATAGAACAAAATCTCAAGTCTAATCCATATACACTGAAAGGTTGGACATTTGCGGGCTGGAATACGCTTGCTAACGGCGATGGAACAAATTACGCAAATAATGCGGCTGTAAAGAATCTGACAAATACACATAACGGTGAATCTGTGAAGCTATATGCACAATGGACAAAGAACACTTATTCCGTGGTATTTGATACTAATCAACCTGCAGTAGCATCTAATAGCGTAACTGGAACGATGGCTAACCAGAGCTTCACATACGACGATCCTGTTAAGCCTTTGACGCTTAATGCATACGAACTAACTGGCTGGACATTTGGCGGTTGGACTAGAAATGCAGATGGAACAGGTGCTTTCTATGCAGACCTAGCAGAAGTTAGTAATTTAACACACGTACCATATGGTCAAGTCCGGTTATATGCAAAATGGACACCAAATACATATACGGTTACGATTTGGCACACAAATAATGTCAATCCAAGCTATGCCGCATCAACTGCGCATCAAACCGTAGTAATGACATATGACCATCTTGTACCAGCAGCTGCAGAAACCCCGAGTATAACAGGATTTACCCTACAAGGAGTATTCGAACTTGAGGGTGGCAGCGGGATACAGTATTACAGTGGAAGTATGGCACGTACAGCAGTTTGGAAAAATACAACGCTAGAGAATATATATACTTTCTGGAAAGAAAATACATACACCATTAACTATATGAAGAACAAGCCAGCCAAGGCGTCAAATTCAGTTGATGGCAGTATGGATTCAGAAACAAATGTTAAATATACTGAACTCCGCACCTTAAAGAATATAACTGGCGGATATAGCTTAACTGGTTGGGAAATTGGCGACTTCACTCGCACATGGAACTTAAAAGCGGACGGAACTGGTACGGCATTTGAAAACACCGCTCAAGTTTCTGAGTTGACTAGTGCCCAAGGCGGTATAGTTAATCTCTATGCACAATGGACGCCTCAAGAGTCGATAATTACTTTCATTAACGGAGGTACCGCAAATCCGACAACATCTACTGCAACTGCTAAGTATGATCATGATATGCCTAAGGTTACAATGCCTACTAATACAGGATATAAGTTTGGAGGATACTTCACTGGTCCTGATTCGACAGGCGAAAAATACTATTCAGATACATTACGTTCTCAGAAAGTTTGGAAGAAACTGAAGAACAATGATTTAGACCTCTATGCGTACTGGACAGTATATACATATAAACTCAACCCAGATAACACGGCAACAATTACTGGCTTTATACCAGATCCTGCAATAAGTGGGGTGCTCGAAATTCCTGATACTATTGAAGGGCACACTGTAACAAGGATAGAAAGTGCTGCAATGGATGCAACTAAGACGCCAAAACTCAACACAGATGTAACTGAAATAGTTGTACCTTCAACCGTTACTAGTTTAGGAATACAATCTTTTGCAGATACTACTACAGATGTAACCTTTGAAGCGGGAAGCACACTAACAAAAATAACCTCTTACTCATTCAGTGAGTATGCAGGAAGTACATTTACAGTGCCTGCATCAGTTACAGAGATAGAGCCTAATGCATTCAAAGACTGTACGGCTCTAGAAACCGTAGTAATACCTAATACAGTTACGACAATAGGCTTGGATGCCTTTGCGGGTTGTAACAATATAACAGAAATCACCATACCTTTACAGAACCCATACAACGCTACGACAAACTCTTACTTACGTTACTTCTTTGGTGGTAGGTCATACTATACAGGAGCTGCAATACCTGCTAGCTTAGAGACTGTAAATGTTGCGGCCGGCACTACAACCATTCCTACTCATGCGTTTGAAAACTGGACAGGAACAGGTTTAACCATTAATTTACCTGCAAGCGTAAGTAGTATTGCAAGTGATGCATTTAACGGCACTACTGCAAGTGTAGTCATTGAAAACGGCTCTGCACTAACAACGATACCAACTGGTGCATTCAAGGGATATAAAGGCGCATCTATTACTATGCCAAACAGCATTACCAGTATAGAAACTGAAGCTTTCAGTGGCTGTACTAACTTAGGTGCGACTATCATTCCAACGAGTGTAACAAACATTGGGGCTAACGCATTCAAGGATGTAAGTGGACAAGTAACATTTGCTACTCCAGCAACAATTACAACAATTGGACCAAATGCATTTAATGGATATAAGGGTGGAACTGTGTTAATACCAGACAGCGTGACTACAATAAGCAATAACGCATTCTTAGGCGCTACTGGAATAACCACATTAAACACAAATCAAGTAGAAACTATTGGAGTAGATGCATTCAACGGATGCTTAGAGCTAGCTAGTGTACATGTTGGTCCAAAACTAAATTCAATTGCAACAGGCGCATTTGATAACTGTCCAAAACTTACTCAATTTACAGTTGATGGTGACAATCCTAACTACAAAGCAGTAGATGGAATACTATATTCAAAAGATGGAACTAAACTAATCAGATGCCCAGAGCTAAAGACCTTTGAAGTGTTACCATTTGAGGTTCCAGCAGGCGTTACTTCAATAGAGCCAGGAGCATTCCTAGGTTGTAATAACTTAACATCCATAACTTTACCTGCAGGCCTTACAAACATTGGAGATGAAGCCTTCAAGGGTGTGCCAGTTGGCCCAACTGTAGCTTTACCAAGCACGCTAACGACCATTGGCATAGAAGCTTTCGAAAATTGTGATGAACTAGTAACAATAGATGTACCTGCATCGGTTACAAGCATTGGACTCGGTGCCTTTGCAGACTGTAACAAATTAACTGCGATAAATGTTCACGCAGATAATCTAAACTACTCATCATCGCCCGCTGGCGTATTATACAACGAGAGTCAAGACACGTTATTACAATATCCAGCCGGTAAGGAAGTTCTAATACCTAGTGCATACACGGTTTTATCTAATTGTAAAGTCATAGAATCTAAAGCATTCAAGGGTGCAACTAAATTAGAGAAAGTTGTATTACCAAACGGTTTAGAAACCATTGAAGCAAATGCTTTTGAGGGCTGTACTGCTCTAAAGGAAATCAACATACCAAATACCGTAACAAGTATTGGTGCTCTAGCTTTTGCAAACTGCACAAGCTTACCAAATATAACGATAGCTAATTCGGTGCAAGACATTGGGGCACAAGCATTCATGAATTGTACATCGCTAGAAACTGTTACAATACCAGCAGCACTACTCTCTCTAGGTAATGGCTTGTTTGCAGGCTGTACATCATTAACAGACATCATAGTCGATAACGGAAATACTGGTTATGCAGACGAGAACGGAGTCTTGTTCAATAATGATGGAAGTATATTAATTAAATATCCAGAAGATAAGGCTGATCTTACATATACAATTCCAAATACGGTATCTACTATTGAAGCTGGGGCGTTCCAAGATGCTAAGAATTTGACGCAAGTTACCATTCCTTCGAGTGTACAGGTAATAAATGCAAACGCATTTAAGGGCTGCTCTGCCTTGGATACTGTAATATTTGAGGCTGGTTCAACTCTTACCACAATAGGAGACGAAGCGTTTAGTGGATGTGCTTTAACATCAATCACATTCCCAGATTCAGTACAGACCATTGGCGCCAGTGCATTTGTAGGAAATGCAGGTCTTGCTACAGTAACTTTTGGCGCTTCAATGAAATCAGTGGGCGCAAATGCATTCAAGAATATAACTGCACTAACTACAGTCAACTTTGCTGAAGGCAATAATTTCAAGACAATTAATGCAAGTGCATTTGAAGGGTGCTCAGGCATTACAACATTGGATCTACCTGAAGGGTTAACAACAATAGGCGCAAATGCATTGAAGGGAACGAGCATAGCAACAATTACAATTCCAAGCACAGTTACCTCAATTGGAGGATCGGCATTTGCAAATTCTAGCCTATTGAAGAACATCTACATTACACCAAAAGAGCCTGTTTCATCCACAGTACCTAGCTCACTAGGAACTAGTGCCTTTAGTGGAATGACTAACTTCAAGATCTGGGTAGATAGAACTCTTATAAATACATTCAGAAATGCACCTGGCTGGGCAGACTATGCAATAAATATTTGTCCAAAAACGGTGGTTGTAACATTTGATATTGGCAAAGGCGCAACTAATCCTGGTGCAACATCTTCAGAGATTACCTATGGCACAACGGTAACTGCTCCAGTTCTAAATATCGCTGATGGATATACCTTTGATGACTGGTATGCAGAGGCTGCTAGAGTGCTTCCATTTGATGAGCTTGCACCTATAGAAAAAGATATTACCATCTACTCTAAGTGCATAGCTAATGAATACAACCTAACCCTAAATTGGGCAGGTGCTAGTACGCCAACCAATACAGTAGTAACCTTTGATGAACTCATGCCATACATTGATACAATGACAAGAGACGGCTACATTTTCAAGGGATTCTTTGCTAGCGAAAATGGAGTTGGTACACAATATTATGAAGCTAACTTCATGCCAGTAGCAGATAAACTCTGGGATCAATTCGTAGAATATCCAGTCATCTATGCCTACTGGTCAATGTATGAATATACTATTGATGAAGCTGGCGTTACAATAACAGGACTTGCTAAGAATGCTGTAGTTCCAGCGAACTTAGTTGTACCAAGTGTAATACAAGGAATGTCAGTTGTCGGCATTGGTGCATCGGTATTTAACGCAGATATTAATCCTGCATGTGGCACTAATATAACTGCTATTACAATACCAAATACAATAAAGACAATAGGCAACTTAGCATTTAATAACTGTATCAATGTACAAACAGTAACATTTGCGGAAGGCAGCACATTAGAAAGCATTGGTACAAGTGCATTTGCTAACTTGAGAAATCTGACGAATCTAACCATACCAAGTTCAGTTGCAACAATAGGTGCAAATGCAATTAATGGATGCTCTAAGATAATCCGTGTTGATTTCTCAAGAGTGACACCTCCAGAGATTGGAACAACAGGGTTATATTCCACAATTAATCCTGCAGCACTAATCTTTGTTCCAACTGCGAACATAGGTGCATATAGACTAGGAGATTGGGCAAAGCATCAGGCGATTGTCAGACCTAAGACTGTAAGAGTACTGTTTGATAGTAAGGGTGGTCCAGCAATTTCGTCACAAGTTATTACATATGGCGAATATGCAACACAACCTGAATCTACTCAAGTAGCAAGACCTGGATACATATTCGATGGCTGGTTCATAGATGATGTAACATTTGCAAATCAGTTTGTATTTGCTACAACTAAGATTGCATATGAAAACATGTCTGAGACCGATAAGGCAAACTCTCAAATTACACTGTATGCAAAATATACGCCTATAAAATATACAATCAAATTTGATGCTAACAATGCCTCAGCAACAGGCGTAATGGCAGACATGACTGATTGTATCTATGATGTATCATACACACTTCCAGCGTTTGGCTTCCAGTATCTAAGACACACCTTTGCAGGCTGGGCAACGACATCTAGCGGTAATGCAGTCTATTCTGACAAAGCGGTTGGAGTTAACAATTTGACAACAGAGAACAATGCTACAGTTACACTCTATGCTAAATACAATGAAATTACATCTTACCAAATAGAGTTTAATAAAAATTCGGAACATGCAGATGGCACAATGGCTGCAATGACGAACCTAGCATATGACACCTCGTATAATCTCACAGCGTTTGGCTTTACTCCTCAAACAGGATATAAGTTTGTAGGCTGGGCGCTTACGCCAACAGGCGCAGTTGTATATGAGAATAACGCATCTGTTTCCAACTTAGCACAGATGAATCCAGTAGTTACACTCTATGCAAAATATGAGCTAATTAAATACACAATTGCATTTGATAAAAATTCTCTAGATGCAGATGGCACAATGGATCCAATAACCAACTGTGAGTACGGTACGGGATATGACCTCCCAGCCAATACATTCACACACGCTACTTTAACTTTCCAAGGCTGGGCATTAACGGAAGAGGCAGCAGCAGCTGGTACTGTTACATATACAAATGGAGCAACTGGAGTATCTAATCTGACGACCATAGATGGCGCTACAGCTACTCTCTACGCAGTCTGGGCATAAGCCTAAAAATAGTTGATTACTATACAATAAAGCAGTCGAAAGGCTGCTTTTTGTTTAGGCACAACTTGCCCAACTGACAACCGTTCTTTCAAATCTAAGATATTTTTGAATTTTGGATGCTATAAAGCATAGCTACCACTTGGAATTTGCTGTATACAGCCAGATTAAAAAATGCTATGATTAAAATAGATAAATGTTTGCAATTAGTTCAAACTACTCGGCTAAACGGCAATATTTTATCGTATCATATGTAAAATGAGATTTATATTTTGCATTACAAACTAAACAAATTAGAACGGAGGACTTTATATGAAAAAGAAAGGATTATTAGCGGTTATTGTTTTAGCAGTTATATTAGTAGTTAGTGTTCTGGTCGCGTGTGATGGATTTGAGTTAAACTTACCAAGCAAGGAAAATGTAACATATAATATAACTTTTCAATACCCAGAATCTGAGGCTGACAAGACTTATACAATTAAAGGTGTTAAAGCTAATGATTTTAACTATGATGATTTAGAAAAACCCGCCGTTCCTGGTGTGGAAGAAGGATATAGAGGTAGTTGGTGGTATGCTGAAGGGGTTTTGACTAAGATGATGGGAGCGTCAGGAGAAGAAACTGTTGAAGTCATACTCGTACCTTTAATTTTGCCAATTGAGTACACAATTACCTATGATTTCAACGGTGGCGAAAAAATAGAAGCTCATATATATCGCGAAAAATATACCATTGAAACTCCAAACATAACTTTAGGAGGAGCTATCCTTGAAGGAAAAGAGTTTTTAGGTTGGTATGATATCAATGATGAGTCGGAAACCCTCATTTATATAATAGAAAAAGGCAGCATGGGGAATTTATCATTGAAAGCTAAGTGGGGTGAACCTGCCGCATAGGCATAATCCCTAAACAAAAATACCAAATTAAAAGGGACATGTCACACCAGCATGTCCCTAATTTTGTAGCAAAGAATAATTGGTCCTTAGTTAAGCGAGACCGTAGAGAAAGGCAGCCTTTCTATATTCAGGTCATAAATCACTAAAAAGGACATGCCACACTAGCATGTCCTCATTTGTTTGTAGTAAAAGGTGTGTAGTTTAGCCAAATACTGACATTAAAATACCTGCAGCAACTGCTGACCCTATAACTCCAGCTACATTTGGTCCCATAGCATGCATGAGCAGATAGTTTTTGGGATTATACTCCAACCCAACTTTATGTGATACCCTAGCTGCCATTGGAACGGCAGAAACGCCAGCTGAGCCAATGAGTGGATTTATTTTACCTTTAGTAACAACATACATCAATTTGCCCATTAAAATACCACCAACTGTGGAGAATGCAAAGGCAAATAAACCTAGTGCTATAATCTTTATGGTATTCCATGTTAAGAAACTTGCCCAGTGTGTTGTTGCACCAACTGATAGTCCAAGACAAATCGTAACAATATTCATAAATGCGTTTTGAACGGTATCATTTAATCTTTCAGTAACTTTACATTCTTTTAATAAATTACCAAACATCAAACTACCAATCAATGGAGTTACTGAAGGAAGAATTAAACAAATAAAAGTTGAGACAACGATAGGGAATAAAATCTTCTCTCTTTGTGAAACCACTCTTGTGGGTTTCATTTCTACCATACGCTCTTTTTTAGTTGTTAGTGCTTTCATAATAGGTGGTTGTATCAAAGGGATAAGAGCCATATATGAATATGCAGCTATGACAATCGGTCCCAAAATCTCAGGAGCCAGTTCTTTGGTTAGCCAAATGGCAGTAGGCCCATCTGCTCCACCAATAATACCTATTGAAGCAGCTTGTGGTCCTGTAAAACCTAGAATAATTGCTAAGGTAAATGCAGTGAAAATACCTAGTTGTGCTGCAGCTCCTAGTAGTAATGATTTAGGGTTGGATAGAAGGGGTCCAAAGTCGGACATAGCGCCAACACCCATGAATATAATGCAGGGATAAACGCCAGTTTTAACGCCGACATATAACATATCAAGAAGACCGCCTTGTGAAAATACCTTTTGATAGTCCACAACTTGACCTGACCAGAGTTCTGGTGTGTAAATTGCAGATGACGTTGGATCTATTGGGAGATTAGAAAGCAACATTCCAAATGCGATTCCAACCAAAAGTAGGGGTTCAAACTTTTTAGCAATAGCAAGGTACAAGAAGAAAAAGGCAAGCGCAATCATAACATAGTTTTGCCAGCTTGATGTAGCCCAGCCGGAATTAGTAAATATACCTGTAAAAGCATCCTTAATCATAATCTTCTCCTTAATGTTCTATGCAATTTTAAATAGTGCGGCTCCAGTTTCAACAATAATACCCTTATTAACATATATATCTGTAACCGTACCAGCTATGGGTGCTACTATTTCATTTTCCATTTTCATAGCTTCTATAATCATAATAGTGTCACCAGCTTTAACTGAATCTCCGACCCTTTTATCGATTTTTAAAACAGTCCCAGGAATTGGTGCATTGACTAATCCTTCGCCAGTTTGGGGTGCCGATGCTTCCTTTATGGGTGCCTGAGCGCTGGCAGCTGCTGTAGGTGCTGCTTGTTGTGTTGGGGTAGCCTTAACTGGTGCTAAAGCTTCATATTCATCAACAATCATAGCCTCGCCGAATTCTACTTCAACTTCGTAAGTTCTGTTATTAAGGGTAATTTTGTATTTCATGTTAAACCTCCACGGTGTTATATATATGAGTTTTTAAATTGACTGTTATTTTTCTTGTTCCTCGGTTACATCTTTTATGGAAATAAATCTAATTTCATTTAGTGGTCTTTCAGTTTTATCTGCTACAATAGCCATAATCATAGCTGCTTCTCTATCAGGAACATCAAACAAATTGACATCACCTGCTGAACCTTTGGCTAGTTCTTTTGAGTCTTCAGAAATCTCTTCTTCCTTAGCTACAGCTTTTTTAGCCTTCCGTTTAGCTTCAAATTTATCTAGTTGCTTTAAAGAAAAAGTCATTAAATAGATAAGACCCATGATGAGCGAAAGTACAGCTATAACAATGAGAATCGATACTCCAGATAGACCGAAAGCTTCACCTATTGAGACATCAATGTTTTTTATTAAGATAAACATAATTTCCTCCGAGATACTTGTTTATGTAAATATCATTATATTAATCATTTTCTAATACAAGACAAAGAATAGTCGGTTATTCTATAATTTCAATTGTATATCTAGTCCTACGACTTTCTTTTTCTGCACGCTCTTTGAAGAATCTTTCGGCGACTGCGGGGAAGGAGATGTAGGAAAGGACATCTTCGTCATTTTTGGCAATTCCTTTAAGTTCTTCCTTAGTTTTTTCAAATAATGGTTCTAGAGTGTCGGCATATCTACCTTGAATGGGTTTTTCATCGCCAAGAGCTTTCTTCATCAAAAAGTCAGCAACAGGTGCTGGCGGTGTGCCATATTCGCCTCTACAATATGCAACAGCTTCTTTTCCAATAGTCTTGTATCTTTCACCCTGTAAAACATTAGTGGTTGCTTGAACTCCAACCATCTGGCTCATAGGGGTTACTAGTGGGGGATATCCAAAGTCTTCTCTAACTTTAGGAGTTTCCTCTAAAACTTCAGGGAATCTATCAAGTGCATTTTGTGCCTTTAGTTGTGAAATGAGGTTGGATAACATACCGCCTGGTATTTTATACTCTAGTGCTTGTGTGTCTGTAGCCATTACTAGTGGGCTTAAAAGACCTGATTCTAAGAATGAATCTCTAAGTGGTTTGAAGAAAGCATTAACTTCGGTTAAAACCTTAGGATCAAGACCGGTATCATATCCCATTTGTGAAAGGGCAAATTGCAAGGTTTCTGTAGCAGGTTGAGAAGTTCCGCCAGAAAAACATGACGTTGCAGTGTCAATAACATCTGCACCAGCTTCTACAGCTTTCAAGCAAGACATAAATGCAAGTCCGGTAGTGCAGTGGGTATGTAGCACAACCGGAAGATCAACTGCATCTTTAATAGCAGACACTAAATCATATGTTTCTTGTGGGCTTATAACTCCTGCCATATCCTTAATACAAATAGTGCTAGCTCCCATTTTCTTAAAGGTTTTAGACATGTTTGCAAAAGCTTTAATTGTGTGGACAGGGCTTGTAGTATATGAAATAGCAGCAGAGGCAAGTGCACCACGTTTAATGGTTTCATCCATAGCTACTTCTATGTTTCTTATGTCGTTTAGAGCATCAAATATGCGGATGATATCAATTCCATGCGCCACAGCCTTTTCTACAAATTTACGTACCACATCATCTGGATAGTGTTTATATCCTAATATGTTTTGGCCACGAAGTAGCATTTGTAGTTTGGTGTTTGGCATATTAGCCTTAATCTTACTTAGTCTTTCCCATGGATCTTCACCTAAGAACCTTAAACAACTATCAAAAGTAGCACCACCCCAGCATTCAACTGAATAATATCCAGCCTTGTCCATTATGGGTAAAGCACCTTCAAAATCATCAAATTTAAGTCTGGTTGCGATTAATGATTGGTTAGCATCGCGTAAAACAGTTTCTGTAAATAAAACCTTTTTCATTCCGTCCCCCTTAAAAACAAACATTACAAAAAATATAACATATTTGCTAAAATAACTCAATATGAGAAAGGGTGTAAAAACACAATATTTAACTAGTGTTTCAAACGCATTCTGTTGGCATTTAATGCACAAAATCTATCAATAACTTAAGCTTTACAATTAGCAGAAGTATAAAAAACACATAGTCTAAAATTTTTAACCGCTTAACAAAGGAAGAATGGTTAAAAATGAAGTAGAAAACATGGTAAAATGTAGTTATACAAACAAAACATATAAGTTAAGTGTGATGATTTAAAGCTTTGGGAGGTGTCTTTAAATGAAAAAACGCTTGGTATTGTTATCCATCTTTTTAAGCATATTAGTACTATTATTATTTCCATCCTGTAAGCCAAACGACGATTTGGCGCCAGCATTACGAACTGATACTTTAGCACGACCTGAAACAAACCTTGAATTTTGGATAGCAGAAAATGTTGACGATATTGATTTTTCCTCATACACAAGAAAAAATGTATATAGTAAATGTCCCGTAAAGACATATTATGGCACAGGATATACACCAACTGTTGACGAAAATGGTGAGCACGTTGAACCAGAACAATGCGTTATCTATGAGATAACTTCATATCCTGATTATTCAAATAAAGAAAAACACATCACATATATCTATATAACTGATCCAAAAATAGAGCTTTATGGATTTTCATTAAATTCGTCTTCTGCTGATTTTGAAGAGATTATGGAAAAGGAAGGCTGGACTACAACCGAGGATTCCGAACTCCAACGCACCGCAAAAAAAGGAAAATATTCAATTACTTTTTCTCACACGTTAATTACAATCCGTGTCGAAGTAAGAAACGAACAAGGTCTTAAGTGGTAAGGACAGTTTTTTGTCATTTTTAAACAACATTTACAAAAGTAAAGGACATAGCATTTTAACATTTACATTTTCGCGTTAATTTTGCATAATTAAAGCGAGCGTGTAATTTATATGTGGATTATATAATGATATATTAATGTGGAGCGAACTATAACAGTTAATCAAAAAAAGGAATAGAAAAAGTAGTGTTGTCAACCATTGGTAGCTGGTTAAAATCCAACAACATTATCATACGAGGAGTAAAATGACAGATTTAGAAATTGCAGCAAAACATCAGATGAAACCAATTGAAGAAATAGCTAAAACTCTTGGTGTAGATAAAGAAAACGTAGAGCCGTATGGGAAATATAGGGCTAAGATAACCACTAAATATGATGAAAATCCCAAAAGTGAATTAATACTAGTAACTGCGACTAACCCAACTCCATATGGAGAGGGGAAAACTACAATTTCTATAGGATTGGCAGACGGGTTATCAAGAATTGGCAAAAAGACTTGTCTAGCATTGAGAGAACCTTCTCTTGGTCCTGTGTTTGGTATAAAAGGTGGAGCTGCTGGCGGTGGATATTCGCAGGTAGTTCCAATGGCAGATATAAACCTGCATTTTAATGGGGATTTACATGCTGTAACTGCTGCAAACAATTTACTTTCTGCTCTTATAGACAATCATATTATGCAAAGCAACGCTTTAGAGATAGAAGAAGTTATTTGGCGTAGATGTATGGATATGAATGATAGGGCTTTAAGGCAAATTGAAGTAGCCTTGGGTCCGAAAAACGGTGTGCCAAGGATGGATGGTTTTGATATAACTGCAGCTAGTGAAGTTATGTCTATATTCTGTCTAGCAACGGATATAAAAGACTTAAAGAGAAGGCTTGGCAACATTGTTGTTGGTTATAACAAATCAGGTGGTGAGGTGTATGCAAAAGAGTTAAAGGCAGAAAATGCAATGACCATACTTTTATCCGATGCATTATATCCCAATTTAGTGCAAACACTTGGTGGAACTCCAGCACTAATACATGGTGGTCCATTTGCAAACATAGCTCATGGTTGTAACACTGTTATTGCCACAAAAACTGCTATGACACTTGCTGACTACACTGTAACAGAAGCAGGATTCGGCGCCGATCTTGGAGCTGAGAAGTTTATGGATATAAAATGCAGAAAGTCAAATCTTACTCCTTCAGCAGTTGTAATAGTTACAACAGCAAGAGCTCTTAAATATAATGGTGGAGTTGCAAAAGAAAGTATAAATTCAGAAGATCTAGAAGGACTTAAAAAAGGTCTATGTAATTTAGAAAAACATATAGAAAATATTCAAAAGTTTGGAATAACTCCAGTTGTTGCTATAAACAAATTTACAACAGATACTGAAAAAGAATTGGAAATAATTAAAGAAGCTGCTAAGAAGTTTGGTGCTACAGCAGTTGTTGCAGAAGCATGGGCAAAAGGTGGGGAAGGCTGCGAAGAATTAGCAAGGGAAGTTATAAAAGCTTGTGAAAATAAAAAGGCATTTAACTTCTTATACTCCGAAGATTTAAGCGTAGTAGAGAAACTCGAAAAAATAGCAAGTGAGATTTATGGTGCAGGTTCTGTTGTACTTAATGATAAGGCAAAGGAAGACTTAAAACACATAGAAAAAAATGGCAAATATAATAAGTTCCCAGTATGTGTAGCAAAAACACAATACTCATTATCTGCTGATGCAAAACTACTTGGAAGACCACAAGGTTATGTTTTAGAAGTAAAAGAACTAAAGATTAGGGGGGGCGCAGAGTTCATAGTAGCAGTTTGTGGCGCAATTATGTTAATGCCAGGGCTTTCAAAAGAGCCAGCGGCAACCAAGATGACAATTGACGAAAACCGCAATATAGAGGGGCTGTTCTAATCTATAATAATGTTATGCTTCCTAAAGAGCTAGCTACAACCAATGTTAATAACCATTTTTACTGGTTAATTAAAGTAATATCGTTTTAGAGATGTTAAAAAGATATCTATAGTTATAATGCAAAATGAAAAGTAGAGCCTATTTAGGCATAAATATTCAGTATTGATAAAAGCTCGCCTTTCGACTAAAATAAAGTTACACTTTGATTTAGTCGGAGGTTATAATTTTATGTACATAAAAAGGCATGTTGAAGATGTTTTGATAAAGGCATCAAAAATGTTCTCAGCCGTATTAATAACAGGTCCAAGGCAAGTAGGTAAAACAACACTGTTAAAAAACTTACTTGGTGATTTAGAGTATATTTCTTTTGATAATCCAGTTACGCTTATGATGGCTAAAGAAGAGCCTGCAAATTTTTTTCAAAAGCATTCAACACCACTTATTATTGCTGAAGTTCAATATGCTCCAGAACTTTTTCCATATATGAAGATGATAGCTGATAGAAGTGGTAAAAAAGGTCTTTTCTATCTAACTGGCTCACAGTCGTTTCCTCTGATGAAAAATGTTACAGAAACTATGGCTGGTCGAGTAGGAATTATTAATTTACAAGGGCTGTCTCTTAGAGAGATATATGGCGTGCGGTGTAATAAGCCTTTTGTTCCAACAGAGGAATATTTTTTTGAGAGGAGTAAGAATATTGTTGATATTAGCTATAATGAAATGTTCAAACGCATTCATAAAGGACATATGCCGGCACTAGAATGTTCTGAAATAGATATAGAACTGTTTTACGAAAGTTATCTAAGTACATACATTCAAAGAGATGTAAGGGTTAGTTACAGTTAGTTAAAATCTATAAAAATCTATAAAAATCTATAAATTTTTTATAGGTTCTCGGTTGTAAAATTACTGTACTATGCCTCCGCTGGATATGTATTAACGATTGATTTACTAACAAAAACACAAAAAATCGAGCAAATTTCTAGATGGTGCACTCTTTTTGGGACATGCAAATTTAGAGGGATTGTATTTCTTTTTGCGGTGTGGTA
>DAONQC010000009.1:0-63422 GCA_035409945.1 Clostridia bacterium
AACAAATAAAAAAGGTCTGACATTGTATCAAACCTATGCATTCAATATGGTGGAGGTGAGGGGAGTCGAACCCCTGTCCAGACGGATTGCCGAATAGCTTTCTACATACTTATTTTGTTATTGAATCTCGCCTCTACAAAGTCAACAAACAAACTTTTGTATCAGCCAAGCCCCTAAATTCCGTTCCATGCTCGAGGCACAACATGTATCGGTTCCCTACTAAACCACGCCGGAACTCTGATCGTAGGTCTCAGGTCCAACGGCAGCGTTTAGCACGCTGCAAACTGTAAATCGTATTGATCGTCAGTTAAATTGATTTTTCCGTTTTATAGAAGACGAGCCTTCTGTATGCTTACTACCCCTCAACGCCGCAAGTCGAATCCGTGACACCCCCATGTTCTCGAGGGTTTTGGGAAAAATGCTTAAAGCTTTAAGGCAAAATGATTATATCATTGTTTTTGCTTTTATACAAACCTTTATTCCACGCTCAAAACTCATTAAAAATTGAGCGTCAGTTATCACAGTCTGTGCAACACTAAGTCACCACTATTTTCCTATAAAACTAACATCGTGCTGAGTAAACTACCACTAAAATCACTTTCAAAGCTGAACTCTTGGTAGATAAATCTTCATTGTAATTGCTGTAAGAACCGATATCTGCTGACTAAAATGCCACTAATATTTCAATCAAAGTTGACAACATATTGAATAGAGGTGCAATCACACCACTTTATTCTTTATTCATGGTTTTGCTTATATATCCTAGCCATTTATCAACTATGTCGATATTGGTACAGTTATATATCATCCTAGATCCGACCACATCTTCTATTTCGTTTAAAATCCATTCCCCGTCATCGTGTAGTATAAAATCAATACCTACAAAATCAAAATTCAAGGCTTTATATAATTTATTGATAACCTCTTTTTGATATGGTGTACACTCGACAATACTGGCAGTCCCACCTAAAGAAAAGTTACTTCTAAAGTCTTTTTCCGACCGTCTTAGCGCGCTTAATATAACTTCTCCTCCTAGTACATACACTCGCATATCCATTCCTGGAATCGAACATAGTGGCTGGGCAATACTGGGTTTACCTTCCAGTTTTTTATTGATACTTGAAAAATCTTGATTGTTGTTGACTAGAAAAACTTCACTTCCCCCGTGTCCTTCAACTGATTTAAGTACATATGGCGGAGTAAATGATGGTGGCATGTCGTTTACTATTTTTTCAGTTGGCATAACATGTACGCCTAGGCTTTTACAAAATAAATAGGTTTTGTATTTATCATTTGCGATAAATGATGTCTTTGTATTGTTAAAACATCTTATGCCTCTTGCTTCTAATGCAGCAGTTAAACTTGGATTTATTGTTCTAATAATTGCAAAATCTGGAAAATTAACATTTGGAATAGAATGGGCACTTTCTATAATTTTAAAGTCTATTTGTAAATTATGTTTTTTAGACAGAGTTAAGATATGGTTTATAAACCATTCATTCCGTTTTGCTCCTTCATTATCATATATAAGCCATCCAATCATATTCCGTTCTTTCAATCCTTGTATATTATAGTCAGTACCAAAACCGACTTGTTTTCTGTGTTTATAAGCTAACTCTATAATTTCTACTTACACAATCATTTTAAATTATATTAGCGTAGTTTTGAAACTACATAGTCCATAATGTATTTACTCATATCAATGCCAGTGCATTCAAGTGTGGTTTTAAAGTGTGGATTAGAATTTATTTCACACAAAATTGGAGTATTGTTTGGACCGAATAACACATCCACCCCTGCAAAATCTAGACCTGCTGCAGAACAAGCCTGGATAGCTATTTCTTCCTGGGCTTCAGTTATATCTACCCTTTGCATTTGTCCACCATTTGTTATATTAGACCTAAAATCGCGTTCATTGAATCTTAGCATTGATGCGACCACTTTACCACCCACTACATTAATACGAATGTCTTTGCCGCAACTTGAGGAAACAAACTCTTGAAATATTAATTCTTTATATCCTGCTCTAGTAATAACTTCTTTAGCTTCTTCAGGCGACTCAATAAGACAAACCTGTTGCCCAAAAGAGCCATATGCTTCTTTAATAACGAATGGGAAAGAGAGCGTTTTTATTACATAATCTAAAAACTCAAGCTTATTATACCCAAATGCTTCAAAGGTCATAGGAGCGCAAATAGTTTTAGGCATAGGTACATTATTTGCTTCCATACACAGTGCTGTTAGCTTTTTATTATCACATATTTTAATGGCTTTAGAAGAGTTAAAAACCTTAATCCCTTCCATCTCTAACTTCTTGGCTAAAACTACATCTTTATCCCAAAACAACACAAAGTCAGGGAGAGCTAAATCTACATTATCTTTAAAGTTTTTACATAGTATTTTGTCAGATGGCATTATTTGAAGCTCAACGCCTAATGCATTTGCACTACGTTTTAGCATCTCATATACTTCATTAAATTTTTGTAAGTTAATAAAGCAATTAACTACTAACCACCCTTTCAACATATCTCCCACTAATCCTTTTGTATTGACACCTGTTGGCTCTAGGCTACTAGCCAGCCTTTCAATATATTCTCCTGCTAATCTTTTTTAATAGCGTTTATTTTCTCCATAGCTTTATCAAGCCAATTTCCATTAAATAGTTCTATCATCCCCCTGTCACAAGCAGTTGCTAGACTTGCGTCAAGTGGTATCCTTCCTAAAATATCTAATTTATATTCTTTTGCAACATCCTCTAGTTTACTATCACCAAACACTTTTATTTCTTTACCACAATCGGGACAAGCTACATAGCTCATATTTTCGACTATTCCAAGGACGGGTATATTCATAAGATTTGCCATTTTAACAGCTTTAGCAACAATCATAGAAACAAGTTCTTGTGGTGATGTTACTACGACAATACCATCAACTGGGATGGATTGGAAAACGGTTAAAGGTACATCTCCTGTTCCTGGAGGCATATCTATAAACATAACATCTATTTTGTCCCAAATAACATCTGTCCAAAATTGCTTTACGGTGCCAGCCAGTATTGGTCCCCTCCAAACAACTGGATCTGTAGTATTTTCAAGTAGTAAATTTATTGACATTACTTTAATTCCCATGTGACTTTGAGCTGGGAATATCCCTAAATCACATGCTGAAACAGTTCCCTCAATACCAAACGCTTTGGGAATAGACGGTCCTGTGATATCGGCATCTAAAATACCTACATTCAACCCTTCACGCTGAGCAAGTACAGCAAGCATAGAAGTTACTATAGACTTACCTACGCCACCTTTACCACTTACAACGCCAATAACTTTTTTAATTTTACTTAGTGCATTTGGCTTTTCCATAAAATCTCTTTCTTCACATTCTTCCTTACAATCTTGACAATTATGATCGCATTCTTTACTCATCTTTCACTCCTTTTATTTTACATTCAGCATATCGCCAGTAGCGAAATACTCTAATTTATTATTTAAAACTTCTTTTAGTTTTTCATATGGTTCAATGCCAGTACAATGGCAAGTATAGTATTTTGAATGGTATTTATTGAGTTTTGCCCCTAACTCGTAAAGTATAGAAGTGTCTTCATCTTTACCACTACCTAAGCCAGATAAATGAAACCCACTAATTACATAATCAGGCTCTTTTCCTACAATGCCTATAAACCTTTTAATTATGTTTGTAATACCATTATGAGCGCACCCGGCTATTAGTATTTTTACATAATTTAAGGATATTACTAGGTTTTGTTCGTGTATAAAATTATCTTCTTTATATTCTTGTCCAACAAGTAGTTTTAATCTTTTATTTGTTGAAAACCTTTCGTCTATTATTTTAACACTAGAAAATAGCCTTAATTCATCATCAATAACCAAATCTCCATCTACAAGTTTAATTTGAGGGTTTTTAGATAATGATTTATCAAGTCCAATATACTCAATTCCCGATGGACGTTCAGAATAATAGTCCCCGAAAGCTTCTTTTTTTACATATATGTTTGCCTTGTCATTTATATCTAAAAATGCCTTTAATCCACCACCGTGATCGTAATGCCCGTGGGATAAAATAACGATATCGACTTTTTTTAAGTCCACACCAAGTGCTTTAGCATTCTCCATAAATAGAGAGCTTGCCCCTGTATCAAAAAGTAGTTTGTGCTTTTTAGTTTCAATATATAAGCTCAGCCCATGCTCACTGCCTAGACTTTCTCTATTAGATACATTATCAACCAAGCTCACTATTTTCATAAAATATCTTCTCTATACCGTGGGAAATTTAAAAATATTGTCTTACCTTTTGATGTAAATATATTATACACCCAATCATCGTATTCTATAAAACAATTTGCCTATTATTAAAGCCTAGGATAATTACAACACAGACTCTTTAGCAGATAAACTCTAATTCCAACTAGACAAAAGATTTCACTTAATGTTATGCCACTACTAAATAAAATTCCACTACACTTACCACTCCTCTCTAAAAAGAAAAGCTCCACGTTTAAACTAAATAAAGACTATACTCACTATTTGCCACTACTTAATGGAATTTAATTACACTTACCACTCCTTTCTAGATGCATGGCTTAAGGTTCTTGATGGTTTAATGCTGTAAGCTGTGCATTTACATCTACAAGACTACTAAACTCATATATGACCATGTACAATTTAGGCCTCCATTTTTGACACCATCAATCTATTTACTTATACTAAACACCAAGACTTTTCCAAAATGCGTCAAATTCTTCTTTTATAAGCTTTTATACTTCCTCAATAGTCGATTTTTACATGATTTATGCTGCTTTCCATTTAGCATAGATGCTGATGTTATTTGCTGGCATTATCCAGGTGGTAAATATTTCAGTACATTCACTATTCGAGTACCAACCATCAAACTCGTGCCCAGCTTTTACGGGATCGCTTGGTTTTGTAATAGCTTCACCATATCTTACATCCTGTTCAGGGATTACCGTTCCACCCTCACCTGTTACAAACGTGACTTTATATTCATTTGCAATTCTACTAAAGTTTGCAGTAACTGTAAGATCGCCTTCCACTGTTGCAGTTCCGTTGGTCCAACCATCGAATACATATGTATATTCTGCTGTCGCAGTTGTTGGCGTCGCGGGGAATGCTGTAGTCTTAACATAGAGCTTGCTACCCTCTACCCTTAAGACCGTCCCATACTCCACATTGCCTATACCAGATCCCGCAACCCTTCCCCAGCTTTTGTTTGAAGATTTAACTGTTACTGTAAATTTCCTTAATGATTCAGTATATGTTGCAGTATACAGTGCAGTTTCCGTCACTTCTACTATGGTTGGAGTCCAACCACTGTGTATATACTCATATTGAGGGGTAGGATCTTTTGCGGGCGCATCTCCAGTGTAACTAGGGAGCTTTCCATATTCCACTTCCTCTGTTTTAATAATAGTTCCGTCATAATTTGCCCATTTAATAACAAAGCAATCTGCCGTACTTGAAAAGTTAGCTGTAACCGTTAAGTTACCCATCACTGTCGCCGTACCATTAGCCCAATCTACAAATGCATATGTATAATAGCCAGTTTTAGCATTTGCAGTTGCAGTAACCTCTGTATTTCCAATCCGCACTTTATTAGCAACTGCGGTTAAAACCGTACCGTATGGCACATTAGCTACGCTCGACACATCAACACTGCCACGATCAGCGTGAGATGGAACTATTTGAACTGTATATGAATTAATTTTCCTGCTGAAATTGGCAGTTACTGTCAGATCTTCAGTTACCGTTGCCGTTCCATTAGTCCAGCTATCAAATATATATGTATGTTCAGCGGTAGCAGTTGTTGGCGTTGCAGTAACCTCCGTATTCCCAATCCGCACTTTATTAGCATCTACAGTTAAAACTGTACCGTATGGTACGCCCACACTTGAGGCATTTGCTTTCCCATATGTTGTATTTGAAGATTGTATTTTTACTTCATACAATCTTACTCCCTCAGTATATGTAGCTTTAAATGTTATATTTTCTTCAATAGTTTCAGGAACAACCTTGTCCCATCCCGCAAATGTGTATACGTGTTGCGCTGTAGCATTCTTAGATGGGTTATTTGGAATTTCTATAGCCGAACCATAATCCACAGTCTTCTGTTTTAAAATAGTGGTTTCGTCATCTTCATAGAATGTATATGTATATTGATTAATTTTCCAATTTGCATATATCGTGATATTTTCATCCGGCATCTTATTAAATTGATATTCTGTTCCAGAACACTCTTCATTTATATACCATCCCTTGAACGTATGCCCTACTTTAGTTGGATCCGACGGTTTTATGATGGTCGTATCTGCCTCTTGAGTAATAGAGGACACACCACTTCCTCCCCTTGAATCAAACGTTATGGTGTATTTAATCGGCCCATCATTTTGCTCTTCATTTTGAGTCCAAATTGCTTCTAATTCCACACTATCCGCTTTTTTGTCCGATAGCGTTCCTAAGGTGCTGGCTAGCGCCTCTTGTGTTAGAACTTCGGAAGTGCCTTTTAAGGCCCAACCTGCAAATGTATATCCTTCTTTTGTTGGGTTTTCTGGAAGCGTTTGATTATCCTTATTGGCAACATGAACAACCTCACCATCAACAACAAAAGATACTGACACAGATTTATCTTTGCATGCTACAAATATTACAGATAGTAAAACTACCAAAACACAAATAAAAAACCACTACTTTTTTCATAAAGACCTCCCGTTCTTTTCAACTTAAACAACATATTTTAAAAACAACACACCTCTAGACAAGCTTCACTTCTTACCTATGCGCATAGAATGTCTAAACTATATTGTCATTTACCTTACAAGAAATAATTCTAGTAAACCTTATTTCTTTAATTATATATTTTATCTGCATATAAGTGAATAATCAAATACTTTAGTTTTCAACCTCCGTTCCATGACGGTTCCTTTGTTTTAAGGTAGCGTATGTGCAAAAGGCATCTCCACCAAGGATTTCTGTTGAGTTTACATCAAAAACCGTATTGCTAATCCGATAGTTCTATTCCTTTTACATTGTCTTATTAATTATACTTGATGCGGTTAACAATGGTTAGTCTGTAATATACAAAGTTTGTAGAAATGCTACAGTGAATATATGCGAGTAAAATAAAATCTAATAATATGTTCATCAAAAACAGTTGCCGAGCATTTCTCGGCAACTCGTTTTATGGCGTTATGCATAAATGCTCGCACTATGATATAAAATATCAAGATGTCACTAAATTACTAATGTTACGTAAAATGTTTTGCAACCAAAAACCACCTCTAACTAAGGCTAGAGGTTTCCTACTCGATAACTTGCAATTATTTAAAATGGAACTTCAAATGGTTGTTGTTTTTTATATACTGTCCAATGAGTAAATCCTATTTTTTTCATCTCTTCCAAAACAAGATCGTACCTAGAACCTACTTCTTCAAGACGATGTGCATCAGAAGAAAAAACTATTTTTCGTCCCCCTAAATCATAATACCTTTGTAAAATTGGTATTTCTGGTAAAAACTTAAGGGGATTATCTCGTATATGAGTATTTATCTCAATTGTCTTATCTTTTTCAATAATTTTTTTGAGAAGTATATCGATTTTTTCTTTATATTCAGGTTGCCATAAACTGGGATTTTCATATGGAGCATAACGAGTAATATATCCAATATGCCCTATTATATTGTATGCATATGGAACATCTAAACTTTCAATTAACAAATCTAGGTATCTATTGTATACATCAACTTGATTTTTATTTTTGAAAAAGCTAGCAAAATACGCATCTCCACCATCTACTGTATGAATGGAATTGATTATTACATCAAAGTTAAAGTGTTTAAGTTCCCTTTCGTATATAGGAACAGCTTTAGGACAAAACCCTGCTTCTACGCCAAAGGCAAAATACATAGGTGAATGCTTATATTTTTCTTTTACATACTTATACACCAATTTGTATTTTGGTAGATTTAATTGCCTAACAAACTTTTCCTTGACCCCGAATTTATAGTCTCTATCAAGGTGCTCTGTTATAGCAAAATATGTCATGCCAAGTTCCTCGGCACGATTTCTTAACTCCTCCATCTTTACCTTCCCATCATGGGATAGTTTTGAATGCGAATGTGAATCAACCATTTGTATTCTTCCTTTTGTCTATCAAAATAATAAACTATTTCTATAATATCAAAGAAACCTTTTTCTGTATATTAGAAGGTAAATAATTAATCCTCTCCATTTTAAGTAAATCCGAATTTATATACTTTGTATGTTTTACAGTATTTAACTAACTGCCGCTCGTCCCATAGTTAGTGTCGCGCCAAATGACTCCAACTCTAATTCTAACCTCTTTTTTTAGTAATTCGTCCTAACAAATAAACCGTACAGTCGACCTGTTTTCCAAGCTTTTGTTATGATTTGAGGCGTTTTGTTGTTATGTTTTGAGGTGTTTCATTTAACACTTTTGCGTCTTTTTATTTTACACTTTTGCGCTTTAGAATAGCATCTCACTGTAGCAGGCAAGAAAAATAACTATATCATTACTTGCGTCTTCTCATACTTTACTATCTATTTTTGGAATGGCAACACACTAGTGTTTTTATAGGCTTTAACAAACTATTGATAACCATATTTAGCAAAATGCTATCAAAGGAACATTGCCATGTATATTGGAAGGTGAATGATACCATCTTTTTCCATAACGTCTTTAGGATAGAGGATATATGAATTGCCGACTTTCTTTGCAAACTTTTTCTTGAACTTATCTAATGAAACATGAGTGCGATAGTTAGCTGACTTGACTTCAATTGGAGATATTTTGTTATTTTCTCTAATTAAAAAATCAATCTCTATGTGATTTTCGCGATTAATTGCATCGCTTCTGGAATAAAAGTAGAGCTTATGTCCATTTCTTCTCAGCATTTGTGCTACTATATTTTCCATAATCATACCTTCATTGATGTATAACTTATCAAATAATATGGCTTTATATAAGCTGTTTTCTGTAAAAGATCTATCCATAAACGCATGTGTGACCAATAAACCTGTATCAGCCATGTAACATTTTTGAGTGCGGTAATCGGAACTAAGTGCCAGTCCAACATTAGGATCTGTAGAATTGTAACAAGTATTTACAATCATAGCCTCATTCAGCCAAATAAAGGTGTCTTCGTATGAGCGAAAACGTGCATTTTTATCAATGGTTGAGAGTTGATATTTTTTTTCTTTTTTTGCAAGTTGCCCTGGAATCGCATCAAAAACATCATAAACCTTTTCTTCATATCCTTCGGCGAACTTTGAAACATCTTCGCGGTATAACTTTAATATTTTTCTTTTTGCAATATCTGCAGCCATAAAATCTTTTTGATCTCTATATGCAAGTATTGCTTGAGGCATGCCGCCAACTAACATATATTGCCTAAAATCATTCATAACCTTCCTATGCAATTCAGGTCCCAGGGGTTTTTTGTCATTAAAACATTTTTGAACAAAAGGTATGGTTGCCTCATCGCCTATCGCCCAAAGAAACTCTTCAAAGTCCATTGGAAACATCTCTATGTGATCCTCTTCAGATGGAATTATTATGTTTTCGGTATTTTTCTTAAGCCTTATCAAAGAACCAGTTTCTAAATAATCATACCTACCATCGGCAACCAAATACTTTATTAATTGTCTTGCTCGCGGAAATTGTTGCACCTCATCAAAAACAATAAGTGATTCTCTATAGTAAAGAATTGTAGAGTAAAATGCTGATAGCTTAGCAAAAAACATATCTAGGTTATGACTCTCATTAATAAACAAATTTAGGACGTCTTGTGGCGCATTTCCAAAATCTATAATAATGTGACTTTTATATTCTTTTGTTGCAAATTGCTTTGCTATGTAGCTTTTACCTACTCGACGTGCTCCGTCAATCAGTAAAGCAGCTCTCCCTTTGCTTGCATTTTTCCACTCAAGCAATTGATTATAAATTTTTCGTTTCATGCTTCATCTCTCCAACACTATATACTGTGAGGATATAATACCACCTAAATCACGAAAAAGCAACCTCAAATCTTGCGATTTTGCACGAAAAAGCAACCTCAACACCTAAAATATTGCACGAAAAAGCAACCTCGATGCCTTTTTATTACGCCAGTTATTACGCCAAACACTTGTAATATTACAAAAAAATGCCCTCTAGCGCTTATTTGTTACGCGAGCCTGCCGGTTATTGCGCCAATTGTAATTTGATTGTCAAAAATGCAGATAGACTAATATTGACTTAAATGACAAAGGTTTTGTTTTCATTTTTTCTATTATCTATATTATTTTGACCTTGTTGTGTTTTTTATTGTTACACCTGTTACGCCGTTAATACTGGCTTTATTAATCTCAATGATAAAAATCCAACTTTCGGCGATATCTTCATACGTTCCGCTCCTTGAGCTGATTTGTACAATTAACTCATTCCCTTTAGTCATTACTTTTTCAACTTCTGGCTCTCTTGCTGAATTGTATTGTACAGAAGAATTAACAATTAAAGCATTGGTCTCAAAAAATTTTTCATCATATCTTCGTATTGTTTGACTGAGTTCACTTGAATAGTCATCACTAGTTTTATCGTACGCGGAATTGTTCCATTCCTCACATGTTGCTTTTAATTCTTCTACGCTTTTGATTATTTTTGTCAAGCCATAAGTAATACCACCATCCGCATTTTCTTTACTGCCAAAACTAGCAAGTCCCGAAAAGCCCACGGTATATTCGATTCCTGGATTCTCACAACCATATAGTCCTAAAAAAATCATCGTAACTAATATCGCCACAACTAACGAATATATGCCTTTTTTTAAAGTCTTCCTTGCCATATAAACCTCCTATCTTTACTTGCTTGCCATCCTGCCATCAATCACCTAAGTCCATCATACCACAAATAACATATATATTCTGTAAAACCTAAATTTTTATGCTACCTTAACAGTCTAATATTGAGGATAAAATGTTGAGAAGCTATATATAACACACTCCTGAACAGTGCCAGGCTGTAATGGCAAATTCTACAAAACGAAATAACAATTTCTGCTAATACAAATGAAGGTTAGGATGAAAACATAGTACAACTACTAGTACCAGATGTTAGTTATCAATTCACCACTGCATTTCTAAGTTTCTACACCGAGGGGTGATGAATTTTTCTTTAAAACAATGGCTGTTGCGCAGGCTGATGTAAGTCTTAAATTGCAAATGATGAAGGAGAAAATATATTTGTTACATTTCTTCTAGACATTCAAACCCGAGGAGCGATAATCTTCCTTATGATAATAAAATTCCTATTATTACATTTCTTCGGGGGCTTCGATGCCGAGAAGTGATAACCCTTCCTTTAATACAATTGAGGTTGCGTAGACTAATGCAAGCCTTGCGTTGCTGACACCAAGCTTTCCATCTATTATTCTATTTTCAAGATAGAACTTGTTAAATGCTTTCGCTACATCAATTAAATACCTGGTTAGCATGCTTGGTTCGTATTTATCTAAACTGCTAGATAGTATCTCCCCAAATTGCTCTAAACTGGAAATCAGTGAGTAACTAGATTCATTTTCAATACTATTAAAATCAGCTTCGATTTCAGATAATGGAAGGGCGTGAATATCCACTTCTGCCTTTCTTAAAACACTATTACATCTTGCATTTGTATACTGCACATACGGACCAGTTTCACCATCAAAATTTAATACTTCATCGTATGAAAAAACAGTATCTTTAATTCTACCACTACTCAGTGCAAAGAAAATTACGGCACCCACACCGACCTGTTTGGCTACCTTTTCTTTGTTTTTTAAATGTGGCGATTTAGCTTTTATAATATCTAAGCTTTGTTCTTCTGACTTGTCTAAAACATCTTTCAACCATACAACATTACCTGCTCTAGTTGACATTGAACCACTCTCAAGTGAAACCATACCAAATGGAACATGGATTAAATCTTTTGCCCATTCATATCCCATCAACTCAATTACTTTAAAAACTTGCTTGAAGTGTAGATTTTGCTGGTATGCAACTACATATAGGTTCTTCCAAAAGTCATAAGCATTCTTTCTATAGAATGCTGCAGCCAAATCCCGTGTTGCATATAAAGTAGCTCCATCAGATCTGACAAGTAAACATGGTGGCATATTGTATTCATCTAGATTGACTATCTCTGCCCCTTCTGAAACTTCTATTAAGCCTTTTTCTCTAAGTTCATTTAAAATTGGCTCCATTTTATCGTTATAAAAAGATTCGCCAGCATAACTATCAAATTTGATGTTTAGCCTTTTATATATCTTCTCAACTTCAACTAAAGTGAGTTCTTTAAAAAGCTCAAACAACTTTAATGCTTCTTTGTCTCCATCTTCTATCTTTTTAAACCATGCTCTTGCTTGGTCATCTAAACTCTTATCTAATTCGGCTTCTTTATGATATCTTACATACAAATCATTAAGCCCCATTACACCAGTAGCGCGAATGGTTTCTTCGTCTCCCCACATTTTGTACGCAACGATTAGTTTTCCAAACTGCGTACCCCAATCTCCTAAGTGATTTATGCCTACTGCATTATATCCCCTCTTTTTGTATATCCGATATAAAGCACCACCTAAGACAGTCGTCATTAAATGCCCTATATGAAAGGGTTTTGCAATGTTAATAGAGCTATAGTCTATACAAACAGTTTTGTCTTTACCTTCGTCAGAAGCCCCATACTTTGAACCTTGTTTTCTTATGTTTTCGATTAAAAGTAGCGACTCTTTTTTCTTATCAAACTTGAAATTTAAATATCCGTTAACAGCTTCCACGCTTTCAAAAGGATGTACCTTTTCTAAAATCTTATTCTTAAGCTCTTCAGCTATTATTACTGGAGATTTTCTCAACTCTTTTGCAAATCTAAAACAAGGTAAAGCATAATCGCCCTTAGATAAATCTTGAGGCCTAACAATCAACTCGTATATAGCCTCTTTATCTATCCCTTCTATTTCTATGAATTCTACAACTTCTCTTTTTTTATCTCTCATAACAAACTTTTTCCTATGTTATTTTTGCTCTTTAGTTTTCACTTCAGTTCATTGGATTTTAAACACTTTCACTTTTTTCCCTAGTCCTTCCAGGTGCGTTCCGTATGTTATTAAAAGTCCAGTTCCTATCCAATGTTATTTTTGATCTTTAGTTTTCACTTCAGTTTCTTGGATTTTGAATATTTTTACTTTTTTCCCAGTCCTTCTGGTTGTGCTACGTATTTAATATTTATAAAAGCCTAGTTTCCATCCAATGTTATTTCTGATCTTTGGTTTTTACTTCTGTTTCTTGAATTTTAAACACCTTTACCTTTTTACCTAATCCTTCTGGTTGGGTTGCATCTGTTATAAAAACTTGCTTCCCATCTAGTGTTTTGAGTAAAGCTTTTTTTCTATCATCGTCAAGTTCACCCATAACATCATCAAGTAAAAATACTGGACTTTCTTTATTCCTGCCACCCATTATCTCTGCTGATGCGAGCTTTAGTGAGAGTACTGCAGTTCTTTGTTGCCCCTGAGAGCCAAATCTTCTTAAGTCTATGCCATTTGCTACAACCTTAAGGTCATCCCTATGCGGTCCAACATTAGTGTATCCGTTTTCTACATCCCTATCATATACATCTCGAGTTAGTCTTTTTAACTCTTCAAAGGTTTCACCATGAATGGGCTCTGTTTCATATGCTATAGTTAATTCTTCTTCGCCAAGTGTTAATTCCTTATGTATCCTTGCAGCAATCGGCGCTATTTCTTCTATGAATTTTCTTCTTTCATCTATTATGAATGCTGCACTTCTTAAGAAATCATCGTCCATAGACTCTATTATGCTTCTTTGAGTGGGCTTATTTTTATATTCTTTTAAAACCTTATTTCTTTGCTCAATTTGTGATTCTAATCTTAGTAAGGTATAAAAATACGTTTTAGATTGCTGGCATATACTAATATCTAAAAATCTTCTTCTTTCCGAAGGGCCACCTTTGATCAAGTTAAGTTCTGTAGGGGCAAAAAATATGACTTGTAATATGCCCATAAGATCTCCCATTCTTGTTAGTGGCATACCGTCGATAAACATCCTTTTCCCACCGTTTTCATCTATGTGGGTTTGTATAACGTGTCTACTATATTTTTTCTTAACGACAATACAGATTTCTGCACCACCCGTAGAACCCCATTTTATATATTCTTTATTGTCTCGATTCCTAGAGCCCTTTCCTACAGCAGACAAATATATACTGTCTATTAAGTTGGTCTTTCCAGCAGCATTACCGCCAGTAATTAGGTTAATACCAGGACCTGGAGTCATATCCACCACTCCATAACTTAAAAAATTTTTTAAAATTATTCTGTCTACTATCATCTGGTTCCTTGTCTTTTTTAGATTATTTTATCTCCGATATATCATATGGAGTTGTTTGATATACATAGTGATTTAGCCAGTTATAGAAAAGCAAGTTAGCTGTACTAATCCAACGCATATCTATATTGTTTACATCGCCATCTATAAAATAGTTTGCAGGCATATCGATATCCATTCCTTTATTGATGTCTCGAATATATTCTTTTTGAAGTGAATCTCTATCATACTCCGAATGACCAAAGAAAAAGAGTTTCTTATTATCCTTGGATTTCACAATCGACAGCCCACACTCTTTACCTTCGGCGAGCACCCGCAGTTGTGGATGCTTTCTTACCTCATCTTCAAGCACCTTTGTATGCCTTGAATGTGGAATATAAAAAGTATCATCTAACCCTTTTAAGAGTAACTCATGTTTTGGTACTGCTTTATTTGGAAAAACTCCAAACATTTTTTTTGGAAGCGTCTCTTTATCAATATCATAAAAATGCTTAATAGCAGCTTGTGCGCCCCAACAAATGAATACTGTAGATGTTACATTTTTCTCGGTATAGTTTAGTATTGCAGTCAACTCTTGCCAGTATTTTACTTCTTTAAAAGCTAAAGTTTCTACAGGAGCTCCTGTAACTATCATGCCGTCAAACTTCATGTTTTTAACTTCTGAAAAGGTTTTATAAAACTTTTCAAGATGGTCGTGGCTTGTATTTTTACTTTCGTATGACTCCATCGCAATTAGCGTAATATTAACCTGCAAAGGAGAGTTTGAAAGAAGTCTCATAAGCTGAACTTCTGTTTCAATCTTTGTAGGCATCAAGTTAACAATTGCAATTTCAATTGGTCGTATATCCTGTGTGATAGCTCGTTTAGGTGTCATTACGACGATGTTTTCTTTTTTTAACACGCCAAATGCTGGTATTTCTTTAGGTATTACTATTGGCATACATTCCTCGTCTAATAATGTTGTTGAAATTTAACCAGAAATGGTTAGCAACACTACTTTATATATTTTATTTTATGTTTCACTACTACATATCTAGCCCAGTTGTTATAAGTTTCGGTGTCTTTTTTAAATATTTTAGAAGCCATTTTCACGCCTTCTAACAAATTTCGATTGTTTAGCTTTTATTTTCACAATGCCCTTAATCATCATTAATCATGTATTCATTGACTTGATACCGATTGATAATCTCATGTCTCAAAACACATTAACTTTGATATATTTTCTGCACCCGTGTCTTTTTAGCTACTAATCTTTGTATATTACCTCTGTGATGCATCTAGGGCTTGTAACACTTCGTTAATTATGTCTAGTTCAACTCTATTTGAAAAGCCATCCGATTAACTAATAGTCTTTGTATGTTATTTCTGTGATGCATCTAGCGCTTGTAATACGTCGTTAATTATGTCTTGTTCGGACTCGATGCCTATTGATAGTCTTATCATCTCTGGAGCTACTCCTGCAGCTACTAAAGCCTCATCGGAAAGTTGTCTATGTGTGGTTGACGCTGGATGTAATATGCAACTTCTAGCGTCTGCAATATGCACTGCTATCCTAATTAATTTCAATGCTTTTTGGAATTTAACAGCGGCTTCTCTTCCACCTTGTATACCAAATGAAAGCATTCCTGCTGCATAGCCCTTGTATAAATATTTTTGCGCTTTTTCGTAATCTTTATCGCTTTTTAGCCCCGCAAATTTAATCCATTTAACTGCGGGATGCTTTTCCATAACTTTTGCAAGAGCTATAGTATTTTGAGAGTGTTTTTCCATTCTTAAATGAAGGGTTGTCATTCCATTAAACGTCAAAAACGCTGTCATTGGCGACATTACTGCCCCTATATCCCTATTTACAACCATTCTTGCTCTAGTTATATATCCTAACTTACCAAAATCTTTGCCAAACACAAGTCCGTGGTAACTGTCATCTGGCTTATTAAAGTCTGGATATCTCTTGTTCCCCAGATACTCAAAATTTCCACCATCAATGATTAAACCACCAAGCGCTATTGCATGACCGTCTAAATATTTACTAGATGAATGTACTACTATATTTGCACCAAACTCAATCGGTCTACATAGATATGGTGAAGCTATGGTGTTATCTACCATAAAGACAATACTATACTTTTTAGCTAGTTTTGCGAGCTTATCAAAGTCTGCTATAGTGCCTGCAGGATTTGCAATAGTTTCCACAAATATGACCTTTGTTTTATCGTCAATTAGTTTTTCTATTTCCTCACTACTAGCATCTAGATCATAAAACCTACAATCAATTCCTTGTCTTTTATATGTTACTGCAAACAAGTTATATGTTCCGCCATATAATGCAGAAGGAGCTAAGAAGTTATCACCTTCATTACAAAGAGCAAGCATTGCAACATTAATCGCAGACATTCCAGATGCAAGGCTTAGTGCACCCACTCCACCTTCTAATGCAGTTATTTTTTCTTCTAAGCATGTACAAGTAGGATTTGATATGCGGTTATACATATATCCTGGTGTCGTTAAATCAAATATGCCAGCTAACTCTTCGGGAGAGTTATATGCATATGTTGTCGATAGTACTATCGAAGGTACTCTTTCCTCACCATTCCCAGGAGTATACCCTGCTTGCACACATTGTGTTTCTTTACTTTCCATCTTTACGCCTCTTATTAATTTTATATATACTATTACTTTTTCGCATATGCGCAGTAATTTATTTCCAGTCAGTTTATTGTATTGCCTACCTGTCTCTTTCTTTTAAATGCCTTTCCATTTCGCGCTTTACTTCTCTTTCCATAATAGTTCGCCTTTTATCTGGGGCATCTTTTCCTTTTGCGAGTGATATTTCAATTTTTACTAGCCCCTGTTTTAGATATACTTTAGTCGGAACAATCGTGTATCCCTTTTCCAGCACCTTTTGTCTTAGTTTTCTTATTTCGTACTTATGAAGAAGCAGACGTCTTGTTCTTCTAGGTTCTGGATTAAAATGACTTCCTTTTGAATATGGTGAGATGTGTGTATTTATTAGCATAGCTTCACCGTCTTTGATTTGTACATAGCTATCTTTTAAGTTAATAGCCCCATTTCGTATGCTTTTTACCTCACTTCCTTGTAGCTCAATACCAGCTTCATAGCTATCTTCTATGAAGTAGTCATGATATGCCTTTTTGTTTGTCGCTACAATTTTGATCATTTTTACTCACTCTAATGTCCATACGATTACTCTAATTTCTATTATATCGCAACAAGTATGCCTTTGGTTATAAAGTTAAATTATTATATCACACGCACGCGTAAATATCTATTTTTTACACTGTCCATACTATCTATATTTTGCTAGAACCTCAAGTTAGTTATCATAACATGTAACGAGGCAAGCCCCTTAAGACCCGAATTTCCATAAACCAAGTACAATTAACCCAGGAGTTAACAGCAGAAAGCCCTGTCTCGTGGCAAGTAGAGCAGCAATGCGCTTAAGACACAAAACCTCCCAAATTAAGTGTAATTAATTTGAGAGCTAACGGCAGAAAACCAAGCCAGCTGTCATAGTAAGTAGAGCAGCAAGGCGCTTAAGGCACGAAAACCGCCAAGCCCAGTGTAATTAACTTAAGAATTAACAGTCAAAAACTTTTCTTATAGCCCGCCGTCTATCAAACATCTAAGGCTTGGACACAAGATGATAGGAAAAAGTGTAATACATCAAAAAGGCTATTAAAAACCTTAAATTTTTAACAGCCTTTCTACACTTAAGCTAAACCCGATAGCCCGATTAATCTTAGCGACTAACTTCTAGTTGATTTATCAAACTCTGTTAATACATAGTCATTGCCATTTTCGGACATAACTAGCATTTGTATTTCAAATCCAGTATCGTTTGTTGCCAGCGAATTTACCCAAAATGCATGTAGCTTTATTTTGTCACCAGTTTTTAAAGATAGTTTGTAAACCATCGAAAAAATTCCGGTATCAACTTCGCTTTTAACCTGTTTGTCGTTAACGTACAGATAAGCAGTTGAAAAAGCATCGACATTTATCCTCACGCTTAGTGTGGTGGTAACATCTTTTGCAGATGTAAAATACCAATAACTACCTGCTTCATCAATGTTGTTAGTTGTTTCATTATATGCCACAAATTTTTTATCCGATGAAGAAAACCAGTATGCCGTATCTGATGGAGTTTTGTTTGCTTCTCCACAACCAATTAAAGTACAAGCCACCAAAGCAAAAACTAATACTAGTACTAATGTAAAAATTGTTTTTCTCATATCCTACCTCTTTTATTACCTATTGTTATTTAGTTAACATAATTATGTTTTGTTAATTATAGCACTATTACTTAAGATATCAATACCATTTATATTTTGGACTGCACATCCATTTTTGTCTCATATTTTCACACTCAACCGAACACTACCTTTTACCATCAAACTTCATAAAAACTGAGGTGGACCTTAAGTTTAAAACGCTTGTAATTCTTACATTTACTGTAGATTTTAGGTTCCTTTTATATTAACTTTTGAAACCCAAGCCTTAAGTATAGTCTGACGGCATTATTGGCCTGGGCAATCTCCTCTATAGTACGTTCCGTCAAATTATAATGCTATGGTGTTAGTAGAAGAACCATCTTTACGGTATCTACACCTATTCCCAGTCATATGTTTAACATTAACCTGCGGCGATCTCCTCTATGGTGCATGTTGTTCCATCGAAATACAATGTGGCGGTATTTGCATAATAAATATCACCATAGATATCGATAACAAACGGGATGTATTGATATCTTTCAGCATCGAGGTTTTTAATAACTATTTCAGTACCTTCCTCCCAAATAACTGTACCTTCTTCATAGTAAAGAATATCGTCAACTGGAATGGGGTCTTTATAAATTATGGTAACCTCCATACCCACGGTAAGTTCATTGACTCGAGAAGTGATATCGTCTGCGAGCACATAACCTTCGATTTTGATTTTTTTAATGGACTCAAAATAAGCAAATATAATGTATGAAAGCTCGTCATTAATAAGGACTGGAGCAGCAAATAATGTATGAGTAGGCTTTTCCTCGTACACATCACAGTGAAGTAGCATATCGTTTATATACACCCACCTTCCTTCAAAATCAATAACATATGCGCCGTTTTCGTCTATGGAGTAATCGTTATCCGTACCAACCACATATAACCTCTGCGTCTCTTCTGAGCCTGCATAACTATGTAGTTCATAACCGACTGTTTGCACATATTTTTTAGACTGTTCCACCAGTAGAAATTTTGTATGTATATTATCATCTGTAAACCCGGGATCTGAAAACCAAATTGTTCTAACGGGTCTATAATTAAAATATCCCACAAGAAAGTCTTTATATCTTTGGTTTTTGCATATTTCAGAATACTCGTCAAGAAGTGCTTGTTGTTCGGTGGGGAAATATATACTTAAGCCCGTTGCAGTAGCATGTGCTGGACCATTTACATTGGTTATAAAATCTGAAAAGTCATATTCAATAAATAAAGCTTCAGCAAGCAATCCTAAATCAAATAAATTAGTGCCATCCCCCATGCCTTTTACGCCAAACTCTTTCCCTATGGAGAGCGCATATCCCACATACGATAAATCATCATTAAATAGAGCAATAATCCCGTCAATAATTGTATCCACACGAGACAGTTCGGATAGTTTAATCGCCGATAGCGTATAAGTTGTTTTTGAAGATTGTTTTTCGGCATAAGCGTTTAGTACTGTAGTATAAAAACCATCTTTTCCTAAATTTTCTAAAAGCCCTTTATACGACCAGCCAGATGCAGGCTCTAATTCTTCAGAAGCAATCATATAATCGGCATAGGTTTGCACTAAGCAAGCTACATCATATGTAGCCATTAAGCAGGCATCAAATCCAACAAAATCATATTTTCTTTTACTTTTTGTATATGCTGTAGAAAATGCCAAATCAAGTTCTGGCAATGAGATTGCATCGAAACCGAACTGCTCGTCATTACAAACCCCCTTCATACTTCCTCCACCATGGTCCCAAAGTATGACACTTCGATGTTCGGCAGGATAATGCTCATCTCCCCATAATAAAAAATCAGATAGAGATTTAGGATTTCCCATGTTTACATTACTATTTTGCTCGATTAAGTTAAGGGTATTATCTTTTATTTCATAACGACTGCTAAATACAGATGAGATGTCATATTTT
Organism: Clostridia bacterium; assembly: GCA_035409945.1. Taxonomy (GTDB): domain Bacteria; phylum Bacillota; class Clostridia; order Christensenellales; family DTU072; genus MWEH01. Next base: position 20,590 of record DAONQC010000009.1, read on the forward strand.
CGCCAGGTATTAGATCCTCCTGTTTGAATAATAACTTTAGTATCTTCAGGAAGTTCTGCTGAAAGCATTTCTGTTATATTTCTACTAGCATGGCCCCCTTTCGTTTCTAAGTTACTCCCGCACATATATATCATTAAAGTATATGTGCCATCTACATAGTTTTTCTCTACAGGTGTTTCCTGTTCTTCACCGTTAGGCGTAGGCTCTGGCTCTACCGCAGGCCTACCAGGGTCACAACCAACTAGTAGTAGACAAATAAGTATTATACAAAGTAAAACCAGCCCTATTCTTTTCAACTTGAAACTCCTACCACCAATGATTATTAACTACACTATTTATATGGTTAGCTATCTTTATATCCTTGTTTTTAATCCTATACTTTCATTTCAGGCTACACAATAAAAATGATGAAACCATCATCGTCCTATACCTTTATTAAGTATAACCTAAGTTCACTTTTTAATTTACATTGTAGCTTGTTTTAAATCCCAACCACTTTAAAACATCTATTATCTCATCATATCTCCGTGAGGGTAGTAAAACTACCACCCTCACTCTAGCAAAACATTTAAAAATTATGGACACTAACTTTCCTTACGACAAGTCAATTACCAAGCCAGGCACAACACCATAATTAGGAGTAGAGGCAGAGCTACCATCTACACGCCAGCCGTTTTCGGTTATGAAGCGCACTTGAGTGGTATTATCATAGTAAGGCGAACGCAACCACCACCTAGCAAACTTTGCCTCCCCATTCTGCTCTGTCTTCTCTACAGTGCCTATCTTCCTGCTATAATCTGTTAGTACTTTTTTTCTTGAATTATCATCATTATTAGGGAAACCGTAAGCAGCAGTACTTACTTGGCTATAACTCGGTATGAATATGTAATCCTGCGTGTCTGAACAGGGTGGATTACTACCTCCATACCCAGTACTTCCCCAACTGTTGTCTACCGTTGCTTTTTCTATTAATCCCTTTTGTAGCGAGGTGAAGGTAGAGTTATAAAAACCATCGTTTAACCAGTCTCGTATCGCGCTTAGCTCATAGTTGTTACTAGGCTCACCCGGGCCTGCTCCATCTGGGTCTGGGTCCCACACATGCTTTGTTAATACCTTTTCAGATAAGATAAGGGCTTTATTCGCATCTGTTTCTAACGTACTATGATTTAGTATCCTCCACTTTATAGGCTCAACCTTGTAGTAATAATCTGTACCACCTGAATTAACTTTTACGTAGCGCGTTTTACCGTCTGTCCCTAGGCAATATGTTAACTCACCAACAGTTTCGGTGTCCCCTGACACTACTGCGCTTGAATCATAGGTTTGTGGATAGTAGCCAAATAAGATATATTCGCCGTTATCGGAACGATTTCCTTCTCCATTTACTCTTTGATATACTGTCCATCTTGCTTCATATCTTTTATGTGCTGCTGGCATATCAAATGTCCAGCTTGCCTCAGTTGAGGCCCTAGTTTCACCTTCATACCAGCCATCAAAGAAATATCCAAAATTAGTTGTAGCTGTTATTGTTACGGAATTCGTAGCAGTCTTATTTCCGCCACCAGATACCGTTCCTGCTACATTTGAATCTTTCCCTAAACTCAGCATATACTGACTAGAATTTCTTAATTCTATTCTTAATGCTGGCAGGACGCCATACGATTGTTCTGAGACTAGACCATAATATGTTTCGCCTGAACTCTTAACTGTTCGCCCGTAATCACCGAATGTTTCGCTAGGCGAACGTAACCACCATACACCATTGCCCGATGCATCACTGTCTGCCCCCGTTGCGATACTATATGCAGTTGGCTTTCGCTTCCTGGTTTCGTCATCAGACGATGAAAAACCATATGCTTCACTTATTGCCTCTGCAAAACTGAGTAGGAAAACATTATCTTTCGTATCGTCACAAGCGTATGCGTTTCCAGCGACTCCAGTACTCGTGTCACTATTATCTACTAGTGTCGATGCAATTAATTGTTGTTGTAACGAGCTAAATGCGGAAGTATAGAATTGATTGTTTAGCCAAGCTCGAATCTGACTCGCATCATATTTGTTACTAAGCGTGTCTGGACCACCTCCATCCGTATCTATATCATATTCCTGATTGGCAATTATGCTTTCACATAAAATTAATGCTACATCTTCAGTTATATTTAATATCTTCCACTTTAAAGGTTCAACTTTGAAGTAATAATCTGCATCGGTAGTTACTTTTGCATAATATCCTTCCAGGATTTCGCCCGAAAATCCCTCATAGTAGCCCGCATATCTACCTGTGGATATAGGAGTGGCACTTTCTGGTATTGTTACACTTGCACCTTTTGCTGATTGTGGCCATTCGCCGAATATAATATGAGTTCCGGCAGTTGGGTTAGGTGTAGTATAATCTGCCTCAACTCTTTGGTATGGATACCATCTTGCTTCTAATGTTAATGGACTGCTTGGCATAGCTGGTATTACATAAGTTATATCTCCAGAAACTTTTAAACCATTATTATACCAACCATCAAATGTATATCCCGAGTTAGTTCCTGTCACCTGTACCGTTACGTTATCACCAATGATTTTATATCCACCACCAGTAACAGTACCTGCTACATCTATGTTTTTATTAACAGTTAAAAGAACCTTCCATCTAGCTTCATATGTCTTATCACTTGCTGGCATATTAAATTCCCATGTTGTTGCTGTGGATTTTTGCTCACTTCCTTCGTACCAACCTATAAACTCATAGTCTGCACTGGCAGATGCTACTAGGGTTACCGTGGTTTTATAGTCATGAAGTCCAGCGCCTGTTACACTGCCTGCCTCTCCTATATTTTTGTTAACCGTAACGTTATAACTATTAGCCTTCCATCTCGCTTCATATCTTACATGATTTTCTTGCATAGTAAAGTTCCAGGGGTTATCTGTTGATGTAGCATTTTCAGCTCCTTCTTCAAACCAACCTGCGAAACTATATCCATCATCAACCACCGTAGCCTTTAATTCTACTGTGTTTCCGACAGTTTTATTTCCGCCACCAGAAACAGTCCCTGCTTCATTTGATGTGTTATATATACTAACCATATATTGAGTAGAATTTTTTAATGCTAGCCTTAATGCCGGTAGTGTACCGAGGGAGAAATCATCATTATTTATAGTACTTGTTGCGCCACTAGACTGGAAGTAACATACCGACGTATACACGTATGTTCTAGGCGAGCGCGACCACCATCCACCATATCCACCAGCATTTTTTGCAACCCCTTGTTTAGCAGCATAATCAGTTACCTTTTTTTGTCGTGCAGGATCCTCGCTACTAGGGCCGGAGTCAAAACCATATGCGTTATTAATAGATTCTAAATAACTAAGTAAGAAAATGTTATCTTTCGTATCCTCGCAACTATACTGATTGTTACTAATGCCAGTGCTTGCAGCACTATTATCTACTAGCGTCGGTTCAATCAGTTCTTTTTGCATTGTAGAAAAGGCTATTTTGTACAGCCCATAATCTAGTTCTTCCCCGTCAACCGTTTTACTATTGAGCCATCTTCTTATAGTGCTAGTCTTGTATATATTGTTACTAACTGAACCCGAACTATATCTCTGCATTGCAATAAGATTTTCACATAAAATCAATGCTACATCTTCGGTTACATTTAATATTTTCCACTTTAGAGGCTCAACTTTGTAGTAATAATCTGTACCGATTTTTGCATAATATCCTTCAAAAACATCTCCTTTATATCCTTCATAGTAGCCTGCGTATTGACCAGTAGCTACAGGAGTTTCTTCGTTTTGGATTGTTACATCTTCTGCCTTTGCTGTTTGTGGCCATTCGCCAAATAAGATATAACCGCCACTCTCTGGGTTGGGAGTAGAATAATCTGCATTGACTCTTTGATATGGATACCATCTTGCTTCTAGTGTAAATGAGTTCGTTGGCATTCCAAAATTGTAGGTTGAAGCGCCAGAAACCCAATTCCCGTTATTATACCAACCAGCGAATGTGTATCCCGTGTTAGCTGTTGCTACTGCAGATGTATTAGAGCCGCAAGTTACATACCCGCTCGCTGAAACTGTACCTGCTTCTGGTAAACTGTTATTAATAGTTAAATAAGCCTTCCATTTAGCAACATATGTCTTATGGCTTGCTGGCATATTAAATTCGTAGGTTGTCGATGAGGATTTTTTGTTGTCTCCATCATACCAGCCCTCAAACTCATAGCCTGAATTAGCAGACGCTACTAGAATTACCTTAGTGTTATAATCATAAGATCCTGCGCCTGTTACAGTGCCGTTACCCCCTATATTTGTGCTAACCTCAACGTTATAACTGTTAACCTGCCACCTTGCCTCATACCTTAAATGATTTGCTGGCATATTAAAGTTCCAGGGATTAGCTGTTGATGTAGCAGTTGTTGCTCCTTCTTCAAACCAACCTAAAAAAGTATATCCTACATTAGCCATAGCCGATAAACTGACACCAGCCTCTGCAGTTTTGTTTCCACCACCAGATACAGTCCCTGCTACGTTAGTATCATTATATATACTCACCATATACTGAGTAGAATTCTTTAATGCTATCCTTAAAGCTGGCACCATGCCAATGAAGGCGTGATTAGTACAATAGTAGCGATAGACAGCGCCATCGTAATAGACGCCACGCAAATTAGTAGCGCCAGTATTATGAGGCGAACGCAACCACCATATACCGTAGTCACCTGTATACTGACCCTCTCTCTCTCTTGTCTTTTTGCTATAATCCGTTACTAGTTTTATTCTAGAAGCTTCGTTATTAAGACCATATGTTGCATTTGTCACTTCTGTATAACTGAGTAAGAAAATGTTATCTTGTGTATCCTCGCAACTATACTGGTTGTCATCAAAACCAGTGCTTGCAGCGCTATTATCTACTAACGTCGCTTCGATTAATTGCTGTTGTAATGAACTAAATGCGGAGGTATAGAATTGATTATTTAGCCATTTCCTTATAGTGCTTAACTTATAGTTATTACTTTCCGTGTCTAATTCTCCATCCCCGTCTGTATCTATATCATATGCCCCGTTTGCAATTATGTTTTCACATAAAATGAATGCTACATCTTCGGTTACTTTCAATATCTTCCACTTTAAAGGCTCAACTTTGTAGTAATAAGGCGTATTCTTTACAGTTACTTTGGCATAATATCCTTCAAAAACACCACCTTTATATCCTTCATAGTAGCCTGCGTATTGACCAGTAGCTACAGGAGTTTCTTCGTTTTGGATTGTTACATCTGCAGCCTTTGCTGATTGTGGCCATTCGCCGAATATAATATGAGTGCCACTCTCTGGATCAGGCGTAGTATAATCGCTTTGGACCCGTTGATATGGATACCATCTTGCTTCAACAGTCAATGGAGTGTTTGGCATACTTAGTATGGTATGACTTGCCTCACCAGAAACTCTCACACCATCGCTATCATACCAACCAGCGAATGTGTGCCCCGAGTTAGTCCCTGTCATAGTTACCGTTGCTTCCTCTCCGTACTTTACATATCCAGCACCTGTGACTGTGCCTGCTGCATCTATGTTTTTATTAACAGTTAGTAGTACCTTCCATCTTGCTTGACATGTTGTTGGGTGTGAGGGCATGGTAAATGTATAACTTGTGTCTGCAGTCTTGAAAGTCTCTCCATCATACCATCCGTCAAACTCGTAACCTGTGTTAGTTTTAGATACACTTACAGTTACTTCACTCTTATACTCATAATTACCTGCTCCCGTTACAGTGCCTGCTGCATCTATGTTTTTGTTTACCGCAAGGGCATAACTATTAAGCCCCCATCTTGCTTCGTATCTTAGATGCTTTGCTGGCATAGGGAATGAATAATTAGCGGAGCTAGACTTTAACGTATCGCCTTCATACCAACCAACAAATTTGTATCCAGTATCGGTAATATTTACATCTAGTGTTACAGTATTACCAACGCTATGATTTCCCCCACCTGATAAAGTTCCCGCTCTATTGGTGTCAGTGCTTAAACTTACCATATATTGAGTAGAGTTCTTTAAAGAAATACTTAGTGCTGGCAATATTCCAGTATGTATAGTGTTGAGAGATACATCACCAAACATATCCGCTCCGCTGGCCGCTATATAATATGTATAGACATGCGGCGAATCATAATGAACAGGCGAACGTAACCACCAGTTTCCACCAAACCCACCGGAATACTCACCATAGCTTCTTGCACCTATTGCTTTTGAATAATCAGATAAAGTTCTTCTCCGCGACTCTGCGAGCGTGGGAGCACCAAACCCGTATGCCGTGTCTCCTGCTTCGCTATAACTAAGTAGGAAAATCTCATCCCTTGTATCCTCACAGGCATATTTGCTTTGAGTTTGACCAAAACTTTCAGGGCTATTATCTACAAGTATTGTGTCTATTAATTCTTTTTCTAGCGAACTAAATGCAGTGTTATAAAACACATTCTTTAACCATGCCCTTATTTCACTCTCTTTATAGTTATTTGCATAAACTCCATCTTGAATGCCTTCGTAATATTCATTATATCTTCCAGAAGCTACAACCTCTTCGCAAAGCACAATTGCACTCCCATTTTCTTCTTTTAATATCCTCCATTTAATAGGCTCGACTTTGAAATAGTAAGTTGTTCCACCTTCTATAACGTCTCCATCTTTGAACGTCGTCCAAGCATCTTTTGGACTACCTTGCGCCTCTAAATAGCGTGTTACCCCATCAGCTCCATACACATATGTAAACTCACCTATAGTCACTGTTTGGCGAGGATCGGTAGATAATTCTGGGTTTTTCACGCGGGTGCGTGGCCATTCTCCAAATAATACATAGTCTACACCACCTTCATTTATCTTTTGATATGGATACCATCTTGCTTCAAGTGTTAGTGGGGATGATGGCATAGTAAATGAATAATTCTCATTTCCATAAACTCTTACCCCATTGTTATACCAGCCAGCAAAGGTATAACCCAAGTTAGTGCCTGTCACCTGTACCGTTACGTTATCACCAAGGATTTTATATCCACCACCAGTAACCGTACCTGCCGCATCTATGCTTTTATTCACAGTTAACAAAACCTTCCATCTTGCCTGGAATGTTCTATTGCCTGTTTGCATAATAAATGTGTAAGTTCGGTTTGTCCCATCCGAAACTTTTGTGTTATTTTCATCATACCAGCCATCCCACTCGTACCCATCTTTAGTTGTCGCTGTAATAGTTACGCTGTTACCAATGTATTTAGTGCCACCACCTGCTACAGTCCCAGCGGTTGCAATGTTTTTATTTAAAAATACTTGATTTTCAACTGGTAAACTCAACCATAACGCAGGTACAGCGCCAATAGTTGTAGTATAAATATTCTTACCTGCCCCTACATCACCAGAGGGCTCAACTGTTTGTATATGACTGTCAAAGTCTAAATTGTAAGGAGAGCGCAACCACCAAGAACCATATCCGTCAGCATCTTTTGTAACACCTTTTTTGAAAGCATAATCAGTAGGCTTTTTCTTTCTTGTTTCCACATCACAGCTATTTGCCTCCACATTACTAAGTAAGAATACTTTATCGGTTGTGTTTGCGCAGTAATGCGGGTTAGTAGGATCTCCTGTGCTAGCTGCACTATTGTTAACGGTCGTCACTTGAATCAGCTGCTGTTGAAGGGTTATAAATGCGGTGTTATAAAACTTATTTATTAACCAATTACGTATGCTACTCGTGCTATATTTGTTTCCGGAACTATTATATATTCGAGTGATCATGTCTTCGCAAAGTAAGAACACTTTATTTCCATCACCTGTTATTACTCCGTTATCGGTGTCCCAGTTTAGTATTCTCCATTTAATCGGCTCGACCTTGAAGTATGAATCATCTACCTTGACATAACGTGTTGTACCATCTGTGCCTACGTAGTACTCTGTAAATTCACTGCTCGCTCCTAGATTCCCAATAATATTGTTAGATACGTTTTCCTCTGGGTTTAATTCTTCTGTTTGCGGCCATTCGCCAAATAATATATATCCACCATTTGAATCAGGCATACTATTTGCATCTACTCTTTGATATGGTAGCCATCTTGCTTCATAATCTTTATTCTCAGTTATTGTAAATGACCAACTTTCGTCTGTAGAAATTTTTGTTTCTCCATCATACCATCCATAGAAGGTATAGCCTGGATTAGTTAAGGCTTCTAGCGTCACGCTGTCTCCAGAGAAGTAGTGTCCAGCACCCATAACAGTCCCTGCTCTTTCTATGTTTTTATCAACTGTTACTACATAAGGATTAGCTTTTATCAAACTCATCCATAATGCAGGAGCTACGCACATATATGGGCTATTCCTGTCGTCCCATCCAAGACTTCCGTCCACACAAACGGTCGCTGGCATAGAGCCATAAGTATATTGTTGGCGAATCGAGCGAGTCCACCACTGAGTATAGCCATAACCAGGATTAGAAGTATTTTTCTCATAAAAAGCCCCATATGCTAAAGCTAAATCAGTTGGCTTTTTTTGTCTTGATGAACTTGCCCCTGCATCAGTAGAAAATCCATACTCCTCATTTAATAAATCTGAATAACTAGGCAAGAAAACCTTGTCCAGCGTGTTGTCGCACGCATATTCAGATTGGGATGCACTTGTACTGTTATCCACCCACCTTGCTTCAATTAACTCTCTTTGTGAAGAAGTAAATGCTTCTGTATATAACCCGAAGTCGAGTTCAGGATTATCATAACTGCTGTTTAACCATTTCCTTATATCGCTATTTTGGAAATTAACCACAGAGTACCACCCATACTCTCGCCTTTCTATTGCGCTATCGCATAGCAGAAGAACACTACCGTTTTCTTCTTTAAGTATTCTCCATTTTATAGGCTCAACTTTGAAAAAATATTCTTTATTGCTTTCAATAACCGTACCGTTGGAGAACTTTAATCCACTAACTACGTCCCAATCTATTGTTTCCTTTACATAGTACTCATCATCGCTACCTAAATAATATATACCCGCATCCCAAGCATTGTTTACATAAAGGTTGTCGCCTCTTGGCTCAACTTGATGCAATATTACAACGGAATTATCTTTTATCGTTTGTGGCCATTCACCAAATAGGATAAAGTCACCATCTTCAGCGTCTTCGCCTGCATTATTAACCCTTCTATACCTTAAAGTTGCCGACATCCATCTTGCATACACAGTTTTGTTTGGTTCGTCAGCAAGCCAGGATTCATAGCCAATTCCGTCTTCGTTCGTTAGACGTTCTGTATAATCAAAATCTAAACTTGTGTACCAACCAGCAAAAGCTAAACTCGTATCCGTGTGCGTAGGCACTGGGAAATTAATGTTATCTCCAGCCATAATAGTTACTGGGTAAAGTGATTCATTTCCTCCATTTACATCAAAGTTAACTTTACTAGAAGCTTTTTGCCAAGTCGCTGTAAGGTTTCTATCATTTGCTGGCACATTGAATTGATAACTTAACTCTGTGGAAACAACTTTGTTATTCTCATACCAGCCCATAAATGCATACCCAGTATTTGTTGTTGCTACCACGGCTACAGCGGTATCATACTCTACATCTTGAATAGCATCTGTCACTGTTCCTGCTGCAGATGGGTTTTTAAATGTGTTTATGTTGTATTTATTCTTTGTCCATTTTGCGTATAAGTTTGTATCATTTGCTGGCATTGTCAAATTAGTGAAATCAAAGGCAAAATCATTCCCTAAATTTACATCCGAATACCAGCCACCAAAGGTATGTCCAGTTTTAGTTGGATTATCTGGCTTTGTAACAGCAGTTTTGTAGTCTTGAATTATTGCAGTGACTTGACTTCCGCCGTTACTATTAAAGCTAATTGTATATCTGTTAACACTCCATCTTGCCTGCAAGTTTCTAACTACGTCTCCCATTGTAAATGAGTAGTTTGCCTTTTCAGAAACAATATCCTCTCCTTCATACCATCCAATAAATGTATATCCTGCATTAGTTTCAGCAATCACAGTCACTTGACTACCATACTCTTTATTTCCACCACCCGATACAGTACCTGCTTCCTCTATATTCTTACTTAAATTCACTGCATATGAATCGGTTGTCCATTTAGCGTATAACGTTGTATCGCTTGCGGGCATTGTTAAATTAGTGAAACTGAACGCATAATTCTCCGTTAAACTAACATGTGAATACCAACCACCAAAGGTATGTCCAGTTTTAGTTGGATTGTTTGGTTTTGTAACAGCAGTTTTGTAGTCTTGAGTTATTGCAGCAACTTGACTTCCTCCATTACTAATAAAGCTAATTGTATATCTATTAACACTCCAAGTTGCTGTAAGATTTCTATCGTTTGCTGGCACATTAAATTGATAACTTGTATCGGGAGAGACTAGTTTATTATTCTCGTACCACCCAATAAATGTATATCCTGCATTAGTTTCAGCAATCACAGTCACTTGACTACCATACTCTTTATTTCCACCACCCGATACAGTACCTGCTTCCTCTATATTCTTACTTAAATTCACTGCATATGAATCGGTTGTCCATTTAGCGTATAACGTTGTATCGCTTGCGGGCATTGTTAAATTAGTGAAACTGAACGCATAATTCTCCGTTAAACTAACATGTGAATACCAACCACCAAAGGTATGTCCAGTTTTAGTTGGATTGTTTGGCTTTGTAACAGCAGTTTTGTAGTCTTGAGTTATGGCAGTGACTTGACTTCCACCGTTACTAATAAAGCTAATTGTATATCTATTAACACTCCAAGTTGCCTGTAGATTTCTAACTACACTTCCCATTGTAAAGGAGTAGTTTGCCTTTTCAGAAACAATATCTTCTCCTTCATACCAACCGATAAAAGTATATCCTGCTTCGGTTGTAGCATTGACTATTACATTAGTACCATATACTTTATCTCCGCCACCAGAAACAGTTCCTGCTTCATCTATATTTTTACTTAAATTCACTGCATATGAATTGGCTGTCCATTTTACATATAACGTTGTATCGCTTGCTGGCATAGTATCGAATGTATATGCTTGGGTTAAGTCAGGATTACTATACCAACCACCAAAAGCATGTCCTTCTTTAGTTGGCGCAACAGGTGCATTAATCGTAGTGCCATAATATTCTGTAATGCTATTTACTTGAGTGCCACCATTAGAGTTGAAGGTAATTGTATATCTATTAACACTCCAATTAGCTACAAGATTTCTACTATTTGCTGGCACATTAAATTGATAGCTTGTATCGGTAGAAACTAGTTTATTATTCTCATACCAACCCACAAATGTATATCCAGCATTAGTTTTTGTAACCGAGACTGTTACACTGGTATCATAATCAATGCTTTCTCCACCACCAGTAACATCCCCTGCTTGAGATGGATTTTTGCTTAAATTAATGTTGTATTTATTCTTTGTCCATTTTGCATATACTGTTATACTCCCTGCTGGCATAGTATCAAATGTATATGCTTGGGTTAATCCAGGGTTGCTATACCAACCACCAAAAGCATGTCCTTCTTTTGTTGGTGCAATAGGTTCATTAATTGTGGTGCCATAATATTCTGTAATGCTATTTACTTGTGTACCCCCATTGGAATTGAAAGCAATTGTGTATCTGTTAACGCTCCAATGCGCTACAAGGGTTCTACTATTTGCAGGCATGTTAAATTGATAACTTGGATTTGTAGAAACCATATCGGTCCCTTCATACCAACCTACAAATGAATATCCTGGGTTAGTTTCAGCAGTTACGGTTACGGAGTCACCATAACTTATGTTTGTCCCACCTCCAGAAACCGTACCAGCACTTTCCATGCCTTCATTTACGGCTATCGTAACATCATACTTATTAACATTCCATCTAGCCTCTATCTCTCTAATAGAAGAGGGCATTGTAAAGGTGTAGCTCTCACCTGCATTTTCTATCTTATTACCGTTTTCATACCAGCCATCAAATGTATATCCTAAATTGGTAGTTGCAACTATTGTTACTTTACTGTTATATTCCTTACTTCCTCCACCCATAACAGTGCCGGCTGAATTATTTCCTCTACTTAAGGTTACGTCATATTTATTGGGCTCCCATCTTGCTTCTAAAAATCTAGCAGCAGTCGACATTCCAAAAGATTGCTCTGCATTTTCATAAACTTTTACATTGTTTTCATACCAACCAATAAAGGTGTATCCGTTATCAGTGGTAGTTGCTTTTATCTCTACAGTGCTACCATATGTTTTAGGACCACCACCTGAGACCGTTCCTGCATTATTTATGTTTTTGCTAAGTTCAATATAGTATGGATTAATTGCCCAGAATGCTCTCAGTTTCTTTTCCGAAGCTGGCATAATGAATTCATAAGGAGTGGTTGTAGAAACTAATGTTTTTATTTCTTGCTCTCCTTCCATTGTTATTTCATACCAGCCTGCAAAGCTGTATCCAGAATTAGTTGTAACTTCTACTTTTACATTGCTGTTATATTCTGCTTTCCCATCTTCACCTATACCACTGCTTGCTGAGACTGTTCCTGCTGCCATAAGGTTTTGTTCAAGTGTTAATGTATATCTATTTATACTCCATTCGGCGTAGAGCATAATGCCATTTAGTGGTATCGTATTAAATATGTATTCGCTTTCTAAAGCTTCATCACTACACCACTTAACAAATGTATATCCCGTTTTTGTTGGTTTTATAGGCTCTGTAATAGTTGCCCCATAATCATCGGTGATTGAACTTACTGCACTCCCTCCATTACTGTTAAAGCTAACTGTATATTGTTTTACCGTCCATCTTGCCTGGATATTACGAATTCCCGCAGGCATTGTAAATGTATATTCGGCATTTGTGGAAACTATGTTATTTCCCTCAAACCATCCTATGAATGTGTATCCTGCATTAGTTTCGGCTGTTACCGTTACTTGACTATCGCATTCTTTATTTCCACCGCCAAAAACTGTTCCTGCAATCTCTATATTCTTACTTAAATTCACGACATATTGATCAGCTGTCCATTTTGCGTATATCGTCACATCATTGGCTGGCATTTTTAAATTTGTGAAGTCAAACTCATTATCGTCTTCTAAATCTGCATCTGTATACCAACCCGCAAATGTATACCCTTTTCTAGTTGGGTCGATGGGTTTTATAACAGAAGTTGTATAGTCTTGAGTTATCTCATTCACTTGGCTTCCGCCATTAGAATTAAAGCGTATCGTATATCTATTGGGATTCCATCTTGCCTGTAACGTCCTAGCTGCACTACCCATCGTAAAGGTGTAATTTAAGTTTGTGGAAACTAAGTCATTTCCTTCAAACCATCCTACGAATGTATATCCCACATTGGTTTCGGCTGTTACAGTTACCTTGCTATCACATTCTTTATTTCCACCACCAGAAACTGTTCCCGCTGCTTCTGGAGCTTTGCTTAAATTCACAGCATATTGCTTTGCCGTCCATTTTGCATATATCGTGATGTTTTCAGCTGGCATTGTTAAATTAGTAAAGTCAAAATTATCATCTTCTTCTAAATCATCATCTGTATACCAATTTACAAATTCATACCCTGACTTAGTGGGTTTACTTGGCTCTTCTACCGCATCTCCATAAAGGGCAGTTATTGATGATACTTCACTTCCACCATTTGAATTGAAGGTAATGGTATACCTGTTTAATCCCCATCTTGCTTCAAGAATCCTAACACCTTCGCCCATAGTAAAGGTGTAGTTTTCATCTACAGAAACTATGTCATCTCCCTCGCACCAACCTATAAATAGATATCCTGGATTGGTTGTAGCTTTAACTGTTACTCTAGTTCCAGCATCTATGTCTCCACCGCCAGTAACAACACCTGCTGCTGCGATATTTTTATTTAGTGTCAAGGACACGCTATAGTTTTGGAATATATTTAAGGTATACTTAGTTGTTTTTTTTACCGTCTTCGGATTTGACTATAACAAAAAAGATGTTTTCTCCGTCTTGAAGTCCTAAATCGGCATCTTTTGCAAGACTTTCCTGGCAACCTTCATCTTTATATAACTCCCAGGTTGCTCCCTCGGAAATAGCCAAAACTGCAGGGAGGTTTACACTTTCGCCATGCCCAACTGACAGCGAAACGTTACTTTCTACTATTCCTCCTTCTACTGCAATTATGTTGGCATCCTTCGGCTCTACCAGGATGCCTTGATCGTCTGGCCCTTTATTCTTGTTTACCGCAATTACAATGGTAGCAACAATACTTGCAACCAGTAACACCGCCAAAACGATTATTATGATATTTTTTACAACACCTTCTTTCTTCATGGTAGCCTCCTAAACTATTATCCTTCTTGCACAAACGAACGGATTTTAACTTGTTTTTTTATGTTTTTTCTATGTTTTTACACACTTTATATTTATTATATTCTTTATTATTATATATATATTTTATGCGTTCTTCAATATCTCATTTTCACCTTAACCACCCTGCATCATAAGCTTTTATGCGCATTGTTTAAGCTAATGAACTTTCATTCATTCGTTTATTTTTTCATTTGAGTTCTTATTTATTATTTGTTCGTTTTATGTAAACGTGTTTGTTTATAACTATGTTCAACCTTTTTCATTCCCACCCTCGTGCGTGAGTGGCTTCTTCTCAAGTTATGTCGCAAAAACATTTCATCCCATCCTAGTGAGCAATTAACAGCTAGCTCTTGCAGATTTAATTAATATTCTCTTCTTATCCCCACCTTTGTGAGTAAGCCTGTTCGTACTTGCATATTTAATTGACAATCCCTTCTTATCCCCACCTTCGTGAGGGGTGGTAAAACCACAATCCCTCACTACGGTTCAAGATTTTAAGATTAATGGAGATTAACTTTCCTTATGTCAAGTTAATCACCAAAGCGGGCACGACACCGCTACTAGCGAGGCTGACATCACGGTTGCTGTAGACATAGCCGACGTAATCGACGCCGCGGGCACTATAACTACTGTGATAGTAAGGCGAACGCAACCACCAGATGCCGTTACCTGAACCTGGATCATAATCAACCCCTGTCTCTTTGCTATAATCAGTCACTTGTTTTATTCTGGAATCAGGGCTATTCAGACCATATGTTTGACTTGTTGCCTCTTCGTAACTGAGTAAGAATATGTTGTCTTCGGTATTTTCACAGGCATTGGGGTTATTAGGCTCTCCTGTGCTAATATCACTATTATCTACCCATATTTTTTCAATTAACTCTTTTCGGAGGCCATTGAAGGCTGAGACATAGAATTGGTTATTTAACCATGCACGTATCTGGCTCGCGTCATATTTATTACTAAGTGTGTCTGGCCCCTCAGGTCCGTCTATGTCTATATCATACGCCTTATTTGCTATAATACTTTCACATAGGATGAGTGCTTTGTTATTATCCTCAGCTAGTCTGTTATAGTTTAATATCCTCCATTTTATAGGTTCAACTTTGAAATATTTCGAACCTACCTTTACATAACGGGTTACCCCGTCTGTCCCTAAGTAATAGGAATCAAATTCGCTACCTGCGCCAGCAGAAACAGTTTCTCCAGACACATTCTCTAAGTTGGTTTCCTCTGTCTGTGGCCATTCGCCAAATAATATAAAGTTACCAGTCTTTAAGGGGTTTCCGTCTCCATCTATCCTTTGATACGCCACCCATCTGGCTTCTAGTGTTCTAGGAGTATCAGGCATTAGGAATGTATAATTTTCTTCTGCCCCCTCTATTAAAGTATTGTTTTCATACCAACCTGCAAATGTGTAACCCGATTTTGGTGTAGCAGTTACTGTTGTATTTACATTGTATGTCTTAAAACCGCCACCTGAAACGGTACCAGCTTCCGCAAGTGCATTATTAACTGTTAGCAAAACATCCCATTTTGCCTCAAAAACTGTAGGCTTCCCTGGCATCGCAAAATCATAAAACGTTTGGAATGTAACCTTGATGCCGTCTCTATACCAACCATCAAATTGGTAACCCACTTGAGTCGTAACTTGTAGTATTACAGCTTCATCAATGTTTATATATTCGGGACCTACATATCCTCTGCCAGTTCCCTCACCTTCTACCCATATACTAATACCTCCTGCTACATCTATGTTTTTATTTACAGTTAATAAAGTTTTCCACCTTGCTTCATATTTTGTATGAGAAGCAGGCATATCAAATTCCCAGTTTGCTTCTTCCGAAACCCTTACTCCTTCTTCGTTATACCATCCGTCAAACAGATAACCACCTCCAGGAGTTGTTGTGGCTTCTATTGTTACCCGTTCATTAGCATCATAGTTTCCACCACCCGATACACTACCTGCCGTACTTGAGTTTTTATGTAAACTTAGCATGTATTTATCTGCTTTTCTCAGCGCTATCCTCAAAGCCGGCACGACGCCGAGCCTAGAGTCGTAGACACCATTGCCGTAGATATGGCCACTGTAAATGACGAGACGCACAACATCGTCGTAATCATAGTTAGGCGAACGCAACCACCACATACCGTTGCTAGAATATTCGCCTGACCACGCGCCTGTTTTTTTGCTATAGTCGGTTACTTGTTTTATTCTGGAAGCATCGGTATCTAATCCATATGCTGCACTTGTTGCCTCTACATAGCTAAGCAAGAATATATTATCTTCTGTGTCATCGCAAGCGAATTGGTTTTCAGAATATCCGGTGCTACCTACACTGTTATCTACCCATGTCAGCTCAATCAGTTGTTTTTGCAACGTACTAAAGGCTGTTGTATAAAATTGGTCATTTAACCATGCGCGTATTTCGCTAACATTGTAGTAATTTGCATCATCGTCATATCTCTTATTAGCTATTATGCTTTCGCATAGAATAAAGGCTACATCTCCGTCAGCGCCTAAAGAATTAATATTTAGTATCCTCCATTTTATGGGATCAACTCTGAAATATAGTCCATTTACCTCTACATACCGTGTAACACCATCCAACCCTAATGTATATTCCAATTCACCCATAGTACCAGTAGTACCTGATAACTGAGGATTTTCTACATATGTTTGTGGATATTCGCCAAATAGGATAAAGTTGCCAGTTTCAGAAGGATCTCCATTTCCATCAATCCTTTGATATATTACCCATCTTGCTTCATACTTTGTATGGGCTGAAGGCATATCAAATGTCCAGCTTGCATCTTTACGTACTCTAGTCTCGCCTACATACCAACCGTCAAAGATATACCCTGGATTTGTTTTTGCTGTTATTGTTACGGAATTTCCAGCAGTCTTATTTCCACCACCAGAAACAGTTCCCGCTACACTTGAATCTCTATCTAAACTTAGCATATATTTTCCAGGGGTTCTTAAAGCAATCTTCAAAGCAGGCGCAACTCCGAAACCAGTGAGGTTGACATTATTGTCGACGATATCGCCATAGTCACTGACGGCAAACGCAGCATAGTTGTAAACATAGTGAGGCGAACGCAACCACCAGAAACCATTGTTTGTAGCATACTGCCACTGCGCCCACGTCTTTTTGCTATAATCGGTTACTTGTTTTATTCTGGAAGCATTGCTAGCCAGACCATAAGTTCCATTTATCGCTTCTGCCTGACTAAGCAGGAATATGTTGTCTTTAGTGTCTTCACAGGCGTTTTGATTTCCTGGTAAGCCAGTACTCATGTCGCTATTATCCACCCATGTTTTTTCAATTAACTCTTTTCGGAGGTCATTAAAGGCTGATACGTAGAATTGGTTGTTTAGCTAGGCTCGTATCTGGCTCTCCTTATAGTTATTACTTTCTATGTCTAGCCCCCCATCTCCGTCCGTGTCGGTATCGTATGCCATATTTGCTATAATGCTTTCGCATAGAATGAAGGCTATATCTCCGTCATCGCCCAAAGAATTTGCATTTAATATTCTCCACTTTATAGGCTCAACTTTGAAGTAGTAATCCATATCATAAACAGGTACTCTAGCATAGTATCCTTCAAAAACACCATCTATATACCCTGCATAATACCCTGTATACGGACCTGTTGCTATAGGCTCTGCGTTTTCTGGTATTGTTACACTTTCATCTTTTTCTGTTTGTGGCCATTCACCAAATAAGATATGAGCTCCTACTGGATTAGCGCCACCATCTTGATTAACTCTTTGATATCCAAGCCATCTAGCTTGAAAAGTAAGAGCATGTTCTGGCATGTTGAAATGATAAACTTCATTTCCCGACACCTTTGCCCCATTGTTATACCAACCATCAAAAGTATATCCTGGCTTAGTTATTGCTGTTACTGTTGTCCCTTTTCCACAGAAACAATCTCCACCACCAGAAACCGTACCCGCTTCATCAGTTTCTTTAGTCAAAGTTAATGGAGCCGTCCACCTAGCTTGAATGGACAAGTCTTCAGCTGGCATATTAAATGTATACTGTGCGTTCAGTGATAAGAGCTCACCAAAATTCCAGTTATACCATCCCGCAAAGGTAAAACCTGGCTTGGCGGTAGCCGTTATCGTTACACTTGTCCCATACTCTACAAACAACATTCCTTCTGCGCTTGATGTTATCGTTCCCACGTTCTCCGAGCAGGATGACCAGACATCAAACATAAACGAGCATTTATTCCATCTGACCTCTAAAGTCCTGTCGTAGGTTAATGGATTTATTGTCCAGCTTTCCTCTGAAGAAACCTTAGTTCCTTCTTCATACCAGCCATCCCAATAATAACCAGCGTGAGAAGTGTCTGCAGTTACTGTCACACTACTACCATCTAGTTTATACCCTCCACCACTAACCGTGCCTGCCTCATCATATTGCTTATTCAAAGTTACCTTATGCGCTTGGCCTAAACGCATAGTGAGAACTGGTATTATTCCACACTTGTACCAGTCTATGTTAGCAGGTATAAAAGTACCATCAGCCTTAACACTGTGAAATCTGCCATCGCCTGTTCCCGTGCATGTCCACCAATGACCATATCCATCAAAAGTATTCATATAGGCACCAACTGCACGGCTATAGTCAGTTGTCTGTTTCCTACGTGACTCGTTGGTACCAAAACCATACGAACTATTCTCCGCTTGTTCCTTGGTGGGTAGTGATATGTTACTGCCGGCACTACCATCTATTAGCGCATGTTGTAACTCACTAAATGTAGTGGTATAAAACTGATTATTTAACCAGTTCTTTATGTTATTCCCACCAGCATACATATTGCCTGTTATTATGTTTTCACACATAACCAGCGCCTTGTCTACATCTACTACATCAAGTATTTTCCATTTCAAGGGCTCAACCTTGAAATAATATACTGTTCCCCCTGCAACTGCAGTAGTACCATCAGAGAACATATATCCTGTTTCATGCGGAGTGGCAGTTACCTGTGCATAGTATCCTACAAGTTTGTTACTTAAATCATATCCAGCAAAGTATCCTTTATACGGCCCATCTGCTTCAGCTACTGGACCATCTGGCGTTCCTTCCTGTCCTTCACCCAGTATTGTTACGCCCGTTTCTTTAAGTGTTTGAGGATATACACCGAATAAGATATGCGTGCCCTCTGTTGGGCTAGAGTTGCCATATTGATCAACTCTTTGATATGCAAACCATCTAGCTTGAATTGTTGTATCGCCTATTGGCATACTAAACGGATATTCTAGTTCTTCAGAAAGTTTTGTATCGTTATTATACCAACCCTCAAATGTGTATCCTGGATTAGTGGTAGCCCGTAAAGTCACGACCTCAGTGTATTCATGAATGCCTGCCCCTTCTACCGTTCCTGCTAAATCAATATTTTTATTTAATGTCAACGTATACTCAGCAAACTTCCATCTTGCTTCGTATCTGGTATGGGCATTTGGCATTGTAAAGGAATATGGATTGTCTGTTGAAACTGGTTCTGTACCATTTTCTTCATACCACCCATCAAGGGCATAGCCTGGATTAGGTTCGGCTGTTATCGCAACTTCATCTCCTCCATCTTTATTTCCACCACCATAAACTTTTCCTAAGTTTGCATCTTGACCAAGGCTTAACATATATTTATCCGCCCTTCTTAACGCAATCTTCAAAGCCGGCACAACGCCGAAATCAGTGTTGTAAACATCAAAGTCGAGGATATCGCCAAAGTCATCGACGCCACTCGCGTAATAGTTGATAAAACGGTTAGGCGAACGCAACCACCAGACGCCGTTACCTGAACCTGAATTATAAGCAGCCCCTGTCTCTTTGCTATAATCTGTTACTTTTTTTATTCTGGAATCAGAGTTATTTAGACCATATGTATCACTTGTTGCCTCTACATAACTGAGTAAGAATATGTTATCTTTAGTATCATCACAGGCGTTTGGGTTTTGTGAATATCCTGTACTGCCTTCGCTATTATCCACCCATGTTTTTTCAATTAACTCTTTTCGGAAGGTATTGAATGCTGTTAGATAAAATTGGTTATTTAACCATGCACGTATTTGGCTCGCGTCATATTTACTACTTAGCGTGTCTAGGTCGCCATCCCCATCTTCGTCTGTATCATACACCATATTCGCTATGATGCTTTCGCATAGAATAAAGGCTACGTCCCCATCAGTGGTAGTTAGTGTGTTATAGTTTAATATTCTCCATTTTATAGGTTCAACTTTGAAATATTTTGAACCTACCTTTACATAACGGGTTACCCCGTCTGTACCTAAGTAATAGGAGTCAAATTCGCTACCTGCGCCAGCAGAAACAGTTTGCGGAGACACATTATCTAAGTTGGTTTCCTCTGTCTGTGGCCATTCTCCGAATAAGATATAGTCCCCATTTTCATTTGCTACGCCACCGCTTGTTATTCTTCGATATGGTAGCCATCTCGCCTCAATGGTTATAGGAACATTTGTAGAGCCCCGATAAGACCCTGGTCCCCAATAACTCTCATCCTGCTTTACCCCTTCTATATACCAGCCATCAAAAGCATATCCTGAGTTGGCTATAGCATCTATACCTATATCCCCATTGGTTAAATAGTAAGTTCCTGGTCCTTCTATTCCGCTGCCATGTATAATTCCAGCACCTTCCATATTTTGAGTTATGGTTACTTGGACTTTCCATACTGCTACATAATGGAGATTTCCTATTGGCATGTTAAACTTGTAGGTTGGGTTTGTAGAAATCGGTACTCCTCCCTGTGCGTTATACCAACGCACAAATTGATAGCCAGTATTAGGCTCAGCTGTTATGGTCACTTCTTGCGTATAATCATATATCCCAGCACCTGTCACTGTTCCCGCGTCTTCCATAGAATTAGTTAATGTCAGGGTGTATTTTGCAAACTTCCATCTTGCTTCATATCTGGTATGGGCCGGAGGCATTGTAAAGGAATATGTTGCACCAGCATTTTCTATCTTCTCCCCATTGTCATACCACCCATCAAAAATATATCCTGGACTAGGTTCGGCTTTTATCTCTACATTATCTCCTCCCCCTTTATTTCCACCACCAGAAACCGTTCCTGCTACACTTGAATCACTATCTAAACTTAGCATATATTTGCCAGAAGTCCTTAAAGCTATTCTCAATGCAGGAACTATGCCATATGTAGTCTGCCCGACCCCAGCCTTTAAAGTGACAGGGCCGCCTTCTTTAACCGCACGAACAAAGTCATTTCCTTCTTTCCCTGGGGAGCGCGTAAACCACCACGCATTCCCGGTTCCGCGTACCCCTACTCCTTTTTCTATAGCATAACTACTTGGCGCTTTTGCTCTTTTTGTGTCTTCCAAAGAGAAATTGCTTTCAAAACCAAAAGATGTATTTATCATTTCGCTAAAACTTGGTAAGAATATTCGATCTCTTGTATCTTCGCAAACATACGGATTGCTAGTTTCGCCAGTACTTGCAAGGCTATTATCCACCCATGTTCTTTCTATTAGTTCTTTTTGTAGAGATGGGAATACCTTGTTATAAAACTCATTATTTAGCCATTTCCTTATCGCGCTTAACTTGTAGTTATTATTCGCCGTGTCTGGACCACTTCCATCTTCATCTATATCCCACGGCTCATTGTCGATTACATCTTCGCATAGTATAAATGCTACATCTCCGTCAGTGGTAGTTAGTGTGTTATAATTCAATATTCTCCACTTTATAGACTCAACCTTGAAGTAATAATTATTTACCTTTGCATAGTATCCTTCAAAAGCATCTCCTATATATCCTGCATAGTATCCTTCATATCGTCCTTCTGCTACAGGCTCTGCGTTTTCTGGTATAGTTACACTATCATCCTTTAATGATTGTGGCCATTCACCGAATAAGATATGCGTTCCGTCTGTTGGGGCAGAGTTTCCATATTGATCAATCCTTTGATACCCAAGCCACCTGGCTTCAAGTGTAAGAGAAGATTCTGGCATATAAAAACTGTAAACTTCATCTCCCGACACCTTTGCCCCATTGTTATACCAGCCATCAAAAGTATATCCTGGCTTAGTTATTGCTGTTGCCGTTGTCACATAATTACATAAGCACTCTCCACCGCCAGAAACCGTACCCGCTTCATCACTTTCTTTAGTTAAAGTTAATGGAGCTGTCCACCTAGCTATAAGAAACAAGTCGTATGCTGGCATATTAAATGTGTGCTGTGCATTTGATGAGAATATTGTACTAGCAGGCCAGGTATACCATCCCGCAAAAGTAAACCCTGGATTGGTGGTAGCCCCTATCGTTATACTTGTCCCATACTCTACATACGCTGATCCCATACAGTCTAGCTCTACACTTGATGATATAGTTCCCACCGTTGCCGAGCAAGGCATATCTAGCCCTAACATAAATGTGCGTTTAGTCCATCTGGCTTCTAAGGTTCTGTCGCAGTTTGATATTGTTACGTTATAACTTGTGCCTGTTGTAACTCTCACACCGTTTTCATACCATCCATCCCAATAATAACCAGCGTGCTCAGTCAATGCTGTTATTAGCGTTTCGGTGTTATTTATCTTATACCCTCCACCACTGACCGAACCTGCTTCATCATATTGCTTGTTTAAGGTTAAGTTATACACTTGTTTCAAATTCAGTTTCAATGCAGGGACAATGCCTCTGCTATTATCATTTACAGGACTTAACACACCACTTGAATTGCCACCATTGTCTACAAGACGCACATACTTAGAATTGTTTCTGCTAGGTGAGCGTAACCACCAGTTAACTCTTCCATATGGGCGTCCTCCACTTTGATTTGTTATCATCATAGCTCCAGTTGCTCTTGTATAGTCGGTTGTCACTCTTATTCTCGACGCATTATCTACTAGACTATAATTATTTGCCTCTGAACCGCTGATTAAAAATACATCGTCTTCTGTGTTTGCACAAGTGTACGGATTGCTACCATCCCCAGTGCTATCAGGGCTATTATCCACTGTCGCTTTTTGTATTAACGCTTGGCGGAAGGGTGAAAATGTGGTGGCTTGAAATTCTCCATTTAACCAAGCCCTTATTTCACTCTTTTCATAGTTATTTGCATAGTGCCCACCTGGGTTCCCTTCAAAGATTTCATTCCATCTCCTGTTCGTTATGGCACTGTTACATAACAGGAATGCTTGTTCATCCGTGGCTAAAGACGAATAGTTTAGTATTCTCCACTTTACAGGCTCAACTTTAAAGTAATATATTGTTCCACTTAGAACTTCAGTGGTACCATCGGAAAACATATATCCACTTTGATATGGGCTAGCGGTGACTTGCTCATAGTATCCTACTAAATTATTACTATCATCATAACCTGCATAGTAACCTGCATATGGACCCTGGCTTTCAGCTACGGGACCATCCTGTGTCCCTTCAAATCCTTCGCCTGGTATTGTTACACCCATTGCTTTAAGTGTTTGAGGATATTCGCCAAACAGTATGTATTCGCCATCTGAATTAGGTGTTCCGTCTCCATCAATTCTTTGATATGCTAGCCATCTAGCTTGATATGTCATAT
Organism: Clostridia bacterium; assembly: GCA_035409945.1. Classification (GTDB taxonomy): domain Bacteria; phylum Bacillota; class Clostridia; order Christensenellales; family DTU072; genus MWEH01. Next base: position 44,513 of record DAONQC010000009.1, read on the forward strand.
CACCAGCTGGCATTTTGAATGTATACTCTGGCTCACCTGAGAGTTTTACTGCGTTATTATACCAACCGTCAAAGGTGTATCCTGGATTGGTAGTGGCTGTTACTGTTACCTTACTCCTGTATTCGTAAGTCCCTTCACCAGTAATAATTCCTGCCAGTTCAAAGTTTTTACCAAGAGAAAGATCGTAATCATTAAGTGTCCATCTAGCTTCATACCTAATGTGATCTTCTGGCATACTAAATGTATATTCGGCGGGAGCATTTTCAACCTTTTCATTGTTTTTATACCAGCCATCAAATACGCATCCTGGATTAGTAGTCGTTGCTTTTATCGTTACAAGTTCTCCAGCAGTCTTATTCCCGCCACCAGAAACCGTAATTCCTTCTATGTTATAATTCTTCCCTAAACTCAGCATGTATTTATCCGGTTGCCTCAAGGCAATTCTTAATGCTGGAACAACCCCCACTTCAGTGCGATTTGCAGACACACTCCACACAAAACCGTCCTCAATATTTAATAGTTGTATCTCATCCCCCTCGTTTGCAGGAGAACGCAGCCACCAAACACCTTTTTCTATTCCATCATACGCACCAGTTGCTTTGCTGTAGTCAGTTATGCCCCTTTCTCTTGCGGGATCAAGCCAGTTTTTATCCTCAACAAAACCATATGCAGCATTTGTAACTTCCTTTACACTTGGTAAAAATACATAATCTCTTGTGTCTTCACATTCATATTGATTTTGACTGAACCCCGTGCTTGTTTCACTATTATCTACTAGTGTTATTTCTGTCAATTCTTTTCGTAAGGAGTTAAATGCCTTTGCATAGAACTGATTAGCTAACCATTTCCTTGTTGAGCTTAGCTTATAATTGTTACTTAGAGTATCGTTATCTCCTTCTGCGTCTTCATCTATATCGTAATCCATGTTAGCTATTATGCTCTCGCAGAGAATAAAGGCAATATCTCCATCATCTGTCAGAGAATTATGATTTAATATTCTCCACTTAATGGGTTCAACTTTGAAGTAATATATAGTACCATTCTCTATTGTGGTGCCATTTGAGAAACTGAAACTGTAATTACTCTCATAAGGGGTTGCTGTTACCTGTGCATAGTATCCTACTAAATTATCATTTGTATCGTACCCTGCGTAGTAGCCTGCATATGGGCCTGTGGTTTCAGGCACTGGAGCACCTTCCGTCCCTTCAAAACCTTCCCCGGGTATTGTTACACCGTCTGCTTTTATTGTTTGTGGCCATTCGCCGAATAACATGAAGTTGCCAGATTTAGAAGGATTCCCCTCTCCATCAAGCCTTTGATATGATAGCCATCTAGCTTCTAATGTTAGCGATGCGTTAGGCATATTGAATAAATAATGTTCTTCTGTTGAGACTAAATTATCGTTATTATACCAACCAGCAAAGGTATATCCAGGCTTTGGATTGGCTTCTGCTGTGACTAAAGCATTATAGTTATACTCTCCATCACCAGTGATTGTACCCGCTGTATCTAAACTGTTAGTTAATGTTAGTGGAATTTTCCATTTTGCCTGAAGTATTCTTGTAGTAGAAGGCATGGTGAATGTATATGAGAGGGGAGCACCTTCTATCTTTACACCATTTTCATACCATCCATCCCAGATATAACCTGGATTAGAGGTTGCTGTAACCGTTACCTGACTTCCATAGTATTTGTCACCACCTCCAGTCACAGTCCCTGCTACATTAGGATGTTTGCTTAACACCACCTGATTTGTGCTTGATAAACTAAGCCATAACGCCGGAGCGACTCCATAATCAGGAACATGAACGAACCCGGCACCAAAAACACCATTATATTTAACAGTCTGCGCCCTACCTTCATCGTCATAAGATGGAGAACGTAACCACCAATTGCTATTTCCTATCCAAGGAGATATGTGCATTGTGTGCGCACCTGTCGCCCGAGCATAATCTACTATTACCTTTTGTCTGGCTGTGTCATCGAAGTTGTAATCACTATTAAATCCGTATTCAGGAGTTATTGCTTCTAAGTGACTAAGCAAGAATATATAATCATCTGTATTTCCAAAGTTAGCATGTGGATTATCAGCTACCCCTGTGCTAGCCTTACTGTTATCTACATTTGTTAATTGAATCAGTTGCTTTTGTAAAGTTATAAATGCTGTGTTATAAAACTCATTTATTAGCCAACCTCTTATCAAGCTTAACTCATAGTTGCTAGTGTCAGTGTTAAACATTTTATGCTCAAGCAACATTTCGGATAGTAAGAATGCCTTGTTGGTTCCATGCGTAACCAAAGCATTATAGTTTAATATTCTCCACTTTATAGGCTCAACTTTGAAATAATACGTTTGTTCTGCAACTATGAGAGTACCGTCCATGAAATAAGTAGATGGACCTGGGAATGGCTGTGCCTCGTCAACTTTGAAATAACGGGTTTTGCCGTCGATTCCTAGGTTATATGTAAACTCACCGACAGTAACAGTTTCGGTTTGGGATATTTTAGTAGTGTCTGGTTCGTAGGTTTGTGGCCATTCGCCAAATAGTATGTATGCCCCATTTGAATTAGGAGTTCCATCTTCATCAATTCTTTGATATGGTAGCCATCTTGCTTGGTATTCTTTATTAGCATCTGGCATATAAAAGTTGAAAATTTCGTCTGCTGAGATTTTTGTATCATTTTCATACCAGCCATCAAAGGTATACCCTGTGTTAGGAGTGGCTTCAATTGTTACACTGCTGTTGTAATTATAAGTTCCAGCTCCATCTAACTCGCCTGCTCCTTCAAGGTTGCTAGTTAAGGTTACTGTACGTTGGTTAATATTCCATCTTGCCTCTAGATATATAGCATTGGCTGGCATACTAAATGTATAATTTGCATCTTGAGAAAATACTTCCCCTGACTCTTTGTAGTACCAGCCGATAAAGGTATATCCTGTGTTAGTTGTAGCTGTTATTTGCGCAAGGCTTCCATATGAAATATTTCCACCACCTGATACAGTTCCAGCTACTTCTATGTTTTTGGTTAAAGTCAAAGCAAATTGTCTAGGCTCCCATCTCGCTTCAAGACTCCTAGTATATGCTGGCATTATAAACCCATATTCTGCTCCTGCATCTTGTATTTTTTGTCCGTTTTCATACCAGCCGATGAATGTATATCCAGTATTAGTTGTTGTCGCTTTTACAACTACTTGTGTTGCATATTCATTAGACCCTCCACCTGATACATTACCTGCTCCAGCTATGTTTTGACTTAAATTTACATCATATCTATTAACCGACCATCTTGCTTCAAAAGTTCTACCTGATGCTTGCATTGTAAATGTATAACTTGGGTTGCTTCCGTCAGAAACTTGGACATTTTCTTCATACCAGCCAGTAAAGGTATATCCTGTGTTAGTTGTTGCTGTTACTGTAACCCTACTTCCATACGTCTTATCTCCAGCGCCTATTACAGTTCCTGCTACCGCTATATTCTTTTCTAATGTTACGTTATATGATTTAGGCTCCCATCTTGCTTCAAGTACTCTTACCCTTGCTTCCATATCAAATTGATATGTTTCTAATTCATATACTTTTTGGTTATTTTCATACCAGCCAAGGAAGGTATATCCTTCATTTGTTGTAGCCTTTACTTCAACATTGGTAGCATAGTTTTTATTACCTTCACCTAAAACCGTACCTGCTTCTTCAATGTTTTTGTTCAAATCCACATAATATGGATTGCTTCCCCACTTAGCTTCTAAGTTTCTATCATTTGCTGGCATATTAAATGAGTAGCTAAGGTCGACAGAAACTACAGCATTGCCTTCATACCAACCAGCGAATGTATACCCGTCGTTAGTTGTAGCCGTTATTGTTACAAGGCTTCCATAAGGGATATTATCTCCACCTCCATTTATATCCCCTGCTTCTCCTAGGTTTTTAGATAATGTAACTGCATACGAATTTATATCCCAACCAGCATATACCGTAACATCTTCGGCTGGCATAGTACTAAACTCGTATATGTTTTGTAGTTCGCTTTCTTTATACCAATTGGTAAAAGTGTATCCTTCTCTAGTTGGATTTTCTGGTTTTGTCACTTCAGTACCATAGTTTTTGGTAATATCCGCCACCTGACTGCCACCGTTACTGTTAAAATGTATTGTGTACCTATTAATTACCCACTTAGCCTTAAGATTTCTACCAGTAGCTCCCATTATGAAAGAGTATTCTGCTCTTTCTGAAACTATATCGTCTCCTTCATACCAACCGATAAAGGTATATCCTTCGTTGGTTGTCGCATTGACTGTTACGCTTGTACCGTAATTTTTTTCCACACTCTCAGGTATGTTTCCTGCTGTTTCTATGTTCTTAGATAGCGTGACTGTGTATGCATTTATATCCCAACCAGCATATACTGTGACGTCTTCAGCTGGCATAGTACTAAACTCATATATGTTTTGTAGTCCTACTTCTTTATACCAATTGGTAAAAGTGTACCCTTCCCTAGTTGGGTTTTCTGGTTTTGTCACTTCAGTACCATAGTTTTTGGTAATATCCGCCACTTGACTTCCACCGTTACTATTAAAGTGGATTATGTACCTATTAATACGCCATCTTGCTTGTAGATTTCTCGCTACGTCACCCATTACGAATGTGTAATCCTCTCTTTCAGAGACTATATCTTCTCCTTCATACCATCCGATAAAGGTATATCCTGGATTGGTAGTAGCTGTTACTGTTACACTTGCACCATAATCTTTTTCCACACTTTCGGATATATTTCCTGCTTCTTCTATGTTTTTACTTACGGTTACTGTGTGCTGGCTAGCTGTCCACTTAGCATATACTGTTATATCTGACGCCCCGATTTCACCAAAGATGTATGCATTATTTAGCGTATCATCGCTAAACCATCCACTAAAGGTATATCCTTCCCTTACTGGATTATCGGGAGCTTCAACTGTATTTCCATAAAGCTTGGTTATAGGTTCAACTCCGCTTCCTCCATTACTGTCAAACCTTATTGTATATCTATTGATAATCCATCTTGCCTCAAGATTTAATTCAGGCTCCTCGGCAGTAAATGTGTAACTAGCGTTTCTAGAAACTATATCATTCCCTTTAAACCAGCCGTCAAAAGTGTATCCCGTGTTTGTTGTTGCTGATATAGTTACGCTTGTTCCATATTCAACCTCTCCACCACCAGAAACAGTTCCTGCTACATCAATATTTTTATCCAAAGTAACGGTTACATCATACCTTTTAAATATACGTAATGTGTACTTGGTTGTATTAAGACCGTCTTCAGATTTGACAATAACGTAAAAAATGTTTTCACCGTCCTGTAACTCTAGTCCATTTTCTTGAGATAGGCTTTCCTGACAATTTTCATCACTGAATAGCTCCCATGTCGCACCGCTAGATATAGCTAAAGTCGTAGGTAGGTCCACAGTTTCATTTTGACCAACCGATAACGAGACATTACTTTCTACCGTTCCCCCTCTATTGCTGTTATGTTAGCATCTCGATTTTGTATTACTGATCTTCCGTTTACAAACACAACAACTACAATAGCCGTGCTTATACAAAGCAACACCACCAGTAGTGCTATTAGTAAATTTTTTGCTGAAGTTTCTTTTTTCATAACAACCTCCAAGTAGGCAAGCAGCCATATAGACTATCACCTACTATACAAGTTTTTTGATTTCGTATTTTTAAAAATATTGCCTTTTATTTCATTAGTCGTTTCTGCACAAAAAAAACAGCACGCCGTTTTTAACGGTACCGTGCTGTTAATCTCAAGCAAAGTTTGGGCTATAAAAGCTGAATTTGATGACCAAGTCGCTAACGAAAATAAATCTTTCGTGACTTCAATCTCCCTGGGCTATCCCGTTTTCTAGGTCCCTTCGACCTATCGTTTTGCTACTATAGGACTTTTTGTAAAACTTGCCCAGCCTTACGCGCTAACGCGCTAAAGTAACATAACCAAAAAAAATCCACCCCCATTATTTTTTATTTTAAACTTATAATGCGCGCGTGTCAATAATGAATTTTTTTCTATATAATTCTCTTTTACATAATTTTCTCCACTACTAAAAACCATCTTATACGCATCAAATCCACCTAGGTATGCACTAAATCCTCTACAAACTCATCAAAACCCACCTATCTCGTACTAAATACCAGCTGAGTACAATTAAACACCATCCAAATGTGTATCAAATACCAGCTGGATACACATCAAAAACCATAATATAAGCAACAAAGTGTACGCCTGCTCGACCGGCATACCCTCCACATACATTATAAATACTCTCTAAGCTAACTTGGAGAGACGTATTTATTAGATTATATTATTCCACTCAACATGCCTCCTGTTTTGGCATTAATGTTTAGAAGAAGCTTTTGTATAAAGAAAAAAAGAAGGTGCCTAAACCTTCTAATTTCGAAACCCTTTTGCTTAATTTGGGTGAGTGTCTAATGTGCTTCTGTTTTGCTTAAAGTTTAAATTTCGTGATACTCGTCAACTGTTATTTTGTTATCAAGGGATAGCTTTAAAAATGCTGCAGCGTCTATTATGCACTGCTTTATTTTATACCTTGGGCTTTTCTTAGTCTCTGGTGCGCGTACATATCTATTTTGAATGTTTTTAAATTCCCAATGAGGAATGCCATTTCTTCTCAATATGTTTTTTAACCTGCTTGCCTGTTCTGCTCTATCAAACTCTTCCCTATCGTATGCTAAAAACGTGTCTGGGAAATTTGGATTTACATAGTTTATGGGAGAGAGCTTTTCAAAAAGACTTTCTTCAAACTTATCTGCATCTGGCCCAATTATTACTCTTTTTAATTTGTCCTCTGTTGCAGTTGTTAAGGTACTACTGTTCAAAAGAAGCCTTACATCATAATAGCCACGGAAAAGGAGTATTGTCTTTATCAAATAATTTATCCCGGTAAGGTCTAAATTTTCTCTTACTTCACTGCTTGTGTTTGCAACTGCTGCCATGCTAGCAATATATGCTCCCGTTCCATCCCCTGCAAGAGCTACCTTTGATAAGTCAAATCCGTATTTTTCATGGTTTTCTTCTATCCATTTAAGCACCATACATACATTTCTAATTTGATCTACAAATAGATATTTAGGAGCTTGCCCATACATAACATTTAATACCGCAACTCCATTATCTGCCATATATCCACAAAAACCTCTTCTTTGTTTTTTGTCTCCGTAGATATAAAAGCCACCATGAACATTTACAAGTACTGGAATCTTTTCCCCTCTTTTTCTGGGTTGATATATATCTAGTACCAGCTCTTCATCAAGTGTTCCGTACTTAACGTTTGGTATTATTTTTACACGAGGGAATCTAAGTGAATTTATATACAAATCCACCCTCCCTGCATTCTTTTTACCTGTCGTTCTAGTAATAGGCTCCATCTTGATATATAGCTATGAATAAACGATGTATCGATTAAACAGCTCTTTTCTCCTAAATCTTGATTTTTCAATTATATCACACTTTCATATTCATTAAATACAAATTATCCATAGCTACCAGCCAACCTCTCTATATCTCTTTTTCTATTACCGTTGACAATCTCTCTGCATTCACTAATTACAGCAGCTGACACTATACTCTCTATGACTATTATTGAAGCATTTTCTATACCGCACTTACCATGTGATACACTTAACATAGGATTAACATTGCACTAACTAAAGTAATAGACTCTACTCTCTATTACTATTAGTAAAACATTTTATGCCACACTTACTATAACCATTAGTAAAGCACCTTACAATATTCCACTAAGACAACTAGCTTGCATTTGTCATTAGGATTAAAAATGCACTTATTATGACAACTAACTCTGTTTTGCTATGACAATTAGCAAATCTCTCTACATTGACAAGCAACAGTACGCGTGTTAAACTTTTTTTATTAAAATAACTATAGTTATTGCCATTTTTATAACCTCAAAATATTGTGTTATATCTTGGCATTACATGTTTTTAAGTGGAGTTTGGAGAATATGAAAAATTTATTAGTAGCTTTAGGAGCAATAGTCATAGTAGTATTATTATCTTCCATCGCTTTCATAGCGTGTACGCCAGCAAATACTGTAGACACCTCTCTATGGGATGAACGAGTGGATGCTGACTATTTATACAATGACGCTAGAGACTATGTTGATTATGCAAAAGAAGTAGATTGGGATTATGAACAATTCCCCTACTTAAATGAGTGTGGACTATTTTGGTATAGTTGGGACAGCGACACTAAAAAACTTTCGGAAGACCCTGCTGATTCTGAACTAGGTGCTTCATATATAGACCCTAATAAACCTACCGTAATATTTATCCCTGGAATGCAGATGGACGGATATCTTTTTAGAAACGACTATAGCATTCTAAAAGCATTGAATCCTGTTGAAACTCTGGGTTTAACTGAATTAAGCAGCACTGACAAAGTATATATGCCATACCTCTGGCTTAAGCAAGGCTGGAATGTAGGCATGTTCCACTGGGAAAGATTTTCATCTGGCGAAGCAGGAGCTCTTTTAGAACTTCCACCAAGTAACGAAGAAAGAATCTGGGCAGTAGATGGCGAAACTAGAGATAGACATGTCGACCCAGATGGCGAGGCTCATTTTGGCGCAACTGATTATTGCATAGCCGAACACTTTGCTGCAGAGTACATAAGAGCCATGAATCTTCTTCCAGACAGCATGGGCAAAGAAGAAATTAGACTTGTAGCGCACTCCATGGGTGGAGAGGTTGTAGCTGCTGGACTGTTTTTATTAACAGAACTTTCTCATCCTAAAGTAAATCAGATTTCAGTAGACAAACTACCAAATAGATATGCTTTAGTGGATACGTATTTTAGTACTGTCATTAAAAGGGCAGATGGTGAAGATTTTATAATGGGACCAGAAGACATAACGGTTAGATGGTCGGGCAAAACGCTACCAGAAGGAAAAATGCAAGACACCATATTTGCTTGCCTAAAGCTATTTAAACGCTTTGACATCGCTATGGAGTATATTTCATATAGAGGTAGTTTCTTACTTTTGAGCTTGAATAAAGAATACATGCGGGAGTTCTTAAAGTATGCCACTGTAATAGATGCAAAAGTCGACTGGTCTGAATTGTATTCGGCAGGTGGTTTAACTTGGGGAACATCCTGGGAACTTGAGTGCGGACATGTAGCTATGCTGTACTTGTACTGTAGTAGCATTGCCGCAGGTAATAGCCTGGACATCACTAACCCGGATGTGGTTGCATATGCCCCTACCGCAGCGCTTCCTACTGAAGACCTCAAAAAGTGTATTGGCAAATACTACCAATTAACTGAAGGTAACACCTCTTTTAATATGGCAGAGCATAAATATACCCAACCTGGCGTAGACGATCTAATTGAGTTTTTGCTTGACTAGTTGATAATATATCTAAACATTTTTGAAGGAGTTGGACGCCACAACTCCTTTTTTATGTCTCCCAATCTCTATATATTATATTTTACTCCTTCCTTTTGCCAGCTCTCTATTTAGCCCCTATTAACTTGCCTAGTCATATGTTTATGATTATAATGAAACTACTGTTTTGAAGGACTATCTGTAATGACAAATATAGAGAAAACTTCCATAGCCTTCCCCATCGTTAAGCAGTTAATCATAACTTGCGGTGAAGAAATCAATTAAGAAACTACTGCTACTTTCAAGGGCTAACTGTAATGACTAATATAAAAATCCTTCAACAACTACCGCGCAAACCCGCACCTTTATCTATGCTTATGATGGCGAAACCAAGAATGAAACTGTTACTGGATTAAAGGATGATTTATGATGACTAATTTAGAAAAAACTTCAAAAACTAACACTCCCATACGTACACTAATTGCTATTGGTGGTGGTGAGATTAGGTATAAAACTACTCTTCCTATTGACGAGTATATATCTAAACTTGCATATAACCATGCTGGTGAAAAAAGACCAGTTGGAGTGTTTATAGGAACGGCATCTCATGATAGTCTTCCATATTTTAACTCCTTTAGAAAAACCTACACCTCTAATTTTGACATTAAAGCAGACCTTGCGCTACTAACAAAAAAGGACGTACCTTTTGAAAAAATATGCAAAAAAATCGAAAACTCTAACCTTATCTACATAGGTGGTGGAGACACTCTGTTTATGCTAGATGTGTGGAAGAAAACCGGTATGGATAAATTAATTATTGATGCGTACAATAGAGGAGTGCCTATTGCTGGACTTTCAGCTGGAGCAATTTGTTGGTTTTCTGATATGTATACGGATAGCGAAATGTTTACCGACCCCAACGGTACATATTCCCTTCATAAAGGCCTAGGATTTATCCCTGCATTAATGTCCCCTCACTACGATGAAAGAAAAGAATTTGATGCTATTGCAACCACCTTTCCCATCCCTGCATATGCTGTTGAAAATAACGCAGCTATAGTATTTGAAAATGAAATATATACTAAAACCCTTTCCTCTGGTGGCAAAGCCTTCCTCTTTCAAAACGGCATAAAAAAAGAACTCAACTAGGAGTTCTTTTCCGTCTATTTTTATTGGTTAGTTTATTCTAACACCGCTCTTATTCGGCGGACGCCAGCTGATGAAGATTGCTCTTTTGTTATCTTGAAGGTTCCGAGATCTTTAGTGTTCGTTGCATGTGGTCCACCGCAAATTTCTTTACTAAAGTCACCTATTGAATATACCTTTACAACATCGCTGTATCTATCGCCAAAAGAACCTTCTGCGCCCTGCTGTCTTGCTTTTTCTACACTCATTTCATCACAAGTTATTGGTAGGTTTTGTTTTATAACGCTATTAACTTTATCTTCAACTGATTTGATTTCTTCTTCTGTTAAAGGTCTATTAAAGTTAAAATCGAATCTTAATCTTTCGGCAGTTATATTAGAGCCTCTTTGAAAAATGCTGTTATCATTTAATACTTCCTTTAGTGCGGCTAAGAGGAGGTGTGTTGCGGTATGAAGTTTTGCAGTTTGCTCTCCTGCGTCAGCAAGCCCACCTTTAAATCTTTGCTCTGACCCTGCTTGTGATTTTTGCTGATGCTCTTTAAAACAGGCATCAAACCCTTCTTTATCTACAGTTATTCCGCTTTCTGCTGCGAGTTCTGTTGTTATCTCTATTGGAAAACCAAAAGTATCATACAGCCTAAATGCAGCCTTGCCACTAATTCTATTATTTTGAATGTACTTCTTTAGTTTTTCAAATTCAGCAAGTCCTCTACTTAATGTTTTATCAAAACGCTCAATTTCTTTTTTTAGCTCATCTATAATCTTGTCTTTATTTTCTTCTATTTCTGGATATGCGGCTTTATATGTATCTATGTATAGATTAGATATTTCAACAAGCACATCTGGAGAAATTTCTATTTGTCTAGCAAACCTTAAGGCTCTTCTTATTAACCTTCTTAAGATATATCCTTGGTCTAGGTTAGATGGAGTGATTCCCTTTTCATCTCCTAGCATAAAGGTAGCCGTTCTTATGTGATCGGCAATTATCCTTTTTTCTTTTGTGGTATCTTTATCTATTGTTACAACTTTATCCAGTAGATTCATAACTGAAGTAAAGACATCTACTTCATATACCGACTCATATCCACCAAGTGTGAAAAGCATTCTTTCAAGCCCCATTCCAGTATCTACATTTTTTTGTTTTAAAGGCTCATACTTTCCCTCTGCGGTTTTGTTGTATTCCATAAAGACGTTATTCCAAATCTCTACATATTTACCGCAGTTGCAAGCTGGTGAACAATCCTCACTACAATCTTCATCTCTAGTTATAATAAAAATTTCAGTATCTGGTCCGCATGGCCCAGTCGCACCTGCAGGTCCCCACCAATTGTGTTTTTTAGGTAGATAAAATATATTTTCTTCTTTAATACCAAGTTTTTTCCAACAATTAGCAGACACTTCATCTCTTGGAGCATCTTCATCTCCTTCAAAAACGCTTATCGCTATTTTATTGCTATCTATCTTTAATTCATTGACTAAAAACTCATAACTCATTTTTATGCTTTCTTCTTTGAAATAATCACCAAGCGACCAGTTCCCAAGCATCTCAAAGAAAGTACAATGAGTATTATCACCCACTTCATCAATATCGCCAGTTCTAATACATTTTTGTACATTAGTTAATCTTTTTCCTAGAGGATGTTTTTCTCCCATTAGATATGGAACTAAAGGATGCATGCCTGCAGTTGTGAATAATACGGTTGGGTCATTATCTGGAATTAAAGATGCACTCTTAATTCTTGCATGACCATTTTTTACAAAGTATTGTATATATTTTTCTCTTAATTCAGAAGCTTTCATTTCATCCTCATCTGTTTATTTATTAATATTTATTCCGTTTTTGCTCAACTCTTATATAGTTATTCTTATGTGCCTTTTTTATTTATCATTGGTAATCATATCTAAATCAATGTTGAAGTTTCCAGTCTGTTTTTAACTAATTAGTGCGCAAAAATCTTTCCATGAACTTTTCGCCGCTTTGTAACATTTTGCCATTTAGGGCTTCTCTTTCAGTATATTTAGATATCTTTTTGCGTTCTTTTTCGCTGTTGTATATTATGTATGGAACGGCTTCAGATGAATGTGTTTTTAGTATTAGTGGAGTTGCATGGTCTGGTAAAACTGCCATTTTGAAGGGCTCATTAAGTCCTTGTAAATACTTATACATTTCACCTACTACATAGTCTACTCTTTCTATTGCTGCTATCTTTAATGAGGCATTCCCTTGATGACCTGCTTCGTCTGGTGCTTCTAGATGTATGAAGACAAAATCTGTGCCATTTTCAAATAGTTTCTTTGCAGCCTCTATTTTTCCATCCCAATTGGTATACACTGTTCCAGTTGCCCCTATTACATTTGGTGTTAACATGCCTGTTCCAACGCCTATACCTTTTAGTAAATCCACAGCAGATACCACTCCACCTTTAAGTCCGTATTTATCATAAAAAGACGGCAGGTTTGGCTTTGTGCCTGCTCCCCAGAACCAAAGATGTGTAGCTTGGTTTAGCCCAGCTCTTTCTCTTCTTTTGTTTACAGGATGGTCTTTAAGTATTTTACCAGATTCGTTTATGAGGTTTATAAAATCGTTACATCCTACGCCTGATGGGAGTTTCTTCTCTATTACTTCACCCGTTATATCATGTGGAGGACAAAAAACTGTTTGTAGCCCATTTTTTGCTGAAACTAAACAGTGTCTATAACTGACGCCAGCGTAAAAAGTATATTCATCACTTCCTAGCTCCTTTTGTATAGTTTTCATTATCTCTTGAGATTCTTTTGTGGTGATTTCACCTGCGCTATAATCTATCATCGACTTTTTCTCAAAAGGTTCATCGCTTGATAATGTAACTAAGTTAGTCCTTATCGCCACATCAGTGTCTCTTAAATTGACCCCTATTGCTAAAGCTTCAAGTGGAGATCTTCCAGTATAATATTTTGCGGGATTAAATCCTAAAACAGATAAATTTGCGATATCACTGCCTGGCTTCATTCCATTAGGAATAGTCTTGACTCTACCAAGTTCTCCCTTGCTTGCAAGCATATCCATATTGGGAATACTCGCTACCTCAAGCGGAGTTTTATTACCCAGTTCACTCCCTGGCCTATCTGCCATTCCATCGCCTAATACTATTAAATATTTCATGTGTATTTCTCCATTTAAAGTATTATATACTAATATTTCTTTTTTAGTCAAAGAACTAGCATTGTATGCCCATTAATGTCTTGACTTTCTGAACAATTAACCAATAACTGCAATACATCTTTATCTGCTAAAGTAAACTAGTGAACTCTTTGTTTTTACCCAAAGAAGTAACATCGTATGTCAATTTTTGACTGAGCTTTCTATACAACCAACTAACAATTGCAATCCATCTTTATCTGCTAGAGTAAACCGCCGAGCCCTTTGTTTTTACCCAAAGAAGTAACATCGTATGTCAATTTTTGACTGAGCTTTCTATACAACCAACTAACAATTGCAATCCATCTTTATCTGCTAGAGTAAACCGCCGAGCCCTTTGTTTTTACCCAAACAACTTACATTGCATACCTTTTCGACTGGGTTTTCTATATAAACAATCAATAACGAAACTCTATATCCTAATGTTTAAGTCCAACAATTGAACTCTTTTTTCAAAGGAGCAGTATTGTATGCCGATTTTTGACTACATTATCTTTACTAGCAATTAATAACGAAACGCTATATATCCTTCTACCCGAACAAGCAATTGAGCTGTTTGTTTTTCTTTACTAAATAGTTATATGTTGCTAATATTTTTTTGAGGGAGTTATGAGGTTTATCCTTATTAAATATTGATTTAGACAAGTTTTTTGGAGATTTTATGAGCGCTTTAGATTATGTATATGCGGTATTTTTGTTTTTAGCTGGAGTTGGAGTTTTTTTATACGGAATAAATTTAATGGGAGATTCTTTGGAAATACTAGCTGGGAAAAACCTAAAAAAGATGTTTTCCAAGACTGATAATAGTATTTTTGCTGGACTGGGCATAGGTCTTGTAACCACATCAGTTATACAAAGTTCGTCTGCCGTAACAGTTATGGCTGTGGGGTTTGTTAACGCTGGATTTATGTCCCTACTACAAGCAACTGGTATTATATTCGGAGCAAACATTGGAACTACCGTTACTGCACAATTAATGGCGCTTGGACTAGGTGGGGTTTCTAGCATTAACTTATCTATATTCTTTGCCTCACTAGCAGGAATTGGTGCTTTTATGCTTCTTGCTAAAAAAGAAATGGTTCAAAAAGTTGGTAAAGTGCTTGTTGGCTTTGGCATTCTATTTGTTGGCTTGATTGTAATGGGCGACAGTACAAAAACTTTTGCTAAAAGCGAAGCCGTCCTTAATTTTATGTCAGTCGTTAAAAACCCCCTATTACTGCTTTTGGTAGGGGTTGGTGTCACCGCTGTCATTCAAAGTTCTAGCGCGTTTTCAGGTATTGTTCTAGCTATGACTTCGTCTGGGATGATATCTTTCGATCAAGGACTATACATGATTATCGGCTCTAATATCGGCACTTGTATAACAGCATTAATTGCATCTATTGGAACTAGCACAAATGCAAAGCGTGTTGCTATAATCCACGTTTTGTTTAACACCATTGGAGCCCTTCTTTTTATGATAACAGACCTGTTTGCTCATTATGGGGATTTACTAGCAAGAGTCTTTCCTTCACCCCAAACAAGAATCGCCATGGCTCATACGTTTTTTAATGTAGGGGCAGTTATACTACTACTTCCTTTTGCAAAACTTATTGTAAAAATATCACAAAAAATCATCCCTGATAAAGGTGCTGTTTACGATGATTTAGGAAAGCGTTTTTATTTCCTTGATTACAATCTACTAAAAACACCTTCTCTCGCCATAGCGCAAGCCAATCGTGAAATTTCCCATATGCTACGCATGTCCATACAAAACTATAGACTGGCTATGGAAGCCTTGATTAATGGTGACACCACAGTAAAAGATGCATTTTTTAGAACCGAAGATATAATAAACTACTTGAATATTGAAATAACTAAGTTTTTATCAAAACTATCTAGCTTAGAAATTACTGAAAACGACCACACCTTTATCTCTGCATCCTACCATATACTATCTGACATTGAGCGGATTGGAGACCATGCTGTTAACATCCTTGAATTTGCACTAAAAGCAGAACAATCTGAAATCACCTTTTCAGACGATGGCAAGGAAGAAATGAAAGAAATGCTGAAAGAAATAACTACTATGTATGAACTTTGTGGTCAGATATATGATTCTAGAAACCTATCGTCTGCAAAACTTGTTTTTGAGCATGAGGATGTTGTTGATGCTCTAAAAGACACAATGGGTATAAACCACATACAGAGACTATCTGAAGGCTCCTGCACTCCTGAAGCTGGTGCGATTTATTTAAATCTTGCAAGCAACTGTGAACGTGTTGGCGATCACTTAAAAAACATTGTAGTCCTAGTTGGTCAATACTCATTATCTAAAGCAAAAGCTCAGGTTCTACGCCAAAAAGCATCATAATATAACTTATTTGTCCACCGTGCATTTCGCAGACAGCTAGCTATGGCTAAGTTGCAACTAACACTCTCAACGGACTTATCTCTATTATTATGTAATTTATTGACAGTGTTTTTTAAAAATGATAGTATTTATAAACTGTTTACCGACAGCATTTATAATTCCTTTGGAGAAGTACCCAAGAGGTCGAAGGGGCTCCCCTGCTAAGGGAGTAGTACTGTAAAAGGTAGCGTGGGTTCAAATCCCACCTTCTCCGCCACAAGCCCGAAAGGGCTTTTTTATTGCTTTACTCTCTAACCTTTTATACTCACTGTGTATATGAGTTGTATTTACATGATAACTTATACGCAACGAAATATTGATGCTTTTTTGCAATATTTTTTAAAAACTGTTGCAATTATGCAACGGTTGTTTTATAATACTACTATGAGGTGGATATTATGGATACAAGAAAGATAATAAAAGATAAACGGAAAGAGTTATCTCTAAGCTTACAACAACTTGCTGATTTAGTCGGCGTCAGTAAAACAACTATAATGCGTTGGGAAAATGGTGATATAGCCAATATGGGCCGTGACAAGATACAAAAACTAGCGACTGCACTAAGCATATCTCCCACTCTTCTCATGGGGTGGGATGTTAGGTATAATTCACTTGATGCAGAAACCGTTCCGGAAATACCAGGCTCAATAGCTCTTTCTGGACTAACCGTAGAATACCCGATTCTCTCTGAAATAAGAACTGGATATGGTGGAGACCCAGTAGAAATTGACTCTGGAGAAAACATTTCCCTCCCTAAAGAGTTTGTAAAAGGCAATCCAAATAACTATTTTGTCATCCGTGCTAAAGGCGATAGTATGTATCCTAAAATCGTAGATGGCGATTATATACTAGTACGCAGACAAGATAGTGTAGATAGTGGCAGTACCGCAGTTATCCTCTACAATGACAGAGAAGCTTCCATAAAGAGAGTAAACTATATTAGTGGCGAAAATTGGATTGAACTCGAACCTTTTAACAGGCTTTATCCACCTATAAAACTGTCTGGTCAAGACCTAAAGCAGTGCCGCGTGTTAGGACAAGTTAAAAAACTTATTAGAGATTTTTAAAGTGCATAAAAGCAACATTTATTCATTTTTGTTGAAAAAAAGTTGAACTTTAATAAACAGTTGTTGACAGTTTATATAATGTGTAATAAAATTAAAATGTCCTAAAAAATAGGACTAGGGAAGGCATGATGCAATCAAACAAGAAGGATTTTCAAGTTGTATACGACCATGCTATTATAGACAAAAACTTCGGTCCTTATTCGCCTTTTAATTTGAAAAAGGATTTAAAAGACATATCAGAGAGCGAAGCAATAGAAATGTCCAAAGCTATAGCTGCAGAATTAAAAACAGGACCAGGTCGCCCTACTTATCAAGTACTACACACAAGCCCGCTTAATATAAAAATAACGTATGCGAAGATACGCTGTAGAGACAGATCTCGTAGTGCAGGAAAATCAAAAGGATGGAGATGTATAGTTTTAATAGATAATATAAACTCTATAGGCTTTGTATTACATGTTTTTTCTCATAGAGACAAAGATAATATATCACAAAACGAGCACAACGCTTTAAGAAGAGTCGTTGAAGAGTATATAAAAGCAGTGTCAAGGTACAGTAATTGAAGGAGGATATGGTTATGATTAATGTAAAAGAGTTAATGACAGCTAAACGAGTAGAGGTTTCATATGCAATTATTGATGTAGATGGTAATTTTGTTAGAAATTTTCGCAAGGATAATGGACTTACTCAATTAGAGTTATCTCATATTTTAGGCATATCTAAAAAAACAGTAGAAAAATGGGAACAAAAAAATTGTAAGGTGGGTGGAAGCTCAGCCGTACTGCTTACACTACTTGCCAACAATAAAAACTTGCTTGAACAACTCTACTCAGTAAAATGTTATAAAAGAGGAGAGGAGTCTGAAAGAGATTTCACCCCCATTCCTACAGCAAACACAAAGGTTATACCACGTACCAAACCCTCTATTACAGAAGAAGGAAGGCTTACTATTAGTACAACCAATTCTGCTATAGATTAGGTCATTCTTGGCAGTTCTCTGTGATTGAAGTAAGGTAAAGTATTGACGTTTTGTAGCCATGTATGTTAAACCTTGTAGAGTAGTTTCAACTCGTTTTATGATGTTTATGACACAGTTATATGAAGTTTAGTAATGGTGTTTTTTTGTTTTGTGGAGGTACAACATGAGTAAACCAACATATGCTATTCATCCAGGTGTCTTTATACGTAAATATTTGAAGATGGATAATTTAAGGCAATCTGACCTAGCAGAGAAAACTGGCATACATAGGTCTATGTTAAATGAAATAATAAATGGAAAGCGTTCTATTACTCTTAATACTGCTTATAATCTAGAAAAAGCATTCGATTTCCCTGCCACATATTGGATAGAACTTCAAGCTCGATATGATAAGCGCATTCAAGAACTAGCATCCCCTACGCAAATAAGCGCTGGATACTTTGTGACAGAAGATCCAGGGTCCGATGCAAGCGTCCATACAACAAAGGTTTTGCCCGCCGAGCAATAATTGCTAGTAGCTTTTTAGGAAACCAAAAAAAGCAATTTGGTATATGTAAAACTGCATTTTAGTTAAAAGCAACTGTACCCTTCCTCTTTACATGTCATCCTTAAACAGCTTTTGCGCTAGCGGCAGGAGTTTTATTTCCCGTTGTTTTTTCTGTCGGACTTCTTTTATATAACCATTTTTGGGGTTAGTTACAGTTAGTTAAAATCTATAAAAATCTATAAATTTTTTATAGGTT
>DAONQC010000010.1:0-50724 GCA_035409945.1 Clostridia bacterium
AGTGTTATGATACCCATCGGGATAGCCATGGTTCTAATCCAAGGTCTATAACGTCCATGTTTACCAGGTGGTACCATATCTACTATTTTTCCCCAAAGCGGGTCGTTTATACCATCCCAAATTCTCGCTATCAAAAACAGTATAGTTATCTGAGGTATGGGAAGATGCAGAACGTCTGTATAAAATTTTTGGAGCAATGATCCCGCTAGTCCAAAAACTAAAACGCAACCTAAATCGCCAAGTGTATAACCGAACTGATCTTTCCAAGTGAGTTTGTTAGCACTTTCATTTTTTTGGGGCATTGGGGCTTCAACTATGACATTTTCAGTAGTATCCATAAAATAAATTCCTTGTCAATATGATATTTTTTGGTAGATATATTGCAAAGTACGCTCACTCGTTATATAAATGCATATTATTCACCGCCTAATCACTAGACAAATTATGCAAAATTTGTGAAAATATATCCTTCCTACGCACGCGCGCCATATAAACAGATAGTAGCATAAGTCCTGTTTAAAGTAAAGATTGCAAAAAAACGAATAAATACTTATTAAAAACAGAAATTATTCAAAATGTCGCATAAATATATAAAATTATGCAATAATAATGCATAAATTTACTTGTTTTATACATCGGTTGCGTATATAATAGGATAAGTGAATAAATTATAGTTTTACATCACAAATAAAGCTAAAGACATAAATAATTGGAGGAAAAAATGGACAAATCAAAAATCAAAAAAGTAGTACTAGCATATTCAGGCGGGTTAGATACATCAATTATTATTCCCTGGCTAAAAGAAAATTATGATAATTGTGAAGTTATAGCCGTCGCCGGTAATGTTGGTCAGGCAGATGAACTAGAAGGATTAGAGGAAAAGGCAATTAAAACAGGTGCATCCAAGATATACATTGAGGATTTAACAGATGAATTTGTAGATGATTTTATTATCCCTGGTATGCAAGCTGGCGCAAAGTATGAAGAATATCTTTTAGGAACCTCTTATGCAAGACCAGTTATTGCCAAAAGGCTAGTTGAAATCGCACTTAAAGAGAAGGCTGATGCAATTTGTCATGGGTGTACGGGTAAAGGTAATGACCAGGTTAGATTTGAACTTACCATCAAACATTTTGCTCCAGATATGAAAATCATAGCACCTTGGAGAGAATGGTCAATTAAATCCCGTGAGGAAGAAATTGATTATGCAGAAGCGCATAATGTGCCATTAAAAATCAGTAGAGAAACTAACTACTCAAAAGACAAAAACTTATGGCATCTTTCGCATGAAGGTTTGGATTTAGAAGATACTGGTAATGAGCCCCTATATAACAAAAAAGGATTCCTAGAGATGGGAGTTTCGCCAGAAATGGCTAAAGATGAACCCACTTATATTGAACTGGAGTTTGTACAAGGATATCCTGTCAGTTTAGATGGAAAAAAGATGACAGCTAAAGAGATTATTTTAGAGCTCAATAAGCTTGGTGGGGAAAACGGTATAGGTCTACTTGATATAGTGGAAAATAGGCTTGTTGGTATGAAATGTAGAGGAGTTTATGAAACTCCAGGTGGGACTATTTTATATTTTGCACACAAATATCTTGAAACAGTTTGCTTAGACAAAATGGTTGCACATAAGAAAGAAGAGTTATCAATTACGTATGGACAACTTGTGTACAATGGTCAATGGTATACACCTCTTAAAGAAGCTTTGGATGCGTTTGTTAAAAAGACACAAGAGACCGTTACTGGTAAAGTAAAGCTAAAGTTATATAAAGGAAATATCATCAAAGCTGGTGTGTGGAGTGATTATTCTCTATATTCTGAAAAGATAGCAACATTTGATGAAGGTGAAGACTATAACCAAAAAGATGCAGAGGGCTTTATCAACTTATTCGGACTGCCAATCAAAGTCAAAGCTAAGCTCGATGCAGAACTTAAGAAAAAAGGACTCAAATAGTTAGTAGTAATTCAAAACAATAATATAAAAAGGAATGATGTGCTTTAAATAGGCACATTATCCAATTTATAAAAACACATAAAAGTATTAAAATTAAGACGGACAAGTTACAGATACTAGGACAGGACTAACTAAACTATATAGTCGAATACAAAGGAAATTAAAAGTAATGCAGTAGCCATTTTATTGGTAAATTCTAACAGCATTATTATACGAGGGAAGAAGATGGCAAAATTATGGAAAGGCAGAATGGATGGAGAGGGAAGTCCGTTAGCTGACAAATTTAATTCATCAATTGGTGTGGATGGACGCATGTTTAAAGAAGATATCATGGGGTCGATTGCACACGCCGAAATGTTAAAAAAGCAAGGTATTATTGACTCTAAATCTGCAAACCAAATAATCGAAGGTTTAAAACAGATATATGAGGATATCATAAGTGAAAAACTAGCAATTGATGAAACTGCTGAGGATATTCATACATTTGTGGAACAAGAACTAACAAAGAGAATAGGGGATGCAGGCAAGATGTTACATACAGCGCGTTCTAGAAATGATCAAGTTGCCCTTGATATGAGAACATATCTAAAAAAAGAGATATATGAAATAATTACTAATATTTTTACCGTAGTAGATGTGTTAAAAACGAAAGCTGAAGAAAACACCAACACAGTGATGCCAGGCTTTACTCACCTGCAAAAAGCTCAACCTGTCACTTTAGCACAACATTTTATGGCTTACGTATTTATGCTTTTAAGAGATGCAGATAGGCTTGCAGATTGTTATATTAGAACTTCAGTTTCTCCAATTGGCAGTTGTGCACTTGCTGGAACTACTTATCCAATAGATAGGGTATATGAAGCTGATTTACTGGGTTTTTCGAGCGTAGCGGCAAATAGCATGGATGCAGTTGCAGATAGGGATTTTTGTTTGGAATTTATGGCCTCTTCCTCCATTTTGATGATGCATTTATCAAGGTTTGCTGAGGAATTAATTATTTGGTCCACAGATGAGTTTAACTTTGTTAAATTTTCAGATGCATTTTCAACGGGCTCTAGTATAATGCCACAAAAGAAAAATCCAGATATGGCGGAACTAATACGTGGGAAAACTGGTAGAGTATATGGCAATATGATAGCACTATTTACTGTTATGAAAGCGCTACCCCTTGCATATAATAAAGATATGCAGGAAGATAAGGAAAGTTTATTTGACACAATAGACACGGTGAAGGACTGTTTAAATCTACTAGCACCTATGCTAGCAGAAATGGCTATCAATAAAGATGCTATGCGTAAAAGTGCAGAAGGTGGATATATAAACGCTACCGATTTAGCAGACTATCTAACTAAAAAAGGTGTACCTTTTAGAGATGCATATAAAATTACAGGTGAAATTGTGGCAACGGCAATTGAAAAGGGTAAAAAATTAAGCGAACTGACAATAGAAGAATATAAAAAATATTCGAGTGTATTTGAAGCTGACTTATTAGATGCCATCGATATAGAAACTTGTGTAAACAATAGAAGTTCACAAGGTGGACCCTCTCCAGCTAGCATACTAGAACAGCTAAAAAGAGCTGACTTAGATATGAAAGCCGTAATAGAAAAATTAGGTTAATAATAGTGAGATTAAAAAATAAATATTTGTAGATGGTTAAAAGCAGTAATAAAGAATTTTAGTTAGTAGATAATAATAGCAAAATTAAAAAGAATTATTTGTAAAGAAAACAGTAATAGAAAAAACAAGCTGAGAGTCAATAAAAAAGAGTAATAGGAAAGATAGGTTAGTAAATAAAAAATAGCGAGAAAAGAAGTGTTTGCAGATAGTCAAAACTGAAATAGAAAAAGGTTAGATTAATAAACAAATTAAAAAGAAATTAGCAAGATTAGGAAGAAGGCGAAAAATGAAAAAGAAAGTATTTATAGATGGTCAATATGGAACAACAGGTCTTAGCATTTATGACAGAATAAAAACTATGGATCACCTTGAGTTTTTAACCATTCCAGAAAAAGACAAAAAAGACCCAATGATTAAGAAGGCAATAATGAATGAATCAGATATTGTTCTAATGTGTTTACCTGATGTTGCAGCGATAGAGAGTGTAGCCCTCATTGACAACCCTAAAGTAAAGGTCATTGATACATCAACGGCGCATAGAACCAATCCCGATTGGCAATATGGTTTTCCAGAACTTTCACCGTACATAAGAGCAAAGGTGACTTTGAGTAGTAGAATTAGTGTGCCAGGCTGTCATGCGAGTGGCTTTTTAGCACTTATATATCCACTCGTGGAAAATGGGATTTTACCTAAAGATACGATAGTTTATTGTAATTCATTGACTGGTTATAGTGGCGGCGGTAAAAAAATGATAGGGGATTATGTAGAAGAGCAAGAAAACCCAATATATTTAGCTCCAAGAGTATATGGATTAACGCAAAACCATAAGCACTTAAGAGAGATGCAAACAATAGCTAAACTCAATAATAAGCCTTTATTTGTGCCAGTTGTTTCTAACTTCTATAGTGGTATGCTTGTAACTATTCCACTTACCGTAGCGTCTCTTACAAAAGGCAATAATCTTGATACGGTTAAGGCGTTATACGCAGATATGTATAATGGACCAATAGTTAAATATGTTGATAATCTATCAGAAGATGGTTTCCTATCAGCTGCAGGCATGTCTGGAAAAGACACAATGCAAATATCTGCATATGGAAATGAGGAAAGAATACTGCTAGCTGCAAGATTTGATAATCTTGGCAAAGGAGCTTCTGGCGCTGCAGTTCAGTGTATGAACCTAATTACTGGTGAAAATGAAACATATGGATTAAACCTATAATATAATAACTTAAATAACTTACGAATAAAAAACAGATAACAGAAAAAGAGGGAAATATGACAAAATTAATAAAGAAAATAGATGGTGGCGTTTGTGCTCCTAAAGGATTTAAAGCTAATGCAGTTCATTGTGGTATTAGAAAAAACCGCAACAAAAGAGATTTAACGCTAATATACAGCGAAGTTAAAGGTACAGCTGCTGCTGTATATACCTTGAATTTAGTTAAAGGTGCTCCTATATATGTAACGCAAAACAACATAAAAGATGGTTATGCTCAAGCCATGATATGTAATAGTGGAAATGCTAATACTTGTAATGCAAACGGTGTAGAGATTGCTGAAAAAACCTGCTCTATCCTTGCAAAAGAATTAAACATCAGTGAAAAAGATATTATAATTGCATCGACCGGCGTTATAGGCCAAACTCTCAATATTGAACCATTTGAAGAAGGAATTCCACGACTAGTGAATGGACTTGGCTACGAGAAAAGCAGTGTTGCAGCAGAGGGTATAATGACTACAGATACCAAAATGAAAGAAGTTGCTGTCACTTTTATGTTAGGAGATAAGGAGTGCGTTATAGGCGGTATAGCTAAAGGTTCAGGTATGATAAATCCCAATATGGCAACTATGCTAGTGTTTTTAACAACCGATGTAAACATCTCTCAAGACATGTTAAAGGAAGCGTTGAAAGAAGATGTAAAATGCACATACAATATGGTAAGTGTAGATGGAGATACCTCCACAAATGACATGGTGTCTATAATAGCAAATGGTCAATCAGGGAACCAAATCATTAAAGAAAAGAATTCCGATTATAAAATTTTTGTAAAAGCATTGAATGTTGTAAACTCCACGCTTTGTGAAATGATAGCAAAAGATGGAGAAGGCGCAACTAAGCTTATGAGAGTTCATGTAAGCGGAGCTGTAAATAATGAAGATGCGCAAATCGTTGCCAAATCAGTTGTTAATTCCTCTTTAGTAAAAGCTGCGATGTTCGGAGCGGATGCTAATTGGGGTAGAATTTTATGTGCTATTGGTTATAGTGGCATGAAAGGGAGTGCAGATAAAGTAGATGTTACATTCCAGTCAGCAATGGGTAAAATTGATGTTTGTGAAGGTAGTTTTGGAATAGATTTTTCAGAGCGTATAGCAAAGGAAGTTTTATCTGCACCTGATATTGATGTGCTAATTAATTTAAATGAAGGCAAAGGCATGGCTACTGCTTGGGGATGTGACTTAACGTATGATTATGTAAAAATTAATGGTGACTATAGAACATAAAATATAAGAAGATAACTAAATACAAAATTGATAGATAGGAGCCTACTATATATTAATCAAACATAGAATAAAATATACAAAGTGATGTTGCTAACCGTTATATTGGTTAAATTCAAACAACATTATTATGCGAGAAAAACATGAAAAATGAAGAAACTGTTATAAGTAATGCAATAAGAGCAAAGGTGTTAGTTAGCGCACTTCCATATATACAATCGTATAAAGATAAGATAGTTGTCATAAAATACGGCGGAAGCGCCATGCTTAACGATAAGTTACAAGAATCTGTGATTGGAGATGTGATACTACTTTCCCTTATAGGTGTTAGAGTTGTTTTAGTGCATGGCGGTGGCCCTGAAATTACTGAGACATTAACAAAACTTGGGAAAAAGACAGAGTTTTTAAATGGATTTAGAGTAACTGATAAGGAAACTGTTGATGTTGTGCAAATGGTTTTAGCTGGGAAAATCAACAAGTCACTAGTCAATTTAGTTCAGAAAAATGGTGCACAAGCAGTTGGAATTTGTGGGTTGGACGGACTTACTATCGAAGCTAAAATTAAGGATAAAAAACTGGGGTTTGTCGGTGAAATTACTAGGGTTAACATAGAGCTTATAAATGATATTTTAGAAAAAGGGTATATCCCCATAATCTCTACCATTGCAGGTGATAAACATGGTAACACTTATAACGTAAATGCAGATGATGCTGCAGCGAAAATAGCCGGAGCTCTAGGAGCTGAAATAATGATTTCAATGACAGATATCGCTGGACTTATGAGAGATAAAGATGACCCATCTACATTAATTTCAAAAGTAGTTGTTAGTGAAATACCTGCGCTTATTAAAGAAGGAATCGTTTCTGGAGGAATGATACCTAAGATAGAATGTTGTAGGGAAGCCATTAGAAGAGGTGTAAAGAGAGTCTTCATACTTGATGGAAGAATACAACACTCCATATTGATTGAGATGTTAACAGATGAAGGTATTGGCACAATGTTTGTAAGCTAAAAACTTTAAATAAAATAAAAGGACGAGAAAATGAAAGGTATTAAAGAAAAAGATGCACAATTTATAGCAGGAACTTATGCACGATTTCCAGTAGCAATTAAATATGGTAAAGGCTCTGTTCTTTATGATGAAGACGGAAAATCATATATTGATATGGGCGCAGGAATCGCAGTTAATATTTTTGGTCTTCAAGATGAAATTTGGAAGGAAGCAGTTATTGAACAACTAAATAAATATCAGCATACATCTAATTTATATTACACAGAACCATGTGTTAAATTGGCCGAGCTACTGTGCGAAAAAACTGGTATGAAAAAGGTATTCTTTTCAAATTCTGGTGCAGAAGCAAATGAGTGTGCGATTAAGGTAATAAGGAAATATCAAGAAGATAAAAAAAGTGGGAAATTCAATATAATAACACTTAAAAACAGTTTTCACGGAAGAACGTTAGCAACACTTGCAGCTACCGCCCAAGAGGAATTTCATAAAAACTTTTTACCATTAACTCCAGGGTTTATTGCTGTAGAAGCAAATAATCTAGAGGAGCTTGAACAAGCTGTTAAAGAACATTCCCCTGCAGGAATATTATTTGAAACGATACAGGGAGAAGGCGGGGTAAATCCATTATCGCATGAGTATGTTAAAGGCATAGAAAAAATTGCTCACGATAATGATATGTTAATAGCGGTTGACGAAGTGCAAACAGGTAACGGAAGGACGGGAGAACTATATAGCTACATGGGATATGGTATAACGCCTGATATCGTAACAACAGCAAAGGGCATAGGCGGCGGGCTACCACTTGGTGTAACTATGATGGGAGAAAAAGCAGAAAATGTACTAACCAAAGGAACTCATGGTTCTACATTTGGAGGCAATCCAATTGCCACTGCTGGGGCATATAGCATACTAAGTAGAATTAACGATGGACTACTAGAGAGTGTAAAACAAAAATCCGAATATATATTTGAAACACTAAAAGGGAAAAAGGGAATAAAAACCATTACCGGAAAGGGTTTGATGATAGGTATAGAAACGGAAAGAAAAGCAGACGATATTGTTAAAGACTGCTTAGAAAAAGGTGTTTTAGTGTTAAAAGCAAAGAGTAAGATTAGATTGCTTCCCGCATTAAACATAGGAAGAACAGAGTTACTGAGAGCTATAGATATAATCCTAGAGTGTGCAGCTGTAGAGGATGAAAATAAAAAATAAATTAGATAGTTTTTGCAATACATGGTTAAGAGGAGTTAACTATGTATACCATCTTTAGGATTTTCACGCTTTTCCCCCTAGTGAAAAAATAGGGACGGATCTAAAATTAATATATACAACTAATGTTGCTAATCATTTACTGATTAAATTCAAACAACATTATAACAAGAGAAAAATGAGACATTTACTTAAATTAGGTGATTTATCCAAAAAAGAAATTTTTACAATTCTTAACTCTGCCGATCAATTAAAGTTTATGAGAAAGGAGAGGGTTAAAGAAGACGACAAACTAAAAGGCAAGACCTTAGGTATGATATTTGAAAAGTCATCAACAAGGACAAGAGTGTCTTTTGAAGTTGCTATGTATGAGCTTGGTGGGCATGCATTATTTTTAAGTTCTAGAGATTTGCAAATAGGTAGGGGAGAGCCGATAGAAGATACTGCTAGAGTTTTATCTAGATATCTCGACTGCATAATGATAAGAACTTTTAAACAAGAAACGGTAGAAAAGTTAGCCCAATTTGGTTCAATTCCAGTGATTAATGGACTTACCGATTATGCTCATCCTTGTCAAGTTCTTGCAGATTTAATGACCATCAGAGAGTTTAAGGGCAAATTAGAAGGCCTTAAGATTTGTTATATTGGAGACGGCAACAATATGGCAAACTCTTTAATAGTAGGCTGTCTCAAGGTTGGTATGGAAGTAGCTATTGCGTGCCCCAAAGGTTATGAACCGGATGCCGATATTATGAAGTTAGCCAAAGGGAAGAAGTTCTTATGCACCACCAATATTATGGATGCTGTAAAGGATGCAGATGTTGTATATACAGATGTATGGGCCTCGATGGGACAGGAAGGCGAAGCTGCAAAAAGAGCGCTTGCATTTAAAGGATACCAAGTAAACACAGAGGTTATGAAAGCAGCAAAAAGTGATGCAATTGTTTTACACTGTCTTCCTGCACATAGGGAAGAAGAGATTACCACTGAAGTGTTTGAAGCTCACGCACATTCAATTTTTGAACAAGCAGAAAATAGACTTCATGCTCAAAAAGCAGTTTTGAAATACTGCATGCTAGATGACGAGGAGTAACGACCTAGTACTATTGGTAAGACAAACCTTACTGCCAGTTGTAAATTGTATACTAGATGATGAAGAGTGATTGATATATCTAATAGTAAAATAAGCATTACGTAAGTTTAAAATAAATATGCCACGGAATTTCCGTGGCATATGTCGTAATATCATCTTATGTGAAAATTAAAATAAGTGTAGAGCAAACTTAAATATAATAACAAGGGCAGCTGCTAATATATATACAATTAAAGTTGTTATTAGCGCAGCTTTAGCATAAGTTTTTATGTTAGGATTTACGGAAACATTTTTATTACTAGCCCATGCAATGAGTGCACAGAAATTAATAACTGGAATTAATGTGACTAATAGGTACAAAACCCATTTTTTGGTTGGGATATAATCGATGATAGGCTTAATAGGGGTAGGTTCTCTTTTTTTACGCATACCAGCCTTTATATCTGATGGTACATAAGGATCATACCCATTGTCACGTATCACTGCATTCTTTTTGATTTTCTTACGAGCCATAATTACTCCTTGTTTCCGTTATTAACCATTTTGTTATTGTATCGCAAAGCATATACTAAATGGTAAAGATTATATTATCTTGTAGACTAAAGCTTCGTATGGGCGTAGAACCGTATCTTGTAATACTGGCCTATCATACCCATAGTTATGTAACATAAGTTCAGAAGATAAGGATATAGCATCGGCAGGTACTTTAAAGTTTACTTCTTTATTTTTGAAGTTACAAATAACTAATAATTTTTCGCCATTGTATGCTCGTTCGTAGCAATATATATCCTTGTTACTGGAGTCATACTCTTTGTATGTTCCATTAATTATTATGTCATTTCCTTTTCTAAAAGCAATAAGTTTTTTATAAAAATTCAAGATGGAATTAGGATCTTCTTTTGCTGCCTTTACATTGATTTCGGTATAGTTAGGGTTTACAGTGTACCATGGATTTCCTGTGGAGAAGCCAGCATTTAAAGAATTATCCCATTGCATAGGTGTTCTTGAATGGTCTCTTGCTCTTTTATTAAGAATTTTAATTGCTATTCCTTCAAAGAGTTTATCAAAAGGTTTTAGAACAGATCTAACTTGATCAACCACAACGTCTTTGCAGTCTGAATATTTTTTGAGTGGGTAGTTGGTCATTCCTATTTCTTGACCTTGGTATAAAAATGGAGTTCCTTGTAGCATAAATATAGCTGTAGCCAACATTTTAGCTGCATATTCTCTATTTTCTCCATGATTAGGAGTATACAAACTAACGCTCCTAGGCTGGTCATGGTTTTCAAGATATAGAGCATTCCATCCCCTTTGTTGTAATCCATATTGCCAACGGCTTAAAGCTTTTTTAAACTTAGGAAGGTTGAATTTCAATGGAATTACATGGTTCCAAAAACACGTTTCGAAGTGTTCAAACTGGAGGACACAATCCATTTCTTTTCTAGCAGGGTCGGTATATAAAATTGCATTTTCGACAGTAACGCCTGCTGCTTCACCAACTATCATGGTGTCATATAAAGACCATGACTTTTCATTTATCTCATTTAAAAACTCGTGGATTCTAGGTCCATGAGTAAACATTTCATCTCCTCTAGCGACAGGGTTCCATTTACCGTCGGGGAAGCCTGGTACTTTACTAATGTAAGTAATGACATCACATCTAAAACCATCAACACCAAGGTCAAACCAATAGTTACAAATATCAATAACTTCTTGTCTAACTTTGGGATTTTCCCAGTTTAAATCTGGTTGTTGTTTGACGAAAAGATGTAAATACCATTGTTTTCTTCCTTCATCATATTCCCAAGCGGTGCCACCGAATCTAGAAGACCAATTGTTTGGTGGTTTTTTCCCATTTTTTCCTTTACCATCTGCCCATATATAGTAATCGCTATATGGATTATCAGGGCCTTTTAAGCTTTCCTGGAACCATTTGTGATCACTAGAAGTGTGATTAACAACTAGATCCATAACTAGGCGAATTCCTCTTTTATGCATACCATCAATCATTTCTTTCCAATCATCAAGGGTGCCAAATTCATCCATAATATCTCTATAATCAGATATGTCATAACCGTTATCATGGTTAGGGGACTTATAAATAGGGGATAGCCATACAGCATCTACTCCCAAGTCTTGAAGGTAGTCTAATTTAGAGATAATACCACGTAAATCACCTATGCCGTCGCCATCGCTGTCACAAAAGCTTCTTGGATAAATTTGATAAATAAATGCATCTTTAAACCAATTTGTTTTTACTTGTTTACTCATGTTTTTCCCTCTCCTTCTAAACACAAAACC
Organism: Clostridia bacterium; assembly: GCA_035409945.1. GTDB lineage: Bacteria > Bacillota > Clostridia > Christensenellales > DTU072 > MWEH01. The sequence continues at coordinate 11,699 of DAONQC010000010.1, forward strand.
GCACAGAGAGAGAATCTCCCTGTATCGTTTTCGTTTGATGTATTAAAAAGCACATATCGTAACGGCACTATTTAGTTGCCATTAGAATGTGCGATTCAATCTAAAATAAACCTAAAAATGCTTTTGAGAACTAATTTATCTTACAGATCTTTTTGTTTGTTTAAGATAACCTTTAGTTCTGCGGCTTCTTCGTCTGTTAAAGTTACGCCTTTGCCCATTCTGTCATGATCTGGTGACCATTCTCTAATGTCGTACTTTGCAGGTCTTCCATTCCAGCTGATAAGATTTAATTCTTTTGTCCAGCCTCTATTGGAAGTGCTTAAAATACCACAAGCGTTAACAATTTCGTATTGAAGTTCAGGTGTTGTTTTCGTTGCCATAATATCCCTCCAGATAATTGTATTACATTTTACTATGTTAACATGTAATGTGCGCGCACGCACATGTACTTATATATTAATGTATAAAAGAAGCATAGTCAACCCCTAAATGGAAAAAGGTGTGATATAGCGGTTTAAAGTTAGTTGCCATAGTAAGTGCAACAGTAAATAGACCCTCGCATGCTGCATGATAAGTAGGGTGGAAAATCGCTCGTCGCTCGTTATCAATCGGAATGGTTAGTCGCTAGCCAAATGTTATATTAGGTTCGTGTGTTACAAGACAAGTGGGGCGGGAAATCGTTTAATGTTAGTTATGATAGTAAGTGTAACGGTAAGGTGCGCAAGCACAAAGATTTCTCAAACTCAGTGCAACTTGGCTTTTCCTCATGATGTGGTTATGAAATATAATAGTTTGTGTTTTGACTCGGCAAACTAAAAAAGGCTATAAATTATTTATTTCGATGGAGGCGGAGGTCGTCACCCTCTAATGCTATTGTAATAGTGTTTTGGACATTACATAAACGACTCTGCAAACGCTTGCCGTAATGGTCGGCGATATCTTCCATATTGTAATTTGTAGTGATGATGGTTAATAAATTAGATCTCTTATCAATAATATATGTTAAATAGGGAATTAAAAAATCAGGCACACTTCCCTCCGAGCCTAAGTCATCTATGATTAAAACATCGCAGTTAAGTATTTCTTCAAAGATGTCTTCCTTTTCATCCATGTCAAAAGCAAAATGATATGTCTTAAAAATGGAAAAAATATCACTAGAAGATATAATCAAAGTGGATGTACCATTTTTAGCAAAAGCATTTGAGGCAACAGATACTGCAAAAGTTTTGCCACAACCTACAGGTCCGGTAATTGTTAAGATTCTAGTTTTGATATTTGGGTAGTTTATAACAACTTTATCGAGAATTTTATAAGCAGCTGATAGAGTGGGTGCGTTTGCTTTCGGGAGGCTTTTAACATCAATTTTTTTAAATGAGCTAATATCTGTAAGGGAAGTTTTAGTCGCCTCTTTGCTAACAGTATTAATTTCATCTATTAAGCATCTGCATCTCTCACCATTTATATAACCAGAGTCATTACAGACAGGGCAATAAACTTTAGTCTTAATATCATTTTTAGTAAATCCAAGCTCGTTCAATAAGGCTTCCATATCGTTGTCAATTTTCTGCAATTCGCTTAATAAGGTAGCCTTAAACTCCGATTCAGGAGCCTCTTTTGCGGCTTTGATAGACAAAGCAATATGTTGAGATTCTAAATCGAAGAACTTTTTATTTTCTCTAAGCTTGGCTAAATTACCAGATGCTATAAGCTCAGATTTGGTTTTTCTTGATGTAATTTTGCGTAATGCTTGCTTTTCAAAGTTGTTCATTTTGTCTCCTACAATTACACATCAAACTTGTCGATATCTAGGTTTTCTAAATCAATTAATGTTGATTGGATTTGCTCTTTAGTTAGTCCACCTAACACATCGTCGTTATAACTAGTGCCTTTTTGTTTGGTACTGGTTTTCTCAGATAAAAATGCAGTCACTCCTTCGGGAGTGAAAATGCCTTTTTCTTTTAGCACAGCTAGCCGATTACTCAAGTATGACATAGGGAAGGCAGTTCCAACTGCAAATTGAGCTGCTGCTAAAATAGCGTCATGGTCAAATCCCCAATTGATAAATGTGCGATATAAATCACGGTCAGATTTGCTTATGAAAGACGTTATTTCTCCACCGCTTGTTACTGATAATATTTCCAGGATGCGGTCGTCTCTTTGTTTTTCTCTTAGCATATAATCGGCAATTATTTCCTTTGTAAGAAGACCTTTTTGGTGGAAGCGTCTTACAAGTTCATCCATCCTGTTTAAGTCCCTTATACTTCTTGTAAGACAAAATTGAGCAATTAATTCAATCGCTTCTGCATCAAAACCTAAATTTAACCAGGGGTTAATGTAGAATCTAACGGTATTTTCCCATCTAACGAAAACAGAGAGTATTTCATTTATTTTCTTCGCCAGTGCTATTTTTTCGTTTTCAGTTGAAATATAGTGCTGTACATCTACTGGAGAGATTGCTTTTGCTTCATATAGTTCTTCTATTAAATCAATGAATCTTGTTTTACCACCTTTGCGCTTACATTCGTCTCTGACAATCTCTAATGACTCCACTGGGAAGCCATAATTATCAGTCCATCTCAAGAAAAGTTCACGATTTTCGTAATCTGAACTTTTGTTTTTGGAAAAAGGCTTAAATATATCTTCTACCACATCCACCTTTGCCTCTAACTGATCTAAGTGCGCAGATAGGGCAGCAGTTGTTAAAAGTCCTTGTGAAACAAAGTGTTGCGCCATTGCTAAAACTCCACTGAAATTCAGCTTGCCTTTTTGATTTTCATAGTAATTCATAATTAATATAACGGCAGCGGGTTCTATTTTTTTACTTGTTATGAATTCGAAAAGCTGTTCTAAATTATTAGCTGAGAAATTAATATTTGGCCATATTCTGTATATTTCAGTTGTAAATGCTTCAAATTCTCTAACTTCATAACGAGTAGATTTGGTTAGCGGCATTTTTACGGAGTTGTATAGTATTTCATAAGGGGGATTTTTGTCTTGTATTGTTACAATTCCCTTGTTTTCCCAGTAAGTAAATGCTTCAATTATCTTTTCTTCGTCGATGCGAAGGGCAACAGACATGGTGTTTACATTATTATCAAAATCCGCTGCAGAATTAGCAAGGAACAGCCCATACATATATACTTTCACGTATATAGGGTCTGCTTCAGGCAGATATTCTAGTAAAAAGACATTATCTACTTGGGTGTACCCTTCTTTTAAATATTCCCTTGAGAGATTACAAAATCGCATATATTTCCTCTTTGCTTAGCCTATTTAGTTAATGAATATATCGTTGCATTTTATACCGTTTTTCTTGTCGTTAACTAAGCAGCTTTTACTAATTATCGTTATCCGCATTTTGCTCTAAGTTGGTAGTTGTAGATTATGTAACATCTTCCAAAAGTTAGGTTATTAGAACTTGCTACATCTTGACTATGCTTATGTTTCAAGTTGTGCGCTATTCTTTCGCGCCTGCGCATTTTATTTAAATCTTAAAATAGTTATATGTTGCAAATGCGCGCTTTAGGTTGTATAATTAAATATAATTATAAATATATAATGGCAACTTGTGTCCTTTACCTAGTGCTTTTCAAAAGCGGTGTACTACCTAATATAACACAAAACATTTGCATTTGCTAGCACTCATGAAAACTAAAAAATGAAGAAATTAGGGTGCGAAAAAGGAAAGGGAATAGGGACTAGCCACTTTATTAAAAACTGACAAAAAAGATGTATTAAAAATTTGTGGGGAAAGCGCACAGTGAGTTTGGAGGGACTATGAAACTCATCAATTTAAAATTTAGAGGAATAACAGACGAGAGCGGATTTTATGATTTTGGTAACAAAATTGCAGGTCTGGTCAATGTAGAAGGCGGGGACGAAAACGCATTAAAGACCTTGCTTTCTTTTGCTTTTTATGGAAATGAAGATGCAGTTAATTTTAAGTTACCTTTGATTGTCGAACTTAGATTTGTGCTCGCATATGAAGAATATTATTTGTACCGTAAATTAGTAAGGCTAGAAAGTGGTGAAACTTTGGAGGAAGTGAAACTCACTAATGCTAAAGGCGAGCCGGTTTGTGAACAAACAAAAGAATCTGTTGATGCATTTTTAGCAGAAAAGATTTCTCTAACGAAGGAAGCCTTTGATGATTTATTTTTAGTGGATAGAGCAGAAGGTTTAAAAATTGCTCAAGATACCATTTCTAGAGAGACTATAGTTGCAGAGAGTTTAGGAAAGTTCGCGACATCCAACAAAGTAAATGAAATGCTAGATGAATTATTAGCCGAAGAGAGTGTTTTAGTTAATAGATTGGAGGTTCTAGAACCAGTGAGCCGTGGGGAAATAGCTAACCACGAAGCTTTAGTTGACATCAATAAAACCAACCTTGAAGAAGTTCGTATAACTATGGCGAACATAAATGATGAGTTGCAAAAAGCTATTATGTACAAAGAGGAGATGACTCAACTTTATGATGAAACCAGCAGGTTAGAAAAGCTGGAAGCGCAAAAAGAGGAAATGGCTACATTAACTAAAAAGGTGGCAAATAGCAAAGAAGCCAGAGCTTTATCCAATGTGTTTTCTGCGTATGGAGATATCCTACTCAAAATTGATGAAGATAAACAAAAATTAGAAAGTATTGACAACCAACTTAATATTTTGAATGAAAAAATAGCAAAAGGAAAAGAGAGTTTAGTTAAACAAGGCGATAAATACGCAGCTCTTGCCCTTACGGTTAATGAGCTTGAAAAAGTTTTATATGGTCTTTTAGACGATGCTAGAAATCATCCTGAAAATATTGATTTAGGAAAAATGCTTGAAAAATATTATGCTCCTGTAAATCAAAAGGCTACGGAGCTAATGGAAGAATATAACAAAGTGCAAACCGAAGCCATAAATCTCGCAAGACAAAATGTGGAGGTAATGCAGAAAAAGATTAACATTAGAGATACATTCGAGTATAAAAAGGCGGTACAAGACGGTGCTGTCATAGAGGGAAAGATTGGCATATTCTCTGATAGTTTAGTTGCAGCAAGAGAAAGAAGAGAACTTTTAACAGTAGAAAGAGCGCACGCTGTTGAAGCACTAAATGCTATTGAAAAAGAAACACAAGGTGAAAATAGTGAGTTCAGCCTATTGGATAAGGAAATTCGTGGCAAGTATAAGACAGTTGAACAAGCTGTAAATGCTGATGTCTTTTACAAACAAAGAATATACAGTAAACATCTCCTTGTATCTAGAAACGAAGTGGAATTAAATGCCATTATCAAAAAAATAGAAGGAGTGGAAGAGGCTAATAAAACTTATGCAGAGAAATTACAGGTGCTGAAAGATAGACGGCTATCAATCGTTAAACATCGCGAAAGGTTAGTAGCTAAACTCGAATTACTAAAAGAAAAACTCACGGAATACATGAGTGAAAATAGATTAAAAGATATTAGTGAAAGAGTAGAGTTCGGTAGTCGTTGTCCTATTTGTGACGGCTTTGTTTCTGTGAAAAAGACATTACCTATAAAAGATACAAAGGCGTTAAATACCCGGATTGATGCAGTACAAAGGGATATAGGGAAAGATGACAAAGCCCTCCTTGAAGCTGAAGCAGCAATTGGGCAATATGAAGCAGCCGCTCACATGGGCGAACAATATGCAAACTCCCTAAACGAGTCTAAAGAAAATAAAGAAGAATTCATAAGAGAAATACTTGCAGAGTACGACGTTCAAACCACAGAAGAACTCTTTGAGAAAACCAAGAAAACCATAGCTGATAGTAACGCACTACAAAAGAAAGTAGATAGATTTAGAGAGTTAGAAAAAGGCTTTGAGAAGCAGGCGGAAACAAAGAAAATATTAAGCGAAACTATTAAATTAATAGATGAAGATAAAATCCCCGCAGAAGACAAAATCATAGCCGAACTAACCAAAAGTATAGAGGAAATGATAGCGCTTCATGACAGTATAAGCGATAACTTCGGAAACGAAACAGCAACCGATCTTTTAAAGAAAACTCAAGTTATTGATAAAGAGTATGAAGCTTTAGAGTATGATTATGAAGAAAGATATGCAAAATTATCAGAGTTAGACCAAAAGAGGGTTGAGTTATTTGTAGATGCCATGAATCACTCAACCTACAATGTACCAATTGTGTATAAAGACAAAGAGTATGACAGTAAACAAATGGTTGTTAAAGTGTTTTCTGAATATCTACTTGCTATACAAGAAGAAATTGACACTAATAAAAAACTTATGGAAAAAGCCAAAGTTAAAATTAAAGCAACCAAGCAGATACATGAAAAAAATATTGCAGAAAGAGACGATTTAAGAGATCAGGCGATAATGTTAAATTCTTCTTTAGATGCAACCCAACAAACATCTAGTGCTATTTATGCCGATTATGAGCAGAAGTTCAAGGAAATGGGTATCGAGACTAGATCTGATTTAGATGGGTTGATTATGGGAGACATAGAAACTCAAAAAGCCGAAGAAAGAATAGAAAAATTCGATCAAGAATTAGCAGCTGCAGCTGAAGCAGTTAGGCTCTATCAAGAGAGTACAAAAAATATTGCTAAGTACTACGAGCATATGAGCGAAAACAACCAAGCACTTGCAGAGTTAAAACAAAAAGAAGAAGACTTCATTATAGAGCTTGGTGCAAATATGGCTAAGAAAAAGGAAGTAACAGATAGGTTTGAGGAAATAAGTGACTTGAATAAACGCCTGGCAACAGTGCAATCTAGAATTAAAGGCTTAAAGGATTTACAGCCCGCAATAAAAGATGGTGCAATAATAGCAAAAGATTTTGCAGAGCTTTTATTCGATAGAACAAACTCAATAGTTCGTACAATCTCTAAAGGTAGATATAAGGTCGTTAAAGGCAATGAAGGTTCATTTGTGCTTGCACTTGCGGAAAAAGGCAAGATTAGGTCAGATAACTTGACTAGAGAAGAAAAGATGTTGCTACCCCTTGCTACTAGCGCAGCATATAACGAGTTAATGCTAGCGTTACTTGGGGGTCAAATCATCACAGCAATTAAGTTAACTGCTGCTGAGAATGATAAAGCAACTATTAAACCACTATATGACTACAGCCAAAATAGAGATATCATTGTCTTAAATGAAGATGATAACGCATACAGCAGAGTTATAAGCAGAATTTAACTAATCAATAACGATTAGCGCAGTAATTCTCTAATCTTAGGTATAAGGTAGTTTACTGCCTTAATTTATTAAGCGTTGTTTTAAATCATTTTGTATAACTTGGCATAAAAACAGCGTTTAGCTGGTTAGAATACTAATATTAAATAGCGAGATGGTTTTCCTCTCGCTTAATGTTTGTTTAAATGCTTAAGCAAAGAGTATAATATAGAAAATTTAAATTATGATTACGGAAGGTAAAAATGGCAAGAGAAATTTTAAGGGTTGATAATTTATCAAAAACATATAAAAAAAGGGGCGGAGTTGTTATTAATGCTGTAAACAACATTTCTTTTAGTGTGAGTAGTGGCGAAATAGTAGGCTTCTTAGGACCAAATGGGGCTGGAAAAAGTACGACTATAAAAATGATAACAGGTCTTGCTCTTCCAACAAGTGGAGATATATACATACTTGGAAAAAACATGGCTAAAGAAAGGGAAGAGACTATGAACCAAGTAGGTGGTGTCATAGAAAATCCAGACATGTATAATGACTGGACCGCATATGAGAATCTAATATATCTAACTTCCCTACATGTAAACAAAGAAGATAATAGACTTGACTTTAGAGCGCTAGAAAACCCAAATGCACAAGATAATATCAAACAGGAACAAGAAGCGAGTACGGAAAAATCAAAAAGCTCATCGAAAAAAAAGATGTCAGTTGCGATAAACGATGCCCTTGTTAGAAAGCTAGAAGGGAAAGATAATGCGTTTTCAAGGTATGTAAATACAAAAAAATCTAATAGGGAAAAAGTTGATGATATATTAAAGCTTGTGGGCCTTTATGACAGAAGAAACGACAAGGTTAAAACATATTCACTTGGCATGAAACAAAGGTTAGGTATTGCACAGGCTATCATTAATAACCCAGCGCTCCTAGTGCTTGATGAGCCAGCAAACGGATTAGATCCTGCTGGTATTAAGGAGCTTAGAGATATGTTAAGGCAATGCGCACATAAACTAGACATGGGTGTTTTAGTTAGCTCGCATCTTTTGTCAGAAATGGAACTTATGTGTGATAGGTACATAATTATAGACAGTGGTGTAATAGTTCAAGAAAAAACCATTGGTGAAGATGTAGCTGAAACCACCGAAGGCAAAAAGGTAACAGTTTCCATCAAAGTAGATAAAATGGAGGAAGCAAAATCTTACCTTGAAACACTACTAGGTGAAGAAGTAATAAAAGTTGGAGCAACTTTACAAGTCACAACCGATAAAGAAACATCATTTATCATAAGGGAGCTAGTAAAAGCTGACTACAATGTATCTTCTGTAGAAGTAGTTAAAGAAAGTCTAGAAGATGCATATCTATCAGTAACAAAACGGATAGGGGATAAATAACAACAAAAAAAACCTCAACGGTTACGACAAGGGAAAGGGAATTAGTAAAAACTAACTATCTCTGCAGAAGGCATCAATAACGGTCTAGAGTACGCATGTTAGTAACCAAACGGATAATAAGAAATAAAAAATCATTAAACGCTTACTACATATGTACTATAAGCAAATGAAACTAAATAAAATATAGCGAGAAAGAAGGCAAGGAATAAAAGAAATGTTTTTTAATTTATACTTAGGAGAGTTGAAGAAAGGATTTAGTAAAGCACTTACAATAATAATTGCTATTTTGGTAGTTTTAACTAGTGTAATATTTTTGTTTGTTTTCCAAGATTTAGGAAATGATACGAATGCGGTTGATATGTCTTGGATACCCCAAGATGCATACATATACACTCCGGAAAGGGTGGAGATTGAACTTGCAGAATGGAATGAAGAGCTAAAAAAGGCAGAGCAAGATAAGAAAGAGCAAAAGTTTAATTATTATAGCACCCTTTATTCTTTCGGGCCAGAAAAGATTTATGAGTGCAAAGCACAAATTAATATGTTGGAATACATACGCGATAATGAACTGTATGGTGAGCCAATTGTATACCATAATGCTATGGGTTCTGTCTCAATATTAGGTGGTAGTTTTACTGGGTTTGGTTTAAAGTTTGTAACTGCTGAAAACTATATAATGTTTGTGATGGGACTTGTAGGAAGCTTATTATCTTTGTATGGCGTTGTTGTTGGAGCTAATATCTTAGGTAAAGAGTTTCAAACGGGTACATTAAAAATGTTATTTATTAGACCTGTAACAAGAGAGAAAGTATTCTTTGCGAAGATGTTAGCACTTATGACAATTAACACTATTACACTAATGTCGACATTTATATTTGCGGTTGTTTTAGGATATATATCATTTCCAAACATTACATTTAAGGCAATATATTCCTTTAATATGGGAGCCTTTTCAGTACAAAACAGTAGTTTTCAGTTGTTTATAATTCTTGCAACTTCTTGGATAGGAACTATGTCAATGTCACTGTTTGCATACTATATTAGTATACTTATGAAAAACCGTATTGGTGGCATTTTTATACCTATTGTTATACAAGCGATATCACCACTAGTTATGGGGTTAATAGGACTATCTAGATTTTGCATAATAAATTCATTTAAATTTGAAAGGTTTGTAGGAGTGTCAGGTAGTGTGTTCCCTGGGGATAATTTCTTTATTAATTTAGCGGTATATTTAGTATATATGATTTTCCTTACGGTTATTTCATTACTGGTATTTAGAAAACGCGATATTGCATAAGCACATAAATATAGTAGTTATAGAAGTTGAGGGCGTATCGAGCTTAACTAACTAACTAACCGATTAAATTGGCAACCTCTAATTTCATATAAATGTAGTTTACAAGTAGATTAGAGTTTAGGAAAGTTCATACGTTATTTTGTTATTCAGCATGGTGCAACATGGGAGAAGAAAAGAAGAAAAAGCTAAAAAAAGGTACTCTTTATTTGGTTCGAACCGCAGTTATTGCTGCGTTATACTTTGTGTTGACAATTATTGCTGCTCCAATAGCATATGGACCTTTACAATTTAGAATAGGTGAAGCTCTTACACTTTTACCAATAATATTTCCATCAGCGGTGCCTGGGCTTACGCTTGGCTGTTTTCTTGCTAATATTTTTTCACCATACGCTTGGGCGGATATGGTATTTGGTACCCTCGCTACTCTTTCAGCCAGTCTTTTGACAAGTGCGATAGGGAATGCATTAAGAGAAAAGAGTTTAATTATAAGGGGGCTTGTTGGAGCCATCCCTCCAATCATTATAAATGCGTTTGCACTTCCACTTATATGGGTGTTGCTTGAGGTGGATTTGGCATACTGGATTAACTTTGGGCAAATTATTGCAACACAAACAGGTACGATTTTGGTTGTAGGACTTCCTCTTATGTTAGCTATAGCAAGAACGCCTCTTGTCGACGAAAAAGTGAGACTACATAAAGGTAAAAAGATAGCAAAAGTAGATCAAGAAGCCGAACTTAACGAAGAGTAGTTTCTTTGCAGTTGCTAAGTCAAGTTGCTTTAATATTGAAAGTAAAATGATAAATAGATTCTATTCCTGCATAATTCGCTATTGGTGTGGTTAGATTCACTACTGTATATGGAATGGCAAATAGCCCCTCGAATGCGACCAAATTGTTCGTTTTCATAGTCAGTAAGCAGTAGATAGGTCTTTAATGTTATGGTGTAAGTGTAACTTTTAATAGAAGAGACTGGCAAAAATGTAAAAAATTTTATCATTGACTTAAACATGCTAATGTAATATAATCAATTAATTAATGTATCTAGAGTGTCCATATTAGGGCAAAAACAAGGAGAAACACATGGAGAAGACAATACCATTAACACAAGAGTTCTTCGACGAAATCACAGCAAAGTTACAATACATGATGACTGCAGGACGGACTAAGGTTGAAAACGAAATAAAAGTAGCAAAAGAGTATGGAGACCTTTCGGAAAATTCGGAATACACTGCTGCAAAAGAAGCACAAGCGCATTTGGAAAGAGAAATAGCAGAGATTTCTGATGTTTTAAATAAAGCATATCCAATTGATATGAGCTTACTTAGTGTGCGGAAGATCGATATTGGGAATTTAGTAACAATATATGACTATGAGTTCGATGAAGAAGAAACCTATCGTTTGGTTAGTAGCATTGAAGGTAATATTCAGGCCAACAAAATTAGCATTGATAGTCCAATAGGAGCAGCCCTTCTTGGTCGAAAAAAGGATGAAGATGTTACATTCAAAACACCTGCAGGCACTGCAAAAGTGAAGATAATAAAAATCTCAAAATAAGAAATCACATTCAAAAAACGCACAAAAGCTGGCAGAGAATGCCAGTTTTTTTTGTGTAGATAATAGAAAAAACCGTCGGTCATTTGTGAAATAGCAATTGCCATAGAAATCTTGGTGGTAGGAAGCGCCGAGAAGGTCGCTTCAACACAGAAAACAAGTTAGGCTCGGTACTGACTATAATATACAAGGATTGAAAGAACGGCAAGTGTGGCTTTTTTTACTACTCGTAAGAAATTGAAGGTTTTTCCGTAGTCAAACGAGGATAGCATTAGTTAAAAAGCATATAATAATCGAATGCATATTTAGGGTAATTAATATATAATATAGCAACAAAGATAATATACAAATTACTTATACAGATTTAACTGGAGGAGACATGAGTAAGGAAGAAATTATACAAAACGAACAAATAATTGATGAAAATGAGCAAATTGCAGTGCGTAAGGAAAAGCTTAATACGCTGAAAGAGAGCGGGCAAGACCCATTTGCTATTACTAAATATAATATCACTGCACATGCAAAGGATATTCTTGCATCATTTGAAGATTATGAAGGGAATCATGTAAGCATTGCTGGAAGAATAATTACCAAAAGAGTTATGGGCAAAGCCAGTTTTTGTCACATATATGATGGTACTGCATTAATTCAATTATACGTACGTATAGATGCGCTCGGTGAAGAAAGTTATGCCGAATTTAAGCGTCTTGATATTGGCGACATTATTGGTGTGACTGGTGATGTATTTTTAACTCATAAAGGGGAAATTTCCGTCAAAACAGATAGTTATATATTACTTGCAAAAACCCTTAGACCTCTTCCTGAAAAGTATCATGGGCTTACAAACCAAGACATGAGATATAGGCAACGTTATGTTGATTTGATTGTAAATCCAGAAGTTAAGGAAACATTTGTAAAAAGATCTAAAATCTTATCAGCTATTAGAGAGTATTTAGATAAGAGGGGATACATAGAAGTTGAAACTCCTATACTCAACACTATACTAGGCGGAGCAAATGCAAGACCTTTTACGACCCATCATAATACTTTAGACCTAGATATGTTTTTGAGGATAGCACCCGAACTTTACCTAAAAAGACTTATTGTTGGGGGCTTCAACAAGGTATATGAAATTGGTAGGCTATTTAGAAATGAAGGCATGTCTACCAAGCATAACCCCGAATTTACAACCATAGAATTATACGAAGCATATGCAGATTATAACGACATGATGGATATAACTGAAGAACTATTTAAGTTTTGCAGTAATAAAGTAAATGGGACAGAAAAAATTACCTATCAAGGGATAGAAGTAGATCTATCCTCTCCCTGGAGAAGACTAACAATGGCAGATGCAGTAAAAGAGTATACAGGGATAGATGTTTATGCTCACGATGTAGAAGAGTTGGCAAAACAAGCAAAGGCAAAGGGAGTGGATTTAGAGAATAAGGACATTACCTGGGGAACAATACTATATGAAATTTTTGATCAAAAAGTGGAAGAGTTTTTAATTCAACCTACATTCATAATTGATTATCCAGTAGAGAATAGCCCTCTTGCCAAACGTAAGGTAGATGATCCAAGATTAACAGAACGTTTTGAAGTTTTTATAACTGCTAGAGAATTAGGAAATGCATTCAGCGAATTAAACGATCCAATAGACCAAAGAAAGAGATTCGAAGACCAAGTAAAAGCAAGAGAAAAAGGTGATGAAGAGGCTCAAATGATGGATGAGGACTATGTTACCGCACTTGAATATGGACTTCCTCCTACTGGCGGTTTAGGAATAGGGATTGATAGAATGGTTATGTTGCTTACAGACTCACCTTCCATAAGGGATGTGCTATTATTCCCAACCATGAAACCAATAGGTAAATAATTTATTTATTGATAACTCAAAGACTTTACGCGACACTAGATAGTATAAACAGGTGCTGAATTAAACCCGTTTTACATATGCGCTACACAGTCGTAACGAGGTTAGTGTTTAAGCTGAGGTAGGTTTGTGTTTAGAATTGTTACGGTCTAAGTGACAGTTTGGGGCAAGAAATCCAGTTTTAAATAGCCGTGGATTATGGCTAGACTAGTAAAACAATGCATAGGTATCGATGAAAAGAAGTGTAGTTTTAAGATAATGTGGAGCATGCTAATTAAATGGCACTATCGATGAAGAGCGCATAGCATAAGTATCTTTTTAAGTATAAGTTATATAATTTATAGGCACGGAGGTAGCCATGAACACACCAATTTCTGATGTTATCAAAGAAAACATCTCTCATATTTCCTTTCATACACCAGGTAACGATGGTACGGGCATGGGACTTTTAAGCGATAAATACGACGTAACTGAACTATCTTATACCGATAATATTATATACAGAACAGGTGTCATAGCAGAAAGTGAAGCAGAGGTAGCAAAGGTTTTTGGTAGTGACAATGTGTTATTTTGCACATCTGGCTCTACCACGTTAATAAACATAGGTATTAGAACTTTAGCAGATGAAGAACCTTTTTTGGTGTATGAAAATGCACATGGTTCGGTATTTAATTTTCTAAGAATGTTAGGTGCAAAAACATACGTATCTCGGGGCATTGATTTAATTGAAGCCATAAAGGAAACAGGCGCAAAAAGAGTTGTGATTACCAGTCCAAACTACTTTGGGAAGACTGTAGATCTAGAGTTGTTTAAACGCGTTAAAGAAGAAACTAACGCAAAAATACTCTGGGATTGTGCACATGGTTCGCATTTTAGATTTAATGACAAATTCCCCAAATGGGATCCCGAATGTGCAGATGTTATTATCCATTCTCTACATAAGACTACTCCAGCGATGACTAGTGGGGCTATTATGCATGTGTCAGACGAGTATGTGGAAAGGGCTAAAACTTGGTTTGCTATGATACATACAACATCTCCATTTTTTCCAATACTTATGAGCATTGAACAAGCTATCAAATATTTAGTTGAAAATGGACAAGAGCAATTCAACAAAGCAATTGCGGCAGTGGAAGTCTTTAAGGAAAAAGTAAAAAACACTTGCTTTAATGTGTATACAATTGACGATCCAACTAGAGTGTCTATTGAAAGCGAACTAGAAGGCAGTGTGGTTGCTGACTATTTGGAGATAAATGATATTTATCCTGAAATGATATATGGTAATAGAGTGGTTTTAATCGTAACACCATTTAACTATGATAAGCTAGAGAACGTAGCAAAATGTTTAATAGAGATTGATACAGGGAAAACTCATGGATTTCCAATTGGGCACCCCGTAAGAAAAGAATCAAAGTACAATAGACATCGTGGTTCTGGAACTAGAGCTGGAAAGGAGTTTGTTGGGATTAAAGAGCTTGTGTTTGGCAAGGACTTTATGAAAGTAGAAATAGAAGATGCTGTAGGGCACATAGCATATAAAGAGGTTGGTATGTATCCTCCAGGCGTTCCTGATATTTATTCTGGCGACATCATAACTGAAGAAGATGTGGAATATCTAAAGGAAAGAGTAGATTCTCTCTTCGGACTACTTGATGGAAAACTGCTAGTTGTACAAGAGAATGAGTAAGTTGTTCCTTTAATGCAAAATTTATGTTTTTCTTCATAGACTAACTATAAAAAGCCCAATATATAATTAGTAAATCGGTAGTAGTATGGAAATATTGCGCATGTTGTATACAGGTTTCTGATGTGATAAAATATGCAAGTTGTCAGTAATTATGCAAATACACATAAATTTGGTATAATAAAAAATAGTGCAATACATTGAAAGTGGCAAAAAAAGAGGCAGATATGAAAGGCAAATTTATTACGCTAGAAGGATGTGAGGGGGTAGGTAAATCTACACAACTTAACATGCTTAAAGAGTATTTAGAAAGGACAAACCAAGATGCTTTTTTCACTAGAGAGCCAGGTGGAACTCCCGTTGCTGAAGCTATCCGTCAAATTTTACTTGATCAAACTTTAGTTATAGAGCCAAAAGTAGAGGCCATGCTGTTTGCGACGGCAAGGATAAGCCATATCGATGAAGTCATTATCCCTAACTTGGAAAAAGGTAAAATTGTTGTTTCAGATAGATATGTAGACAGTTCACTTGCATACCAGGGATTTGCAAGAAATCTAGGGCTTGAGTATGTGCAAACAGTGAATAAGTATGCTTTTGATGTGTGCATGCCTGACTGCACCATATTTATTGATATGGATCCAGAGTTTTCTTGGCGTAAACAAAAAGGGAATAAAGTTTTTAATGATAGATTAGAAAATGAAAAATTAGAGTTCCATAAAGGCTGTTACTTTGGTTTTAAGGAACTAGCAAGAGTTTTCCCAGAGAGAATAGTCAAGATAGTTCCAGATATAGATAAAGCTGAAACACATAGGCGGATTGTTGAAGCGCTTAAGAGTAAAGGTGTGATTAAATAATAGAAGTATATTTTAGTAGATGCTAAAAGGTAAATAGTAATGATTTTTAATGAAAGGATTTTTGACCTGCTTTTGGAGAGTCAAATATATAAGGAATTAAAAGCTGATAAAGAAAGAAACAGTTTATCACATGCTTATCTTGTTTTAGGACCAGATACCAAAACCAGAAATGTATTTAAGCTTCTTGCATCCCTTCTTATACTTTGTGAAAAGGGTGGATGCTTGAATTGTCCTACCTGTAGAAGTATCCTAGCAACGAGCGAAAATAAAAGCCATTTAGATATAAAAGAAATTAATGAAAAAGGCGATTTAAAAGTAGAGGATTTAACTGGTTTGATTGATGAGATATATACAAAACCAGTAACGGGAGATAAAAAAATATTTTTTATTGATAATCTCGAAATTCCAGCAAGTTCACAGAGGATACAAAATAAACTATTAAAAATCTACGAAGAACCTCCTAAAAATGTCGTAATATTTATGATGGCAAGAGGAGAAGCAGGTGTATTACCTACCATCATAAGTAGGGCAAAATCTATATATCTTCCGAGCTTTACGACACAGCAAATATATGACGCATTGATAGCTGAAGAAGTACCAGAATATACTGCAGAGATGGCAGCGTCACTATCATCAGGAAGGTTTGATAAGGCAGACTTGTTTGCTGATAAGGAGGAGTACATAGAGTTATTTGAAAACATCTTAGAGTTTTTAGTCAATCTCAAAAGTTCTAAAGACGTGTCTAAATATCTAAATAGTCCTATATTCAAAAAAGATAACCTGGAAACAGCATTTGAGATAATTCAAATCATATTAAATGATGCACTGATAAAAGTGAGTGGAAGTAACAAACCACTTGCTACAATGGATAGGGATTATTACATTAGTGAAATAGCAAAAATGCATAACGCAGGTAGTCTTGCCTTAGCGATACTTGCTACAACGGAAGCGAAAAAAATGCTGACACTGTCAGTGAATGAAACTTCGATAGCAGAATCGTTTATGTTAAACATGCTACAAAGTAAATATAAAGCAACGCTATAAAATTAAACGAAAATAAAAACACATAAAAAGATATTAAAGATGGCTGCATAACAATCAAGCATAAAAAATACAAAATAATGTTGCTAACCATTAGCTGGTTAAATTTCAACAACATTATTATACGAGGATAAATGGTAACAATAGTATCGGTAAAATTTAGAACCGCACCAAAGCCATATTATTTTAATCCAGGCGAAGACATTTTTCACATAGGTGAATTTGTAATAGTAGAAACTGTCAGAGGTTTGGAGTTTGGTGAAATAGTAGGCGGAAATAAAGAAGTTGCTGAAAGTGAAATCATAGGTGAATTAAAGCCTGTCATTAGAAAAGCAACTGAAGAAGATAAAAAAAGGAATGAAGAAAACCAAGCCTCTAGAAAGGACATAATGGAAAAAGCTACAGAAAAAGTGGCAGAGTGTAAGTTAGATATGAAGGTGGTTGATGCTGAATGTACGTTCGATCGTAAAAAAACCATAATATATTATTTGGCACCTAACAGAGTAGACTTTAGGGAATTGGTTAGAAAACTTGCAGCAATAATACCTGGCCGAATTGAAATGAGGCAGATATATGAAAGAGACGATATCATATTAAAGGGTGCATATGGAGTTTGTGGACAGCCTTGTTGCTGCACAACATTTTTGTCAGACTATGCAAAAGCAACTATAAAGATGGCTAAAAATCAAAACATATCATTAAATCCGAATTCACTTAACGGGTTTTGTGCAAGACCTATGTGTTGTTTGAGATTTGAGGATGATTTTTATAGAGAAGAACTCAAAAAAATGCCTAAAGTAAAAGCAAGAATTCAAACCCCAGAAGGCGACATAGGTGTTGTTACTAATGTAGATGTAATTAAGGAAAAAGTAGTTTTGAAAGTGACAACTGAAGAAGGAACTACCATGCGTACATATACGCTAAGCGAACTACCTGGCTATGAAAATTTAGAAGATGAAAGTGATACTGATGAAGAACTAGTAGCCCTAGAAGAAGATTTAGAAAAAGAAAAATCTAGTCAACCTTTAGAACAAGAGGGTGAAGAGAATAAAGAAGAGAATAAAGATAATAATAGACAACATAAGTCCAAGCAAAAACAAGCTTCCCAGCAGGAAAACAGACCAACTAGTGATAATAAGCAAAAGTATAATCATAATACGCAATGGAAAAAAGGGAAAAAGAAAAGAAAGAGCTCTGGGCAGCAAAATCAAAACCCTCAAAATAAAGAAGGTAAACGCAGTCACAAACCACAGAGAGAAGGTTAAAATGACAGCAGATAAAGGATGTTTTAAGGCCTTTATTGGAGAGGAAGAGATTGAACCTAGATACTATTGGAATGGTTTATATTGACTTAAGACTAGATAGGTGATAGAATTAAAATCAGTAAGAGGGGGCGTTAATTAACATAGTCAGCCCAAATAAATATGAATAAAGGAGATTTAAAAAATGGCATACGAAATTGATCAAAGTAAATGTATTCAATGTGGTGATTGTGCAGAATCATGTCCAGTAGAGGCAATCCAAGAAGAAGATGGAAAATATACTATCGATGCAGACGCTTGCCTAAGCTGCGGTGTATGTGCAGGAACTTGCCCACAAGAAGCAATATCTGAAGAGTAATTTAAAAACTTAAAAATAGAGAAGACCACCTTTTGCGAGGTGGTCTTTTTTATAGAAAAAATTACATTAAATGCGCTAAGAAAACAAATTAGAATAAGTCTTTTTTCACATCTTCTAAGAGTTTAGTTTCTTCGTCAGTTAAATTGTTGACAGCCTCTTTGTCCGATATAAGTTTACTAACTAAAGTGCTCTTTTCTGGAGTTATTTTGAGCTTCATTGATGCAATAAAAGCAAAGGTAATAAATACAATTATTGGAACCATAATGACTAACCTTAAGCCTAAAATTGCGCTTTCAGGTTGGGTAGGATTGTTTACAAAACCTGTTAATGGGTCAGTTTGTGGTTTTTGAAAACCACTTAGTTGTAATGCCCAGCCAGATATTCCTATTGCAATTGCTGATGTTGATTTACGAATGAAGGTCATAATACCACTATATGATCCCGTATTTCTTTCCCCAAATTTTAGTTCGCCAATATCCACTACATCAGGGAAAATATACCAAGGCATCAATTGACAACCACTCATGCCTACTCCTACTAGAAGACCTATAGGTAGTAGAACATAATCGTTCCAAGTGGAAGGGTATAAACATAAAACAACAATTCCTGTAATATATAGTGGAATCCCAGCACGGAATAGGAAAGACTTCGACTTCCCTTTTTTCATAAAATGAGCATGTACTGGAATCATCCCAACATAGGAAACCATAATTATTCCGAGTAGGAAAACTGAGCTATAACTAAGCTCCAATGCATAGTTTGCAAACCATACTAGATTTGAAGTTATTAAATCCATACAGGAAAACGCAAATAGATACATTAAAACTAGATAAACAAATGCTTTAAGTCTAAGAGGTTTAACAAAGTTTTTGAGATTGAATTTAACTTTTGCATCTGGGATTGCTAATCTTTCCTGACATACGATAGATGTAACTAGCATTGGGACGGCATAAAATAGTCCAAAAACAACAATCATTATAATAACAAACAAATTAATAGGGATTTCACCTTTTTGTAGTTTTTCTAGAAGTATTATGGGCACGCCTGCAGAAATCCCAGCTGACACAGAGGAGAAAATCTGACGAATATTGTTCATTTTGATTTTCTCATAATAATTGGAAGTCATTTCTGTGGCTAGCGAAAGATATGGAACATTAATCATGGTAGAGATTGTGTTGTAAATCAAGTACGACATTAGATAAACAATAAACTTTCCTATCATACTAGTCCATGCGTGAAGGGGAAGGAATAAAAGTATAAAGGATACGATAATTAAAAACGCACCAATAAACAAATATGGTTTTCGTCTACCCCATTTAGTACGTGTATTATCGGAAATAATACCCATTGCTGGGTCTGTTACGGCATCCCATATTTTACCAATCATTATGATGGTTGCAGCTAAGCCGGCTTCTAAGCCGTTTATTACTAAGAACACGAGATACACCGAACTTATAAGGCTTTGACCGCCAGCACTGTATAAATCCCCCATGCCATAAGCAATTTTTTCTTTTAAGGATAATTTAGCATCTGCAACCTGTATTTCTGGGGCTGGTAGCGGCTCTTCAACTTTTTGTGGTATTTCCATTTTATCTTGATCCATATTAACGCCTCGTATAATAATGTTGCGGGAATTTAACCAAACATAATGGTTAGCAACACTAGCTTATATATTCATTTTAGATTTCTCTTCCGTTCCACCTTTTTGGGAAAGTCATGGAAGGTTTTTAGATGTGTATAATGCAGTTTGGTTATTAACACCTCACTTAATCTAAGGGTTCATAGTTTTTAGTATCTGTGAACTCTATCATCTTTATATCTTTATTTTCAGACAGCACATAAGGAGGATAAGCAAAAGCAATTGCATCATTTATTGTGCTTTCTGCTGGTTTATTACCGTCGAAAGGAGCAAGCATAAGTGAGAACTGTTGTTGTCCACCACGGTAAGTTGTAGCAGTTGTTAGATAGCTTGCAGCAAATTTTGTAGCAAATGCCATAGCGAGTCCAGATTTAGTGAGATTATATTTCCATTGTTTTCCATGATATATACCAAATGGGTTAATGCTTATCTTATCAACATCCTTATTTTCATCTCGGTTAAATCTTACATTAGTGAAGGAAAAAGAGTTGTCTGCTGCCACACTTTGTGCAATTAACAAGCCTTTATCTTTTGCTGAAAAAGATACAAACCCACAAGTAATTGCATTATTGGAAGTTGCTAAATCTTTGTTTGGAGTGTATTTATAATAGTCGTAATCAAAGTATGAAAGGGAACCCATAAAGTTATGTTTGTAAACTCTAATTGGATCTGAACTATTTCCTTTAAATGCAGGGATAATTTCTAGAGGGACAACCTCTTCCCAACGAGAATCGTAACCGCGATAAAGAAGTGCTACTTTTTGTTTTGAAGTTCCATAATCTTTGGTTAAAGGATATTTTATGTCCATATCTACATAAACATATGGAAGGTTTGCAATAATAGAATAGGTTTTCGTATATTTTGCATCTAAGCCATCACCAACATTAACGCAGCCAGTTTCTACGATAGAAGCAAAGTTACCTTCTTTTGCAGAAGTGATACTAAATTGTTTGTTGGTTGCAATGCGTGTAGCTTTATCATATTCAATATATGTTTCGAAACTTCCATTATCTAAAAATGCTTTGCCGTTATAAAAAGCTTTAATTTGACCATCTTCAATCTTTAGTGAAATAGAGTCGTTTGCAATAGATTGTTCGGATACAGTAACAGTAGATTTTTTTGGAAGTTTTCCTTTTTCTAGTTCGATACTATTTTCTTTGCCACTATAGACTAAAACAGTTTCCTTTTTACCAAAAACCTCTCTTGTAAAACCATCAGATATGCCAGTTCC
Source organism: Clostridia bacterium (assembly GCA_035409945.1). Taxonomy (GTDB): domain Bacteria; phylum Bacillota; class Clostridia; order Christensenellales; family DTU072; genus MWEH01. Next base: position 33,029 of record DAONQC010000010.1, read on the forward strand.
AGTTGCTTCGACATCGCCACTTAATCTTATTAAACCATTTCTAGTTTGGTTACCTTTGTAATACGTAGAAGGATAAATTGCATAAGTTTTACTCTTATCGTAGCTTGAAAGTTTTTTAGCTTTCTCAAGAATCTTATCACTCTTTGCTCTTTCGTTCCCAATCATGTTAAATGCTTGTAACAGTCTGGGCTTACACATGGCTGGAGTTGATAATCCAAAGTGTGTAGTGGACATTGTTAAAATTCTTGAAGGAATATTTTTAGATACCTCTTGTGAAATTTCTTCAGTAGGGCAAACAGCTTTTGCATATTCATTTACAAGTTTGTTTCTTTCAATTTCAGACCATAGTTTTTTATTTTCCAGTTTATCTGCCCAAGGACTGTAGCTGTCATGGCTTCCGTCAGCAGTGTCTTGCCCGAAGCAAACAGTTCCAACTGGCTCGTGTGTCTTTAAATATTCGTAAGGAGTAGTAAATTCAACATACGGGAGTTTTGCTAATTTTTGAGCAAATATATTTAGTCCTCCATTTACTAGTGGCTTTTTCAAACCTAATGCAAAAGATAAATGAGTATTTAAATAGCCCTGCCAAAAGTCATCATCTGCATCCATATCTAAAAGGACAAGTAAATCAGTAGGCTCTTCCATTTGAAGTTGTTCTTTGCGTAATTTCCGCACTAAGGCTGTAATTCCACCGTTTTCAAAATGATCTCCTGGGTTCATCGCTGGTAAAAGTATCATCTTTTCTTCCATTCCAGGAGCAGTATACCATAGTGGATTAAATCTTTCCTTTGTAGATAACATAGGTACGAAGCTTGAAAATCCATTAAATGCAATACAACTATAAAAAATTGAAATCGCTTCAATGCCGAGCTTGTTATAAACTTTGACAAGGGAAGGGGTATGCATGCATTCTTGCGGTCTTGTTATTTTTCCATATTTTCCAAAAATATCTTTAAGTCCACTACCGTCTGGGTTGGAAATAGCCCATCCCATAGCAACTTCGGCCTCCTCTTCCGTGTGAGCTGAGATGATGCCGTTATTATAATTCATAAGTTCAACTTCATCCATGCCGTCTTGCACACGTTTTTTGATTCTTTCGGTAATATCGGGGCATAATGTAGCCATGTTTTTTTGTAATGAATAGTAATTTTCTATGTCCCAAGTACCTCTTACAGGAATGCCTTTAGCATTTAGTTTGTCTAAAGTGTCCAGGCAATACCTCATAATACGAATGTCTTTTCCGAGTCCCATTTCATCTAGAGTATCTGCACGATAAGAATGATAAAGATTAGCATGGAATCGAAACGCAACATAAATTTTTACATCTTTTGTTTTAGTCATAAATCCCTCCCATATAATAATGTTGTTTGAATTTAACCAGTTTAAATGGTTAGTACATTAGTTGTATATATTTATTTATTATGTTTTATGCTTAGCCCTTATGTAGTTAGCTCCTTATTTGTCTATGATGAAAAAATCTGGATATTTTTCTAGTAGTATCGGCATACGCGTCAGACAAAGATGCGCATGGCTAGAAACTAGCGATTCAAAACTATCATAGTTTTGCTCTTCTAATGCTTTTATGATGTTTTTGTGGTGGATAAATAATAGGTCAACATTATTACTACTATCGGTGTTATCTAATTTACGATAGCGCATGTAGTGAGGGTCCGAAGATTCTAGTATGTTCCACCAATATTGTCTATTTGCTAGGTTAAATAATGTTTTATGGAAGGTATTGTCTAGATGCCAAAACTCCTCTAAATTTGTGGAAAGTATTGCTTTATTTTGCTTTTCAAGTATGTCTTTTAATGTATTAGCATGTCCTTTAAAGCTATATGAGATAGTATTTAAAACTGAAGTTTCAAATAGAATACGCATATCAATAGACTGTTTAACAATCTCCAAATTAATGCGAGCAACCTTGTTACCATAATGGGGAATGACAACCACATATTGTTCATTTTCCAGTCTTTTTAAAACCTCGCGTACAGGGGTTCTTGACACGTTATATTTTGTGGCGATTTCTGATTCATTTAAAAAATCGTCAGGCTTATACCTTAACTCTTTTATGTCATGTAATAAGTCGTTATAAATTGTGGCTTTTTTACTTTTCATCTACTAAACTCCTATCCTTCCTATAATTTTATTTTAAGGCACTTGTATACAAGTGTCAATATGCAAAAATATTACGTTTATGAAAAATAGGCGTACAAACTGGGGTAAAATGAATTTCAGCAAAGTCAAAGCGTGCAACTTGTATACAAGTGCCACTTTTGTGCATTGACAACAAAGTGCACTCAAAGTACAATGAAACTAACGAGATTTAGTGAGGTGGGTTTTATGAAAATAAGTCTTTCAACATTTGTTTATTATAGATATTCTCTAATTGAATGTTTAAAGCGCACCAAAGAATTAGGTTATGACGGTGTAGAAATTTGGGGTGGAAGACCTCACGCGTATTGGGAGGACATGACTGCAAAACGTATTGCAGAAGTAAGAAGTGTCTTGAACGACTTAAACCTGGAGATATCCAATTTTATTCCAGCGCAATTTAGATATCCTGTTAATATAGCTTGTGTTGACGAAGAAATTCGCAAAGGCAGTGTTGATTACATTAAACGTAATATTGATGTAGCAGAAAAACTAGAATCTCCTTATGTAAGCTTATGTCCAGGATATGGCTGGCTTTACGATGAACGGCACCTCGCTTATAATGCACTACGTAAAAGTATTGATGAGATAATAGCTCATAATAAAGGAAATAAGACTAAACTATTAATGGAGCCTGCCCATCCGATGGAAACAGATATGATAGTTACAGTAGATGATGCGCTGAAATTGATAGCAGAAGTTGGAAAGGAAAATTTAGGCATTTGTGTTGACACCGGGCACCTTTTTGTAAATGGTGAAGATATGGTAGATTGTGTGAACAAGACGCAGGGCTATACCGTTCACTATCATATTGATGATAATTTTGGCAAAAGCGATGATCACTTAGTACCAGGAGAAGGGAGCATCGATTTTAAACCTTTCATCGATGCTCTTAACAAACATAACTATAAAGGCTATCTTGCTGTAGAGCTGGGATTTGGTTACACACTCAACCCAGACAAAGCAGTCAAAAATAGCATAGAGTACATAAAGTCCATTAAATAATACTAGCAAACAGAGTATAGCGATGATTAGTATACGCTTAACCTAAATGTAATGCTAGATGTAGAAATTAATCGGCATTGAGTATATATAAGTGAAGAAGTAAAAAAGTAGAGTATACGAGTTTTAAACGGCATAAGTAGTAATGTTGCTAACCACATTGTATGGTGGTTAAATGTAAACAACATTATTGTATGAGGTAATTATGTACAGATTTTCTGGTCAGCTGCCCAAAATAGGCATAAGAGTAATTGTTGATGGTCGTAGAAATGGTGTGCGAGAAAAAATAGAAGGACCAACCTTCGAGCTAGCCAATAACGTTAAATCATTGATAGAAAATAACTTAAGACATCCATCTGGCGAAAAAGTAGAAGCCATTATTTCCTCTACTTCCATAGGCGGCGTTTTTGAGGCTGCAAAAGTCAGTCAGGAATTTAAAGAGCAAAATGTCGGTGCCATAATTAGCATCAGTAAAGCCTGGGCATATGCATCCGAAGTCATCGAAATGGATAAAGAATTACCACAAGCTATTTGGGGTTTCAATGGTAGTGAAAGACCAGGTGCGGTATTTTTAGCGGGTGCAATTGCAGCGAGCGAACAAAAAGGATTGCCAATTTTTAAGATTTACGGTAGGGATGTGCAAGATGCAACCGACAATAGTGTACCAGACGATGTAGCAAAACAGATTTTACATTTTGCAAAATGCGCAATAGCAGTAGCTACTATGAAGGGCAAAGCCTATCTTTCAATGGGCGGCACTTGTATGGGCATAGGCGGCTCTATTGTTATTCCTGAATTATTTCAAGACTATTTTGGTATGAGAAATGAGTATGTAGATATGACAGAGTTTGTGCGTCGTATAGAACAAGAAATATATGATAAGGAAGAATATGAAAGAGCTCTCAAGTGGACTAAAGAGCATTGTAAAGAATGTGCAGATCCAAATCCAAAAGAGATACAACAATCTCGCGAAAAAAAGGATAAAGTTTGGGAGTTTTGTGTAAAGGCAGCATTAATTGCTAAAGACTTAATGTGCGGTAACGACAAGCTAAAGGAGATTGATAGAATCGAGGAGTCTTGTGGGCATTATGCTATAGCTGGTGGCTTCCAAGGACAGAGACAAGGGACAGATCATTTTCCAAATACCGACTTTATGGAATCTATCCTAAATAGTTGTTTTGATTGGAATGGGGTACGCGAACCATACATTATAGCTACCGAAAACGATAGTTTAAATGCCATGAGTATGCTGATGGGGCATCTAGTTACTGGGCAAAGTCAGATGTTTGCAGATGTACGTACTTACTGGAGTCCTACGGCTATTAAGCGTGTATGCGGAAGAGACAATCTCCCCTCAAGCTTAGAAGATGGCTTTATCTATCTTACCAATTCAGGTGCTGCAGCATTAGAGGGTTGTGGACTTGCGGGAATTAAACCGTTTTACGAGATGACGGATGAAGATGTAGACAACTGTTTAAAAGCTACAACTTGGGGAGCTGGGAAATTGGCAACATTTAGAGGTGGTGGTTTTTCTGCGTCATTTGAAACAAAAGGTGGGTTGCCACTAACCGCAACGAGATTAAATTATATCAAAGGTTTAGGTCCAGCATTACAAATAGCAGAAGGATATACTATAGAACTAGAAGATGATATTAAAAGGACGCTTGTAGCAAGAACTGATCCTACTTGGCCAAAAACATTTTTCTCGCCTAGACTGACAGGAAAAGGTGCGTTTAAAGATACATACACTGTAATGAAGAAATGGGGAGCAAATCATGCCTCTCTATGTTTTGGACATATCGGCGATAAACTGATTACACTTGCCTCAATGTTACGTATCCCTGTGTATATGCACAATGTGGAAGAAGATAGAATCATTAGACCTGCAGCTTGGGATGCATTTGGCACAGAAAACTATGAAGCAGCAGATTTTAGCGCTTGTAAAAACTTTGGACCGTTGTATAGGTAATACGATATACGCTTAATGATGAATTTTTAAAAACAAGGGCTGTTAAGAAACCAAAGATTTTTAATAGCCTTTTTTGTTGCAATAAAGGTTGTGTTTTATTTTGTTGAACTCTAGATTGCCTAGTTTTAATAGGTTGGTCCTTTTTATAAACAAAACTCATTTTATCGAGGTAAGAAAAGAGATGTAAAAATAGTTGCATATTGACTTTATAGCCTTCAAAAGAATAAGATAAACATAGTAGCATATGGTGAAATTTAGGCTACTAGATACAGTATAGGCAAAGGAGGTACACGAGCAAAATGAAAAAAATTGATGAGCTGGCTAAAGCTATACGGTGTAATATTGTTAACACAATAGCATCGATTGGAGTTGGCCATATCGGAGGATGTTTATCCATCGCAGATGTATTAGCCGTGTTATACGGCAAACATATGAAAGTAGATCCTAAAAATCCATTAATGGAAGATAGAGATAGGTTAGTTTGCAGTAAAGGGCATGCTGGTCCTGCCATATATTCTGTACTAGCAGAAATGGGATTTTTTCCAAAAAGCGAATTACTTACCCTGAACCAAGGTGGCACAAATCTACCTAGCCATTGTGACATGAACAAGACAAAAGGGGTAGATATGACAGCAGGTTCTTTAGGCCAAGGATTGTCTTGCGCAGTGGGAATAGCACTAGGCTCTAAAATCAAAAAGGATAGCGTTACCACATATGCAATAATCGGCGACGGCGAAAGTCAGGAAGGTCAGATTTGGGAGGCTGCAATGTTTGCAGGGAATCAAGGTCTTGATAATCTAATCGTCTTTACCGACTACAACAAACTACAACTTGATGGGACAATAGAGGATATTAATGATATTGCTCCACTAGCCGATAAGTGGCGCGCTTTTAAGTGGGATGTATATGAAATTGATGGACACAACACAAAACAAATAGATGAGACAATAACCAAAGCTAAAAAAGTTAAAGGTAAGCCTCATATGATAATACTTAATACCGTCAAAGGTAAAGGTATTAGGTTTGTTGAAGCTGCAAAAGTAGGGTGCCATTCAATGTCTATTTCTGCGGAACAACAAGCACAAGCGTTACAGGAAATAGGAGGTGCAAAATGAACGAAAAAACCTTAATGAGAGATGTTTTAGTAGATTTTTTGCGGGAACAAATGGCTAAAGATGACAAGGTTGTTATGGTCGATGCTGACTTGGGTAAATGTTCAACAACACTATGCCTTCAATCTGAATTTCCTGGAAGAGCATATAACGTGGGGATTGCAGAAGCAAATATGGTTTCTATAGCTGCAGGTCTTGCGACTAGAGGTTTTATACCATTTGTGCATAGTTTTGCACCATTTATAACCAGAAGGGCATGCGATCAGGTAATGATATCGGTTTGTTATGCCAAACAAAATGTAAAACTTGTGGGAACTGACCCCGGAATTACTGCAGAGCTGAATGGTGGAACGCATATGCCCCTTGAAGATGTTGGTATAATGAGATCAATTCCAAATGTTGTGATATATGAGCCGTCTGATGTTTTTGAATTCAAACAAGCATTACCTCAAATACTAAGCCATGTAGGACCAGTATATATTAGAATGCATCGTAAAAACCCTCCTCTAGTGTTTAATAACGATACAAAGTTTGATTTATTTAAAGCATATTCATTGAGAGAAGGGACTGATGCCACAATAGTAGCAACTGGTATTATGATAGATACTGCATTACAAGCTGCGAGACAACTAGGCGAAGAGGGTATCTCTGTAGAAGTTATAGCTTGTCCTACTGTAAAGCCACTTGATGAAAAAACTATTATTTCATCTGCTAAAAAGACAGGTGCAGTAGTGACTGCTGAAAATCATAATGTCATGGGCGGGCTATTTAGTGCGGTAAGTGAAGCATTAAGTTCTAATTACCCAGTACCAATTAAAGCCATAGGTGTAAAAGAAAAGTTTGGTGAAGTAGGGAAGATGCCATACTTGAGAAAAGTATATAATATGGAAGTAGAGGATGTAATAAAGGCAGTCAAAGAAGCAATTGCTATGAAAAAATAGCGTCTACTTTAAGCACATTAAATATCAAAGTTAAAGCCACCTAAGCAGGTGGCTTTAGTCTTTGAAGATCAACTTTCGTTATGTAAAATTACTTTTCTTTTGTAGACTCTACAAGTGCTGCGGCAAAGCCCGCCATATTTTGTAATTCTGATGGAATAATAATTTTTACAGATTGCCCATTCGCAACTTTTACCATAGCGTCAAAGCTAGCAATTGTTAAATATTCTTTACTTGGTTTTGCTTTGTTAATAAGCTCAACTTCTTTGGATTTACCTTCAGCCTCAGCTATCTGAGCATCTCTTTCTGCTTCAGCCTTTAGTATTCTAGTTTGTTTTTCTGCTTCAGCGCGTAAGATTTGGGCTTGCCTTTCACCTTCTGCAACTAGTATGCTAGAAGTTTTCTCGCCTTCTGCTCTTAAGATTTGCTCTCTTCTTTCACGTTCGGCTCTCATTTGCTTCTCCATGGCTTCTTGTATGCTTTTTGGAGGTAAAATGTTTTTAAGCTCAACACGATTAACTTTAATTCCCCAAGCATCTGTTGCAATATCTAGTATTTCGCGCATTTTTACATTGATGGTATCTCTGGAAGTTAAAGTTTCATCAAGTTCCATTTCACCAACAATATTACGTACTGTTGTTGCTGTTAGGTTTTCAATTGCACTCAAAGGTTTTTCTACGCCATACACAAAAAGTTTAGGATCAGTTACTTGAAAATATACGACAGTGTCAATTTGCATTGTAACATTATCTTTCGTTATAACGGATTGAGGGGGGAAGTCCGCAACTATCTCTTTTAAAGAAATAGGTTTAGATGCTTTATCTATAAATGGGATTAGAATGTGTACACCTGTATCTAATGTTTTATGATATTTACCTAGACGTTCTACAATAATTGCTGTAGATTGTCTTACTACACGAACACCTGCTGCAACGGCTATAATAGCTAGAGCAAATAGTACGGCGAATATAATACCGGCAATTGCTCCTCCTGAAATTGCTAAAATCATAATTATTTCCTCCTGTAATTAGTATTCATTATTTTAAACCAGCATCTTCTGCTGACTTAATTTTTTTAATAATTAAAGTATTTCCTTCTATTCTCAATACCTCAATTTGATCCCCGGGAACTAAAATATCCCTATTTTCGGTTCTTACATTCCAGGTAAGTCCATTTAGTACGACAGTAGCTAAAGTATCATAGTCTCCTGCAGTGATTATATGGGTTTTTTGACCTATTATTAAATCTAAATTGGTGTTTCCTTCCGATGATTTATGCAAAAACTTTTTTGTTATTTTGCGCAGACTAACTAGTAGTACAAAGGATATCACTAAAAAGACTGGAACAGATGCATACCAAGGTACTTTATGGGATATGCTCATAAGCATAGCTATCAGTCCACCAGCAGCAAACCAGATGGATACTAAATCTTGGGTGGAAAGTTCTATTATAACAGCTGCTACAGTAACTCCTAACCAAATCCAAAACATAATAGGCATAATCGCTTCTCCTAAACCAATTATTTTCTACTTAAATAATACCATACTCTCAAATATTCTAGCAATGAAAGTGCTTATATACATATGGTAAAAATTACATAAATATTATGGAGAAACTAAGTTGATTCGAGCTAGAAAGATACTCAACTAATCAACGGTTTCATCTTCAGCGAAAGTTCATATTTGCATTTAGTAAAATCACATAGATATTGTGGAGGGGCTAAGTTAATGTGAACAACAAAAAATGTTACTAGTCGATGATACCGCCGCCAAGACAAATTCTATCATCATAGATAACGGCATATTGCCCAGGAGTTACGGCACGCACGGGGGAGTCAAATAAAAGTTTTAACTTTCCATCATCAGTGTATGTAACTGTGGATGGAATTAAAGGTTGTCTATGCCTTGTTCTAGCAAGGACGCGTTTCCCTTCTTCGACAGGTTCTGTTATAAAGTTGAAATCTGAGGCAGTCAAAGATTTTGAAAATAGCTCTTCGCACTCACCTTGGTTAACATATAATATGTTATTTTTCACGTCTTTTTTTACTACAAAATATGGTTCGCCAGTGCCTGCTCCGCCAATACCAAGGCCTTTTCTTTGCCCAATGGTATAATAAAAAACGCCATTATGGGTACCAAGTTCCTTACCTTCAAGTGACAAAATCTTACCTTTTTTCATCGGTATGTATTCGGATAAAAACTTGCGGAAGTCTCTTTCGCCAATAAAGCAAATGCCAGTTGAATCTTTTTTAGTAGCAGTTGGGAGGTTGTTACTTTTGGCTATTTTTCTAACTTCTTCTTTTGTCAAATCAGCTAGTGGGAATACTACATTTTTAATTTGTTCTTCTGTTAATTGGTTTAAAAAGTATGTCTGATCTTTGCCTTCATCTTTTGCTCTAGTTAGATAAGTTTTGCCATCTTTTTCTAAAATTCCTGCATAGTGTCCAGTGGACATGAGGTTAAAGCCTAAAGTTTTGGCGTAATGTTTAAAGTGTCCAAACTTTATTTCCTTATTACATAACACATCGGGATTGGGCGTTCTTCCTTTTTCGTATTCTGATACAAATAGCGCAAAAACCTCTTCCATATATTGTTTTGAAAAGTCAATTGAGTAGTAGGGGATATCGAGTGCATCGGCAACTCTTCTTGCATCGTCATAGTCTTGTTCACTTGTGCAATGACCTAAATCATCTTTTTCATGCCAGTTGCGCATAAACAGGCCAACCACATCATAGCCTTGCTCTTTTAAAAGTAAAGCTGCGACTGAACTATCTACACCGCCACTAAGACCAATAACAATTTTTTTATCTAACATTTTACAACCTGGTTTTGCACAATATGTGCTTTATTGCGCGTACATATTTCATTACCGTTAGTTTTTTCAAACAATTCGTTTTGTACAACATTCATTTATGATTTGTATGTATTTTTTTAAGTATACCTTTAAATCCACGTTTTCGGCAATTTTTTTCTCTTATGCTGTTCGATTAGTGTTAGTTTCAAACAAGATATTTATGTAAAGCGAGATAGATTTTACATATTCTTTACAGAGGTAGTTTGGTCATAGTTCGCTTGATAATGATATAATAAAACCAATAATATTTTAGCTTAGTTAATTAAAAGCATATCAGGAGAATAAGTATGAAACCTGTTTTTATCGTCATAATCGTTATTGTAGTTTTAGCTGCAATCGTTGGAGGCATTTTTCTAACAATTGCACTTGTTAATAAAAGCAAAAGTGCAGCAATTGTTACTAACACACATGATGTGGATGAGCCTTTCAACAAATTAAATATTGACTTAGCAACTGCCGCACTTGAGATTACTGTTTCCGCGGATGATAAAGTTAAAGTTATTTGTGATGAAAAAGAAAAGGTATATCATAGCGTAAGTGTTGATGATAATACATTAAAGATTAAGGTGGAAGACAAGCGTGAGTGGCACGAAAAACTTCTGTTCAGCCTTAAACGCATGAAGGTTACCGTATATTTACCAGAAGGAGCATATGGTGATTTGCTTATAGATTCAGCTGTTGGAAATGTAAAGGTAGCTGACAAACTGACCTTCAATAGCATAATGGTTGATATTGCAACGGGCGAGGTAGAAATCAATTCAAATGTTAATCAATCAATCGAAGTTGATGGTGCAACCGGGAGCGTGAAAATCAATAATGTGACGGCAAGAGGAATTGATATCAGTTCGAGCACTGGCTCTGTAATCTTCAATAAAGTAAACGTTACAAACAATATTGAAATTGATTGTTCTACTGGGAAAATCACATTGACTGATGTAACATGTCAAAACCTTACAACCGATGTATCAACGGGAGAAACTAAGTTTATTCGTACGATTGTAGCAGAAAAAATAAAAGCAGAATCTTCTACTGGGAGCATTATATTTGATAAATCTGATGCTGCATCATTAGATATTCAAGCAACGACAGGTAGTATAAAGGGCACATTGCTAACCAGCAAGATATTCCAAGCTACAAGTGAAATGGGAAGCATTAATGTTCCAAACACAACAACTGGTGGTATTTGTAAGCTTAAAACAACAGTTGGAAGTATAGACATTCAAATTAGTGAGTAGCGAAATTTGAGAATTAGCCACATTTCTAGTGTGACGTACGCGCGCATATGAAGTCATGTGCGCGTACTTTTATACATATTAATCCTATATTAATCCTAATGATTTCATAAATGTAATGCCTATCTTACCCAATACTCACAAATAATATTTACGAGCATTCGCAAATGTAATGTTTATCCGATCCTGGTATGGCACCGTAAAATATACGCTAAAGCGCGTAAATGGGCATGGACTGAGGGACCTTTTTAATCAAAATTAGATGTTGTATAATACTTGTAATACGTGTAAGCCATGTGCGGCGGCTTAAATTCGTATGTGGCGCAAATGAAAACAAAAATACGTTTGGACCAATTAACATAGATTATTTAATTAAGTAAGAAGAGAAATAACAATAGAATTTAAGCAATAAAAAACATAACAAACATTAAGTTTTTGGAGGGATTGATGGAATTAAATAAGTATATTGGAGAAAAGGTTGTTAATAAGAAAAAACAGGTTGGAATACTTGTGGAGATCGGAGACTACATTATTATTCAATTTGATGATAAAGAAAGAGAATACGAATTAAAGGCATTTGAAAATGGATTCCTTAAATTTGTAGATTTAAACATACAAAAAGAAATAGAGTCTCAAATAAAATTGCGAGAGGAAGAGGAATCTACAACCAGCGGCGCAACAACGACGAAATCGCCAAAAGAAGATGAAACGAAAGAAGGAGATGGCAAGGAAAAAGAAACAGAAGCAAAAGAGGTCGAAGATAAGGTGGTAAAAGAAGAATCCAGAGAAAAGAGTAAGTTTTGTAAGTTTAAGATTGGCTGTATCTATAAAAACAATGAAATAGTAAAGGAATTTAAATGTGCTAACATGGGCGGGATGAGGTTTTCAAAAACTACAAACTCGTTGGTATTGATATGTGATCATACGAAAGAACTGTATGACGATGAGTGGATTAATGGACTGTTGCATTACACGGGCATGGGGAAAACGGGGGACCAAGATCTTTATTATAGGCAGAATAAGACTTTACTTGAGTCGCGTTTGTCGGGTATAGAGGTACATTTATTTGAAGTTAAAAACCCAGGAGATTATGAATACCGTGGACAGGTTTATCTAGCCGATAAGGTGTATCAAGAAGAACAGAGAGATGATAATGGCTTTATAAGAAAAGTTTGGATGTTTCCACTTGCACTAAAGTGATAGATGTAAAATAAATAGAATTTAAGGAAATTCTGTTAAAATCTGAATATATTGAGTTTTAAAACGGCGTTTTATATTGTTATACTTAATAACAATTCAAGTAAGAGGTAAAAATGAATAAAACGGTTAAAGTCTGCGCTGCGGCAATTATGGATGGGGATAGAGTTCTTATTGCTAGAAGAGCACCAGCTGAGAAAATGGCTGGTGGCTGGGAGTTCCCCGGTGGAAAAATTAAAGCAGGTGAGACTCCTAAAGAATGCGTTAGCCGTGAAATTACAGAAGAGTTAGCTGTTGAGATAGAGGTTTTAAACTTTTGTATAAACGTTAAACAGAGTTATGGAGACTTCAATCTGGATATGGATGTATATTATTGTCGAATAAAAAAAGGCTTTATAGATATGATGGTGCATGATCAATATGCCTGGGTGCCGGTAGAAAAGCTTTTATCATATAATTTATTGCCTGCTGATATTATGGTAGCAGAAAAGATAATTGAAGATAATCTATAGTTTTAAAATAAAGTACAAGGCTTAAGCAAAAAATAGAACAATAGGGATATAAATGTTTTATTAGTTGCTATTTTAACACCATTTACTTTTTCGCCTGAGTTATGGTTTTCAAAAAGTTTGTGAATTTAACTATCGTGAGCAAATAAAGATTTCACTTTTTCTTCGAAATATACGTTAAAAATATGAAAAATAGGCGCTACCTTGTCCGTTTTAATGTGTTTTTTCACAATAAAATAAAAAAATAACAATTTTGGTAAAAAAAGTGTAATTTGCTGTTGACAAACGCATTTCTATAAGTTATTATAAAAGTCCGCGTGTAAGTGTGGAGACCGGTTTAGGCAACTCTGAATTACATGCTAGCTTTTCGAAAAAGAGATAACCGAAGTTAATACTATCGAAAAGGACTGCACCAATTAATTAATGATAAGATGTTGCAAATAGCTTGTGGTGTAAGACTAAGATGATGTCTAGGACTGAGTACTTGAAGCTATTGCAGTTCGGATTAAGGGATGCCAGAAAAAATATGGTGTACCCGAAAGGAGTCGAACCTTCGGCCTTGAGAGTCGGAGTCTCACGCTCTATCCATCTGAGCTACGGGTACAAATAAGGCTAATCTATTATAATTCAACGCCAAACAAAGTGCAACATTGACAGCGGTAATAACTCTTATATTTTTGTTTGAAATTCGATAATTTTTCGTTTGACAAATAAAAAGGCAAGAGATATTATATACAAGTTGCCGCCGAATTAGCGGCACTAAGTACCTTGAAAATTGAACAGAAATAGGTTTTTTGAAGCGAATTAAAATCAAAAGTGCAACGCACAATTTTTTTGAGAATTAAGGCTTCAAGATTTACACCAGTTACGTAAAGTAAATTAACGGATAGTAAGTAATTGAAGATTTAGTCATGATTAAACTCAAGAGTTTGATCCTGGCTCAGGACGAAAGCTGGCGGCATGCCTAACACATGCAAGTCGAACGGAAAGTAGCAATATTTTCAGTGGCGAACGGGTGAGTAACACTTGAGCAACCTGCCTTGTACATCGGAATAACTCCTAGAAATGGGTGCTAATGCCGAATAAGACCACGAAGAGGCATCTCTTTGAGGTCAAAGCTCCGGCGGTACAAGATGGGCTCGAGTCCAATTAGCTAGATGGTGAGATAACAGCCCACCATGGCAACGATTGGTAGCCGGCCTGAGAGGGTGATCGGCCACACTGGAACTGAGACACGGTCCAGACTCCTACGGGAGGCAGCAGTGGGGAATATTGGGCAATGGGCGAAAGCCTTACCCAGCAATGCCGCGTGTATGAAGAAGGTCTTCGGATTGTAAAGTACTATATTGGGGAAGAAAAAAATGACGGTACCCAAGAGAAAAAGCCCCGGCTAACTATGTGCCAGCAGCCGCGGTAATACATAGGGGGCTAGCTTTGTCCGGAATTACTGGGCGTAAAGGGTGCGTAGGTGGCAATGTATGTTGGAAGTGTAATCCCTCGGGCTTAACTCAGGGGCTGCTTCCAAAACTGCATTACTTGAGTGTCGGAGAGGAAAACGGAATTCCTAGTGTAGCGGTGAAATGCGCAGATATTAGGAGGAACACCAGAGGCGAAGGCGGTTTTCTGGACGACAACTGACGCTGAGGCACGAAAGCGTGGGGAGCGATTGGGATTAGATACCCCAGTAGTCCACGCCGTAAATGATGGGTACTTGACGTTGGGAGTATCAACTCTTCCAGTGTCGTAGCAAACGCGATAAGTACCCCGCCTGGGGAGTACGGCCGCAAGGTTGAAACTCAAAGGAATTGACGGGGACCCGCACAAGCAGCGGAGCATGTGGTTTAATTCGAAGCAACGCGAAAAACCTTACCAAGACTTGACATCGCATGATCGCCATAGAAATATGGTTTCTCTTCGGAGCATGCAGACAGATGGTGCATGGTTGTCGTCAGCTCGTGTCGTGAGATGTTGGGTTAAGTCCCAAAACGAGCGCAACCCTTGTTGTTAGTTGCCAATATTAAGTTAGGAACTCTAGCGAGACTGCCGCGGTAACGTGGAGGAAGGAAGGGACGACGTCAAATCATCATGCCTCTTATGTCTTGGGCTACACACGTGCTACAATGGCCATAACAAAGAGCAGCAATATAGCGATATTGAGCAAATCTCAGAAAAATGGTCTCAGTTCGGATTGTAGGCTGCAACTCGCCTACATGAAGTCGGAGTTGCTAGTAATCCCGAATCAGAACGTCGGGGTGAATGCGTTCCCGGGTCTTGTACACACCGCCCGTCACGCCATGGGAGTTGGTAGTACCCAAAGTCGGTGAGCTAACCGTAAGGAGGCAGCCGCCTAAGGTAAGATCAATGACTGGGGTGAAGTCGTAACAAGGTAGCAGTACCGGAAGGTGCGGCTAGATCACCTCCTTTTAAGGAGTAGGATTTACCTACTTTAGTTGAGGTCAGTTATTTATAACTGATTACACTAACGAGTAATGTCGAGTGTATAAAGCACAAAGTGTGCAAACACTAACAGAATATGCTGAGTGTATAAATTTTCTTGGTTTTAATTCCAACAAAAATCTTTTCTGTTCAAAAAACAAGGGTACTACCTAGCACCTTGACAACTGCATAATATTAAGAGAGACATAAAAATTAGAGTAAAGACAAATATCATTAATTAAGAATGTACGCGAGAAATAAAATAGAGTAATGCGACAAATTCACGAATAAGATATTTTGCTAGAGTAAACAACAAAGTTTATATTAGATTTTTGATTAAGCTACAAAGAGCATACGGTGGATGCCTAGGCACTAGGCGCCGAAGAAGGACGTGATAAGCTGCGATAAGCTACGGGTAGGTGCAAATAACCTGCGATCCGTAGATCTCCGAATGAGGAAACTCAGCATAAGTAATTTTATGCTACTCATACCTGAATAAAATAGGGTATAGAGAGGGAACCCAGGGAATTGAAACATCTTAGTACCTGGAGGAAAAGAAAGAAAAATCGATTCCCCTAGTAGTGGTGAGCGAAAAGGGAAGAGCCCAAACCTTGCATAGTGATATGTAAAGGGGTAGAGGACACTTGTAGACAAGATGCATTATAGTAGAACACAACTGGAAAGTTGGGCCAAAGAGAGTAATAGCCTCGTAAACGAAATGATGCTGAAGTTGAGTGTATCCAGAGTACCGCAGGACACGAGGAATCCGGTGGGAATACGGGAGGACCATCTCCTAAGGCTAAATACGACCTAGTGACCGATAGAGAAATAGTACCGCGAGGGAAAGGTGAAAAGAACCCCGGGAGGGGAGTGAAATAGAACCTGAAACCATATGCTTACAAACAGACACAGCACTACTGAATAGTGTGGTGTCGTACTTTTTGTAGAACGGGCCAGCGAGTTACGTTGTGTAGCAAGGTTAAGTCATTAAGTGACGGAGCCGAAGCGAAAGCGAGTCTGAATAGGGCGCCATAGTTGCATGACGTAGACCCGAAACCGAGTGACCTAACCATGTCCAGGTTGAAACAGCGGTAAGACGCTGCGGAGGACCGAACCCACGTCCGTTGAAAAGTACGGGGATGAGGTGTGGTTAGCGGGGAAATTCCAAACGAACTCGGAGATAGCTGGTTCTCCTCGAAATAGCTTTAGGGCTAGCCTCTTGATAGAATACCGCAGGTAGAGCACTGAATGACCTAGGGGGGTTCGCGCCTTACCAAAGTTTATCAAACTCCGAATGGCGGATATTTGATTCAAGGGAGTCAGACAGTGGGAGACAAGTTTCATTGTCAAAAGGGAAACAGCCCAGATCTACAACTAAGGTCCCCAAGTTACAGTTAAGTGGCAAAGGAGGTTTTACCGCTAAAACAGCCAGGATGTTGGCTTAGAAGCAGCCATTCATTTAAAGAGTGCGTAATAGCTCACTGGTCGAGTAGTGGAGCGCCGAAGATGTCCGGGGCTAAAACTGTACACCGAAGTTTAGGGATACAAAATTTGTATCGGTAGAGGAGCAATGTATACGGGCTGAAGCATCAGCGGAAGCGGGTGTGGACTGTATACAAGAGAGAATGCTGGCATGAGTAGCGAGAACGGAGTGAGAAACTTCGTCGTCAATAGTCTGAGGGTTCCTGGTGAAGGTTCGTCCAACCAGGGTTAGTCGGGGGCTAAGGAGAGGCCGAAAGGCGTATTCGATGCACAACAGGTATATATTCCTGTACCACCTGACCACGTTTAAATGATGCAATGACACAGAAGGATAGTCTAGGCGCAGTGATGGATAGCTGCGCGCAAATCATAAGGCTGGATGATAGTGAAGTACGTCATCTGTAAAGGCTGAGTGATGATGCGGAGTGAAAAATAGTAATGAAGTAGATGAATTCACGCTGGCGAGAAAAGTTGCTAAATATGTGGAATGGTGCCCGTACCGCAAACCGACACAGGTAGACGGCAAGAAAATTGCAAGACGAGCGGGATAATTGTTGTTAAGGAACTCTGCAAAATTGCCCCGTAACTTTGGGAGAAGGGGTGCCGACCTCACGGTCGGCCGCAGTGAAAAGGCCCGAGCGACTGTTTATCAAAAACACAGGTTTCTGCTAAAACGTAAGTTGAAGTATAGGAGCTGACGCCTGCCCAGTGCTGGAAGGTTAACGGGAAGTGTTAGAGCAATCGAAGCACCGAACTTAAGCCCCAGTGAACGGCGGCCGTAACTATAACGGTCCTAAGGTAGCGAAATTCCT
>DAONQC010000011.1:0-30582 GCA_035409945.1 Clostridia bacterium
GCAAATTATGAAATCCCAACACCTACATACGAAGGGTATGGTTTGGAAGGATGGTTTTTAGATGCTGATAAAATAGACAATACTGGAATATGGAATATAGACTCAAATGTAGAGTTAGTTGCTAAATGGAAAATAACAGATTACACGATTACTTATAATTTAAACGGCGGAACAGTTAGTTCCGAGAATGCGAACCAGACTAGTTACACTATTGAAAGTTTAGATATCACATTAAATAATCCAACAAGAACGGGTTATAATTTCATAGGCTGGAGTGGGACGGAATTAACAGGTTCAACTAATATGAGTGTAACAATTACAAATGGAAGTACGGGTGATAGGTCGTATACAGCAAATTGGTCAACTATAGAATACACGATAGGTTATACCTTAAATGATGGCGAGGTGGCTATAGCAAACCTAACAAAATATACAGTGGAAACAGAAACTTTTTCTCTAAACAATCCAACGAAGAATGGTTATACATTTAGGGGCTGGAGCGGGACAGACTTGATAGGTAGCAACAATACAATGGTAACAATTACAAAGGGGAGTTATGGAGAGAGAACATACACAGCCAACTGGACTCCAACTCCATATAATATTAACTACACATTAAATGGTGGAATAATTAGTTATGAGAATGCAAATCCAACTAGTTACACTATTGAAAGTTTAGATATCACATTAAATAATCCAACAAGAACGGGTTATAATTTCATAGGCTGGAGTGGGACGGAATTAACAGGTTCAACTAATATGAGTGTAACAATTACAAATGGAAGTACGGGTGATAGGTCGTATACAGCAAATTGGTCAACTATAGAATACACGATAGGTTATACCTTAAATGATGGCGAGGTGGCTATAGCAAACCTAACAAAATATACAGTGGAAACAGAAACTTTTTCTCTAAACAATCCAACGAAGAATGGTTATACATTTAGGGGCTGGAGCGGGACAGACTTGATAGGTAGCAACAATACAATGGTAACAATTACAAAGGGGAGTTATGGAGAGAGAACATACACAGCCAACTGGACTCCAACTCCATATAATATTAACTACACATTAAATGGTGGAATAATTAGTTATGAGAATGCAAATCCAACTAGTTACACTATTGAAAGTTTAGATATCACATTAAACAATCCAACAAAAACAGGATATAACTTCGTTGGCTGGAGCGGGACGGAATTAGCAGGTTCAACTAATATGAGTGTAACAATTGTAAATGGAAGTACGGGTGATAGGTCGTATACAGCAAATTGGGAAGCAATAACTACTTCAGTGACATTTGATATCAATGGTGGAAACAGCTTAAGTCCTGACACAACAACCATTTCATATGATTCAACTATTAATTTCCCAATTCCTACACATAGTGACCCAACGCAGGCTTTTACTGGGTGGTACACTGATATGGCTGCGGGAGAGAGAATCACTGATAATTTAGGAAAAGGTTTAAATGTTTGGAATAAAAATGGTTTTGAGATACAAGCTTGGGCGGTTGAAGATACGACAATAATTCTATATGCGAGATGGGGCGATGCTAGTGTGCCTCAATATCAAAGGATAGATGCAGATGGCAATCTCGACGCAACTGGTACACATATCTTATTTGGTGAATGGCCACAAACAATTAAGACAAGTGATGTAACAATAACAGAAACTATAGATAGTCGTGGATATTACTTAGGGAACGATGGTGAATACTATGCGAGAGTAGTAGCAAATCCTAGAACAACTAATTATAAATTCTCCAATAATGCAAATGTAGAAATAGGAACGGTTTATTATTTCAAAGTAAAACCAATCAAGTGGAGAATATTAAATATAACCAATGGGAAGGCCCTAATTTTATGTGAGAGCATAGTAGCAAATATGAGGTATAACTATTATTATTCAGGTTCGCAAAATGGGATATATTCACATAACTATGTGGAAAGTGAGATAAGAGCCTGGTTAAATCAGGAGTTTTATAACAAAGCCTTTAGTAATTTACAAAAAGAAATTATTCAAATAACAGAGGTAGACAATAGCACCTATAGTACGGGATATACTGGCTCTAGTGGAGCACAATATGAATGTGGAAACACAAATGACATGATTTTTCTGCCTAGTTATAGAGAGATAATAAATGCAGGGTATGGATTCAACAGTAATTTTGACAATAACGATGGTAGTAGAATAAGAAAGGTAAGTGATTATAGTATCGCTACGGGAGTGAGTATGAACACAAGTACAGATTATTATAGAAACGCCGCATATTGGTGGTTAAGATCCCCCTACTATAGTTGGGCAAATAGTTGCTATGTACGCTGTATAGATTACAGAGGAAAAGGACTTAATTGCGAAAATATAAATAACTCAAATAGAGTCGACAATACTAGCGTTGGTGTCGTGCCTGCTTTGGTGATTGATTTGACATAAAGATAAGTAATTTCGCATCCGCATTGCGGTAGGGTTTGTAGGAAATTGTAGAAAATTGGGAAGGTACGGATCGGGTTAAGTGGTTCGTACCTTTTTCACATTTATCCATTTTATGCAAAAGTTGACCATTTTATACAAAAATAAGCGGTTAGAATAGGTGTACGGAAATATTTTGAGGTGTACGGAATTTTTGCAGGCTGTACGGAAAATTTTCAAGGTGTACGGAGTTTTTGGAAGGTGTACGGATTGTATCAAAGTGAGGGTGGCAATACAGTGCCGCAGTGCGGACTTAAACTTTATGTAAAGGATGTATTTTTAATCAAGAACCTACCATGTCTACCATAAAAATAATAATTAATTATAGAGATTATTAATGGCTCAATAAACTTTATATATTGTAAAGACTCTTATTTTAACAATTCAAAGTGACAAAAAATGTCACTTCGGATGTCACTTTAAATAAAGCAGAGAGACAAATTTATGCAATTACACGGCAATTTTATCTGTGGTATAACTGTGGTATAATGAGATTATTAGAAAAACAGGAGATGTTATATGGCTAAAGTGGATAGTGCTACTAGGCGTAAGATTGTCTTTTGTTTTTTGCCGCTGATTATGCATGTGGTTTTGTCTATTATTGCTATTGTCTTAATAGAAGATATGAAAAATAGAATTCCGAAAGATGAGAGTCGGTATTGGTATGGCATGATTTTATCTACGTTTTTTTGGCTTTTTATATCTATGAGTAGCAGCATCTTTACATTATTTCCGACAATTTATATGGCATTTTGTTACGGTATTTCAGGAAATAAAAATCGTATTGCAAAACATAGGCCAGGCATTATCGCTTGTATAATTTTGACTGTTATATTTTTAATTTGGTATTTAGGTGTATCTATTTGGGTAAACCTAGGAAGTTTCGTTGATAGAGGAGGGTGGTATCATTATTATATATTTCCTTCAGCGTTTATAGTTTTGGCTATATATCTAGGAGTAAGTATAATGTATGTGAAGGATTTTTATCCAATAGTGCGTAAGAAAACAGCAGAGAAGGAAATGACATAAACACGAATAAAAGAAATAATAAGTTTTATAAGATTGAAAGAACGGTTTCAGAGCTTTCACAAAAAACTAAAACTGCAAATGATGTACTATTTAGAAGGAAATAAGCGATTATCACCATATAATTAGTTTAGACAATATTAGGATTTTTGCATTGAAGGAGGAGTGATGGTAAAACAGAAGATAGAAAGAATATTAAATGTAAGGCAAGTTATGTATGATGAAGATGAAAGTACTTTTGATTTGTTTGATTTAGACGAATTAGAAGCAATTTTGACTGCAGACTATGAAGAAACGCTTAAATTTTTAAAAAATGCAAATCAGTATGAAATTATGTGCGCTTCAGACGTGTTGGTTGCCATTGTCGAAACCTTTCCACAATATGATTGGGTAAAGTTATTCAAAGAAAAGGCTGATATTATAACTGATTTAGAAAGCCCACATATTGATAAAGAAGAATATTTCTCGAACATAAGAGAAGCTGAGTTTGTTATTAAAAATCCATACAGAAAATTGAAGCCTGAGACACTTGTCACTATACATAAGGTGTTAACTACTCTTCCAAGGTTAAGTAAAAATCAACTAGATGAAATTTCCAGATTTGACAATTTTGACTTATTAACCCAGATTATTGATGACAAGATTCAAGAACTTCAAAAAAGAAGAGATAAAAACCATGGGGAAACAATTAACCAAAAATGGTTAGAAGATCTAATATCAGCAAACAAAGATATAAGAGATGAAACCAATCCAAGAATAGATGTTAATCATATAATTAAAAATGTAGATGTATCAAGGCTATTAAGCACTAGGTATAAAGTAAGTAAAAAGCATAAGAAACACAAGTAGTAGAACTTAATATAAGTTCAATAACTTCTCTAAAATATTGATCACTTGTGAAAACTGATAGTGCTTTTTAGAATTTCAAACCAAATAAGAATCTTATATACAGATGGAGGGGATTATGTTAAAGCAAAAGATACAAGAAATGTTAAAAGTTCGACAATCTTTATATGACCAAAATTACTTTGATTTAGTAGGGCTAACTGAGTTAAAAGAAATATTGACAAAGGATTATCAAGAAACATTAGAATTTTTGAAGAATGCAGACCAGTATGAAATAATGTGTGCCTCCGATGTGTTAATAGAAATTATAGAGGCGTTTCCGCAATATGATTGGATAAAGTTATTTAAAGAAAAAGCAGATATTATAACTGATTTGGAAAGTCCACACATTGATAAAGAAGAGTATTTACTTAATATAGAAGAGGCAGAAAGCAATGTTATAAAGCCAGCTAAAAAAAGAAAATGTTTAGCTAAAAAGAAACATAAATAATTAGGTTTTACTTCCAATATATAAGTTTAATATTGGCGTTATACCAAGCATATAGCTTTAGATGATATTAAATGGTTCGTGTTTTTTAATTTTTAGTAGGATTATGCAAAATTTGACCATTTTATACAAAAATAAGCGGTTAGAATGGGGGTACGGAATTTTTCAAGGGGTACGGATTGTATCGATGCGAGGGTGGTCGGGTAGCGTTGCAGTGCGAACTTAAACTTTATGTAAAGAATGTATTTTTGACAAGCAGTCTACTACAAAAGCAATAATTATGTAATATCAATTGGTGCTCCAAGTGTAGTACCATGTTGCAACATCTTTTGCAACATCGAAAACCTAAAAACATGTGGCTAGAAAGCAAAATTATATAAAAAATGTTTTATTATCATAAAAAATGCAACATGTTTTGCAACATCGATACAACATTAAAAATTATTAGAAAGCGTTGTATAGAAATATTTTTGTTTTCAACTTTGAATGTTATTGTTTCTATCATTTCAAATACAAGTAAAATTTACTTTTGTTGACAAGTACACAACTGGTACAAATACTGGAATAGAAAGTCGTCAAACACTGGAATGAAAAGTCATCAAACACTGGAATGAAAAGTCGACAAATACTGGAATGAAAAGTCTACAAACACTGGAATAAAATGTCCACAAATGCTGGAATTATGTGTTATCCATACGGATTTCACATTGACCTAATTAAAATAATATTATATATTAATAGCAGTATACGAAACAGGGTTTTAGTTGTTTAGTAATCGAAAGGCAAGACAACAATTTGGAGTATAAAATGATGTATTCACAAAAAAACATTCGTCCGATAGGGCTAACATTTATTAATGATAGATATTATCTCTTTTATGGAAAAAGAAGACAAAAAGGGATTTTTTATACTACATCCATAGATTTGATAAATTTCGGAGACGAGATAGAAATTCCTATTGATGAAGAATGTGATACTGGTTCAGTACTTGTAAAAAACAAAAAAATATATTTAATCTATTCTACTACAAAAAAATCTAGCATAAGACTAATTTCGATGACCTTGGAGGGCGAAGTAGAAGTATTTCCTGTTCCTGTTATTAACAAAATAGGGCTTATGCATCCAAAGGTGTTTCATGATGGAAATAAATATTATCTCATCGCATCTAATAGAAACGGTGTAATGAGTGTATATGAGTCAGTCAGTATTTTAAGCTGGGTTCATTGTCTAGATATTGATACATTCAAACCTTTATCTCCTACCCATCCTGCCCTTCAAATGACAGGCGATGAGTGGGTGCTGTTTTTCAAAACAAAGGATGGTTTTTGTTATACAAAAGGTGGTATTGACTTTGAAGGTAAAAGATATGCTTTTGATACAGAGATTAAATGTTTAGATAACTTAAATAGTCCAAGAGTTAATGTAATTGGTGATGGGAGAAACATATTACTTGGTGCTATAGATGATTCATTAGTCATGCGAGAGCTTTGGACTAAAGTAGGCAATATAGTATCTTTACAACTACGAGAAATTAAATCTAAATGTAGAGTTGTAGGAAAGCAAAAGCTAGGGAAGGTATGGAAAAGAGAAGTATCTGAATTAAGTGAAGAAAACTTTCAATTACATCTAACATTTCCAAATGGGGTAAAAGGAGAATTTACACTTGAGCTTGGGGATAATCCTCACGATAGAGCATACCTATATTTTGGGAATAATATAGCCCTTCTTAGTGTAGGCGATTTGATTGATAAATATAGTCAAAGAAGATTAAATGATATGGATAATCTAGAATGCGATATTTATTTCATAGATGGTATAGTTAGTGTCTTTTTAACAAATGAAGGAATTACATTAACTCAAAAATTAGATATATCTAAGATTTATGATAATAAAATACTTTTAACTTGTGATGATAATGTAGATATTTATTATTCTGAAATTGATAGTTAGATGTAGTATCATTAAAGCAGCTAGTATAAGGATATATGTTGGTGAAAAAACAATATTCAAGGATTCAAAATGATATATACAAATGATGTTGCTAACCGTTTTTACTGGTTAAATTCAAACAACATTATTATACGAGAAGAAAATGACAACCAAAGAAGCAATTCAAGAGACATTTATAAAAATCTATAACGACAACATAAAAAGAAAAGGGGCAAAGGAGTTTTTAGATTATTTGTGTTCTAGTAACAGCGATTTTTTTGATGCTCCAGCAAGTACCAAGTTCCATTCCTCTGAACCTGGTGGACTTTGTATGCACAGTATAAAAGTTTATTATAGGTTAAAAGAACTAGTTGCTAATGAAAAAAGTGAATGGGCAAAAAGTATAACTGATGAGAGTATTGCTATAATAGGTTTACTTCACGATGTATGTAAAATTAACTTTTATAAAGTCGAAATGCGAAATAGAAAGGATGAAAGAGGGGAGTGGATAAAAGTTCCTTTTTATACGGTTGACGAAGAACTTCCATATGGACATGGCGAAAAATCCGTATACATTTTGAGTAGCTATATGAAGTTAACAAGAGATGAGGCAATGGCTATTAACTGGCATATGGGTGGTTTTGACCAAAGAGTAATAGGAGGTAGTTATCAAATAGGATCTGCCTGCTACAAACATCCGTTAGTAGTTCTCACCCAAGCAGCCGACTTATTTGCCACATATTTTGATGAAACCCCTGGTGGAAGTGATTATTAATTTCTAGTGAGTTTTATAGTCGCGTTTTGTTTCTAATTAAATTTTCAAGAGTAACGGAATTTTATTTAAAAGGCTGGAGTGTGATTGATAATGCTTATTATATTAGTTTGCATAGCAAGTAGGCACTCTATTGTGTAGCGCAAGTGTGGCTGAAGTATGTTGAAAAAACGCTATGGTGAGGACTGTATGTCAACAAATAAAATCATAATAATATTGACAAAATAAGTGAGAAGCACTACTATTTATAGCATAAAATCATAAGAGATTTATTTAAGGGAGGTACAATATGGCAAAGGTAAAAAAAGAAAGGAAAAAGGGTACTTTTGTAGCAGATTTTAAAGCATTTGTTACAAGAGGAAATGTATTAGATATGGCAGTCGGTGTCATTATCGGTGGCGCATTTGGTAAAATTGTTTCTAGTTTAGTTAACGATATGCTAATGCCTTTAATTGGTGCGATGTTTAAAACAACATCAATTGCAGAATTACAATGGGTATTTAAGAAAGCTGTAATAGCTGCAGATGGTACAATTTTAAGACCTGCAGGTATTTTAAGATATGGTAACTTTATTCAAACGATAATAGATTTCTTGATAATAGCTTTCACAATATTTTTAATGATAAGAGCTTTATCAAAGGCAAAAGAGTTGGGTAAAAAAGCAGCAGAGCTAGCTCATCATAATAAGACGGACGAGGCTGAAGAAGAAAAAGCTGAAGTTGAAGAAATTGTAGTTGCAGAAGACGTGAAAGAAGAGCCTGTTGTAGAAGCTTCAGAAGATGTTGCGAGTATATTAAAAGAAATTAGAGATCTTATAAAAGCTGAAAAAGTTGAAGAAAAATAGTAGTTTTATATTTAGACTCTACCTTTACTACTAAATATTTAAACTGGTAACTTAGATTAGAAGTCTTCGTTATCAGTTTTTTATATAGCAAAAGAAATAATGATAAGAGATTTTAAAGGCTAGTTATTATAGTTCAACCTTAATTTTAAGAAATACTATAGTTATAATATTATAATTTAATTCTAATGTAAGGGTGACAATTATATCGATATTTGTTATTATAATAAAATATTTAAGTGTGAAAAGCTTTTATGTTATGCAATTTAACGCATTATATGAATGGTTTGATAAAAAAATATGGAACGCATAGCCTCTAGATGGATGAGGTGGTTTACTAAAAAGCATTCGTATTCATTATATTTATCGGAGGGCAAAAATGATAGAAGAAACCTTAAAAGCCGTACTTGAAGCAGAAGATCAAGCGGAAGAAATAGTTAAGCAGGCTTTAGAGGATGCTAAAGAAACTGTTGCCCACGCAGATGATGAAGCTGAAAAAATTCGTACACAAGCAATAGAAAAAGTAAATTCTGATCGTAAAAGTGTGGTAGCACAAGCTAATAGTGATGCTAATTTACAGTTTGACGAAATTATTAAAGCTGAATCTAAAAAATGTACAAAACTAAAAAAAGATACAAAAAAAGAGGATGCTATTTCATATATAAATGATAAATTGTTTGAAAAATATGGACTAAGGAGCAACAAAGCATAATCGGAACATAATAGGTGTTCTTGGTTATAGACGGGATTTAAAAGTTTGTATAGGATTACATAGGACATAAGAACATAAAAAGGCTTAATAAGAATATAGGGAATAGAGGTGCAGGGTTGTTTTTTGAAAACCTTAACAGGCAACCCGAGATTAATTAGAAAAGAGGAAGAATAGGATACATGGCTATTGTAAGTATGCACAAGATGAATTTAATAGCACATTCTAGCGAAGAAGCTAGACTAATGAAGCTATTTCTTAACACTGGCTATGTTGAGATTATATCCAAAGACCTATTAGAACTTACTAGCTATCCCGACCTGAAAGAGCGTAGGGCTAATGTAGAAAGCAAGCTACTTAAACTTAGTTTTGCAATTACATTTTTAAGAGAAATGTACATTAAGCAAAAAACACAATTGAAAAGAGATGAAAAAGAGGCTAATAAAAATAAAAAATTAATAGACAAAGCTAGTGCAGAAAAACAAGAAAAGGCTGATGAAGTTATAACGCCTAGTGATGATATAGTACAAGCTAATCTGCCTGAAATCATACAAACTGCTGATGAAGACTCAAGGGAAAATAAAAAATTTGACATTAAAAAACTATTTTCAAGGAAAAAGGATAGCCAGTACACTTTACCAAAAACTAATTTCAAAAGGGAAAACAAACTAGTTAAACTAGAAGAATATGAAGAACTTGCTAAAGATGAGGTTGATATTTTAGCAATTGTTTCAGAATTAGAAGATATTAACAACTTTTTAATTGACTTAAAAAGCGAGCAAGCAAGAGAGCTTGCTAAACTTGAACAATATAATCCATACATCGATGCGGATATAAAATTTTCAACTGTTCAAAACACAAAGGCAACAACATCATTTTTCGGTTTGGTTCCATCTTCAAAGCTTGAAGTGTTGAAAGAAAGAGCAGTTGAAATCGGAGTTATTAAAGACTTTGAGGGAAAGCAATTTAAACCATTTTTTATGATGTGCCATAAAGATAAAGCCGAAGAGGCAAGGACATTGTTAAATGAGTTTGAGTTTTCAAGATGTACTTTTCAAGATGAAAAAACGGCGAGTGAAGTAGTTGAGGATATAAGTTTAAAATTAACTTGTCTTGAAAAAGCTAGGAAACAAAAATATAGCGATGCTATGAATTATCTATCTGACTTATACAAGTTTAAGGTGCTCTACGATAATTACATGTTAGAACTTGCAAAGATTACTTGTATGGAAAATAGTCCTGGAACCAAAAAAGCTTTCATTATGGAAGGATGGGTACCAAGCGAAAAGGTAGAAGAATTAACTCAACTAATAGAAGAAAAAACTAAAAGAACTGAAGTATATTTTAGAGAACCACTAGA
Organism: Clostridia bacterium; assembly: GCA_035409945.1. Taxonomy (GTDB): domain Bacteria; phylum Bacillota; class Clostridia; order Christensenellales; family DTU072; genus MWEH01. The sequence goes on from DAONQC010000011.1 coordinate 10,440, forward strand.
AAGTGAAAATCCACCAACTCTAACTAAAAACGATAAGTTTGCAGATTCTTTCACAGTGATAACAAATGGGTTTGGGGTGCCTAACTATAGAGAAAGAGACCCCGCAATATTTGTTGCTTTGTTTTATTTCCTAATATTTGGAATTATGCTAGGCGATGCTGGATATGGCGTTTTAATGTCAATTGCCTGTTTTGCATTTATCAAAATTATTAAACCAGTCAAAGATAGTGGTAAGATGATTTGGATGTTTGCATTTTGTGGCATAAGCACAATTATTTGGGGAGCGTTATTTGGTAGCTGGTTTGGTGTAACTCCTGAAAAAACTTTCCTTCGCTATTTCACTTGGTTTAATCCAATGGATAGGCCGCTTATGTTATTTGTTGTAGCGATAGCAGTAGGTTTGCTACATCTAGGGACAGGCTTCATACTCAAGGGTGTGGCAGAAATTAAGGCGAAAAGAGCATTGCATGGAATATTTAATCAATTTAGTTGGGCTGTACTGTTTATCGCTGTTTTTTGCTATTATCCCAATTTAATGGTGTTTTTAGGTGCAATTAATCCTGACCCAGTACCAGCTTGGTATGGGGTATCTGCAAAAGTTGGAACATATATAGCACTTGTAGGTCTTATTATGTTAATCATTGGTGGTGCTATCGGTAAGAAAAATCCGATTAAGATGGTAACTGGTGCTTTAGGAAATGTTTATGGGAGTATTAATGTAGTTAGCGATTTATTAAGTTATTCAAGACTATTTGGATTAGGTTTAACATCAGGAGTTATAGGGTATGCTCTAAATATGCTTGGTGGAATAATAGTTAATCTTATCTTTGGTGGATTATGGATAGGTTGGCTGATAGCTATTCCAATATTAGTGGTTGGTCATACATTTAATTTAGGGATTAATCTACTAGGTGCATATGTACATAATGCAAGGCTACATTATGTTGAGTTCTTTGGAAAGTTTTATGAGGGGAGTGGCAAGGCATTCCTACCGTTAGGATATAAAACAAAGTATACATATCTGGATAACTAACAAAGCGTTGAGACTAAGTAAGAAGATATATAGACTAAACCGCAAGGTGAAAATATAATAAGTAAATTAAATACGAGAATGTAGAAAACTTCCGCAATTGTCTCTAGTGGACAAATAGGAGAACATTCAAAATAGAATATATAGAATTTATACAAGGAGAACTTCCACAATTGCTCTTAATAGCAAGCAGGGGAACATTCAAAATAAAGAACAAAGTAATGCTGCTAACCGAGTTGACTGGTTAAACTTAAGTGGCATTATGGTATGGGGAGAGTTTCTACAATTGCTCTTAAAGTAGATAGAAGAGCGTTAAAAATAAAAGACATAAGTGATGCTGCTAACCGAGTTGACTGGTTAAATCTAAACAGCATTATTATACGAGGTTTTAATATGAATATTATGGGAGTAGTTTATGCAATGATTGGTATTGGTATTGCAGTTATCTTAAGTGGTGTTGGTTCTGCAATAGGCGTGTCAAGGGCTTCACAAGCAGCAGCTGGTGTTGTAGCCGAAGATCCTGACAAGTTTATGAAATGTCTATTACTAACACTATTACCTGCAACGCAAGGAATTTATGGCTTTATAGTAGGCTTTATGGGTCTTATAAAGATTCAAGCTCTATCAGGATTTATGATGCCAGCAACTGGCACATATATAAGTGTTGGTGGTGGGCTTGGGATATTAGCTGCTTGTATACCAATTGCAATTGGCGGACTAGTTAGTGCCATATATCAAGGCAATGTTGCTGTTGCATCCATTGGATTAGTTGCTAAAAGACCAGAAGAGAGCGGAAAGGGTATGCTTATGACTACCATGGTTGAAACATATGCGCTTTTATCGTTTTTAGTTAGCTTTTTAGCAGTATTTATTCCTAACTGGGTGTAATGAGGAGATAACATGAACGGACGAGAAGCAATTATTGCAAAAATAATTGATGATGCTAGGAAAATAGCCAATACCACTTCTGAAGAGGCTAGTGCTAAAGCTAAAGAAACGCTATCAATTGCTAGAAATGATGCAGATATATATCTAAAAGAAAATATGGAAGCATCATATAAAGAAAGAGAGGATATAATAAAGCGCAGACTTTCATCGGCAGAAATTGAGGCAAGAAAAATGGTGCTTCAAACCAAACAAGATATCTTAACTGAAGTTTTTGATATAGCGTTATCTACCATAAAAAGCGATGAGAAAAATTATAAAAAACTTATCGAAAAAATGGTCGAATGTGCTGATGATGGTGATGTGGTTATAGTTTCTAAGTCGGATAAGGAATTGCTAACTAGCGAGTTTATAAAAAAAGCTGGAGAAAAAGCCAAAAAGAAGATATCTCTTTCAAAAACATATGGTGATTTTGCTGGTGGCATCATCCTCCAAGGAGATAAAACTGACAAGAATATGACACTAGAAGTAGAGCTAGCAACTATTAGAGATAATTTCGAGCCAGAAATAGTAGAAAAGCTTTTCAAATAGAGCTAGCAACTAAACTTGCTCAAGTAATAGCGAGTTCAGCCAGGAATAATAGTAGATAGTTGATCACAAAGAAAAACAAGTTCAAAAAAATATGAATTCAACAAGTAATTATGGTAGACGGTTGATCGCTTAAATAAAAACGAGCGCAGCAAGAAATAATAGTAGATAGTTGACCACAAAGAAAAACAAGTTCAACAAGTAAGTATAATAGATAATTAATCGTTTAGGTAAAAACGAGCTCAACAAGGAACAATAGCAATAATTGGCCGGTTAGACAAAGACGAGTTTCAATAAGGTTAGGGTATTAAAGAGGAATGAAAGAAGGGTTATTATTTGCAAACGGCAGAGCTAAAGCAAAAGAAAACAATTTCATATCGGAAGAAAGAATAAGACGGATGCAAGAATCTAAGTCGTTAGATGAAGCTGTTCGTATTTTATTTGAAATAAATTATGCTGGCGGTATGATGGTTGAGCCTGATGACTTTTATTCCATACTAGTTGAAGAAGAAAGACTTCTTTATGAGTTTATGCACGAGTGTGCTCCTAAAGACATTGGACTAGAGTGTTTCTTTTTAAGAGCAGATTATCACAACCTTAAAGTGCTTTGTAAAGAGCAATATGGAAATATATCGGATGCAGACAAGCTACTTTCTCCCTATGGGTTAATTTCGGTTGCGAAGATTAAAGAGCAGTTTAAAGAAATGGAATTAGAAAATACACATATGCGAGAGGCTTTCGATTATGTTAATAATTTATTTGAGGAAGGGAATCTAACGCCTCGAGTTATAGATGTAGTGATAGACAAAGCGATGTTTAGAGACATTAAAGAAAGGCTTTCTAAACATGGTATTGATAAAGCAGTCATAGAATATTTCAAAGTACTGACTGATTTGACAAATATTTTAACCTTCTTAAGAACGATTAAAATCGAAGCTGGATATGAGTTTTTTGAATCTAATTTTGTGGAAGGTGGGAGTTTAACACTTGAGTTTTTTGCTAAATTAGATGACAAAGAAAAGCTTGAAAAAGAACTGAAAGGGACAGAGTACAGAGATTTCTATGACTCAGTAAAAGATGCAGATTTTGCGTCATACGAAACCGAGCAAGATAATTATTTACTAAAAATATTTGCCACAAAAAAAGCAGACATGTTAAGTGCTGCACCAATCGTTGGATACTACTTAGGGAAACTAAATGAAATTAAGATAGTAAGAGTAATACTTGTTTGTAAGAAAAACAATGTTCCTAAAGTAGAGATGGAAAAGAGAATCAGACAGTTATACATATAGACTGCAATAAAGGTGAAATTAGGGAAGTGAGAGTAAATCTTGTTTGTAAGAAAAACAATACTCCTATACCCTGAAGGAAAAGAGAGCGAGGAAATTACACAGATAAACTGTAATAAAGGTGAAGTTTGGGTAGCAGAAAAATAACCTTCCTGTAATGAAATATAAAAGGAAATTATATATAAGCTGTAATAAAGGTAGTAAGAAAAAATAACGTTACTGAAATGAGATAGGAAAGAGAGCTAGATAGTTATACTTGTAAAAACAAGGGTGAAATATGAATAGAAATAATAAAATGGCTATTATAGGGCAAAAGGATAATATATTACCGTTCAAAGCGGTGGGTGTGGATACCTTTCCTGTAACCCATTATTTTGAAGCAGTAGAGGCTGTGAAAAAATTAGCACGGTCATATTCTATCATACTCATTACCGAAGATTTTGCAGAAAAAATAAAAGATACAATTGATAGATATAGAACAAAACCATATCCCATAATACTGCCAATACCAAGTGCGCAAGGAAGTTCTGGGTATGGCATGAAAAACATATCAAGCAATGTAGAAAGAGCTATAGGAGTTAATATATTAGACATTAAATAAGATGTCAAATTTGAAAATTATAGGAGATACAATGAAAGAAGCAGTTGGAAAAATTGTAAAAGTAAGTGGTCCACTGATAGTAGCAGAAGGCATGGCAAACAGCAAGATGTTTGATGTTGTGCGAGTTAGTGAGGAAAATCTGATAGGTGAAATTATTGAACTTAGAGGGGATAAGGCATCAATTCAGGTTTATGAAGAAACTGGTGGAATAGGTCCTGGTGAGCCGGTAGAGTCAACAGGTGAGCCATTAAGCGTGGAGCTTGGGCCTGGACTTATTGAGTCTATTTATGATGGAATTCAAAGACCTTTAGAGGTAATTAAAGAAGCTAGTGGAGATAGAATAGGTAGGGGAATTGTTGCTTCTGCATTAAATAGAGAAAAACGCTGGAAGTTTAACCCTACAGCTAAGGTTGGTCAAAAGGTAGTTACAGGCGACGAGCTTGGCTTTGTACAAGAAAACAAAGTAATAAGACATAAAATAATGGTACCAATCGGGATAAGTGGCGAAGTTGAAAAGATAGAAAAAGGCGAGTTTACTGTAGAAGAAGTGGTTGCAGTAATTAAAACTGATAAAGGCAGTGTAAAAGTTACGATGATGCAAAAATACCCTGTTAGAAAGTCTAGACCCTACTTAGAAAAACTCACGCCTTCTTCTCCAATGGTTACAGGGCAAAGGGTAATAGATACATTTTTCCCAATAGCAAAAGGTGGGGTAGCTTGTGTACCAGGTCCGTTTGGAAGTGGAAAAACTGTTGTCCAACACCAACTAGCAAAGTGGGCAGATGCAGATATAATTGTATATGTTGGTTGTGGAGAGCGTGGTAATGAAATGACCGACGTTTTGAATGAATTCCCAAGGTTACACGATCCTAAAACGGGAGAAGCATTGATGAAAAGAACGGTGCTAATCGCCAACACTTCTGATATGCCTGTTGCTGCAAGAGAAGCAAGTATATACACAGGAATAACTATTGCAGAATATTTTAGAGATATGGGATATAATGTTGCAATAATGGCAGATAGTACATCTAGATGGGCAGAAGCTCTAAGAGAAATGAGCGGGCGTTTAGAAGAGATGCCTGGCGAAGAGGGCTATCCTGCTTACTTAAGTAGTAGACTTGCGGAATTTTATGAAAGAGCTGGCGTTGTAAAAGTTCTTGGTAGTTCTGGCGTTGTAGGTAGTGTTACAGCAATCGGAGCAGTAAGTCCTCCTGGTGGAGATTTATCTGAACCCGTGTCTCAAGCTACGTTACGAATAGTAAAAGTTTTCTGGGGGCTAAGTGCATCACTTGCATATAGAAGACATTTCCCGGCTGTAGATTGGTTGCAAAGTTATTCATTATATACCGAAAAACTCGGGGAATGGTATGCAGATAAATTAGGTCAAGAATGGAATAGTTTAAGGACTATGGGGATGAGAATACTTCAAGAAGAATCTAGTTTAGAAGAGATAGTTAGATTAGTCGGTATGGATGCATTAGGCGATAGAGAACGGCTAGTTATGGAGACAGCGAAAAGTCTAAGAGAAGACTATTTGCATCAAAACGCATTTCACGAAACAGATACATATGCCTCCCTAAAGAAGCAGTTAAGGATGCTAAAATTAATATTATACTTCCACGACCAAGGCCTTAATGCCCTTAACCATAATGTAGAAATTAATGAAATCATAAGTCTACCAGTGGTAGAAAAGATAGGACGTGCAAAATATATAACGGAAGAAAACATCAATATGTTTGATGAAATTGAGCAAGAGATAAAAACTGCATTTATTGAATTAATAGGTTAACTAAAGGTATAGACAAATAGACATCATAGGAGATAGTAAAAGATGTTAAAAGAATATAAGACAATTAAAGAAGTTGTAGGACCACTCGTGCTTGTAGAAGGTGTAGAGAATGTAAAGTATGACGAACTCGTTATCATTGAGCAAGCAAATGGAGAAATGAGAAATGGCCAAGTCTTAGAGATTAATGGCGATAAGGCACTAGTGCAATTATTTGGAGGCTCAGCAGGTCTTAGGATTTCCACTTCAAAAGCGAGATTTTTAGGTAAAAGGTTAGAAATCGCAGTTAGTGAAGATATGCTAGGTAGAGTATTTGACGGCATGGGTAAGCCCAAAGATGATGGTGCTTCAATAATACCCAAAAAGAGAGTTAATGTTAATGGAAGCCCCATTAATCCTGTTGCTAGGGATTATCCTAATGAGTTTATCCAAACAGGTGTTAGTGCAATTGACGGATTAAATACACTAGTTAGAGGGCAAAAATTACCAGTGTTTAGCGCATCGGGACTTCCTCATGCAGAACTAGCCGCGCAAATTGCTAGACAAGCTAAAGTTTTAGGTAGTGATAGTAAGTTTGCAGTTGTTTTTGCAGGAATAGGAATAACTTTTGAAGAAGCAGATTTCTTCGTACAAGATTTTAGAAAAACAGGTGCTATAGAACGTGCTGTTTTGTTTATGAACTTAGCAAACGATCCTGCAATTGAGAGAATAGCTACTCCTAGAATGGCACTATCTACAGCTGAATATCTAGCATTTGAATGCGATATGCATGTGCTAGTAATAATGACCGATATAACCAATTACTGCGAAGCTTTAAGAGAAGTAAGTGCAGCAAGAAAGGAAGTTCCAGGAAGAAGAGGATATCCTGGTTATCTTTATACTGACTTAGCCTCGTTATATGAAAGAGCAGGGAGAATAAAGGGTAAAAAAGGTAGTATAACACTAATACCTATTTTAACTATGCCCGAAGATGATAAAACACATCCAATTCCTGACTTGACTGGATATATAACAGAAGGACAGATTATTTTAAGTCGTGAATTATATAAACAAGGTTATACACCACCAATCAACGTGCTACCTTCTTTATCAAGGCTTAAAGATAAAGGAATTGGGAAAAACAAAACAAGAGAAGACCATGCTGATACTATGAACCAATTATTTAGTGCATATGCAAGAGGTAAAGAAGCAAAAGAATTGAGTATCATACTTGGTGAAGCAGCACTAACAGAAGTGGATAGGAAGTTTGCTAAATTCTCAGATGAGTTTGAAAAAAATTATATAAACCAAGGGTTTAATAAAAATAGAAGCATTGAAGAAACACTTGATTTAGGTTGGGACTTATTAAGACTACTACCTAGAAATGAATTAAAGAGAATTAGAGATGAGTACATTGAAAAGTACTACGATGTAAAATCTAAAAATTAGTGTATTATAACTAGGTAATCAGAGGAAAAAGGTAAGATGGCAAGGCTTAATGTAAATCCGACAAGAATGGAGCTTAGGACTCTAAAAGATAGGCTTAATATGGCTGTGAGAGGACATAAACTCCTAAAAGATAAAGCTGATGAAACAGTCAGACAGTTTATGATTTACATTAAAGAGAATAAAAGGCTAAGAGAAGAAGTAGAAAAGGAAATTACAAAAGCATTGAAATCATTTTTGCTTGCTAGTGCAGTTACCAGCCCACAATCGATGGAAGAAGCCGTTTCTATGCCAGGATTCTCGGTCGGATTAGAAACCTCATCTAAAAATATTATGAGCGTACCAGTTCCAGTTATTTCCATTACCAAATCAGAGAAAAAAGAACTGTATCCCTATTCATTTGCAAGTGTTAGTAGTGAACTTGATATGAGTATTAGCAACTTAAGTGAACTGCTTGTTAAATTAGTTGAACTAGCCGAGATAGAGAAAACTTGTAATATGCTAGCCGATGAAATTGAGAAAAACAGGCGTAGGGTAAACGCTTTAGAGTACGTAATGATTCCCCAGCTTGAAGAGACAATCAAGTACATTACTATGAAACTTGATGAAAATGAAAGAAGTAACATAGTAAGAATGATGAAAGTTAAAGAGCTCATCGAAAAAACAGAAAATCAAAATGAAAAACCTGGTGAATAACAAATTAATCCGGAACTTTATGTGAACGAAACAATAAATTGCTCATAAGGCTGAAAGGTTAATAGAACGGACTAAAAGTAAAATAGAAAAACAGGTGGAATAAAAAAATCAAGTACAATACAAGAAATTTGATGAAAACGCAAAAAATAGTTAAGACAATGCAATAGGTAAGGCGTAAAAAATAATAGATAGGCAGCTTAAACTATCACAGATTAACAGAGTAAGAAGATTAAAAAGCCAACTGAAACTGACTAAAAGAAAAATAGAACAATAGGTGAAATAAGAAATCAAGAAGAAGATACGTATATTGCAATAAATAAGCTTTGAATATATAATGTATTTAAGCAAGATTTGGAATATCAGGAGAAGAAAAATATGACAATTTGGCATGATATTAGCGCAGAAAGAATAACTCCCGATGATTTTATAGCAGTTGTAGAAATATCAAAGGGCAGTAAAAACAAGTATGAGTTAGATAAAGAAACAGGATTGTTGATACTGGACAGAGTATTATATACCTCTACCCATTATCCAGCAAATTATGGATTCATTCCCAGGACATATGCTGAAGATAATGACCCGCTAGATGTACTAATTCTATCAAGTGAAAGCATTAGACCGCTTGCTATGTGTAGATGCTATCCGATAGGCATGATAACTATGCTAGATGAAGGATACAATGACCATAAAATTGTAGCCATTCCATTTAGGGAGCCATCTTGGAGCGAGTATCAAAACATAGATGAGTTGCCAAAGCACATAATGGAAGAAATGACCCATTTCTTCACAATATACAAGGGACTAGAAGGCAAAGAGACTGCTGTGGTTAAAATCGAAGATGCAAAAGTGGCAAAAAAAATCATTAAAGAGAGTGTGGAGGCATATAGAAGAAGGTATCTACCACACTCACAGGGGAGATAATATTTAAGCCTAACACATACTCAAAAGGCATTTGGTAGTTCCAGATGCCTTTTTATATTAAAAATATGTAAATTATTACTAAAAATCACATTGTGTTCATTTTAATTTCAAGGTACTACTATAGAATGTAATCATTAAAATAAAAGTATATATTATATTAGGGGATTATGCGCCGAACAGATAACGATAGATACACATATGGAAATGCCAAAAGATTGACATACGAAGCACGTTCAAAAAGGCCGAATGTGCTTGTTGCTAAACAAAGAATGTCATTTGGCACTATCGCCGTGTTTTTGATTCTTGTTATAGGCGGTATGATAGGCGCTGGTTTTTTAGGCGCAAAAATAGTGGCTGATAAAGCAAAAATTAATGCTCCACTTGAAAAGAACACAGTTGTATATGTAGACTCACGAGAAAGTGGAGTGGCTATGACGCAACCTGGTGAAAAAATGAGCGCAGCTGGGGTATATGAAGCTGTTTCTTCCTCTATTGTAAAAATATCAACTGGGCATAGTAGAAGCGAAATACAAAATAATATTGAACTTAACTCTGGAATAGGCAGTGGTGTAGTTATAGGTGGAGAAGGGGAGATTTTAACAAGTTATCATGTTGTGAAAGGGGTTCCCCAAAATGATATCACAGTTACCATGAAAAATGGATTACAATATACAGTACAGAGTTTTAAAGGTGATGCTGTAACTGATACAGCAATACTAAAAATAGATTTAGATACTAAAGCCATACAAGCAGTTGTTAGTAATAATTTCAACATTAGCATGGCAGAAGAGTTAATAATGATAGGTTATCCAATAAACTCTAATAGCCAAATAGTTAGCCAAGGGATTTTATCAGGCGTCAATGAAGAAGTCGTGGTTAATAATGTAGATTTGGATGTAGAAAGGACTACAGCAGCTGTGAACCCTGGAAACTCTGGCGGTGGTGTTTTCAATATGTATGGTGCCCTTATAGGTATAGCTAATTCTAGAAAAACAGGTGAGACTGGAGCGGGGATTTCATACTTTTGCAGAGCAGATAGATGTTTAAATGTAGCAAGACAACTTATAGATAATAACTATGTAAAAAACAGAGTAGATCATAACATTATAGGATTTACTGAAGTTACTAAAACATCTAGTGCTAGACCGATGATAGGGCTTTATGTGACAAGAGATGATACTGGAAAGTCAATACTTAATCCAAACGACTATATTGTCACTGTTGCAGGGAAAACAGTGACGACTAGAGAGGAATGGAAACGAGTTTTAAATAGCCATATTGTTAATGATACAATAGACATTGTATATATGAGGGGTGGTAACACTTACACAGCGAAATTGACACTCACTCAAAAGAAGTACTGCGACAATTAATACTAACTTAAACACTTCCAAATGGAGGTGTTTTTTCTTGTAGTAAAATAATATATCAAGTGACGAGCATATAGTTACATAAACGAAAAATATAGCAATATGAAAAGATAAACAAATAGTGTATAATTAAAATAAACCAGTGGAAATATTATTTATTTCGTAGGAGGACACGATGTACAAAGTATTGATTGTTGATGATGAGCCAGAAATTAGGCAAATGCTAGTTAAATATTGTAATTTTGAAGGCTTTACTACTGGAGAAGCAGGAGATGGGTTTGAGGCTATTGAAAAGGTAAGAGATGGTAATTATGATATTGTTATCATGGACGTAATGATGCCTGCTCTAGATGGGTTTTCTGCAGTTAGAGAAATAAAGAAGTTTTCCAACATCCCAATTATTATACTATCGGCAAGAACTGCCCCTTATGATAAAATTAATGCTTTTGAAATTGGTGTAGATGACTATATTGAAAAGCCATATGACAACAAAGAAGTTATGTTAAGAATCAAAGCAGTCATGAACAGATCTTCATCAGCTGGAGTGCCTAAAGATACTTTTGAATCAGGGAAATTGAAAATTGACTTTTTAGGGCACATTGTACATGTGGATGGGGAGAGGATTGAGCTATCACCTAAAGAATATGATTTGCTAACATTCTTAGTTCGCAATAAAGGTATAGCTCTTACTAGAGAAAAATTATTGAACGAAGTATGGGGTTATGATTTTTATGGTGATGATAGAACTCTCGACACCCATGTTAAACTACTGCGTAAAAGCCTAGGGGAATGTGCTGATATGATAGTGACAGTAAGGGGAGTCGGATATCGCTTTGAAGGATAAACAAAAAAACAAGAAAATGCTGACAGCATCTCAAAAGATTGCTGTCATTATTTCAACATATTTGATTATTATTCTAGTAATTACTTGGTTACTTGGTTTTTTGTTGTTGCTTCCATTTTATGAAACCTCCCAAAAAAACAATGTTAAAAGGCAATCTAGCATTATTGAAAAAAATATCAATAATGAAAAATTAGATGTTTTAGCCCATCGTATTAGTAATGGGAGAAATGTGTGTATAATCGTAACGCAACTACCTATTCCAGAGGATGGACCGATGATATCCAAGCACATTTGGGGTGGATGCGAAATGCATAGCGGTTATCAAACTAGCGAATACTATGATTTAGCTAGAAACAATGATAACGTATACGAAGCTATTGTAGAGGGGCAGTATGCTGAAACAATAACATATGACCCTAATAATTACGAAGGGAGCGTACCGCGAGCTGACTCTCATCCTAGAGATTCGTATATTTATGCAAGAATAATAAAAGATGCAAACAATGTTAGTTATTTAATAGTAGTAGAAGGTGCCTGTTCTCAATCTATGGCAGAGGTAATGACTTTAGTATATCATTTAGCTTCACTTTCCGTTTTGGTTGTTTTATTTGGAGTTTTAATAATACGAGCAATTACTAAACAGCTTATCGGACCAGTTGTTTTGCTAAGCGAGGCATCTAAAGATTTAATAAGAGGAGATGCTGAGTTTGATGTAATTGATAAGCCATACAAAGAAGTTGATGATTTAATGCAGTCATTAGATTATGCATCACAAGAATTAAATAAATTAGAAAAATACAGAAGAGAGCTTATAGCAAACGTATCCCACGACCTTAAAACTCCACTAGCATTAATAAAGGGATATAGCGAGATGATGAAAGATATCCCTGGCGAAGCTACTCCAGAAAATATTCAGGTAATAATAGATGAGACCACCAGGCTAGCAGGACTAGTTAATGATATGTTAGATCTTTCAAGGCTACAAGATGGTGGTGAGAGCTTAAAAATCAAGGTGTTTGATTTAGTTAAAGCCTTGGATGAGCCATTGAAAGTACATGGGAAACTCTTAGAAGCAAAGGGATATAAGCTAATCTTAGAGCACGAGGATGAAGCCTTTGTATATGCAGACGAAGGGAAAATAGTACAGGTGATATATAACCTTCTAAATAATGCTGTTAACTACGCTGGAGAAGATAAAACTGTATGGGTTAGGCAAACAACAAATGGATTAAACGTAAGAGTAGAAGTTATAGATAATGGAGAAGGTGTTGATGTTGATATTCTTCCTCATATATGGGATAGATATTATAAATCTGCCAAGTCTCACAAACGAGCAGTTGTTGGAACCGGTCTTGGTCTTTCAATAGTGAAATCAGTTATGAATATGCACCCAGGAGGTGTTTATGGGGTAAACACATCAGTAGGTGAGGGAAGTACGTTTTATATAGAACTTCCAAAATTAGATCCACGGTACGTAGATTTTAATAAGTTACCAGAAATAATCGAAGATTAATTTAGCAAAATAGCCTTTCAATTTTAGAGATTTTTAGACATAAAAAAAGAAGAGCCCACTTGCGTGCTCTTCATTTGTGGAAGAGGGATTGAGAAATTATTAAAAATTTTTGTTGTTACAAAGTAACTGCAAGTGGTACCTGCAACCTTTTTAGTATGGGGGAAAAATAAGATTGCTAGGTTAATTATATAGTATCAATTCATTATGAATAACTTATATGTCAATCGTTGAATGTTAGGTGAATATTAAAAAAAAATTAATATTACATTAATTACTGTATACCTGCTTAATTGTCGTGTCTATATTTGAATAAGTTCTTATAAGGTTTTCAAAATTTTTAGAATCTCAGCTGGATAATCTACAATATATTCTGGTGATAATTTCATTAAATCGGCTTTGTCACTAAAGCCCCAAGTACAAGTAATTCCAGTTACATCTGCATTAATAGCTGTATAATAATCTATCTCACTATCTCCAACAAATACAGTTTCCTTTGCATCTACTCCTAGTAGCTCTAGCGCTCTTTCTATCATGTCGGGATTAGGCTTGGTTGGAAACCCTTTTCGTTCACCGACTACGGCTGAAAACAAACTAGGGAAGAAGAATTCAACGATTTTCTCAGCTAAATGTTCTCGTTTATTAGTAACAACGCCAAGTATATATCCTTTTTTAATGAGATCGTTAACAAGTTTTGGTATTCCAGGATAGGGCAAGCTCTTTGCGGTTAAATGTGAGTTATAGTATTCAATGAAATATTCTCGTGCTTCACTTTCGCTTTTTACATTATCACCAAGTGCACTATGCACTAAATTATTTACACCTCTGCCTACAAAAGACTTAATTTCGCTTTCTGTTCTTGTAGGATTATGAGTCTTTGTCATAGAATAATTTGTTGCATCATACAAATCTAAAAACGTATCTACTAGTGTCCCATCTAAATCAAATAACACTGCTTTAATTTTTGTCATATCTCTCCTTATATATTATTTAATGGTTAGTGCCACAAAGAATCTCTAGCACATTACTATCCGAGTTTTATAATCTACTTAAATGGAAATATTTACTGTTTTCTATTAATCGTTAAATCCTTAACAACTTCGGCAGCAAGAATAAGTCCAGCTGCACTTGGTACAAAAGCAGTGCTTCCTGAAATTAATTTGCCTGAGTTAGGGTCAATAATCGATTCAGTGCGGATAGGGGGTTCTTTACTATATACTACCTTAAGGTTGGTAATGCCTCTTGATTTAAGTTCTTTACGCATAACTCTTGCAAGGGGGCAAACCGAAGTTCTAGAGATATTTGCAACTTCTAGCATTTGTGGATTTAATTTATTACCGGTTCCCATACAAGATATAATTGGTACCAAAAGAGCATTTGCTTGAACAATTAGCTCTAACTTTGAAGTTACGGTATCTATAGCGTCAACGACATAATCATAGTTTGAAAGTCGGTAGGATTGCGAATTGTCAGGACCATAAAAAACCTTGTGTTCTGAAACTAGGCATTGTGGATTAATAGCTTTAATTCGATCTTTAGCGACAGTAACTTTATCTTTCCCAATAGTTGTAGACAGGGCAAAAAGTTGTCTATTAATATTTGATTCCGTTATTATATCGTGGTCAAAAAGGTCAATATGACCAATCCCAGAGCGCGCTAAAGCTTCCACACAATAACTCCCCACACCACCTAATCCAAAGACAGCTACACGACAATTTGAAAGTCGCTCAACACCATCTTTTCCAATCAGCATTTCTGTTCTTGATAAATCCATAATTCTCCTTTTGTTTCAAGTTATATCCCAGTATCCATTTTTAATCGCATATACAATCCCTGTTAGAAAAACAGAACGTCTTTGTATATTAGAGTTATTTTCCTAGCATTCGTTTTTAATCGTATATACAACTTATTTTAGAAAAAACAGAATGGATAGGGCAAATAAATTTTGTGCTGTATAGTATGTAATTAGTATTGAATACACATGGAAGGGATTATGTTCATTATCCGTGAACTTTTTAAATCCCATTATTGTATCGGAAATTACAAACAAAATGGCTGCTACAAGTGCTAGTATAGAAAAAACCGATGAGGTGTTGGTTATAAACATGTTTATGCCAGCTATCAGCATAACTGACAAAAACAAAGCATAAGCATACGACGGTATTCTCAATTTCCCAAGTTTAAATTTGAATACTATAGTTACAGCTATAAATAATGCTAAAACTATTAGGGGTATAAATAACAGCCAGAAATTAAATGATTTTGCAACATAAATAAATATTATTGAAAATAAAACATGTCCGACAGCAAAACAAGTAGCACCTATTGCTATAAAATAGGGTTTATATTGTTCTTTTACGAGTCCGTCTTGACTTAAGAAAATATCACCTAACATTCCTGCAAATAATGCAATTACAACGAATAAGAAATATGAATTGAACTCGCCTCTACTAAAAAATGCAAGTAAAGCTGTTGCAATGAATAAAGAAGAACCAAGTGTTTTAAAAGAAGTTCTCAACATTGGCTTGTTTTGTCTATTGAAATAGCCTGATAACACTCCGCTAACAACAGAAAGACAAGCTGTAATATAAGCAGCAATATTCATTTCCCCCTCCAGTTTTAATCATTATATGTAAATTTTTATTGTTTAATATTCTAGTATTAGGTTTTTAACATCCGCCCAAGCCGCTTTGTAGTCAGTAGATCTACCTGTTGGCACATATATTTTGCAATTTGGCATTTGTGAAAAATTAAAACTATGTTTGTCTATTATAGTGTCTCTTGGAATCCAAGAGCCAGCGTCATCTTCACCCAATCCAAAATAAATTCCTTTGCAGTTTGTAAGGCTAGAGAATGCATTCTTTTCAATCTTTAGTATCTTTACAGGCATATAAATCTTTTGGACATTATTAAGTTGTTGGAACGCATTAGATACTACTCTATCGACCACCCATGGGTTAGAACTACCATTTTTCTCTCTTGCAATTTTCTCTGTTACTTTTCTAATATCAAGTTCTACTGGTTGGTTGTTAGTTGTATCGGGATGTTTTAAATTCCATCCTCCTATTAGTAGACGCAATTTGGGTAAATCATCGCCAGAGGTGTTTGGCTGTCCATTTGTATGTCCTTGATATTCCCAAATTTTAGCAAGTTTATCTATCCAACGGACTTCGTATCTCGTATATATTTCAATGGCACTAGAACCTTCAGTTGTTATAGCTTGTTGATAAAACCTATTAACAGTAGCAAAAGAGTATTGTGTAGGTACAGTATATAGAGGCTCATCTGGATCCGGGACTAGTACAAGAAATGCTTCAATGTAGTCTTTCATAAAGTTTTTGCCTGGATAATCCATTGGTACGATTATATCAGATGGGATTTCATATTGGGTTTGAGATTGAACTTCAGATCTTATTAAATCACCAAAAACATATTTGCCAATTCCGATAGGGGGAGTCTCTCCTAAAAATTTAATTATGGCATTTGGTGTATCAGCAAAGCATCTTGATGCAAGATATTTAGTACTTGCTTTAACTGAGTAGCTAGGTTTAACCATATTATATGCATACACCAGCATGTCGCCTATGTAAATTAAGTTACTTTCAATTACGTTAGGATTATTATTGTTTTTTGACCGTAGCCATAAAGTTGCATCGTTTTGTGAATCAGTAGTTAGTTGACCAAACACATAACTGCCTAAACTTTTTAACTGAGTGCCATTTGTTACGGTAGCAAGATTTTTACAACCCCAAAAGGCTTTGTCTCCTATGGTTTCTATATTTTTAAGATCAATAGACGTTAGTCCATTGTTATAAAAGGCAAATTCACCAATTGTTTGTAAACTAGTAGGGGTAGTAAATTCAGTTAGTAGCTTAGCGTTATAAAAAGCCCGTTCCCCAATGCTTGTAGTTGTATCTGGAATACTTAAACTGTCAAGTTTTACACAATTCATAAATGAAGAGTTGCCAATTGATAAAGCATTTGTGCCATTAATTTCTACAGTTTGTAAAATTTCATTATCGGCAAAGGCTCCCTCATCGATTTGTTCTATCCCCGTTCCTATTTCTACACTAGTGAGTTTTGCCATTTCATTGAATGCGTATCTACCTATATATTTATAACTATCTGGAATTACGATGCGGGTTGCATGTTTATTTTCCGAAAAAGAGTACGATTTAACGCCTTCTACGGGCACATCTTGTTCGTTAGTAGCAGGTAATATGATTTGGCCATATGGAATATATGAGTGTGCAAATCCTGCAACATATGCCTTGCCATCGACGGTTTCAAATTTAAATTTAGCATTTTCAGGGCTGATTCCCCATAGGGCATAGAGTGTGGTTGTCTTAGTTATTGGAGTGTTTTCAAAATCAAACTTCATTCCTTCTTTATACTCTGGTGAAGTATACCACCCAAAAAGTTGATATCCAGGTCGAGTATATGCATTAGAAGGGTCGGTTGCATATTCTCCCGCACGAATTCGTTGGGAAGGGAAAAATCCTTCTTCGGTTACAAAATATACGCTAATTTTATCATCTATATTGTTGGGAATTACTGGCGAGTCAGGGGATGCATAAATTAAAACACTACAAGTTCCTATAACTCCGTCTACTTCAGCTCGTAAAGTAACCGCACCTTCTCTAAGTGCTGTAACGGTTTTACCATCATTTTCTACTTTAGCTATGGTAGTATTTAAACTTGTTAAAGAATATGATTTACCTCTTGGTCTGGTAACAACATTAGGCACAATCTGTTTTTGTGCGCCTTCATTATCCAAAATGACATGGTATGTAGGTTTAGAAAAATATACTGTGACTGTATTTTTACAGCCAGTTATAGCGAGTGCTATTGTTAAAATAGCAAGTAGTATAATTAATATATTTATTCTTCTACTTAGTTTCATATACTGTAGTATAACATAATAGTGTGTAATAAGTTAGATAATTTATTGAACAAATAAAACAGGTAACACTAGATTTTAATGTTACCTGTGAGTTTTATGTTATAAACAAACCTGCTGTTTTTATAGTTTTATATATCAGAAGTTGGATTGACATTTTGTCTTCTTAGCCTTGTTAGTTCCTAAGCGCTATTCCTTCTCCTACAGTTATGCTTAATAGGCAGTAGTTTGTTGATACTATAGTTTTACTCTGCTGTTTAACTCTCTTAACTTATCTGCATCTAGTTTTACAACTTTTCTATCATAAGTAATGATACCATTTATTTCATCTTCTACATCAGTAATTTGTGTATAGACAGTTGCTGATAGGCCTTTTTCAATTAAGGGGATAATGGATTCTTCAAACAGTTTATGATATGCTGCTTCAAATTCTTTTAGGGACGAGTACTTTCTATAGCCAAATGATTTTTTAGAGTTAAAGACATGTCCTTCAATATCTAAGCTATATCCACCAAATTCAGAGAGTATAAAACATCTTCCTTTTCTATCTTTTTCACTAGGAACAGTGATTGGTACGAAGTACACGTGGGTGGATTTGAAATCACCGCCACCTTGATCTAACCAGCCGCTTGCATGGTCAATAGGGCGAGTGTTATCCAATGTTCTTACCCAGTCAGTAACTTTTAGAGCATCAAATTGACCCCAGCTTTCATTGAATGGAACCCATAGGGCAAGACTTACTGTATTATACAGAAGTTTGATTGTTTTTTCTGAATCTACGTAGTATTCCTTTCTAC
Source organism: Clostridia bacterium (assembly GCA_035409945.1). Lineage (GTDB taxonomy): Bacteria > Bacillota > Clostridia > Christensenellales > DTU072 > MWEH01. The sequence continues at coordinate 29,082 of DAONQC010000011.1, forward strand.
TTTCCTCTTCCTTTCTTCCACCCCAACGGTAGTTAGTATCATCAGCAGTACGTCCAATTATCGATAAAAATCCGTTGTATAGTTTATTAGCGCCTCTTCCACCATTAACAAAGTCCTGCCATACAAGCATGCCTAAGCGGTCACAGTGATAATACCAGCGCAATGGTTCAATTTTGATATGTTTTCTTAACATATTAAAGCCTAAATCTTTTGTGATTTGTATGTCATAAATTAGAGCTTCATCAGTGGGTGCAGTGTATAGCCCGTCAGACCAGTAACCTTGATCTAATAATCCATTATGAAAATATGGCTCATTATTTAGCATAAGCCTTGGTATGCCTGCTTCATCATTTCCCACACCAAACTTACGCATACCGAAATATGATTTAATATTGTCATCGCCAAGCGTTATGGTTATATCATAAAGATTAGGTTCTTCTGGGGACCATAACTTATATTCTGAAAAAGTAATTTTTGCTTTCCCATCTTTATCAGTTTTTCCTGATGCAACTTTTTTTCCAGCAAAAGAAATCTCAATATCGGCAGGGGTGGATAAGTCTTTAGCGAAAACTTCTATATCTACACTTGAAGAGTCTATATCTGGCGTAATTTTTATGTTTTCAATGTAATTATCAACTACACTTTCCATCCAAACTGTTTGCCATATACCAGACTGAGGGGTATAGAAAATGCCTCCTCTTTTTAGTTTTTGTTTACCTCTTTGTTGAAAACCGGTATCTGATGGATCTGTTACTTCCATAGTGAGATAGTTTTCTTTATCAGCGAATAGATAGTCAGTTATATCGAAGGTGAATGGGAAGAAACCTCCTCTATGTTCACCTACTAGTTTTTGGTTGATATATACTTTACATAGATAATCAACAGCACCAAAGTGTAAAAGTACTCTATCTTTTTTAAATCCTTCGGGAAGGGTAAAGATTTTTCTGTAGTATAAAAATTCTGAAGGTTTTAGTAGTTTATTTACACCGCTTAATGGGCTTTCTGGTGAAAACGGAACTAGTATTTTGCCTTGATATGTTGGCAGTTCAGATGGTTGTGATAAAATAGCATAATCCCAATAACCGTTTAGGTTTATGTAACTGTCACGTTCTAATTGTGGTCTTGGATATTCTGGTAATGGACAATTTTTATCTATTTTTTCTGCAAATGGGGTATATAGTGTGTTGAGGTTTTTATAATATTTACTCTTATTCATACACTCCTCCTAAAATAAATATTATTTATATTATAGATTTAAGTGAGCAAGTTATCAATATTAAGCTCGCTTAAAATAAAGATTTGTGAATATTTTGCTAATTTAATGAAGTTTTGTCATTAGATGTTTTTGGTAAAAGTAACAAACGCATCTGGTAAAAAGCCAGCTTTATTGTATAGCTCTTGCGCTACTACATTCGTGGATGGAACTTCTAAAGTTATGGCGACAGCTGAAGTTTTGTCATTAGATGTTTTTGGTAAAAGTAACAAACGCATCTGGTAAAAA
>DAONQC010000011.1:30682-46867 GCA_035409945.1 Clostridia bacterium
GCCAGCTTTGTTGTATAACTCTTTTGCTACTACATTTGTTGATAGAACATCTAAAGTTATGGCAACTGCTTTATCATGAAATTCAGTTTCTAACCAAGATAAAAACCTTTTCCCAAATCCTTTGTGACGAAAAGAAGGTGATATAAAAAGTTCGTCTAGAACTATAACGTTACCATTCTCTTCATGACACCAGTATGAAGTGATTAGGGCGTAGCCGACCACGACTTGCTCTTCCAAGTCTGTGATGAAATATCCCCATAGATTTTCATGTTTAGATGTAACTTGATGAAAAGTTTTTTCAGCTATAGCTTGGTCATAATCTCGTTTTGTGGCGCCAGATGAATAAAATTCTTTTGCTAATGAATAAAAAGACTCCGCATCATTTTCGGTAAATTGTCGAACTAGCATGCGTTATGGATAAACCCCCAAGATGTTGGATAGTAAAACTTCCAAATCATCCGAATAACACCATTTTAATACAACAAATCAAAGTAGTAAAGAGTTTTATTTAAATTGAAAAAACAGATTTAAAAAACTCACATCAATGTGTGTTTTGGTATGCTTTTTCTTGCTATACAGTCAAGCCGCATTTAACACTTTTGCGCTAATGCATCTATTTCTGTAGGAGTATCAAACATCAAGTAATTTCAAGAATTATACGGTTAAAATAGCATTATTCGGGGCATTACAACATTGAGCGTCAAATTTCATTTAACACTTTTGCGCTACTGCGTCTGTTTTTAGGATAGCATCAGCTATTGGGATTTAGAGAGCATTAAGTATAATAGTAATGGTGCGGTAGTGAGATAGAATAACCATTGTGGTGGTTAAATATGGCAAGAATGTTAAGTTTAGTAGATTGTTTGACTATAATTAATATAATTTATATAATCTTTTTGACTTTATGAGCGTAATAAATATGTTTTATAGCCTTTAGGAAAATTCCAAGGTAAAGAGACAATAGGAGATTAAAATGACTGCATTTGATATAGAACTAGTAGGAAAAGTTGGTTCAATGGCATTAATCAATAAAGCTAACAAGGATATTGATTATAACATTTTGTCGCATATTGCAAGAGCACTACAACCTGGATATGTATGGGTTACTTCAGGTGCAACAGAAATAGGTCGCCTTGACTATATGAGAAGGAATAATGGTCAAGAACTACAAGGAAAAGAAGATGAAGTAAAGACTGACTATGCGGCACAAGGTCAATCAATTTTACTCGAAAACTATAGACGCTTTATGGATAGTAGATATTCTTTAAGACAATTTTTAATAGAGCACCAGCACTTTAACGATCCTGCAAAAAGAGAACATATTAAAAATGCACTACTTAGGTGTCCAGCACAAAACGCTATTCCGATTATTAACTATAACGATCCTGTAAGCTATGAAGAAAATCGCAAATTGGAAATTCAACAATTAAAAGCTAAGAATTCACACGTTGTGGAAGCTATTGATAATGATGAAACTGCAGCTCAAATATCAGTTCTTTTAAAGCCAAAATACTTACTCATCTTAACAGGTGTGGATGGTATATATAGAGATGTCACAGACAGCAATACATTAGTATCTGAAATTACTGGGTCGACTGCAGAAGATGTTGTAACAAATATTGAGTATTTTCAACAGTGTTGCGATGGAGCTAGTAGAAAGGGTGCTCGTGGCGCTAGAGCTAAACTAGAGTATGTAAAAGATTCCGTTAGGCTTGGTACCACAGTGTTTATAGCTAATAGTAAGTATCACATAAATGACATACTAGATGAAAAAGTTCCTTCAACAAAAATATACATTTCCAAATAACAAGAAACAAAATCAAGATATGAAAAAGAGTGTTAGTCTTTGTAGGATTAGCACTCTTTTTGTTTAATATTTGTTCAAATGTTGTAATTTCAGCCGTGTATCCACCATCTATTAGGAATTACTGCATAGGTAATGTATAAATCTTCAACGCTTGCTAAAAGGCTACACGATAGCTGTGTCTTTAGGATTTTCCAAGTGGAACGTTAAGCCGTATATCCTCCGTCTATAGGAATTACTGCACCAGTAATATAGGATGCTTCGTCACTTGCTAAAAACGCTGCGCAATAAGCGACATCTTCAGGGGTTCCCAAGTGGAACGTTACGCCGTATATCCTCCGTCTATAGGAATTACAGCACCAGTAATGTAAGAGGCTTCGTCACTTGCTAAAAACGCTGCGCAATAAGCTACATCTTCAGGAGTTCCCATACGGGAAATAGGGCAGTCTTCAATTATGGATTGAAGGGCAGAAGAATCTATATTTTTATTCATATTTGTGTCGATAACACCAGGGGCAATTAGGTTTACGGTTATACCAGAAGGACCGAGCTCTTTAGCTAAAGATTTAGTTATTCCAATAAGTCCTGCTTTTGAAGCTGCATAGTGTACTTCACAAGCTGATCCAAAGAAACCCCACATGCTTCCAATATTTATTATTCTTCCAAATTTATTAGATACCATATTAGGAATAAATGATTGTGTTAAAAGGAAAGTGCCTTTAAGGTTGGTGTTAATAACATAGTCCCAGTATAGTTCATCTATGTCTGTACACATCCTAATGTCACTAACCCCAGCATTGTTGATTAATATATCAACCCCACCTACTTTTTCATGTAAGGTTCTTATGTGTTTCATATTGGTTATATCGCAATAAAAAGCTCTTGAGTTAGTTTGTTTAGCAAGCTCTTCAGCTTCATCTTTATGGGCTCGGTAAGTGAACATCACATTGTATCCATTGTTTGCAAAACAAGTAACAAGACCTCTTCCTATTCCTACTGCACCACCTGTAATTAATACTGATTTCATAATATATCCTCTAAAGTATTTTACATAATTCAGGATACATTAAATATATAAAATGTATCCTAATCATTAAATGTTTAATGTATTTAATTTTTAATTAATTCGTTATTTATGGGGATTGTCGCCTGGCTTAATCTTCTTCTTTTCCACTTTAGGCATGTTCATATAACCTTCGCCTTCTAGGATAGAATCAAGAGTTACTATTGCAGCTACTGATGTAGCAAGCACATTGCCTTCTGGGGCATGACAAACAGTATGTTCTCTATTAACTTTCAAGTCCACAATTTCGTTGGTTACTAAATCTAATCCTTTCATTGGTTGTTGTATAGAAGGGATTGGTTTAAAAACTGTATTCATAATAATTGGCATCCCATTACTTATACCACGGTTTAATCCGCCATTAAAGTTATTATCAGTTTCGATTTTTCCATTTTCTGTTACGTAGAAGGAGTCAGCAACTTCGCTTCCTCTAGCTTTAACAAAGTCATTACCCAGTCCAAAACTAATGCTTTTTACACCAGGAAGAGCAAATATGAGTGAAGCAAGCTTGCTTTCTAATCCATCAAAACAGGGGGAGCCAAAGCCCGCAGGAAGTCCTACGATTGCAGTTTCAACAGCACCGCCTATAGAATCTCCGATTGCTGATATGCTTTGTAATAGAGATACCATTCTTTTCCTTACATCATTGGAGATTGTAGGCATACTCATGGAATTTAATCTTTCTATTAGTTCATCATCAATATGTACTCCAAAACTTTCATCTTGAATGTTACCGATTGCTTTTACGTGCGATACGACTTTTATACCCATATGTTGTAAGTAGTCCGCACAAAGCATACCAAAAAAGACTATTGGTAGGGTGATTTTAGAAGCAAAATGTCCACCATCTCTTTGGTCAGCATATCCACGATACCTAACATCAGCAACGTAATCTGCGTGAGATGGTTTTAATATGACATTCCCTGATTCTGTGTCGCTAGCGTTTTTATTATAAAATAAAACAGTAATGGGAGCGCCATTGGTGACACCTTTATGTACGCCAGATACTATTACTGGTCTATCATCTTGTTTTCTCATACTAGTGAAGTTAATATTCCCAAGACGAAGCTTAAGTCCTAGCTTAATACGATCCAAATTGACTGGAATCCCAGCAGGGAAGTCGTGTAAAGTTCCCCCGAAAACCTCACCTTGTGCCTCACCAAAAATTGATAATTTAATGTTATTACCCCAAACAGAACTCATTTTAAACTCCTTGTATATTGTAGCCAGTACCAAAACTGACTTGTTTAACTATGTCTTTTATTGTGTCCATCTTTGTTTTTACTCTCGTATAATCGTTCGTTTCTCACCTCTAATCAATAAGCCCTGCATTTTCCAACTGCTGCTCGGCTACTGCTCTCTCAATAAACTCGTCAAGTGTTATACCCTTTGCGTTCAGGTAGTCACTTGACTTGATTTGCCCTCGCAATAGTTTCGTATCTGCAGGTCTCCACTCGTTAATCTTTTTACTTGCCCACCTTTCCTTACACCCTTCAAGTTTCATAATGTCGGCGTTAGTCAAAACAGGCTTTAAAATGATTTTTAATCGCTCTCTTGCGTTTAACCCTTCCATAATTTTTACTCCTTTTTTTGTTTTTTTAAACTTACTATTAAAAAAATATTCTGCAATATCTTTTCTTGTTAGACCTAATACTTCTACTGCTTTTAGTATTTGCGTTTGCGTAAAATCCACATTGTGTATGCTAATTATATATTTAAAAAGGCAGGTTAGTCAATATGCATATGATTTGACCTAACTAAAGGAAGGTATGTAATAAGCCAGGTTGAATTGCATTTATTGGTGTGATAAAATTGTCATAAATAATTTATTTATAGCGTTTCATTGCTGAATGGTGTAAGGAGGAAGCTTATGTCGGATATGGATTCAGAACTTAAACCCAAAGAAAAAAGCAATTTGAAAGTTTGCCCGCATTGTGGACATCCATTACCAATAGAACCAGAAAATAATGAGGCAAATGATATTACAAAACCTATCGATCCATCTTGGACAAGTACTTGGGAAAAGAAACCGTTGAAGGTTAAAATTATAATGGCAATCATAAGTGTATTAGCTATCATACTAGTTGTGTTGTTAGTTAAGTATTGGGATTCAGAATATATAACATCATCTGTGATACTTAGTATACCAATAACATTTACTTTGCCAATATTTATACTTAGTTTATTTTTGGTAAAAGTGAAGAAAAGGGTGATAGACGGATATACGATATTAGTATATGCCGGTTTATTTAAACATATTTTAGTTGTAGAAGACGTAGTTCAAGAAAGCGGATTAAATCGAAACCTAAATGGTGTATTGCCAAATGGGAAAGAAATTTATGCTAAAATAACAATGTGGGATGCATCTATAGAAATTGGCGTTCTCTGACAATTGGTTGTTTTGAGTCCTTTAATTATGCGTTAGCTAATAGATTCTCACTACGAAATGTGTAATTTTCGTTAAAGATTGTAGTACTATAATTGCAATAACTGTTGCTTTGTGCTAGTCTAAAGAGGACTTTAGTGGGTTTTGATGAGTGTCTTGAAGCGCACGAGAGCTGGTTTTATATGCGTTTTGCATGAAAGTTCCAGTAATACCCTGAAGTCAAAGGAGGGTAGGAACAATGAAAAACAAGAAAAAATTAAATGTTCTATTATCAATTTTAGTACTAACTGTAATTTTCTCATTAGCAGTTACGGCATTTGCAGTTGCTTGTAAGCCGAAGGAAGAGCCTGTAGTAGCAGAGGAGCCTTTTGAGATTACTATTATGTTTCTTAACAAAGAAAACATAGTACTCAAAACCAACAAGCTAGAAGTGAAAGGCGGTTATCTTGAAGCTGCGCTTGTTAGTGTGGTTAATAGCAGCGAGGGTAAATTAGAGTTTGCTTCCACCACTTCAGCGTATGGAACGTTTATAAACTCCTTCACAATAGATGGGACAAAATATGGAACTGGTGCAGGTGAGTTTGTAGCAATGTATCACGATGATGCAGAAAATTATAACCAAGCTTGGGGTTCGGTTACAATTGAAGAGAAATTTTATGGTTCTTCAACTTTAGGTATGAGTACTTTGCCAGTTAAAGAAGGAAAGACATATATTTTCACAGTTGGAGTTTATACGGGCTAAACACTTCAATGAGCGTTAAATAGTATTATATTCGTTGAGGATGAAAGCACCAAGCTCTCAAAAAATTAACGTAAAAAAAAGGGTGAGGGAGCTAGTTTTAATAGCTCTGCTCACTGCTGTTTTGTCTGCTGGCAAAATGGCACTTAGTTTTATACCAAATGTAGAAATTGTTACGGTGTGCATTATTGCCTTTACCTTTGTGTTTGGTATCAAAATAGGTATGCCATCCACATTGATTTTTTGTGCAATTGAGGGCGCAATATATGGACTTGCACCCTGGCTTTTATCATACTTTATATACTGGCCCTTGCTTTCAGTAGTTACAGCACTTTTGACAAAAGCAATACATAAAAACAAAGTAGCCATTCCAGTTTTAATTGCATTTTTTATGACTTCATTTTTTGGGGTTTTAACCACATTTGTAGATACTTGTTTTTACTCAGGGGGACAGTCTTTTTGGAACTTTTATGCGGCAATGTATGTAAGGGGCATATACTTTTATTTAGTGCACATTATATCGAATATAATTGTTGTTGGAGTATTGTTTACTCCTCTAACAAAACTACTTGAAAAAAACAAAGAACATTATTTCGCATAAAAGCTAGCTAGAAGATAATCAGTTTTTAAAAGGTATTGAATAATTGATTGCATATGCAGTGAAGTGAGACGGTGGTTTAATTGTTTTTTTGGCTTGGAGTGTATATAATAAGTTCATTCTATTATATAAAATATTTAGTAGGGCGAAGTGGATAATATTATTGAACTAAACAATGTAAGTTATGATTACGTTTCTGGTGACATAACCACTAAAGGTGTAAAAAATATTAACCTCGATATTGAGAGGGGATCTTTTGTTGTATTCGTAGGTCATAACGGAAGTGGCAAATCCACACTTGCTAAACTTTTAAATGGGTTTTTTGTACCCGACAGTGGAAAGGTTTTTGTAGATGGTATAGATACTGCTGATGATAGTCGGATTTTTGACATAAGAAAGAAAGTTGGTATGGTTTTTCAAAACCCAGATAACCAAATGGTAGCTTCAATTGTGGAAGACGATTTAGCATTTGGTCCCGAAAATTTAGGGGTGCCAAGAGAAGAAATTGGAAAGCGTATTGACTGGGCTTTAAAGACGGTTAACATGGAAGGTCAAAACAAAAGAACTCCCAATAAACTATCTGGAGGTCAAAAACAAAGAATATCTATCGCTGCTATTTTAGTTATGAAACCAGATGTGTTAATTTTAGACGAGAGTACCGCTATGCTTGACCCTAGGGGCAGAGAAGAAGTAATGGAAACAATAATGCACTTAAATAAAGAAGCGGGATTAACGGTTATACTAATAACTCACTATATGGAAGAAGTGATACTGGCTGATAAAGTGGTAGTTATGAATGATGGGGAAATAGCACTTAGCGGAACTCCTAAAGAAGTATATAAAGAATTAGAAATTATTCGAAAAGCCCAATTAGAACTTCCAATAATCACACAAGTAGCAGTGGAACTGAATAATCGTGGGTATGATGTACCTCTTGCTTTAACAAAAGAAGAATTGGTAGATGCACTATGCGATGGAGCAAAAGACAAAGATAAGGTAGATACAGCCGAGGTGGTAAAATGAGTAATGTTATCATAGAAGCAAGTAATCTATCGTTTACATATAGCGCAAAATCGCCATTTGAAAAAGTTGCTCTTAAAGACATATCTTTTAAAATTTACGAAGGTGAAACAGTAGGCATAATTGGGTCTACTGGGAGTGGCAAATCTACACTTGTTCAACATCTTAATGGGCTTATAAAAGTTACTAAAGGTAATCTCAATGTATGTGGGTTTGACCTTGCTAGTAGAAAGGTGAAATATAAAGAACTTAGAAAAAAAATAGGGATGCTATTTCAATATCCCGAATATCAACTCTTTGAAGAAACTGTTTTAAAAGATGTCAGTTTTGGACCAAAAAACTTTGGCTTTACAAAAGAAGAAGCAACAGAAGCTGCTAAAGAAGCTATCAAGATGGTTGGACTAGATTTAGAAGAAGTGGGTGAAAAATCTCCTTTTGAATTGTCTGGTGGTCAACAAAGAAGGGTAGCTATCGCAGGCGTAATAGCATCGAAGCCTGAAGTATTAGTACTAGATGAACCAACATCAGGTCTTGACCCACAAGGTAAAAAAGCAATACTTGAGCTAGTAGAAGAGTTGAAAAAAAGTTTTTGCAAAACCGTTATTATGATTAGTCACAATATGGATGAAATTGCAAAGTATTGTGAGAGAGTCATTGTATTAAATGAGGGACAGATTGTCTTTGACGGCTCGCAAAGAGAGTTTTTTAAAGATCCAAAAAACATAGAAGGAACAGGTCTTAAATTGCCTCAAACAGTTGCACTTCGTGAAGATTTAAAAGCTAGAGGACTAGATGTATCTAGCGACTGTTTAACCGTAGAAGAAGTTGTAGACGCTATTGAAAAAAGTGGCATTTTAACTAAAATAAAAATAGCTAATAATACTGAAGTAGAGAATGCTTTGCAAGAGAAAAGTCTAGTAAAAGACGATGGTGTTTTAGATGGTGATGGAGGGGAAGAGTAATGGGCAGAGATATTACTTTTGGTCAATATTATCCGACTGATTCTTTCATCCATAAACTAGATCCAAGAATCAAGTTTTTACTCATGGTTGCGTATATAGTAGCTGTGTTTTTAGTAAAGAATTTATTTGGTTTTGTAGCCATTGCATTATGGCTATTAATAGTTATTTTAGTATCCAAAGTTCCACCATTAAAGGTCCTAAAGAGCCTAAAAGCAATAATTTTTATTGTTATATTCACGGCAGTTTTAAATGTGTTTTTTAATAATTCTGGTAAGATTTTTTGGCAGTGGAGAAGAATAGTTATTTCAGCGGGAGGCATAGAGCTTGCTATTACAGTTATGCTTAGAATAGTACTACTTGTGGGTGGAACAAGTATGTTAACTTTCACTACCACGCCTATGGAATTAACCGATGGTTTAGAGAGTTTAATGACACCTCTTAAGTGGATAAAAGTACCCGTCCATGACATTGCAATTATTATGAATATTGCTCTTAAGTTTATCCCGATTTTAACAGAAGAAGTTGATAAAATAACTATGGCGCAAAAAGCTAGAGGTGCATCGTTTGATGAAGGTGGATTAATTACAAGAGCAAAAGCGCTGATTCCAATTTTAATACCACTTTTTGTGTCTGCATTTCGACGTGCTGATGAACTAGCGTTAGCACTAGATGCAAGATGTTATAACGCCACCCCAAAAAGAACAAAATACAAGGTACTTAAGCCAACTTGGAGAGATATAATTGCGACTTTATTTACAGCAATTTTAGTTGTTATCGTAGTTGCAGTTAATAATAATTTCTGGGGTCTAGTTCCACCATACTCTCTTTGGGGATAATGAAAAAAGTTATAGTTAGATGCTTGGCACCTAAGTCTAAATAACATAGCATTTTGTGCATTTGATAGGCTTTGAAAAATAATAACATTTCAGTGTGGTGATACTTGAAAAACTGGCACATACCAATGCCTGAGCGTGATGACAGCCAAAGATTTGGAGGCAAAATTTGAGATATGCAATGATAGTTGAGTATGATGGAGCTAATTATTCTGGCTGGCAGAGGCAAAAAAAGTATAATTCTGTCCAGGAAGAAATTGAAAAAGCTTTAGAGAGATTATTCAACCAGCAGATAGTAATAGTGGGTAGTGGTAGGACCGATAAAGGCGTGAATGCTGAAGGTCAGGTTGCCCATTTTGATGTAGATACAGAGTTAACTCCTTTCAAAATGAAGGGGAGTTTAAATTATTTTCTACCAGAAGACATTCAAATAATAGAGATAAAAAAAGTAAGAGATGATTTTCATGCTCAGTATGATGCAATAAGCAAAGTGTATGAGTACAGAGCTTTTGTTTCAAGAATAAAAAGGCCACTGAAGAGAAAATATTACATACAAATCGTACCCCCAGTAGATATTGAGTTAATAAAAAAATGTGCTAAACAAATAGAGGGGGAACATGATTTTGCTGCATTTTCAGTATTTAATAATCAAGAAAGGCAAAATACTGTACGGACTATCCATAGGCTTGATGTGTTAGTAGATGGAGAAGAAGTAATATTTCAAATAGAAGGAAATGGCTTTTTATACAAAATGGTAAGAAGTATTGTGGGGACTTTAATTTGGATTGGAAAAGGCAAACTCCCTTCCGACACTATTGATAAAATGTTCAAAACTGGTCTTAGAGAACTTGGTGGAAAAACTCAGTCTCCAAATGGACTGATATTAAAGTCAGTTGAATATAAAGAGTTTCGGAGCTGAAGGAGAAGTAGAGTCTATTAACTTTTATAGAGTTTTGTAAACTTGCAGATGTAACCAAACTTAAAAAAGCTTATTGATATTACAAAATACGGCTTTGATATGCGGAAAAGCACCTATAGTTGACTTCCGATAAGATACAATTATCAACTTTATTTAACGATGACATATGCATAACGGATAAGAGCATATAACATATAAAAATAAACTGTCTTTAAATTGAATGTAGTTTTTTTTTGTTTGACTTATGCGTGTCCGTGTAATATTATATACAAGCATGCGATTTTTTAGGAGTGAATTAGCCCCTCGCTTCATAAGAATAGACATAAATATTGGAGGTTTTACCATGAAATCATATATGGCAAAAGCTGGTGAATATGAGAGAAAATGGTATGTAGTGGATGCAGAAGGAATGATCCTTGGTAGACTTGCAACTCAAATTGCAATGGTCTTAAGAGGTAAAGATAAGCCCACCTACACACCTAACGTAGACACTGGCGATTTTGTAATCGTTGTTAATGCCGATAAGATAGTTCTTACAGGCAAGAAGTTAGAGCAAAAATCATACAAATATCATACTGGTTATGTTGGCGGATTAAAGAGCGTTTCATACAAGCACATTATGGAAAATAATCCTGAAGTAGCTGTCGAGCGCGCTGTGAAAGGAATGTTACCAAAGACTAAATTAGGAAGAGGCATGTATAAGCGTCTTTTTGTATATAGTGGTCCTGATCATAAGCATCAAGCACAAAAACCAGAACCTTTAAAATTTAACTAAGAGGTGAAAAATGGCAGAGAAGAAAACAGTTAAGAAAACAGTTAAAAAAGCTACTAAAACAATACAATATTGGGGAACAGGCAGACGTAAGAGCGCAATTGCAAGAGTTCGTTTAATTCCAGATGGTGGTGGAGTTATCATAATAAACCAAAAGCCTTTAGAGGAATATTTCACGAAAGGAACATTACAATATATTGTTAACCAACCATTAGTAGAAACAGATACCACAAAAAAATATTCAGTAGTTGTTAATGTTCATGGTGGTGGATTTTCAGGTCAAGCTGGTGCAGTTAGATTGGGAATTGCAAGAGCATTATGTGAAGCTGATTTAGCATATCGTCCCGCACTTAAAGCAGCAGGATTTTTAACCAGAGACCCAAGATCCAAAGAGCGTAAAAAGTACGGACTACACAAAGCACGTAGGGCGCCACAATTCAGTAAGAGATAATTGTATAATAAAATTCATAAAAATTACGAGCGATTCATTCGCTCGTTTTTTATGTAGTGAGCTTGTTAACTAGACTGATAATTAAGTTACGGATTAATGTAGGTGTAAAGGTATGGAAAACAATAAGGCTAAATTAACTTTGAATAAAGATATTAAAATGTGGTTAAAACTTGTCGTATCTGGAATGATGGCAGGGATATCAATTTCCATTGGTGGGCTTGCTTTTATCCTCATGAAGTCCTCAGGTGCTAACCAGTTATATGCTTCTTTATTGTTTCCAATAGGAATATTTTTAACTTGCTATTTTGGTTTAGATTTATACACTGGCAAGATTGGATATTTGATAGAAAATTTTAATAAGGAATATGTGTTAAAGATAATTGTAATTACTATATCCAATCTCATAGGTACAATAATCTTTGGATATTTAATGCTCTTTATGTTCAAAGGAAAAGACCTTTCTGCTCTTCAAACAATCGGAGAAGCTAGAGTGCTTACAAATAGCTTTAAAAGTTTTGCTAAAGTTTTTATAAGCTCAATGTTTGGATGTGCTTTTGTACATATAAGTGTGGAGCTTTTCAAAAGGCTAAAGTCGGATTTTGGAAAAATTGTAGCTTTATGGCTTCCGGTGACAGCATTTGTTTACTTTGGCTTTGATCATAGTATCGCAAATATGTTTTATTTCTCCTTCCTAGACGACCTTTCAGGTATGCGTTGGTTATATATCTTAGTAAATATAGTAGGAAATGCTGCAGGAGGTATTTTAACACATTTATTAATTCTCTTTGTGTCACCTAGAAAAAAAGAAGAAGTAGCGGTTCAAAAAAATCCTGATAAAGACATTAGTGATAAGCAGTAAAAGTTTTATAGTTAATTATAGACAAATCTCCAAACCTTTCTCGTGCCGATTAACTTATCGCTCAACTAGCTATGACAACTACTGACAAACGTTTTTCGTTTGCTTTGTAATGATATCACCTTACAAGAAACATATAATATGTTAAAATAACTGTATCAAATTTAGTGTTGTTTTAATTGGAGGAAGAAGTGAAGTACGATGTAATTATTATTGGTGGTGGACCTGCAGGTTTTACAGCTGGTATTTATGCAGCTAGAGGAGGGCTTAGAACAATATTGTTTACTGGCTCTCAACCGGGTGGACAAGCATCACTTACTCATAAAATTGAAAATTATAGTGGAGTAGTAGATGTAGAAGGCTTTACTCTAGTAAGCACTATGATGGAGCAGGCTGGAAGTTTTGGTTGTGAAATTTCTTTTTCTAGTGTTTTGGAAGTTAAACTTGATGGCGAAGAAAAGGTTGTTATAACCGATGAAGGTGAATATATAGCATCTACCGTTATAGTCGCAACTGGTGCTAAAAACAGACGTTTAAATCTTGAAAATGAAGAAGAACTCATAGGAAAGGGCATTAGTTTTTGTGCTACTTGTGATGGTGGTTTTTTCAAAAATAAAGATGTTGCAATTAATGGAGGTGGAGACTCTGCATTGACAGAAGCTCTTTATCTATCTAATCTTTGCAGTAAGGTATATCTTGTACACCGTAGGCAAGGATTTAGGGCTGCACAAATTTTAGTTGATAGAGTAAGAGCTAATAAAAAAATCACTTTAGTGTTAGATAGTAATGTAACTGCACTTAAGGGTAATCCCCTAAACGCCATTGAAGTTACAAATAAAATAACTGGTGAAAAACAAGATATCGACGTTTCTGCTCTTTTTGTCGCAATTGGGAATATCCCCAATACTGATATCTTTAAAGGTCAGTTAGATTTAAACGAAGCTGGATATATTCGTACAAATGAAAAAATGGAGACCAATATAAAAGGCGTATATGCAGCAGGGGATGTAAGAGTAACACCAATGAGACAAGTAATAACTGCTTGTGCAGATGGTGCAATTGCTGCAAATTCAGCTATTGAATATTTAGCATAAAACATATAATTATCTACATATTGTGTAAGCTTGGTATAGCAATTATGCCAGGCTTTTTTATTGTCTATAATGAAAAGTTCTGGTTACGATTGTTCATTAATGTAAGCTGTTTGATATGGACTATATGCGGTTATTTTGCTAAAATAGTGGTACAAACTAAAGTTTTTGATATTTTTACAGTTTCAAAGGAGATAAAGGTCAAGGCAATGGATATCAATACATCAATGTGGACATACTTTTTAAAGGGGAATGAAGGCGAAGATAGAGTAAAACTAGTGTATCTAGATAGATATATCTTCATGTCTGAGTTTAAAGAAACTGTTTTAAGAGTAGCAACATATCTTCAAAGTCAAGGAATCAAAAAGGGAGATGTGGTAGGGATAATGCTCCCTAATACGCCAGAAGCTGTATTTAGTTTTTATGCAATTAACTCAATAGGTGCTATAGCTAGTATAATAGATCCACGGTTAGGAGAAGTTGCAGTATGGAGGTTATTAAATTCAGCAAAACATAAGCTCATATTAGTTACAGATATGGCATATCGAAACAATACGGGGATTTTTGATAACTTAAAAATTAAAGTAATTCTATGCAATGTATTTACATACGCAAAGTTTCCATACAGTTTATTATCTAGAGCAAGGGTTCCTGGATTTACATATTTTAAAGATATGTTAACTTGTGAGCCCGCACTATATAAAGGGGTGGACGATGGGGATGCTCCTGCAGTGTATATGCATAGTGGTGGAACAACAGGAGTTTCTAAAACTGCAGTTATTACATCAAAAGCATTTAATCATGTTTCTGAAGGTGTTCTTAAGGCTATACATCCTGATAATAAAATTAATAGAATTAGCGACAAGATGTTAATTATGCTTCCTGTCTTTCATGCCTTTGGTTTGGGTGTTGCAATTCATGGAATATTACCTCATATAAACGGAGTCTTAATGCCAAAATTTAATGCTATAAGTGCACTTAGGCTTATGGGGAAATATAAAATTACTCATATCGCAGGAATTCCATATATGTACAGAAAATTGGATAAGAGTAGATTTTTTAATAAGCGAAATGTCTCCTCAGTTAAATATGCCTTTTGCGGTGGAGACAGAATGCCCAATCCTTTAAAACAAAGTATTAACAAAAAATTTGAAAAAGCAGGAAGTAAAGCTCAAATACTAGAAGGCTATGGACTTACCGAAACTTCTTCAGTAGTTACTGTAAATAGGGAAGGAAATGATAATTTATACACTCAAGGCTTACCACTTGATGGAACGGAAGTTAAGATTTTTATGCACAATAAACCTTTTGAAGAAGTTCCTGTTGGAGAAATAGGCGAAATATATGTTGCATCACCTTCTCTAATGATAGGGTATCTAAATGAAGGAAAAGAGGGTCCCGATAGAGTTATTTTCAAGGACGCAGAAGGGAAGGAGTGGTTAAAAACTGGGGATCTCGGGAGAGTAGATGAAGATGGCTTATTGTACTTTGTAGAACGAATAAGTAGAACTATGAAAATAGCATCTAATTTAGTTTGCCCAAGCGAAGTAGAAGAAGTTGTAACCGCAATGGACGAGGTAAACACTTGTTGCGCGGTTAGGGTGAATACTATAGATTCAGCTCATTTAAAGTTATATGTGCAGTTACATAATCGTCAACATGCGACAGAAGAAATGGTAAAAATGATTCAAGATGTTGTGGAAAAATCCATATCCAAATATGCCGTTCCAAGAGAAATTGAATTTGTTACAAGAATTGAAAGAACAGCACTAGGCAAGCCCAATTATAGAAAATACGAGTACAACGAATTCAATCCGAAGTTTATGTAACATTTAGTCATTTATCAACTAGGTCCTTTTTCCTATCAGCCAAACCAATGAATTTGCCGTTCAAAGAGAAATTTAATAGGGAAGCAATCCATACATCAAATATTAGAAATAATACAAAAAAATAAACACCATTAAAATAAACGGTGTTTATTCAACATCATCGAATTAGCTCTAAAATTACAATAAATTTTTTTATATCTTGTTTCCAAGATAGTTATTGGTTATTGTTTTGCGAGCTCTTCTTCGTATTTAGCAAGAACTAAGTTTTTAATTAGTTCTCTGGTTTCAGTGTTCAAAGGATGGGCAATATCCTTGTACTCACCAGCAGGGGTTCTTCTTGAAGGCATCACTATAAAACAGCCCTCAGTACCACGTATGACTTTGATATCATGAACGACAAAAACATCATCAATGATAATACTCGCAACGGCGCACAGTTTTGAATTATCCCCAGTCAATACTTTAACGCGAATATCAGTAATATTAAGCATGATTAATCCTACCTTGGTTTATTTGTCTAAATTATAACGCATACATATGCATATTTCAATATCCAATTTACGCAAAAATGTATAAAAAAAGATAAAAACAACCTAAATAAGCAGGTTTAAGGTATAATCACAAGTTGAATTGTTTAGCCAATGATACTGCAATTGAACGAATGAAAATATGGTAGTGTTAGTTTTATATTCATTAAAGGTTAGTAGTAAATGTTAATTTTATGATAGATAGGCTATTGTGGAGCCGAGTAGCCAAAGAGTCAGGTTAGTAGTAAGCATTAATTGCATGGTAGTTAGGCGGCAAATAGGGTTAGTAACAGTTAGTTAAAATCTATAAAAATCTATAAAAACCTATAAAATTT
>DAONQC010000012.1:0-45495 GCA_035409945.1 Clostridia bacterium
ACCAGGAATTCAATAGAAAGCCTAACGAAACTTTTATAGATTTTTATAGGTTTTGATAGGTTTTTATAGGTTTGAAAGAACGGTCTCTAGCGTTATAGGGTAGATGCAACTTTTAAAAAATGATAGTAAAGTGGCGGAAAATATTCGGTATAGTCAGCAATAACAAAAAAATGTATAATTTAAATAAGGCGTATATAACTACTAACTACTAGAAATAATAAATGATTAAGTACAGGAGGTACAACATGACAAAGTATAAAGATGCGGTTAAACAACCGGGAGATTTAAGTCCTAGAGTTAAGTGGCTTAGAGACTATTACTTTGAAGGAGTAAACAGGGATTGGAATAATGAGTATTCAGCTTATACAACTGGAACGCCTTGGGATATCCAATTCGACGAGCTGACATACTATATAGTTCCCGAAGTCTATTCATTTATGTCAACATTTACTACCTCCGTTAGACAAGCTGCCGAAACTATAGAAGTTCCAGATGACTTTTTCAAAAAGGCAATTCCAGAAAGAAAGGCACTTTTTACTAAAAAAGCAGTAGTTGAAAAAATGCCAATAAAGATCTTAAATGGTGATCTAATATGCGGCTCAAACTTCAATCTCATGACTTCAATGTGTCTTACAGAAAAAGAGCAAAAGAAAAGAGATAAACGGCTTAAAAAAGCAAGAAGCAATCTAAAGTTTATATATAATCACGGATATGGAAATGGTGGCGCAACTTCAGGTCACCTCATTCCTGACTATGCAAAGATATTAAAAAATGGCTTCAAAGAAGAATATCGACTTTTAGAAGAGCGTTATGAAAGCCTCACTGAAGAGGAGAAAAAGTCTCAAAAAGGCGCACAAATTCGTGCTATGCTCACTGCTTGTACAATGCCTAAAGAGTTAGCCGAAAGATATTCTAAACTCTGTTTAAATCTTGCAGAAAAAGAAGCAGATGAAAAAAGAAAAGCAGAACTACTAAAGATGGCTGAAATTACAAGTAAAGTCCCTTGGGAAGGTGCTACTAATTTTTGGGAAGCAATTCAGTCCCTTTGGATGACACATATGTTAGTCATGTCCGATGAAAAATATCCAGGACCAGGAGTTTCATTTGGGCGAGTAGACCAATACCTTTTACCATATTATGAAGAGTCTATTAAGCAGGGTATGAGTGAAGATTTCATGAAAGAAATACTAGGCTGTTTTTGGGTGCACTGTAATACTGCATATGATGCGCAAATTCGAGTTGGTGGTAATCAAGGGATTACAGCAGGGTTTGGACAGTTACTCACCCTTTCCGGTTTAGGTGATGACGGCAAAGATATGACTAATGATTTAACCTATTTAATACTGGATGTCATTGATGATATGAGCCCGATATTAGAACCAAAACCTAATGTTAGAATTCATAATAACTCTCCCGAAAAACTTTTGGACAAAATGGTAGACATGATCAGTAAAAGTCAAGGAGCACCATTTCTGATTAACTTCGATGAAAGGTCGATTGCCGGAATGTTAAGGCAAGGCGCTAGAGGAAAAGTTGAACATTTAATAAACTTACAAAATGCTCACGAGTATGCTCCTGTGGGCTGTCTTGAAAATACCATGGTTGGTAATGATAGGAGTGGTACGGTTGATAATAACGTTAACTTATTAAAGGCGATGGAGCTAGTATATGGCAACGGAAAAGATATGCTTCCATACTTTGATCCGATGACCAACAAATATACTAAATTAAAACAATACGGACCCAAAACGGGTGAGTTAAGTAGCCTAGATACATTTGAAAAGTTTTATAAAGCATATGAAGAACAGACTAAATTTATCATCAAAACAATGGTAGATAATTATGAGTTATCAGAGAGTATTAGAGCTGATTATAATCCAACACCGTATCTTTCAACGCTTGTCAAAGGATGTAGAGAAAAGGCATTAGATATAACTCAAGGTGGTGCTGAACTTAACTTTGTAACAATGGAAGCAGTCACATATGCAACAACCGTAGATAGTTTACTCGCAGTTAAATATCTAGTTTATGACAAAAAAGAATGCACGCTAGAAGAACTCGTAGAAGCGCTTAAAGCTAACTGGAAAGGATATGAAATATTACAGACCAAAGCACTTCACAGGGCACCAAAATATGGTAGGGATGATGATGAAGCAGATGCGCTTGGAAAAAGAGTTATGGATACATGGTCTGAAGAGGTATGGAAATACAAGACCAAATCAACGAATCGTCAATTCCGTCCAGGAATGCTTTCTTGGAACTATTGGATAGGTGCTGGATATATATTGAAAGCTAGTGCGAATGGAAGAAATGAAGCACAGTTTTTATCTAACGCTATATGTCCATCAAATGGTGCTGATATTAATGGTCCTACTTCAAATAGTAACTCGGTCGGAAAAGTACTGGGTGGGAAACAGGAAGACGGTGACTATCTAGATTACATGAATAGTTTACCTAATGGTGCTAGTCATACAATTACTTTCAACTCCTCGCTTGTTAGAGACGCTGGCCATAAAGAAAAGTTTAAGTCATTTATAAGAGGATATTGTAAAAATGGTGGTACTGCACTCCAAATTAATATTCTTGATGTAGATGTACTAAAAGATGCTCAAGCACATCCTCAAGACTATCGTCACTTACTTGTTAGAATAACAGGTTACAATGCGTACTTTACTACCGTTGGAAAAGAATTACAAGATGAAATCATTGCTCGTGAAAGCCACCAGCAATACTAATAGAACCGCAAGATTAAAGCAAAACTGAGCTGTTACATATTGAGAAAATCTATGTAAAAATCATAAAACATAAATAGAGTGATTGTTGTAATAAGAACACAAATATAAATGCTCTACAAAAGCAAGAGTAGTGTCAATAAAGTGGAAATAATATACTCGGAGAATTAAGGGAAAATATGCTGGTTTTAAATATCCAAAGAATGTCGACAGAAGATGGGCCTGGACTTAGAACAACTTTGTTTTTAAAGGGTTGTCCACTTAAGTGTCGTTGGTGTCATAATCCAGAGAGCATTGATACTAATATACATTTAGAATGGGTAGGAGTGCGTTGTATAGGTTGTAAAAGCTGTGTGAAAGTTTGTAAACAAGGGGCACTCGGAAGTAACGAAAAAAATGAAATAGTAATTGATCAAAGTAAATGCATAAAATGTGGACAATGTGTAGATGCTTGTCCTGCATCAGCACTTGAGATGAAAGGGTCTAAAAAAACTGTTCAAGAGGTATTCAAGGAGTTAATTAAAGATAGGTCGTATTGGGGAGAAAATGGAGGGGTTACTATTTCTGGTGGCGAGCCTTTAGTTCAATTTAAAGAGGTTAAAGAGTTACTCAAGATGTTAAATGAACAGGGTGTTCATACTGCTTTAGACACAAGTGGACTATGTTCCGAGCAAGCTATAGATGAAGTATTTCCTTATGTGTCGTTATTTTTATATGACTTAAAAGTGATTGATAGGGAAAAGCATATTGAGTTTACAGGACAACCTAATGACAAAATCCTTTCAAACTATAGATATCTCGTCGAAAGATGTAAAGATACAGATAAAAAAATCTGGATAAGAACACCAATAATTCCATCTGCAACAGATAGCGATGATAATATTATGCAGATAGCAAACATTATTAAAGACGATAATATTGAAAAATGGGAGCTTTGTGCTTTTAACAACTTATGTAAAGATAAATACGATAGACTTTATATGAATTGGGCATATGCAGGCAAGAGCTTAATGACAAAGGAAAGAATGGAAAAACTACTTCAAATAGCAAAAGATGGAGGTGTTAAAAATGCCATTTGGTCAGGCATGACAAAATTAGAAACAGAACCTAAGGGAGGTTAACTTTAAACAGATATTAGTTGGGATAAATTATTTTAGGAGGTGAATTATTATGGGTAAGAAAATTGGTGTTTTAATAGTTATAATTGTTGTGGCTATAGCACTAGGTGCAGGTGCTTGTAAAGGTAATGATGACAATAAAATACCCGAAGTAGAAAAAGTTTGGGAGGATATGCCTAACAATACCAACCCTAATTTAAAATGGATGGGTTTTTGGGGATCAGATTATGACTGGAGAGAGGGTGAAGACGCAGTCGCTTTAGATAAACTCATAGCAACAAACACCACAAATATTGATTTTATATGTGGTTGGACACCTGAAAATGTACAGAGGTCAGTTGAAAAAAGCGTGAAGGCAAATAGAAAGGTTTTTCTACGTTGGCACCTTGGGTTTGCGGGATATGATGCTAGTGATTTAGAGCCAAAATACAAAGAGTTTATTGATGGATATGGAGACTATGTCTATGGTTTTTATATCGATGAGCCCCATTGGAACAGAATAAGTATGGAAGAGTTTACAGCAAAAACTAAGTTTATAAGAGAAAGCTATCCAGGTAAAGAATTGCTCGTAGTTATGGCTGTTGCGGAATTTTCACAAAATGCTTCAACCCTTGTCGCAGGTTTTAATAAGGACGGTCAATTTCAAAGCGAAGTAGCTCCAGAAGGATATTATGATTATTGTACTCTTCTTGGCTTTGACTTCTATACGACACTGGGCTTTTATGATAACTATGAGGAAACTGATTCAGTATACAAGATATTACATTCCGCATATGTGGATTGGTTTATAACTGATTTATGTGCACTTAGAAAGCCACACCAAAAATTATGGTTTTGTGCTAAAGGGTTTTGGGTAGCTCCTAGTGATCCGTCATTCAACAATACTCCGCTAGAAAATAGGACCGAAGGTCTTGAGCCAGGTGATGATATTATCGATATACTTAAGTGGCATTGGAAATTTGCACAGGAATATCAAGATTTTGAAGGTATTTGTTTTTATTCCTGGGAAAATGGATATTATGATACCTGGGGAATAGCACTTGAATCTTTCATGCGAGAGGATTTAAGTTATACAGCAGATCAGTTTGAACGAGCAGGCGAGGAATATGCAGGAACATACTATAGAGAAGATTTACTAAAGCACTTTCAACAAGTATGTAGAGAACTAATACTCAATAACGAACACAAGCCACATTACTATCTGGACGGAGAATTCATAGCTTGGAAATAAAAATACATAGCTAGTGTAATAAATATAGTATGTAGAGAATCATACTCAACAATGAAAACAATCCACGACCAGCTTCCTTGATTGGGAGTTGGTAGTGTGGATGTAGAAAATATACAGCTATCGTAACGGCTAAAGCAATAAATACAGTATGAAAAACTCACACTCAACAACAGACACAATCTACATTAGAAGTTATTAGTGTGGAAATAAAAATATATAACTGTTGTAACAAAGTAGTATGTAGAACATCATACTTAACAATGGACACGATCTACAACTAGCTTCCTTGATTGGGAGTTGGTAGTGTGTGGAAAGGATAAGGATTGGAAGTATTAATACGTAGTGTTGCTAACCATCTCATTGGTTAAATCCAAACAACATTATAGTGCGAGGATCCCATGAATAAGATTAAGGAAGTCGATAAAAAAGATTTTGAAAACTGCTATAAGATAGCTCTTGTAGCTATGTTTGATGATGAAGATGATATTCATATGGCGTTATACTCTTCCCTTATGAATAAAGGCGATGACAAACTGATGTTTGGTGAGTTTGTTATTGGAGAAAGCAAAAAATATATTCATGAAAAACCCAAAACCGGCTTTCTGATCATGGGAGTAAGTAGAGAGTTTTGGACGGGCAAGATGGACTTTACTCATTTTGCAACCGAGGGTGAAGACTATGTAAAACTAAATGAGCAACCACTATTTAGATTCAATACATATATGGGTGTGCATAAAGTTCATTATGCAGATCTAGTGAATATTTCAGAAAGAACTAAACTTGATATGGGTGGTATTGTAAAAAATGCTATGAAAGTTTTGTTTCGTAAAAATTCTATAAAAGGGGATGTAACAAAACCAGCGCTAAAGCCTTGGGCGCAAAAGTTTTTAGCTAAAATTGATACCCTTATGTTTATAGCCTTTGAAGATACGGACGGATATCCTGTCATAGTTCCCGTAATACAGGCTCAAGCAGTATCTCCATCTAGGATAGTATTAACTAGAAAACCTTATGCAGATATGCTAAAAAATCTAAAAGACGGAGCGAGAGTTGCTATCTACGGTCTCAGTATGGATATGGATGCGGTGCTTGTTAAGGGTACATATCACGATTATAAAAATGATTTAGGATATATGGATATAGACAAGGTATATAATACAGTCCCACCAAAACATGGAAGAATATTTTAAACACTAGCTTAACAAAATTAGCTTTTAAATGATTATTAAACCTCACTCATATTGTGGGGTTTAATTTTTTTGTAATTGTTTAGTAATTATTTCGGTTAACTGCATAGCCTAAATGGAATAATTTTTTTTACTTTTAAATCTGTATGGTTTTCTGTAACTGTTTTGCAATAATATATCTAGAGTGATATAATCAAAATAATGTTTTTTAAGTAGGAGAAACTTATGAAATCATTTCAGGCAACTGGTGCGAAACGATTTGATGTAGTTGAAATAGGGTATACGGATCCCGCATTTGTCAAACTAAAGGTGGATTTAATATCACCTAGTATTACAGATGTTGCGCTGTTCCAAGGAAAGTTAAACATAGAGTATCCAAGAACGCCTTGCCATATGGCAACAGGTATTGTAAGCGAAGATAGAGAAGAATATGGACTTAAGCTTGGAACAAGAGTTTTAATTAACCCATATTTACAAGATATTTCCAACTTGAAATATTCATTGCCTAAAATGTATGGCGTAGATAAAGACGGCTTTTTAGCTAACTTTATTGAAATACCTAATGAAAACATATGCCCATTCCCAGATGATGTAAAGGAAGATGAAGCGGTTTTTGCACACATAGTAGCAGTTGCTGTAAAAGCACTCCAAGATATCGAGATTGAGAAGGGAATGTATATTTCCATAATCGGTGGCTCACTTTTAAGTCTAGTCATTGCTCAACTTGCACTATATTACCAAGCTATACCAATACTGATAGCGTCAGACAAAAGGTATCTTAGTTTAGCTGAAGCCAGTGGAGTTTTTTATTATATCGACGATACAAAAGAAGATGTAGTTTCAAAAGTCTTTGAAATTACTGGTGGAAGGATGTCTGACTATTGTATTTTACATGCGTTTGCAGGAAGCACTGCAACATACATGTCATCATTAACAGCTAACGGTGGTGAGTGTAGGATAGTGAATTTAACATCCATTTATATTCCAAGAATTGATATTAACCTAAGTGAGTTTACTAGAAAGAATTTGACTATTAAAGGCATATCTTGTGGTTTTGATTCATTTAATACTGCCATTCATATCCTTGCCCAAAAACAAATATCTTTTGATAATTACATAGATAAAAGGGTGGGTTTAGATGACGCCCAAGATTTATTTTTAGAACTTTCTAAAGATCCTAATTTATACATAGCACCCGTAATAAAAGCATAGAAATTAAGACAAAATCAAATATTAACTTTAGATGTGCTTTGAAAAAGGCACATTTTTTAAATTGTTATAACCACTAATATTAGTCCAATGAATTCTTTTAGGCACAGGGCGTAGCTTACAAAGTTTTTTCAGATTAAAAAATCATATTAAATTAGTTGACTTATGCGATGTTGTATTGCACAATATCAACAACAAGATATCGACACAAAAATATCGATATAAAAATAACGGTAATAAAACATTTTCATAAGTGGGTATAAGTAGGTAGGACAAAGTTAAGTAACTTATGATACAAGCGAGGGGAAAATGAAAGCATCGACAGCGACATATAAAAGAATGCCAATATATTTGAAAGCTTTATACACCATGCGAGATGCAGGTGATAAAAATATTTCATCTGTAGGGCTAGCTGAAGCAGTTTATGAAAATCCATCCGTTGTAAAAAAAGATTTGTCTTTTGCTTTAAAACGTAGTGGCAAACCAAAAGTCGGTTATGAAATAGCGGCTGTCATTAACGATATCGAAGAGTTCTTGGGATATAACAGATTAAAAAATGCCATATTAGTTGGAGTCGGTAAGCTAGGGCAAGCATTGATGGGATATGGTGGTTTTGCTAAATATGGATTGAATATCATTGCAGGATTTGATGTGGATAAAAAGATCATCGGAAAACAAATTGCAGGGAAGATGGTATATCCTATTGATTACTTAGAAAAATATTTGGAAGAATCAAATATAAAAATTGGTGTATTAACAACACCACAAGATAGCGCTCAATCGGTTGCAAATATCTTGGTA
Source organism: Clostridia bacterium (assembly GCA_035409945.1). Lineage (GTDB taxonomy): Bacteria > Bacillota > Clostridia > Christensenellales > DTU072 > MWEH01. The sequence continues at coordinate 8,279 of DAONQC010000012.1, forward strand.
GATAATGGAATAGTTGGTATATGGAACTTTTCTACAGCTCATTTAAATTTACCTGAAACAGTAGCTGTAAAAAATGAAGATATGGGCGCATCACTAGCTATTTTATCAAAAAAGATAGAAGAGAATTTGAAAAAATAAAGGAAGCTTTTTGGATGTAATAAAAAACATCTTAATTAGTACTTTAGGATGGATACATAACAAAAACTATTACAACTTCGGTTGTAGCTATGGAACCAAAACGGTTACTACTTTAGTTTAGATACACAGAAAAACTTATTACTAACTTAGTACAGGCACATATGAAAACAGTTACTACCAAAGTGTAGATATATAAGCTTAAAAAGGAGAAAAAGAATGGAACATGTAGAGAAAAGAGAAATCATCGATAGGGTAGAAGCACTGCAAGCGTTGATCCAAAGAGTTAGGAAGGCGCAAGAGATATTTTCTACATACACGCAAGAACAAGTAGACAAAATATTCTTCCAAGCAGCAATGGCAGCAAATAAAGCAAGAACATCACTTGCAAGAAGTGCTGTAGAAGAAACAGGCATGGGTGTTTTAGAAGACAAGGTAATAAAAAATCAATTTGCCTCCGAATATATTTATAACACCTATAAAAATACAAAAACAGTTGGTGTAGTTGAAGAAAATAAAGCGTATGGCACAAAAGTCATTTTAGAACCAGTTGGTATTGTTTGTGCAATAATTCCTACGACCAACCCAACATCAACTGCAATTTTTAAAACATTAATTTCTTTGAAAACAAGAAATGGTGTAATTTTAAGCCCCCATCCAAGAGCAAAAAAATCAACAATTGAAGCTGCAAAAATTGTTTTAGATGCAGCAGTTAAAGCAGGTGCGCCTAAAGATATTATTGGTTGGATAGATATCCCAAGCCTAGAGATGACAACAACTTTAATGAGAGAATCTGATTTAATTTTAGCAACAGGTGGCCCCGGAATGGTTAAATCGGCATATAGTAGTGGAAAGCCAGCAGTTGGTGTAGGCCCAGGAAATACGCCGGCAATAATAGATGATAGTGCAGATATCGTTTTAGCGGTTAACTCAATAATCCATAGCAAAACATTTGATAATGGAATGATATGTGCGTCCGAACAATCCGTTATAGTACTTGATAGCATCTATGACGAGGTTAAAAAAGAATTTGAGAAAAGAGATTGTTACATATTAAATCCTGAGGAAACAGAAAAGGTTAGAAAAACCATTATCATTAATGGTGGTTTGAATGCAAAAATAGTTGGACAAAAAGCTCATAAAATCGCTTCCTTGGCAGGGATAGAAGTGCCTGAAAAGACAAAAATACTAATTGGCGAAGTTGAAAATGTGGATTTATCAGAAGAATTTGCACATGAAAAACTTAGTCCTGTTTTAGCTATGTATAAAGCTAAAGATTTTAATGAAGCCTTGGACAAAGCAGAAGTTTTAATCTCTGACGGTGGCTATGGGCACACTTCATCTATTTACTTAAATGAATTAACACAAACAGAAAAGCTTACAGCTTTTTGTAGTAGGATGAAGACTTGTAGAGTGCTAGTTAACACTCCATCAGCACAAGGTGGAATAGGCGATATATATAACTTTAATTTAACTCCTTCGTTGACTTTAGGTTGCGGAACATGGGGAGGGAATAGCGTTAGCGATAACGTTGGTGTAAAACATTTATTAAATACTAAAAAAGTTGCAGAAAGGAGAGAGAACATGTTGTGGTTTAGAACACCTCAAAAGGTATATTTGAAACAAGGTTGCTTACCAGTCGCATTAGACGAGGTAAAGAATGTATTAGGAAAGAAAAGAGCTTTTATAGTTACCGATAAGTTTTTGTATAATAACGGATATACAAAAGTAATAACAGATAAATTAGATGAAATAGGTGTTGCCCATATGACGTTTTTCAATGTTGAACCCGATCCCACTCTAGCGTGCGCAAAAGATGGTGCAAAACTTATGAGCGAGTTTAAGCCTGATTGCATCATTGCAGTAGGTGGTGGTTCTCCAATGGATGCTGCGAAAATCATGTGGGTACTTTATGAACATCCCGAAGTTGATTTTATGGATATGGCTATGGTGTTTATGGATATTAGAAAAAGAGTATACACCTTTCCCAAGATGGGCGAAAAAGCTTACTTTATAGCAATCCCAACAACCTCTGGAACAGGAAGCGAAGTTACTCCATTTGCTGTCATTACTGATGAAATAAGCGGTATAAAATATCCTTTAGCAGACTATGAGTTAATGCCTAATATGGCTATTATCGATGCTGACATGATGATGAATGCACCTAAGGGATTAACATCTGCAAGTGGTATAGATGCGCTAACTCATGCTGTAGAAGCATATGCATCAATGCTTGCGACTGACTATACCAATTCACTAGCTTTGGGTAGCCTAAAGTTAATATTTGAGTATTTACCAAGGGCATATGAAAATGGTAGCAGTGACCCCGAAGCCCGCGAAAAAATGGCCAATGCAGCTACTATGGCAGGTATGGCGTTTGCAAATGCTTTTCTTGGAGTATGTCATTCTATGGCACATAAACTGGGGGCATTTTATCACCTACCACACGGGGTTGCAAATGCGCTAATGATTACTGAAGTTATGCGCTTTAATGCTGTAGAAGCTCCTCCTAAAATGGGAACATTTTCTCAATACGAATATCCAAAGACTTTAGCAAGATATGCTTCCATTGCAGACTTTTTAGGAATAAAGGGTAAAACTGATAATGAAAAATTAAATAATTTAATCAAAGCAATAGAGGAATTAAAGGCAAAGATAGGGATTAAGAAGAGCATAAAAGAATATGGTATTGATGAACAAGATTTTCTAGCTAGATTAGATGAAATGTCAGAGCAAGCATTTGATGACCAATGCACAGGCGCAAATCCAAGATATCCACTAATTAGCGAAATTAAACAAATGTATCTGAATGCATATTATGGTAAACACAATCCTGTTTAACAGCAGTGTTGCATCTTGTGTATAATATAGTAAAGTTAAGTTAAATACTTAGAATTGGTTTTAAAAAAATAGTGTTAGGAGATTAAAATGGGAAACAAACAAATAATAGTAACTCGTAGTAATAAAGAGATATATAGAGAAGGTGACTTCTTAATCAAAAAGTTCAATCAAAACTTTTCAAAAGCAGACATATTGAATGAAGCTTTAAACCAAGCAAGGGTGGAAGAAACTGGACTAAACATACCTAAACTTCTCGAGGTGAAAAAAATAGAAGGAGATTGGGCTATAGTACTAGAATTCATAGAAGGGGAAACTCTTGAAGAATTAATGCAAAAAAATCCTGATAAAGAAGATGAATATTTAAATCTTTTTGTAGATCTTCAAATGGAAACGCACTCTAAAAGAGCTCCTCTTTTGAATAAGCATCGTGACAAGATGAATCGAAAGATTTCTGAAGCAAAAAACCATCTTGATGCGACCACTAGATATGACCTTCATACAAGGCTAAATTCTCTACCAATACATAATAAGGTTTGTCATGGAGACTTTAACCCCAGCAATATAATAATAGCAAAAGACGGTACCCCATATATTATCGACTGGTCGCATGCTACACAAGGCAATGCCTCAGCAGATGTTGCAAGAACTTATTTATTATTCTCACTAAAAGGCAAACAAGAACTTGCAGAAAAATATCTAGAGTTATTCTGTAAAAAAAGCGACACTGCAAAACAATATGTTCAAAAATGGATACCAATCGTAGCTGCATCTCAACTAGTAAAAAACAACAAAGAAGAAATTGAATTCCTAAAACATTGGACAAGCGTTGTAGATTATCAATAGATAGACTATAGCGAAAAGTTTAGCCCTTCAACCAGTTAGGAGAAACGAAGTGAAAGTGGATTCCCTTAAGCATTGGGCAAGTGTTGTAGATTATCAATAGATAGACTATAGCGAACATTCCTGCTGTGAATAACAATATACACTTAACGAAAACCATCTAAATAGTGAAAAGCAACGAAGAAGGAGCTGAAGTTCTAAAACATCTATGAAGAAAGTTACAGCTCAAGTGGAAATATGTAGATGAAAAATGCAATCGTTATTTACAAAAAAATGCTTTTTTGATTTTACGTGGATAGAATGCGGGAATAAAAAACGAGTAGAAAAAACACCGATTTAGGTCGGTAAAAAGATTGACAATTATTCATATGCATTAATATAATGTGTAAGGAAAATGAAAAATATCATATAAGCGAGGTAAGCGAGTAATGAAAGAAAATATACATCCAAATTATAAAGTAGTTAATGTAACTTGCGCATGTGGATCAGAATTCCGTGCAGGCACAACCAAAAATGTTGATGTACTTAAAGTAGACATTTGTAACCAATGCCATCCATTCTATACGGGAAAACAAAAGATAGTAGATAGTGGTGGAAGAGTAGATAAGTTCCGTAAACGCTACGGCTTTAAGTAAATATCTATACTTAATTTTAAAGGGGTGCAGAGAGTTACTGCACCCTTTTTTCGTAAAAATATTTTGTTAGTAGGTAGGACATGGAAAAAAAGAAAATATGTAGCAGTATAGGTGGTCAAGCTGTACTTGAAGGTGTCATGATGCGTAGTGAAAGCGTCTCTGCAACTGCAGTAAGAGACCCTTATGGCAACATACAAATTGAAAGTGAAAGGTTTGTACCTCTAAAAGAAAGATCCAAAGCATATAAAATTCCTGTAGTTAGGGGAGTTTTAAGCTTTTTTTCAAGCATGGCACTTGGGATGAAAACCATTACAAGATCTGCTGAAGTTTTTGCTGATGATATTCAGGCTGAAGAACCATCAAAGGCAGAAAAGTGGCTAGCTAAAAAGTTTAAAGTGGATGTTATGCAGATAACGACTGGGATAGGAGTGGTACTAGGACTATTATTTGCAGTAGCGTTATTTATTTTCTTACCAACATTCATAACCAAGCAAATATATAATGCAAATGTTGTAGACCTTTCAGGATATCCAATATATCTACAGTCACTGATACCTAATCTAACGTCGGGAGCAGTTAAACTAGTAATATTTGTGCTGTACATACTGTCAGTAAGTTTAATGAAGGATATCAAAAGACTATTTAGATATCACGGTGCAGAACATAAAACTATTAGTGCATACGAGTATGGCTTAGAATTAACAGTTGAAAATGTGCAGAAAATGAAGACTTCGCATGATAGATGTGGAAGCACTTTTATAGTAATAGTATTATTCTTGTCCATAATTGTCCTTTCATTTTTACCTTGGTTTGGACATGTAATGTATAATTTTTTAATACGCTTGGCTTTAGTTCCAGTAATAATGGGTATAAGCTATGAGCTATTAAAATTGTTTGCAAAGTACGATAATTTTGTAACTAAAATTTTGAAAGCACCAGGACTACTACTACAAAAACTTACAGTCAAACAACCAGATGATAAAATGGTGGAAGTTGCAATTGCTGCTTTTAAGACGGTTTTAGAAATGGAAGAAAATCCAGAAATAAAGCCAGTTAGTTTCAATATATTCACAAGCACAGTGAAAGCAAAAAAGAAACTAGCTGAAATCCTTACATATGAGGATGCAAAAAGAAATTACACTACCGATGAAAAAGCCGATAGAAAAATTGCGGTAGAAAGAGAAGTAGAGCTTATCTTAATGGCGGTACTGAAACTATCTAAACATTCAGAATTAGCACAAGTTGTTAGAATATCTGCAGATGATTTAAATAAGGCAAAAGAAATTGCTACAAGAAGACAAACTGGCGAACCTTTACAATATGCAATAAGTGAAACAAACTTTTGTGGTTTTGATTTTATAGTAGATAGAAGGGCACTAATACCTAGATTTGAAACAGAAATACTAGTTGAAAAAGCTGTAAAAGAAATAGAAAATAGAGAGTTGCCATGTGAGGTTTTAGATATTTGCACAGGTAGTGGAGCTATTGCAATAAGTATTAAAAAGCTAGCAAATGTTAGTGTTGTAGCTTCGGATATAAGTACAGAGGCATTATCACTTGCTAAAGAAAATGCCGAAAAAAACGATGTGGAAATAGACTTTATACACTCTGATTTGTTTGAAAAAATAACAGGGAAGTTTGATATAATAACAGCCAATCCTCCGTACATTAAAGAAGATGACATAAGAGGTTTAAGCGAAGAAGTTAAAAACTTTGAGCCCTTGCTTGCTCTTAATGGCGGCATAGATGGACTAGACTATTATAAACGCATAAGTAAAGAGTACAAAAACTTTTTAAAACCTGGCGGAGTTATGTTTTTAGAAATAGGCATTGACCAAAAAGAGGATATAGAAAAGTTGTTTGGAGAAAATATAGTAGAAATTTACGAAGATTATAATACTCCTAAAATACCACGAATAGTGAAAGTAAAGGGCAACTAGTAGAGAGTTATAACCAGCTTGACATTAAAGTAAGCAACGCCGAAGAGAATGCGAAGACTGAATGGGATAGAATTAACTTGATGTTAAGGTAAGTAACACTGAAGAGAACGAGGAGACTAAATAGGCTAGGATTAACTTGATATTCTGATGTATAGATATGGTGAATTTTTCTTTATGGATGATAAAGTTAAATGCCAATTCAGTTGTGTAGCTAGTTATTTATAGATGGAATTGATAAAAACATATAGGTGGATAGATGATTAATAGATTACAGACATTGAAAGAAAGATATGAGGAGCTTAATGAATTAATTGGGCTTCCTGAAATCGTTGCCAAACAAGACGAATGGCAAAAGCTAGTAAAAGAACATAGTCAACTTATGCCAATAGTTACTGCTTTTGATGAGTATACAAAATACTCAGAAGATATGGAAGTGTGTAGCCAGATGATGAGTGGACACGATAGAGAAATGGCAGAGCTTGCTGAAATAGAATATTACGAAATTAGAGATAAAAAGGATGAAAAAGAACTTGAATTGAAAAAACTGTTGCTACCCGTTGATCCTATGGACGAGAAAAACGTCATTATCGAAATTAGAGCAGGTGCAGGTGGCGAAGAAGCCGGGCTATTTGGCACCGAACTTATGAGAATGTACAAAAGACTGGCTGAAAGAATGAATTGGTCAGTAGAGGATATAAACACTAATATGACAGAACTTGGTGGAGTTAAGGAAGTATCTTTCCTCATAAAAGGGCAAGGTGCGTACTCTAAAATAAAGTATGAAAGCGGTGTGCATAGAGTACAGAGAGTCCCAACAACCGAAAGTCAAGGAAGAGTTCACACCTCAACTGTAACTGTTGCAGTACTTCCAGAACTTGAAGACACTGATATAGAAATTAATGAAAAAGAATTCAAAATAGATACATATAGAAGCAGTGGCGCAGGTGGACAGCATGTAAATAAAACCGAAAGCGCTATTAGAATTACACACTTAGTTACTGGTTTAGTTGTTGAGTGCCAAGACGAAAGGTCTCAAATGAAGAATAAAGATAGGGCTTGGAAAATAATGAGAGCTAAACTTTATGAACAAGCACGAGAAAAGCAGGAAAGGGAATACGCAGAGAAGAGAAGAATTCAAGTTGGAACTGGGGAACGAAGTGAGAGAATCAGAACATACAACTATCCCCAAGGTAGAGTAACCGATCATCGTATAAACAAAACCATGTACAGTCTAACTGAATTTTTGGATGGGGATATGTTCGAAATGCTAGAAGCTTTAGCAGTAGCAGACCAAGCTGAAAAACTAGCATCAGGAGACTATAATAACTAACAGCTCATTAATTGGACTGTAAGAGCAAAAGTGGATATATTACTGACTTATCACTGTGAAAAAACTTCAATAAATAGTTAGAAAAAACCTTGATATAGAAACTTTGTGGTTATTTAGATAATTTATGGATTTTCTGTTTGTGTGTTAGTCACTTAAAATATGAGGCATATTTTCAATTTTAATTAATTAGTTGTCTTTTTAGTATATATTAATATATAATACTTTCACTACTTGAGTTATATTAAATAGTAATTAGTTTATTACATATAGCAGTGTGCTTTTAAATACTAGTTAGTCTTTTAGTCTACGAAAGAAAATTTATATTTATTCGGTATTAGTCCGATAAAGAGGTACAAAATGAAAGATCATGTATTTTACAATGAGAGTATGAATTTACTTGAAACACATAACTTTACACACGAACTCCAAGATGTAAAAAGTCCTAGGTTGTTTAGAGAGATGTTTCCATACACAGAAGTGCCAAAAATACTTTTTAACTTTACGCATGTGCCTATGAATTGTCCTGAAGAAATTTGGATGACAGATACAACCTTTAGAGACGGACAACAAGCAGTCACTCCTTTTACAGTTGAGCAGATTGTACATATATTTAAGCTGTTATCTAAACTTGGTGGACCTAAAGGACTTGTAAGACAAAGTGAATTCTTTATATACACTGAAAAAGACCAAGAGGCTGTAAGAAGGGTACAAGACTTAGGGTTAAAGTATCCTGAAGTCACGACTTGGATAAGGGCAAATCCTAAAGACTTCCAACTAGTTAAAGAAATGGGTGTGGAAGAAACTGGTATTTTAGTGTCTTGTTCTGACTATCATATTTTCAAGAAAATGAACTTAACTAGAAGCCAAGCTATTGAAAAATATTTAGGCGTTGTAAAACAGGCAATTGATGCTGGAATTAAACCAAGGTGCCATTTTGAAGATATAACAAGAGCTGACTATTATGGATTTGTAGTTCCATTTGCTGCTAAGTTAAAAGAGCTTATGGATGAAAGTGGTGTGCCGATAAAGATTCGTTGCTGTGACACAATGGGACTAGGAGTTAGTTTCCCAGGGTCTGCAATGCCAAGAAGCGTACAAGGTATAATTTATGGATTACATCACTATGCAGATTTTCCATCTTCACTTTTAGAGTGGCACGGACATAATGACTTTTATAAAGTTGTAACTAATTCAACTACCGCTTGGCTTTATGGTGCTAGCGCTGTTAACTGCTCAATATTTGGGATAGGGGAAAGAACTGGTAACTGTCCACTTGAAGCTATGGCAATGGAATATGCAGCGATTAGAGGAACAACAGATGGTATGGATTTAGCTACCATTACTGAAATAGCCGATTATTACCAAAAAGATATGGGGTATAAGATTCCGTCTAGAACACCTTTTGTAGGAAGACTTTTCAATGTAACAAAGGCAGGCATTCATGCAGACGGTCTTTTAAAAGATCAAGAAATATATAACATCTTTGATACAGAAACAATTTTGAATAGACCTCCACTAGTTGTAATTGATTCTCACTCAGGTCTTGCGGGTATTGCGTTTTGGATAAATTCATATTTTGGTCTAACTGGCGATTTAGTTGTCGATAAAAAAGAAGAGATGATAACAGAAATCAATGAGATTATTCAAAAAATGTATGCAGAAGGTAGAATTACCTCTATGTCTGATGAAGAAATGATTGGCATTATCGATAGGATTAATCCTTCAAAACTTAGAAAGTTTTTAAAGCATAAAAAATAAAAGTTAGTAAAACAAAACTTAAACCAAGTTTGCTACACTTTAAAAGTTCCTTTTTTATTAGTGATGCGATTGAATAATATGCAGGTTAACCATATAAAGCGTTAAGCAGATATATTGGCGATAGATTTTGTGATGTTGTAGATTTACGATACATTTATGGTAAAGTAGATTGGCAGTTTTTTTGGTGATGCTATTTTGTAATGGCTCTTGAAATATTGATAAAAAATGATAGAATATAAGTATATCAATTTTTTGTGAGGATTTATATGATAAATATTATTTACGGTTCGAAGGGTTCGGGTAAGACAAAGCATATTATACAACTAGCTAATGATCAAATTGAAAATGAACAACTCGGCGATATCGTTTTTATAACAGATACATCCAGATATATACATGACATTAAATATCAAATAAGATTTACTAACACAAAAGAGACACATATTACAACAGAAGACGGCTTTTTAGGATTCGTTCAAGGAATGCTAGAGGCTAACTATGACATTAGGTACTTCTATGTAGATGGAGTGGCTAGGATGATAGGTAAGGAAGTAGAGGAGATGGAAAGTTTCTTCTCAAAATTAGAGCAAGTAGCTCGTAAGACCGAAGCTACATTTACCTTAACCATATCCAGAGATTTAGAAGAACTACCAGATTTCGTGAGGAAATATATAGAGTGATGAAATATATTAGTACTAGAGGCGGTGCAGAAGTATCTGCGGGAACTGCCATTTTAAAGGGTATTGCTGACGACGGTGGACTATATGTTCCATCGTCATTTCCGGTATTAACCAAAGAGCTGATGCAGAAAATGATAAAAATGGAGTATTTTGAGCGCGCAGCTGAAATACTATCTATGTATTTAACCGACTACACTAAAGAGGAAATTTTAGAGTATGCTGAAAAAGCATATAGTCGATTTGACGGCGACCCAGCACCAGTTATAAAAATAGAAGATATTTATTTGCTAGAGCTTTTTCATGGGCCAACCAGTGCTTTTAAAGATATAGCATTAACCATACTTCCATATCTAATGCAAGCTGCTAGAAAAAAATCTGGCGAAAAAGAAAAAACGCTCATTTTAGTAGCAACATCTGGAGACACTGGCAAAGCTGCTGCTGAAGGTTTTAAAGATGTCCCAGGTACAGAGATAGTCGTCCTTTATCCTGCCAAAGGAGTTTCTGAATTACAAAAGTTACAAATGCAAGTGTCCGAAGGTGATAATGTTCACATAATAGGTATTAGCGGTAACTTTGATGAAGCTCAGACATTAGTGAAAAAGATATTTAATAGCAAAGAGTCCAATGAACAATTTAAAAAACTTGGATATAGTTTAAGCTCAGCTAACTCTATTAACTGGGGTAGGCTTGCACCACAAATCGTTTATTACATATCCGCATATCTTGACATGTTAGGATGTGATGAAATTAAATGGGGTGAGAAAATTAATGTGGTAGTGCCAACAGGAAATTTTGGTAATATTTTAGCTGCATATTACGCTATGAAGATGGGACTACCGATTAATAAACTAATTGTAGCAAGTAATAGCAACAATGTACTGACTGAATTTTTTAACGATGGTAAATATGATGCAAATAGAGACTTTCATAAAACAATTAGCCCATCTATGGACATACTAGTGTCATCGAATTTGGAAAGGTTGCTTTTCGAGTTTGCTGATAGAGATCCGCTTGTTGTCAAAAAATGGATGGAAGAATTGAAAAACAAAGGGGAATATACTATTGATAAAGAAGAACTAGCAAAGAAGCTCCCTGAATTTGCAGGATATATGTCCACCGAAGAAGATACTAGGGATGGCATACTTGCTTTCTATGATTTAACTGATTATGTATTAGATCCACATACTGCAGTGGCAGTTAATGCTTGTTACGATTATCAGTATGATACTGATGATAAGACAAAGACATTAGTGGTTTCTACAGCTAGTCCATATAAGTTTGCTAAAGATGTATTTGAAATACTAACAGGGAAGAAAGAGCCTAGTGCCATAAATGCTATGAAACGCCTATATGACTATGCATTAATCGATGTGCCAAGCAATATGTTAGAGCTAGACATGATGGAGATTTTGCATACTACCGAAGTAGATACCGCTGATGTAGAAAAGACTATTTTTTCAATTCTAAAAAAATAAGCAGTATATCTAGTTAGATAAAATTCCATATTTTAGTACCCCCCCCATTGTTTTTAGAGTTATAATAAAACTTGTGTATTTATGCGTGAACATTTAAAATATTAAAGAATCAAAATATAAAATATTTTTAGGAGCTTAAAAATGACTGAGAATAAACCAGAAAGAAAACCTATCTTGTATAGTGGTATACAACCAACAGGGGACTTGAATTTAGGAACATACATTGGTGCGGTGCATAACTGGTTGAAAATTCAAGATGAATACCTATCTATTTACGGGATAGCCGATTTACATGCCCTTACAGTTAGAAGAAACCCACAAGAGTTTAGAAAAACAGCCTGGTCTCTTTTTGCGCAATACATTGCTTGTGGATTAGACCCTGAAAAATCCATACTATATTTCCAATCACATGTACATCAACATGCTGAACTAGCTTGGATTCTTGGTTGTTATTCATATATTGGTGAGCTTCAGCGTATGACTCAGTATAAAGATAAATCTGCACAACACTCTGATAATTTAAACATTGGTCTATTAGATTACCCAGTATTAATGGCAGCAGATATACTGCTATATCAAACTAATGTAGTGCCGGTTGGTATTGACCAAAAACAACATCTTGAATTAACAAGAGATATAGCTATTAGATTTAATAACGCATATAGCGAAACTTTTGTTGTACCGGAAGGCAATTTTGGTAGTTTAGGAGATAAAAAGATTTGTAGTTTACAAGATCCAACTAAAAAGATGAGTAAATCAGACCCCAACCCAGATAGCATAATTAGTATTGTGGAAAGCCCCGATCAAATTATGAGAAAGATAAGAAAAGCTGTAACAGATTCTGAAACAGTCGTGGAATATAGAGAAGATAAGCCAGGTGTTTCAAACCTTCTAGAAATATTTAGTGCTATGACTGGGAAAAGTATTGATGATTTAGTAAAAGAATATCATACAGCAGGATATAAAACTTTCAAAGAAGCTGTTGGCGAATCGATTGTTGAGAAAATGCGTCCAATAAGGGAAGAATATGAGCGGTTAATGCAGGATAAAAATCATCTCATTGATTTAGCAAGTCAAGGAGCAGAGCGCGCTGCATATTTAGCCGAAAAGACCCTTGCTAAAGTTAAACGGAAAATCGGACTTACCGACCTTAAGAAAAAATAGAAGCCATAAAATAGTTGCTTAATAAATTCCGTTACTAAAGGTGCAAAGTATATAGAAAGTCTAGAGTAATATTACATTAGTAAATCAAGTCTTGGCATAAAAACACTAGAGTAAAATTACCAACTAGAGTTGACTAAAAGCCTTTAAAAATAAACAAATTCAAAGGATAAAATAAGTTGTTTGGATATATAAAAGCAGACAAACCGAATATGTTGATTAAAGACCATACTGAGTATAGGGCATACTACTGTGGGCTATGTAAAAGTATTGCAAAGAAAAATCCACAGTTTATGAGAATGTCAGTAAATTTCGATATAGTTGCTTTGAGTTTGCTAGCGCATAATTATGCAAAAGTTAAGCCCACTGCAAAATTAGGTAGGTGCATAATTCATCCAATTGGTAAAAAATTCCCCATCTTAGAACATAATGAAATTCAAGCAAAAATTGTGGATATAAACACTATTTTAGGCTACTACAAACTTAAAGATGATGTCGAAGACGAAAAGGGCTTAAAGAAAAGGATTGCGAAACTTTATGTTAAACCAAAGTATAAAAGAGCAGCAAAAAGGATGCCTGAATTCGATAGCGAAATAAGAAAAATATACAATGAATTTGATGAAATTCAAAAAAGTGAAACCAAAACTAATAAACTGCCAGCACTTTTAAATAAATCAGGGGAAATGTTAGTTGCTATTGGGAAGATAGCATGCCCTAATTATGATGAACCCCTTATAACATTTTGTGAAAACTTAGGGAAGTGGATATATCTAATAGATGCATATGATGATATGGAAAAGGATATAAAAAGGAAGAGCTTTAATCCATTACTGAAAGACGGCAATGCTCTGACAGAAGAAGAGTTAGATAAAGTAACTATTATGGTGGAAGCTAACCTTAAAGAGTATATCGGTCGCATAAAAGAAGCATATGATTTAATGGATATAACAATATCTGAAGGTGCACTATCCAACGTAGTATATATGGGCTTAGATGCAGAAACCGATGTGGTGATAAAAAATCAAGGAAAGGCCTGTAAGGTCACACTCCTTTAATGGCAACTAGAGTTCTTTTTGCGCTCTAATCAAATGGTGTAAGAGGTATAGGTTTAGACTCGCAAACTGATAGAATAAAAAACAAAGGAAAAGCTTGTAAAGTCACGTTGTTATAATAAGTGTTAGATTGCTCTCTATACTCTAATCGTGAGCTGTGATATTGACAAATAATATAATAATTATGATGGATTAACCTCTCGATATTAATAAGGTTAAAAATCCGTCCAATAAATAAGTAGAAGTAACCGTATTAATATAGTAAAATATAGTAAGCAGTGATAGTTTATGATATAATTTACTAACAAAAAAGGAGAAATTATGCAAAAGTCCCCATTTGAAATTTTAGGTGTAAAAGAAAATGCAACTCAAGAAGAGCTTTATTACGCATACAAAAAAGAAAGATCCAAGTATGACGAAATGAGGTTTGAGCCAGGTGAAAGAGGTGCTGAAGCGTGTGCCAGGATAGATGAAATTGAACTTGCATATAGAGATGCAAAAGATATTTTAGCAGCAACTGAAATTATAGAAGCTGAAGTAGTTGTAGATGGTGTGACTGGAAATAAGCTAGATGAGGCAGATAAACTAATAAAAGAAAAGAAATACAATGAAGCAAAAGCAGTCTTAGACTCCATCGAATATAAAAATGGGCAATGGTATTATTTAAGTTCAATCATTAATTATGCACAAGGTAATAAAGAAGCTGCAAAAGCTGACTTAGAAAATGCAGTAAAAGAAGAACCGACAAATGAAAGGTTTAAGGCAGCACTCAATAGATTAAATGCAAAAATGGCTGGTGGACCTGGTTCGGAGAGAACTGAATATTATGCTAGAGAAGGAGGACAATCTCCATATACAAATAGGCATACTGATAGGGGCGAGTCTCCAGGAAGGGCAGTTGGACCTTGTGATATATGTGCGGGACTACTTTGTGCGGACTGTTGTTGTGAATGCTTAGGTGGGGACTTAATTAGCTGTTGTTAAAGTCTATCTTGCATCAAGCATTAATAAGTAAGTACAAAATATAGATGCAATGAAAAAAAATAGAATTTTTGGTCATAGTATCGCTTTGGCAGGAATAGGCGCTGCCATATCATTAGGCGCGGTTATCGCGTCTTTTTACATACAACAAATATCAATAACACTAAATATTATTGCAATAGCTGGGATAATGCTCCCACTATCAAAAGAGTACTATAAGGAAGCTATGCTTGCTTACGCAGCAACATGTCTTCTAGGTGGGATATTTGCAAATATTCATATACTATCATTTGTTTTCGGGGGCGCATATGCCATATATACAGTGATGGTATATAACCAAAAAATAAAGCTTCATATAGTTGTATGCTGGCTAATTAAAATTGCATATGCAATCTTTGTGTTTTTCATAATGTATTACTTAGCAAAGGTATTTGTAGTTAATTTTGAAAAAATTAACACCATAATTGATCTTAGTAGCAATACCAAGGTACAAATATATGTGACGCTCAATATAGTCTTCGTAATTTTATTTATACTCTACGATATAGGGCTAATATTTATGTATAAACTAACAGTTAAAACAATGGAAAGAGTACTTCCAACTAAAGGCAAGGAGTCTACTAAGGAAGATAATGTAGAAAGTGATGAGGGCAGTCCGTATGGAGATGACTATATAGAAGAAAAAAGCGACGGAGGCGGTCCATATGGAGATGGTTATACAGAAGATGGTGATTCTTCTAAACAAAAAGAAATAGATAATGAAGACCCTGATAACAATCAAGACAAAAAGCCATAAAGGTTTATCGTAACGGTAAAAGATGGCGAGTTTGACATTAAACCAGCGCATATATAGAATTTAAGTAAAGGAAATAACCATGAGTATTGTAACTATAGGAAATGATTGGGATAAATTATTAAGACCTTCATTTGAAAGTGATTGGTATCAAAATCTTCGACAGTTTTTGATTTCGGAATATACAAATGAAACTATATATCCCGACATGTACGATATATACAATAGTATTCGTACTAAATCATATGAAAATACCAAAGTTGTCATAATAGGACAAGACCCATATCACGGTCCAGGGCAAGCACATGGCTACTGCTTTTCGGTTAAGCCAGGGGTTCCACTTCCACCATCACTAAAGAATATATTTCAAGAGATAAATAATGATTTGGGTATCAAAACTCCTAATAATGGCTGTCTAATTCCTTGGGCAAAGCAAGGAGTGTTATTACTCAATGCAATATTAACGGTGAGAAAATCAAGTCCATTATCGCATAAAGGCAAGGGTTGGGAAAAGCTAACTGATAAGATAATATCACTACTAAATGATAGAGAAGAACCCGTCATCTTTTTATTATGGGGTGCACCCGCTAGAGCTAAAAAAGAGCTCATTACAAATAGTAGGCACTATGTTTTAGAAGCACCACATCCATCTCCATTATCAGCGTATGCTGGATTTTTTGGATGTAAGCATTTTTCTAAAGCAAATAGTTTGCTTGCTCTCCTGTCTAAACAACCAATCAATTGGCAGATACCTGATATTTAACCTTTATATCTCCTAGCATAATCGGTTACAATATATGTGCTGATATATGTCGGTTGTCATAGTAAGTGTAACAGTAAACGGGCTCGATGTATGGCAGTGTAAATACACACTTTAAGAGTGTAAAGGTAATTAATTTATGATAATATATTCTTTATTGGTGAAAATATGGATTACGAAAATGAAGTAGCTAAAAGAGTGCAGTGGATAAAAGATGTCCTTGGGAGTGCTCATGCAAAAGGCATAGTGCTTGGTATGAGTGGAGGAAAGGACTGCGCTTTAGTTGCAATTTTATCAAAAATGGCAACTCCTAATGTTGTAGGTATTATAATGCCAATCGAATCATCTAGAAACTATAAAGAAGATAGAGATGATGCATTTACGTTATGCAAACAATTTGATATAGAGGTAAAAGAAGTTGACTTAACCGATGTCAAAAAGTTACTTAGACGCACATTAGAACCACTTGATGAGGAAAATCCTGACATTGCCTATCAAAATATCAACCCAAGACTTAGAATGATAACGTTATACAACTACGGTCAAAGGAAAGGGTATCTTGTAGCAGGAACAGGTAATAAAAGTGAAAGAACTATGGGATACTTTACCAAATGGGGAGATGGAGCATATGACTTTAACCCAATTGGAGATATGACAGCTACCGAGATATTTAAAATGCTAAAATATCTTGATTGTCCACAAAATATAATAGACAAAGCGCCTTCAGCAGGGCTGTATGAAGGTCAAACAGATGAAAATGACTTTGGTGTTACATATAAAGAATTAGATACATATATTCTAACTGGAAATGCAACGGATAGAGTAAAAGAGATTGTAGATAAAGCATATAACCGTACAAAACATAAAAGAGAAAATCCTAGGATTTATCCTAACTAAAAATACAATAATATAAGCAGGATGGTGTGATTATGAAAATAGTAGATGTAGCAAAATTAGTAAATGCAGAAATAGTGGCCGGGCATGAAGCAAAGGATAAAGAGGCTAAGTTCATTTTTGCATCCGATCTGATGAGTGATGTATTGGCGTTTGCCCATGATGAAGATATTTTAGTGTCTGGGCTATGCAATCCACAGGTAGTGAGAACTGCCGCACTTTTGGATATGCATTGTATTATACTCGTGAGAGGAAAAGTTCCAACCGATGATATTACTTCCTTGTGTGATAAAAAGGGAATTGCATTTTTAACAACAAAATTAGGTATGCACGATGTATGTGGCATTCTATATGAAAAAGGATTAACTTCAGGGAAGTAAAGTAATGAGCAGTTTGCATTTAGAATATGATGTTGTAGGAAATAATTTTGCTACAGCAGGCAGTGCTTCGAATGAGGTTAAGTCTATTCTTAAAAAATTAGGCATTGATTCTCAATCAATTAGAAAGGTTGCCATTGCAATGTATGAAGGTGAAATAAATATGGTAATACATGCAGGGGGCGGAAAGGCAATAATTGAAATATTCGAAGATAGAATAGAGATAGTCTTAGAAGATTCGGGTGGTGGTATTCCTGATGTAGAACTTGCAATGCAAGCAGGATATACAACGGCTTCAGAAACTATACGGAATTTAGGTTTTGGTGCTGGCATGGGGCTACCTAATATGAAAAGGTTTGCTGATAAGTTTGATATCGAAAGTGTTGTTGGTGAAGGGACTACAATTAAAATGACTGTTAACTTTCCTGAGTAATCAAACTGGTAATAAAAGCAAATTAGATACTATCATCGCAAAACAAAGACATTTAACATTTTGATATAAAATGAAGTAATGTAGAGGAATTTGATATGGATAACAAAACACTACACTCGGTTTCACTAGACCAAGATAAATGCAAAGGTTGTGTTGCATGTATGAGAAGATGCCCAACTGAAGCAATTAGAGTGAGAAATAAAAAAGCCAAAGTATTATATGATCGCTGTATCGGATGTGGCGAATGTGTGCGCGTTTGTCCACATAACGCAAAAATACCTGCATACGATAAGCTCGAATCAATTAATGAATATAAATACAAAGTGGCAGTTGTAGCACCATCTTTTTATGGGCAGTTTAAAGGAAAGTATGATATTAATCTAATTCTAAACGGTCTTTTAGCAATAGGATTTGACGATGTTCAAGAGGTCGCACAAGCGGCAGAACTCGTCAGCGAAGCCACTCGGAAATGGTTTGAAGAAACCGAAGATATACGTTATCCCGTCATAAACACAGCTTGTCCTGCAGTAGTTGAATTAATAATGATAAGATTTCATTCTCTTAAGGATAATCTTTTACCTTTACAAGCACCTGCAGATATTGCAATCAAATTAGCATTAAAAAAAGCATTAGAAAAAGGTTATAAAAAAGAAGACATAGGCGTGTTTTTCGTTTCGCCGTGCCCTGCAAAAGTTATAGCACTAAAAAGAGGCTTAGGGATTAAATCGCCTGAGGTAAGCGGAGTGCTATCAATGGCAGAAGTCTATTACAATGTGCTTAACTCGTTATCCAAAATTGAAGAGATAAAGCCGTTACACACAGCAGGTTTTTCAGGTGTGCGTTGGGCTAGTAGTGGCGGTGAAGTCTTAGGTGTAAAGAAAGAAAAATTCTTAGAAGTTTCGGGAATGGAAAATGTTGTTAATGTCCTTAAAGAGATTGAAAACGGCAAGTTATACACACTCGATTTCGTGGAACTAAACTCATGCACTGGTGGGTGTGTTGGTGGCGTATTGACTGTAGAAAACCCATTTGTAGCCAAGGCAAGAATAAGAGAACTAGCAAAAACTATGGAGCTTGATGGAAAGTGCAGTACAATTAAGGATTTAGGCTTAAAGTATGAAGACTTTACTTGGGAAGTAGAACCAAAACTTAGCGATGTTTTAAAACTAGATGAAAATAGAATGAGAGCTTTAGAAAAATATGAGCAAATTGAAAGTACCTTTGAAAAACTTCCTCACTTTGATTGTGGGGTATGTGGCGCTCCATCCTGTAAAGCATTTGCAGAAGATGTTGTTATTGAAGGATACAAAATCGAAGACTGCACTAGGTTAGATGAAAAAAAGGATGAGTAACCTCATCTTGTGTACTATTTAGCAAACGATAAACACATAATGTCACTGGTTAAATTAGAGCGGATGAGAAAAAGTTACATAACGAGGGAAAATGAAAGTTAAAGATTTGGTAAAAGAATTAAATGCAAAAATATATTACGAAAGCGATTTCGAACGAGAAATATCGACTGGTTATTGCGGTGACTTTTTAAGTGTCGTAATGGGTAAAGCTTCAGACGATTGTGCTTGGTTTACAATCATGAACAACCTAAATGTTGCAGCAGTTGCGCATATTTGTAATGTTGCGGTGGTAATTATTTGCGAAGGATTTGAGCCGGACAGTGCCCTTATGGAAAAGTGCAAGATGATGGATATAAATTTAATCGGCACTGATTTAGATATATTTAATGCAGTAAAAATAAGTTCGGTAAAAGGTGCTGTAGACTAAGATATCATATACAAGGTCATAAGAAATGCAATATAGATATGATTTACATATTCATTCAGGTTTATCTCCCTGCGGAAGCAAAGATATGACACCTGCCAACATTGTGGCAACTGCTTCTGCGCTGGGACTAAACATTATATCTCTAACAGATCATAACGCCATTGATAATGTTGATAATGTTATGAAATATGGTGAAATGTTAGATGTTTTAGTGGTACCAGGCGTGGAGATTACCACAAACGAGGATATTCACATTCTCTGTTATTTTGAAACATTACAAAGTTTAGAAAACTTTTTTTCGGAAATGACTTATCCATATATTAAAAACCGTCCAGAAATTTTTGGTAATCAGTACATATACAACGAAAACGATGAAGTAGAAAAAGAGGTTGAAAGGCTACTTATTTCAGGCTCGGATTTTTCTGAATATCAAGTATATGAACTTGCAAAAAAACACGGTGGCATTGCAGTGCCTGCTCACATAGATAGAATGGGGTCAGGTATGCTATTTACTCTAGGGACCGTTCCTTCGTATTATCCAACAATTGAAATATCAAGCGCTAAAAGAGAGTCGGACTATCCAGAATATGTTGAAAAACATAATGTCTTAAGAAATTCCGATGCACATACTTTAGAGCAAATAGGGCTTATGCGTGGAAAGATAGAATTAGAAAATTTAAGTGTTGCCTCACTGCTTAAAAAAATCTCATCGTACAAATGATACATACGGAACTGTAGTAAAGAGAAAGCGTACCAATATCCAAATCAATCTGATTAAAAAGAAGTTTAGTGCGTATAAAATATGTGAAGCAATATGCTGATTTGGGTAAGAAAAATTGGTTGGTAGAGGTTAAGAGGGAGCGATTAGTTTAGCAAATAAAAAACGACATTTTCTATCAATTTTATTGTGTTACTTAACTTGTCTACATTAAATAAATATTATATAATAGGTGAGGTTAGAAAAAATACCACCAAATAGAGGGAGAGAAAATACAAAAAAATCGTTAGCTTTAATTTAAGTCTAACGGATTTTAATATATAGGGGTATGAGCTTAAAAATTAAGCAAAATATAAAAAGGTAGGAGGTTAAAATGGCTAGTACAAACAAGCACACAAAAGTCCCATTCAAAGGAACGGCTGAACAGGCAAAACAATTAGATGAAGCCTTAGAAATTTACAAAAATATGCCAGGGGGACTAATGCCAGCCTTACAAAAGGCACAAGAAATTTATGGTTATTTACCAATTGAAGTTCAAACCAAAGTAGCAGACGCATTAAATGTTTCTTTAGAAGAGGTATTTGGTGTAGCAACATTTTATTCACAGTTTACTTTAAACCCAAGCGGAGAGTACAAGATTGGAGTCTGCTTAGGTACAGCTTGTTATGTAAAAGGTGCAGGTGATTTGGTTGATAAAGTTAAGGAAATTTTAAAAATCGAAGCAGGCGAATGCACCGAAGACGGTAAATTTTCTTTAGTTGAAACTAGATGTATTGGCTGTTGTGGGCTTGCGCCAGTTATAACCGTAAACGCAGATGTTTATGGCAAACTAACTCCTAGTCAAGTTGAAGATATTCTGAAGAAATACTAATGAGAGAGTTATCTTTACACATTCTAGACATCTTAACAAATTCTATTAGAGCAGACGCCAAAAATGTAAGACTAGATGTCACCGTCAAAAATAACCTAATCGCTATAACCATAATAGATGACGGCAAAGGAATGAGTGAAGATTTTGTAAAAAAAGTAGTAGATCCCTTTCAGACAACAAGGACAACAAGAAACATAGGGATGGGAATACCACTACTAAAACAAGCAGCAGAAGCTGCAGGCGGTCAATTTAAAATTGAATCTACTTTAGGAAAAGGAACGACAGTCACTGCAACATTTGTATTAAACCACATAGATCGTTCTCCGATGGGCAATTTAGCTCAGGCATTACTTCCAGTAATAAGTGAAGATTTTGAGTTTTTCCTACACTATGAGGTAGATGGCAAGGAATTTAAATTTGACACTAAAGAGATAAAAGAAATGCTAGATGGAGTGCCAATAGATTCTCAAGAAATACTAGTATATTTAAATGGTTATTTAGAAGAAAATATTAATGATATAGGCGGAGGTAAGGTTATATGAAATCAATAGAGGAAATCAAGGCAATAAGAGACAAGATGCAAGCTCAGATATTAAACCGCGATAATACAGACGAAGCAAATGAAACTCGTATTGTGGTCGGTCTTGCTACTTGTGGAATAGCAGCAGGTGCAGTTCCAGTCTTTAACGCATTTGTCGAAGAAGTCCAAAAACGGAATCTGAAAAATGTAAAAGTAATTAGGTCCGGATGTTTGGGAATGTGTAAATTAGAACCTATGGTTGAGGTTTATGTACCAGGTGAAGAAAAAGTAACATATGTGTATTTAAACCCAGACAAAGTTAAAAAGATTATGGATCAACATATAGGAAAAGGAATGGTATGTTCTGAATTTTTAATTCAAGAAGCATAAAATAAAGGTGGAGGCGCGATATTATGTATAAAAGTACGGTATTAGTTTGTGGAGGAACTGGTTGTCATTCGGGCGGAAGCGACGGTATCTTTCAAAGTTTCCAAAAACAACTTAAAGAACATGGACTAGAAAAAGATGTTTTAGTAGTTATGACAGGATGCTTTGGACTATGTGCTGCAGGCCCAATAGTCATTGTTTATCCTGAGGGAGCTTTCTACAGTGGAATGACTGTTGATGATGTAAAAGAAGTTATAGAAGAGCATCTCATAAAGGGAAGAGTTGTAAAGAGACTGCTTCATGAAGATGAAAAATCCAAACACTTAATTAAAGCTTTATCTGATACAGAATTCTACAAAAAGCAAACAAGAGTTGCACTTAGAAACTGCGGTGTTATAAACCCAGAAGATATTGATGAATATATCGCTTATGACGGATATCAAGCATTAATTAAAGCATTAACAGAGATGAAACCACAAGAAGTTATTGATGTTATCAAAGCATCAGGCTTAAGAGGTAGAGGTGGTGGTGGATTCCCAACTGGACTAAAATGGCAATTTACTGCTAATGCACCAGGAAATGATAAGGTTGTTTGCTGTAACGCAGACGAAGGTGACCCCGGTGCATTTATGGATAGATCAGTTTTGGAAGGAGATCCACACGTCGTTATAGAAGCTATGACAATTGCAGGCTATGCTATCGGTGCTGAAAAAGGATATATCTATGTTAGAGCAGAATATCCAATAGCAGTTAGAAGACTTGGCATCGCAATTGAGCAAGCTAAGGAATATGGACTACTAGGTCAAAATATTCTAAATACAGGAATCAGTTTTGATTTGGAAATCAGGTTAGGGGCTGGCGCTTTTGTTTGTGGAGAAGAGACAGCTTTGATGGCCTCCATTGAAGGAAGAAGAGGCGAACCTCGTCCAAGACCACCATTCCCAGCAACCAAAGGATTATTTGGAAAACCAACCCTATTAAATAACGTTGAAACATATGCAAATATACCTCAAATTCTTCTAAAAGGTGCTGAATGGTTTGGTTCAATGGGAACTGACACTTCTAAAGGAACAAAAGTTTTTGCACTTGGTGGAAAGATTGTCAACACTGGTCTTGTAGAGATACCAATGGGAACTCCTCTAAGGACTATCATTGAAGATATCGGTGGAGGCATTCCAAATGGAAAGAAATTTAAAGCAGCTCAAACTGGTGGTCCATCAGGTGGATGTATTCCAGCATCACATCTCGATGTTCCAATTGACTATGATAACCTAGCAAAAATTGGCTCTATCATGGGTTCCGGTGGATTAATCGTTATGGACGAAGATAACTGTATGGTTGACATTGCAAAGTTCTTCTTACAATTTACACAAGATGAAAGTTGTGGAAAATGTGTACCTTGCAGAATCGGAACTAAGAGACTTTTAGAGTATTTGGAAAAAATAACAAAAGGACAAGCAACAATGCAAGACCTTGATGATATGGAAGCGTTATGTTACTACATAAAAGATAATTCTCTTTGCGGACTAGGTCAAACTGCTCCAAACCCAGTGCTCTCCACATTACAGTACTTTAGAGACGAGTATGTTGAGCACATTAAGAATAAGAGATGTCCTGCAGGAGTGTGCAAAGACTTAATTAGTTATACCATTTCAGATAACTGTAAAGGATGTACACTATGTGCAAGGAAATGCCCTGTAGGTGCAATAACTGGAAAAGTAAAAGAAAAGCACGTAATCGATGCAGAAAAATGTATTAAATGTGGTGTGTGCTTTGACGTATGTAAATTCAAGGCAGTTGAAAAGAAGTAAGGAGGCATATTATGGCAGGAAAAATGATAAATTTAAAAATTAATGGCATAGATGTTCAAGTTGAAGCAGGCACTACTATCTTAGAGGCAGCAAGAAAAGTTGGCATAAGAATCCCAACCCTATGCTATTTGAAAGACATTAATGCAATTGGTGCTTGTAGAGTCTGTGTTGTAGAAGTAAAAGGTGCAAGAAGTTTAGTTGCATCTTGTGTATACCCTGTATCAGAAGGTATGGAAGTTACAACAAATAGCCCAAGAGTATTAAATAGCAGGAAAAAAACTGTTGAATTACTTTTATCAGACCATGATAAAAAGTGCTTATCTTGTGTAAGAAGTGGAAATTGTGAACTTCAAACACTTGCAAATGAATTTGGTTGTGACGACGTCAAATTTAAAGGCGAAGTAAATAATTTTGAACTTGACGAATCAACTCCATATCTAGTAAGAGATAACAATAAGTGTATTTTATGTCGTCGTTGTGTAGCAGCATGTAAACAATATCAATCGGTTGCTGTTATCGGAGCAAATGCAAGAGGGTTCAAGACGAACATAGGAAGTGAATTTAGTAAGCCATTAATGGAAATAGCTTGTGTAGGTTGTGGCCAATGTATAAATGTTTGCCCAACAGGTGCACTTAGAGAAAGAGATGAAATTGATGAAGTGTTTGCAGCAATTAACGATCCATCTAAAGTAGTTATTGTAGGAACTGCTCCTTCAGTTAGAGTAGGGCTTGGCGAAGAATTCGGTAATCCTATAGGCACCAACGTAGAAGGTAAAATGGTTGCAGCGCTTAAGAAACTTGGGTTTGACTGGGTGTTTGATGTAAACGTAACTGCAGACTTAACAATACTTGAAGAAGGAACTGAATTTATTGGTAGAGTGCTAAATGGCGGTAAATTACCAATGATTACAAGCTGCTCACCTGGCTGGATTAAATACATTGAACACTATTATCCAGATTATCTAGCACATTTATCAAGTTGTAAATCACCACAACAAATGTTTGGTGCAGTCTGCAAAACATATTTTGCAGAAAAGATGGGACTTGATCCAAAGAACATTGTAGTAGTAAGCATTATGCCATGTACTGCTAAGAAGTTTGAAAAGACTAGACCATATCAAGATGCGGCTGGTAAAGGAATCCAAGATGTTGATTATGCATTAACATCTAGAGAACTAGCTAGATTCATAAAACGCCAAGGCATTATGTTTAATGAATTAAAAGATGAAGAGTTTGATGCTCCTATGGGAATTGCATCAGGCGCAGGATTAATCTTTGGAGCAACTGGTGGTGTTATGGAAGCTGCACTTCGTACAGTGTATGAAGTACTCGAAAAGAAAGAGCTTAAAAACTTAGATTTTGAAGCTGTTAGAGGTACTGAAGGCATTAAGGAAGCAGTCATTCCAGTGCACGTAAATGGCAAATTAGTAGATGTCAAAGTTGCAGCAGTTAGTGGTCTTGCAAATGCAAAGATAATTATGGAAAAGATTAAAAACGGCGAAGCCGATTATCATTTCATAGAAGTTATGGCATGTCCAGGTGGATGCGTTAACGGTGGTGGACAACCAATTCAACCTGCAGATGTTAGAAATAATGTTGATATCAGAAAGATTAGAGCTGCTATGCTTTATGAAACAGATAAAAGTATGGCACTCAGAAAGAGCCACGAAAGTCCAGTCGTAAAGGAACTCTATGATACCTACTTCGGCGAGCCAGGCAGTGAAAAATCTCACCATATCCTACACACTAAATATGTTGCAAGAGGCAAATAAGGAAGTAGTGTAGATGGCAAAAAAACCGAGGAGACCGAAAAAGGTAGTTAATGATGATTATAACCCACCGTACGATACCCGTGTGTTACAACAATCTCTATCTTTTTTAGAGTTACCTGAAGAGATATCAGATAAATTAATAGCAGCGAAAATCGAAACGGTTTTCGCTGTTTGCAAGTTAAATGAACGAGCTCTGCTTCACGTAAATAGGTTTAATAAGAAAAATTTATTTGTACTTCAAAAGGCACTAAGACAAAAAGGTTTAGACATTAGACCAACTGAAGTAACGGCACCTAAACAGTCAAAAAAAGGCGACAAAACCAGCACTTCTCAATCCAAAAAGGATGATGCAAATAAAAAGTCTAACCAAAAAAATAAAGACGAAGAAGCTTTAGTTACAAAAGCCGAGAGTAATAGTGCATCTCCAAAAGCACCCCGAAAGATGCCAAAACCCACACCTACACCAGTCGTCCATGATAAAGACATTTATATCAAAATAAACCTAAATGGTAAATGGGGTTTTGAAAACAGGAATGGCAAGGTTATGATTGAGCCTGCTTATGACGAAGTATTCAATTTTAAAGAAGATCTTTGTTGCGTTATGAATGATGATAAATATGGTTACATAGATCGCAAAGGCAATGTTGTAATCCCACTAGAATACGATTTAGGTGCATCGTTTAGTGAAGGTTATGCTTGTGTATATCGTGGCGAAAAGTGTGGCTACATCAACAAAGAAAATGAAGTTATAGTGGACTTTGAATTCGATGCAGGTACGCCTGTGGAAGACAACGAATGCCGTGTGAAAAAGGACGGTAGATGGGGCGAATTACATCTTGACGACCCCGAATCGGTTCGTTGGATAATATAAATTTCATTTAATTAAAATGCAGTTATAATCAATAATTTATAGTAAAAACAAAGAGTCAAGTTACGACGTTATATATTAAATGTTTTGTTTGCCAACTATATGTTATTATGATAAAATAGTCAAGTATCAAAAAATCCAAGCAGAAGGAGAATAAAATGGCTAATATTAAGCAACAGAAAAAGCGCATTATAACCAGTGCAAAAGCAAATCAAATTAATAAGGCTAAACGTACAAGAGTTAAGAATTTAAATAAAGAATATTTAGCTTTCATAGAAGCAAAAGACGTAGCAGCAGCAGAAGCAGCTCTACCTGAACTTGTATCTCATTTGATGAAATCTAATATTATGCATAAAAAAGCAAGCAGTAGAAAGATTGCAAACGCTACAAAACTTCTTGATAACCTAAAAAAGGAATTAGCCCAATAATATATAGACCAAAAGGTCTCATTTCTGGGTGTGGCGCAGCTTGGTAGCGCGCTTGAATGGGGTTCAAGAGGTCGGGAGTTCAAATCTCTTCACCCAGACCAATAAAAATAAGCGCATTAAGCGATACACAGATACAATAACCTGCTTATTTAAAGGCAGGTTTTTCATTGTCTATTTTTCGTTTTTTGAGCCTTCCTTGAATAACATACAGAGCTTTTGATAACCAAAATCTTCGTAATGGAAGGCAGGTAAAATTATCCTTGCGAAAATCGTTACTTATATAGTATTATTATAGTGCTGTATTATATATTATTAATATTTAAAATAAACAAAGGAGAGGAATTTAGATGGCGAGTTATACCAAAGATAAGATTAGAAATATCGCATTTATAGGGCATAGTGATGAAGGAAAAACATCCCTTTTAGAAGCGATTTTATTTAACACAAAAGTAATAAGCAGAATGGGAAAAGTTGAAGATGGCACAACAATGTCCGACTTTGATCCTGAAGAAGTTGCAAGAAAAATGTCAATAGGACTATCTCTTGCATACACTGACTATAAAGGATACAAAATTAACATTTTAGACGTTCCAGGATTTTTCGATTTCGAGGGTGAATTAGTTTCAGCTTTGACAGTTGCAGACGCAGCAGTTTTAGTAACAAGCGCAACTGGTTCAATTTCAGTCGGTGCGGAACTAGCTCTTGACTATTGTATCTCAAATAAGATCCCAGTTATTATTTGGGTAAATGGTGTTAATAAAGAAAACACAACATATGTTGGCACTGTAAATGCATATAAAGAAAAGTATGCACCCAAAATTACAGTTATAGAATATCCAATAATGGATGGAAATAAACTAGTTGGCTATGTTGATGTTATGTCTGGTAAAGCATTTGATAGAAATAATAAGGCTATAGATGTACCAGCTAATCTCTCCGCAACAGTTGAAGAAGAAAAAGCTGCATTAACAGAACTGGCAGCTGAAGCTAGTGAAGAACTACTTGAAAAGTTTTTCAGTGGCGAAGAATTCACAACAGAAGAAGTATCAAAAGGTATTAAAACGAGAGTCACAGCAGGCGAGGCTATCCCAATGTTAGCAGGTGTTGCAGTAGGAGCTGACTATTCAATCACAACACTACTAGATAGAATAATTAATTTATTCCCATCAGCAGCTGAAGCTAGACCAATGAAATATACAGCTTCTGGTTCTGATGAAGAAAAAGAAATGGTCATTTCATCAGATGGCGGCTTTGCAGCACAAATATTTAAGTCATTTGTAGACCCATTTGTAGGAAAACTTTTGATGGTAAAAGTCATAAGAGGCTCTGTAAGCAGTGGTGATACAGTATATAACAGCGATGTTGATGAAACAGAAAAAATCTCCTCTATCTATTATCTAAAAGGAAAGGACAAAGATTTAATTGATACAATATCTGCTGGAGATATAGGTGCATTTGCAAAATTAAACTACACAGCAACTGGCCATACACTCTGTGCAACAACAGACAAAGTGAAATTTGCGCCAATAGCTTTCCCAAAACCAGTTATTTCATTTGCAGTATCATCTGCAGAAAAGAACGCAGAAGACAAAGTTATTGCTGGATTTAATAGATTAATGGAAGAAGATAGTACATTTAAGATTGAAAAGAATCTAGAGACAAATGAAATGGTTATTTCAGGTCTTGGTGAAATGCAACTTGATATACTTTCTAAGAAAGTTAAGAATAAGTTTGGCGCTACAGCAGTACTAAAAGAGCCAAGAGTTGCATATCGTGAAACAATTAAAAAGACAGTTGAAGCAGAAGGAAGACATAAAAAGCAATCTGGTGGAGCTGGACAATTTGGACAATGTAGTATTAGATTTGAGCCAGGTGCAGAAGATGGTATGTTTGAATTCGTAGACGCAGTTGTTGGCGGAGCTATCCCAAGACAATACATACCAGCTGTTGAAAAAGGACTAAGAGAAGCTATCAGACAAGGTATTTTAGCAGATTATCCAATGGTCAACTTAAAAGCAACAGTTTTTGATGGTAAGTCACACCCAGTCGATAGTAAGGAAATTGCATACATAATGGCTGCAAAACTAGCATATCAAGATGGATGTTCAAAAGCTATGCCAGTATTTTTAGAGCCTATTTGCAATATTAAAATAACCGTTCCAGATTCATACATGGGCGATATAATGGGTGACCTTAATAAGAGAAGAGGCAGAATACTTGGAACCGACGTAGTTGAAGGTAAGGCTGTTGTAGAAGGCGAAGTACCACAAGCAGAAATTGGCAGATATGCAACTGATCTTCGTTCAATGACACAAGGAAGAGGCCGTTTTGAAACTGAAATAGTTAGATATGAAGAAGTGCCTAGCCAGCAAACAGATAAAATCATTGCAGATTATAAAAGAAGACTTGCAGAAGCTGAATAATTAAAGGTTTAACTTAAAGAAAACAAACGGGGTTGTAAAAAATACGACCCCGTTTTTCATATGTAGTAAAATTAATTGGTGCGCTATATTCTATTAACACCAGTTTTAATAGCTGCTTCAGCAACTGCTTTTGCAACTGCTTGTGCAACTCTTTTATCAAATGCTTTTGGCATTATAAAGTCTGCAGCTAATTCGTCTTCAGAAACAACAGACGCTATAGCATGAGCTGCTGCTATCTTCATTTCCTCATTAATTTCTTTAGCTCTTACATCAAATACGCCTCTAAAGATTCCTGGGAATGCTAAGACATTATTAATTTGGTTTGGATAGTCGCTACGTCCAGTTCCTACAACTTTAGCGCCTGCAGCGAGTGCTAAATCAGGCATTATTTCAGGGACAGGATTTGCCATAGCAAGTACGATTGCATCTTTATTCATAGATCTAATCATATCTTGTGTAACAATGTTTGGTGCACTTACTCCGATAAATATATCTGCTCCTTTAAATGCATCTGCAAGATTGCCTTTCTTGTTATCTTTATTAGACCAAGTAGCAGCATCGATTTTTGACCAATCGACATCTTTTTCAGTTAAGTCTCTATTTAAAATTCCTACTTTATCAACTAATAAAATATCTTTTACTCCAGTGCTAACAAGTAGTTTAGCAATAGCAATACCGGCACTTCCTGCACCGCATAATGTGACTTTACAGTCTGATAGTTTTTTGTTTACTACTTTTAATCCGTTTAAGGCTGCTGCTAAAACGACAATGGCAGTGCCATGTTGGTCATCGTGGAATATAGGTATATCTGTACATTCTTTTAGTTTTTGTTCAATTTCAAAGCATCTAGGAGCCGAAATGTCTTCAAGGTTAATACCTCCAAAAGATCCAGAGATTAAAGAAACGGTCTTAACAATTTCATCAACATCTTTGGATTTTATACATATTGGAAATGCATCTACATCAGCAAATGACTTAAATAGCACACATTTGCCTTCCATAACAGGCATTCCTGCTTCGGGACCTATATCTCCAAGTCCTAAAACTGCAGTTCCATCTGTAACAACTGCCACCATATTCCATCTTCTAGTTAGCTCATATGACTTATCTATGTCTTTTTGTATTTCTAAGCAAGGTTGTGCAACTCCTGGTGTGTATGCAAGGCTTAACTCCTCTCTATTAGTTACAGGAGCTCTAGGTACAACTTCTAATTTACCTTTTAGGTTATAATGTAATTTTAACGATTCTTTTGCAAAGTCCATAATTTACCATCCTTAAAATATATATTTATAGACAGTATGGGTTACATACTGCCTATTTGTTTTAAAGTCTTTATATAATTAGTCTTCCCAAGGGAATTTATATTGTTTTAAGTTATATTTATCTCTAACGGCAATGAATTCTTTTTGAACGGCTTCATTAATTGGCACACCAGTATCTTTTCTTTGTTGCCACACTTCCCATTCTTTTTCACCAGCTGTATAGATTCTCTTTTCGCCTGGTGCAACTGTTGAACCACGTAGTTCTCTTAATATATCACCAGCTGTTTTACGGAAAGCATCAGCTCCCATGAAAGCTTCAGTGTCAATAGCAATAAAGAAGTGTCCTAAATGGAAAGGAACCTTTTTGCCACCTTCACCAATACCTGTAAGGGCTCTTAAGAAGTTACCTTGCTGAAGTGCTGCAGATAGAATTTCAACTACTGTTGCATATCCATATCCTTTGTAGCCAGCTAAATCTTCTCCAATTCCACCAAGTGGTGCAAGTGCTGCATTACCAGTTGTTAAATCGATTAAGATTTGATCAGAGTCTGTCTTTGCCTTACCATCTCTACCAATAACCATGCCTTCTGGTGTAGATTGTCCAATTCTTGCAAAATATTCAATTTTACCTCTTTGGGTAATGGAAGTAGCACAGTCTAACACAAATGGGAATGGCTCATCTGTTGGGAAACCAAAGGTAAGTGGGTTAGTTCCAAGCATGTTTTCTACACCAAACGTGGGGGCGATAGAA
This sequence comes from Clostridia bacterium, assembly GCA_035409945.1. GTDB lineage: Bacteria > Bacillota > Clostridia > Christensenellales > DTU072 > MWEH01. The sequence continues at coordinate 39,954 of DAONQC010000012.1, forward strand.
GGTCTTGCATTTGTACCAGTAATACCAATCATGCCTTCTTGTGTGCACATAGTAGTATAATATCCAGCAATTCCATAGTGACAGCTGTTTCTTACAGCTACCATACCCATACCGTATTGTTTGGCTTTAGCGATAGCAAGTTTCATAGCTTTATAACTGATAACTTGCCCCATTCCATCGTGACCATCAACTACAGCTGTAGTAGGGGTTTCACGAATGATTTCAAATTCCGTTACGGGGTTTTGGATTCCTGCTTCTATACGATCGATGTATATAGGCTTAAATCTATTAACGCCGTGGCTTTCAATTCCTCTTCTGTCGGATTCAAGTAGTACGTCTGTGCATATTTCAGCATCTTTTCTAGGTATGCCAACAGCGACAAAAGCATCTTCTACAAAACTTGTAAGTGTTTTCCAATCAACTATGTGTTTGCTCATAAAAATCTCCTTAAAATATTTCTAAAATTATACCCTAATACTATCACGCATGCGCGTATCTAGTCAATATAAAAAGCTTGTATGTACATTATGATTTGTAAAGGCATAACGAAATCTCAACATACAGAATAATCCAATTATTATTTATTATTTGTAGCCATAGATACAAAATATACGGTATTTAATTATACCATCAATCTGCTAATCATAGTTTAGAATTAAGCCGTCTAAAACACTGGGTCTCGAGCATATCTCTAAAGTTTATACAGTGGATAATAATTATCTATACCGTCAATCAGTTATCCCTGCTTTAAATACAGGTCATCTAAAATACTCGATTCAAAGTCAGAGAATCTCTCTAGAGTTTATACGGTGGATAATAATTGCCTATTGACCAGTTAATCATAGTTTAGAACCAAGTCGTCTAAAACACTAGATTCTGATGCTTCGTTTAGAGTGTATACATATGTTTCAAAAGATCCATCTGTTTTTAATTTAACTATCCTTCCATGCATTTTAGCATCTTCAACTAAATAAGATTCTGCTTCAGCACTTGGAGTTATTGCCATTAATAACTTATGGTTATTTTCTTTTGCGAATATGGCTATACTAGATTCGTGGTTGTGCCCGAAAAATATTCCTTTTACATCTTTATTTTGCATAATTGTATTAAATAGTGGAGAAGGCTCAAATGAGGGTGATATTCCACCATTTCTTCCAAAGGTCTCAATTGCGCCGTTATATACATACTCAAACATTTCAAGTAAAGGAATATGAGTAAACATAATCGCTGGTACTACTTCACCTTTTTCTGTTTTTAGTCTATTAAATTCGCTCGTATACCAGTCAGTTTGCTCTTTGGTTATTGGTAAATAGCTATGTTTAGGAGAATAATGGGAGCCACTATCTAGAACGTATATGTTATATCCAACAGTATTACCATCAAAGATAGGAATTGAAAAGTTTGCAATAAGGTTTGACTTGCTAGAGTCATCCATTGTTTGTATAAAGTTTTTATGTTTATCAGTTTCACGTGGTGGACCTATAAAATACTGATAAGGCAATAATGCTTCAAAAAAGTCTTCTTTTTTAACTCCACTTTCTGTGTCGTGGTTTCCAAAAGTAAGTGTCCAAGGTTGCTTTCTTTGTTCAAAAAGCTCTCCTAAATACCCAATAGTTTTAATCGATACATTCTCTAAAAAATCATATATGAAACTTAGTGGGAATATATTATCTCCCGTTACTACAACAAAGTCAGGTTTAGTATCATCTAATGCTTTGTTTATAAATTTAATTAAAGCAGGTTTTAAATTATTTTGTATTTCAACTTCTAGAGAAGATGAACCTTCAATACCTGCCCATTCGTGAAAGTCCGTTAGTTGTAAAATAGTAAACTCATTATCCGTAAATTCTAGTCTACGAATGTCTTTTTCTTTGTTTGCAGGTGTACTAGTGTACAAAACACCAGTTCCAATAACTGATATAGAAAAAGCTAAAATCACTATTAAAAGTACAGAAAAAATCCTCTTAACCATCATCTCCTCCATATTGCCTATTATATCAAATAATCGCAGCCACAAAAAGACAGTATATTTAAGAATCTCCTATCCTTATAAAACAACCTCTGTTTAGAAGAGATACATTAGTCTTTTATGATGATGAATTAATGTATGTTTAATAGCTATAGTAGTAGTGCAATAAAAAAGCACGCAGTCAAAGCGTGCTCTTAAATCGATATACAAGTATATACAGTTATTATGCTAAAAATCCACGTAGGTTAAAGGATTTTGTTAGTCTTTGAAGTGCTAGAGCATATGCTGCAAGCCTGAATGTAATATCATACTTTCTTTGTAGTTCTAGAACATTTCTTAGGGCATTAGTCATATATCTATCTATAGTGTCATTGACTTCTTCAATTCTCCAATGGGAGCCGTTAATGTTTTGTACCCATTCACAATATGATGCAATAACACCACCAGCATTACACATAACGTCAGGTAGAACAGGTATGTTGCGTTCAAATAGTATTGCATCTGCTGCAACAGTTGTTGGTCCGTTTGCTGCTTCTAATACTACTTTAGCATTAATATTTTTCGCATTTGAACTTGTGATTTGGTTTTCTAGTGCCGCAGGGATTAGGAATGTACATTCAGTACTTAAAAGTTCAGCATTATCGATTCTTTCAAAATTACCATCTGGATAATTTTTAAGTAAACCTTTATTTCTAACAAATTTCAAAATATTTGGTATATCCAATCCGTTATAATCACGGATACCACCACTGATATCGCTAATTGCTATGATTTTACATCCCATGTTGTATAGGCATTCTGCAGTAACTCCGCCAACGTTACCAAGGCCTTGTATAACTATAGTGCTATCGGTAAGGCTATAACCATACATCTTCATAAATTCTTGTGCAATTAAGCTAACTCCTCTTCCGGTAGCTTCTTGTCTTCCATGAGAGCCACCATTATCAACATCTTTACCTGTGACAACGCCAAATACACAAACACCTTCAAGAGTGGAATATGTATCCATAATCCAGTTCATATGCTTAGCGCTCGTGCCTAAGTCTGGGGCAGGGATATCTCTATGTGGTCCAATAACTGGAGATATGGCGATTGAATATTTTCTTGTAAGTCTTTCGACTTCATTTTCGCTTAAATCACTAGGGTTGACACAGACGCCACCTTTAGCTCCACCGTAGGGAAGGTTGGCAATCGCACATTTCATTGTCATCCAAGCGGCGAGTGCTCTAATTTCATTGATTTCTACATCAGGGCTATACCTTATACCACCTTTACCAGGTCCTCTTAAAGTATTATGTTGAATTCTCCAACCATCAAAATATTTCGTGCTTCCATCATCCATTCTAACTGGGATGGTGACTTTTAATTCACTCTCGGTATGTTTTAAAAACTCATATTCACTATTCGCCATACCTATAGCTTTTGCTGCGTTATCGAGAGTTTCTGTAAAGTTTAAAAAAGGATTGTAGTTATTACTCATGCTAGTACCTCCAAATAATTAGGTATAATAATATCACTATGAAAAAAAATGTACAACTAATTTTAATAAAAAAATAAACACACTAAATATTTAATTTATTGTCATTTTGTTGTTTTTAAATCTTGAAACCAAAAATATTATTAAATATATACCACAAAACCAAAAATAATTATAAAAATTAATCTAGACATAATAAACATAAGACATTAAAAAAGGAGTTATTTTCTAGCCCAATCCCGTAAAATTGAACTCTTTAGGTCCATATTTAGGCCAGATTATGTGGTATAACTCCTTAATATTTAACCATTACGCTATTTTCTAGCCTAATCCCGTAAAGTTGAGCTTTTTAGGTTCATATTGGGGACTAGAGTACTACATAACTCCTTAATATGTTTAACCAGTACGGTATTTTCTAACTTGATCCGATAAAGCTGAGCTTCTAGGACCAGATTATGGGATATAACTCCTTGATATTTTCACATCTCGCTACTTAAGATAGTTTTGAGATAAAATCTTGAAGTGTATCTTTAGCATTGCCAAGATAAAGGTATACGCCATTTTTCCTAGTGTAGATAGGATTATCCACTCCAGCATATCCAGGATTTTTATCGTAGTTAAAGATGAATATGTTTTTGCAGTCATTGACGTGTAGTACTGGCATGCCGTAAATAGGGGTGTCAACTTCGGTGTTAGCTGCAGGATTCAAGACGTCGTTTGCTCCAACAACTATGGTAGCGTCTGCATCTTTGAACTCATCGTTAATGTCGTCCATTTCATATAAATCTTCATAATCTACATCTGCTTCGCAAAGTAGCACATTCATATGTCCTGGCATTCTTCCTGCAACAGGGTGGATTGCAAACTTTACATTTGCGCCATATCCTCTTAGTTTATCAGCCAGTTCTTTAACAAGGTGTTGAGCTTGAGCTATAGCCATTCCATAGCCTGGTACAATTATTACATTTTTTGCTGACTTTAATATAGCTTGCTCGCTAGGTTTAGCCTCTTGAGTGGAGAAAGATACAGGGTCTTCTGCAGTTTCAGTTCCATCCATAAATGCTTTTAATGTTTCTGCTGCGTTTCCTAAATGCATGTATACTCCTTCGGTTCTATCGTAAATAGGATTGTTTACACCAGCATATCCAGGATTTTTATCATAGTTAAAGATAAATATATTTTTACAATCATTAACATTAAGTACAGGCATACCATAAATAGGGGTATCAACTTCAGTATTTGCAGCAGGGTTTAAAACGTCGTTTGCACCTATAACGATAGTGGCGTCTGCATCTTTAAATTCATCATTAATATCGTCCATTTCATATAGATCTTCATAATCTACGTCTGCTTCGCATAGTAGTACATTCATGTGACCCGGCATTCTTCCAGCAACGGGGTGAATGGCATACTTAACAACTGCACCATATCCTCTTATCATATCAGCTAAATTTTTAACCAAATATTGAGCTTGAGCAATAGCCATACCATATCCTGGAACGATTATTACTTTTTTAGCATTCTTTAGTATGTCCATTTGATTAACTTTTTTATCTTCTTTTACTTCAACAGGTTTATCTTCCTCTTTTTCTACTTTACTAGCTGAGGTAGCTTTAATTCCATGTGCAGAAGTTTTGCCAGTTAATATATCAATAAGTTTTCTATTCATTGATTTACACATAGCTTGTGTTAGTAGTAATCCAGATGCACCAACAATACCACCTATAGCTACGAGTAGTAGGTCGTTCATAGCTAGTCCTGCAATTGCTCCAGCTACACCAGAAAGACTGTTTAGTAGCGAGATGGTGATAGGCATATCTGCACCACCAACTCGTATACTGAATATGACTCCAAAGGCAAGGGAGGAAATTAGTATTACTAACATAAGGATTGCCATAGACCAACTGTTATTAGGAATAACGCCAGTAGCACCGAGTATTGTAGCAAGCAAACTGGCTATAAGGGATAGAATTAGGGTCCCTAATGTTAAGGACATGTGTCCCTTAAGGACAATTGGTTTTTGTGGGATGAGGCGATGAAGTTTTCCAGCAGCAATTAAACTACCTGATAAAGTGGCAGCTCCAACGACTATAGCA
>DAONQC010000013.1:0-41569 GCA_035409945.1 Clostridia bacterium
CTCTTTACGCTTTGTGGAATTCTTTGGTTTATAGTGAATGGTACATCAATGTACTGTTCATAAGGCTCTTCTCCAACTTTTGCCTTTACCACATATTGCCAAGATGTGGCTGAAGTACCGGTGTAGTTGTATTTTCTGAGTCTAGCACTTGGATGTACCCACACGAAGTCTACTCCCTCTATAAGAGTAGCACTCTGTACTATTTCATCTGCATTATATCCATAGTCTACATGTATTGCATTCGGCAAACCAAAACCACTATTATTAAATGGAGTAATTATTCTGCTTTCTGCCGGTAGAAGTTCATCGATATTAGTATTAACTATTGTTCTTGGCAGCACCTTAACAGTAATTGCTATAGATTGGATATGTCCTTTGATATCTTTTAAGTTAACCCATATGGTGTAATCATCGTGTCTTATTGTTTCTGGATCGAAGTTATCAAACGCACTAGAGTCGATGCTATCTATTGCCCATCTATTTATGGTTTCAAACACACCTTCTATAGGTAATCCGTTTTCAAAGCTTTGAATTTGTATCTTACTGCCTTTTAATGCCCTTATCACGGCTGGGACATTGACTTCATCAAATGGATTAAAGGTAATGATGAAATCATCTGATACAGATATATCTCTACCACCATTAACTCCACTATATTTAGACGAAATCTGATCTGCACCAATGGTATCTTCACTAAAGGTATTTGTCATAGTGTATCCATTTCTTCCCATACCTAGTGCATAAGCTAAATAATCCTCTTTTGTGACATCTGTATACACTAAGTATGCGATACCCATTTCATGGTTATAATAGGCTTTACTTAACTGACCAGATAGTCCTTGATACTGTGGAATAGCTCCAAAGCTATTAACAAGTGCAGTTGGATATGAGCCATAACCAGTAATTTCTTTACCATAATTAAATCCATTTCTATCTAAAATACCAGCGAAATAATCGGAGTAACTATCAATTGATAGAGCAAGCGTCATATTGCCACCATTTTCATAAAGTAAATTGGTGTACACTTTAGATGTAAGCTTATCTATCTTGGTTGCAACTACATTTTTAACCCTTACTGGTACATTAATAGTTATCTTAGGAGCTTTAGCACCCTTAAGTAATGTATTTTCATTTAGAGGCGTAGCTGGTGTATTTGAGTATGTAAGTTTAATATACGCAATGCCACCTTCATAACTAATGTTAGTGTCACTAAAGTCCCAAGTTAAATCATCAAATACATAGCGCTTGTAGATAAAGTCTTCAGTATTATTATTCGATGGATCTGTAAATATTCTTAAAGTGCCTTCCATTGCATCTGTTTGTCTATATCTCACAGCATAATCAAGCTTGGTAGGTAAAATCTTTCTATATTCTGCTTCATCAAATGTAAGTGGGTTAATTTCTGGTAAATCAATTACCTTCTCGGTTCTGGATGTATCTTGTACATATCCAAACATAGCTACAGCTTGTTCTGCAGGGGTAACAGCTTTTTTAATCCATAATGTGGAATTAGGATCAATTACCATACCAGGTTTCACTTCTGCTTCAATCTTAGTAACTTGCTTGAGTGTTTCATTCCAGCCAAAAGCTAGATTGCCCATATATCCTTTAATGTATCCTCTAGTGCCATCCACCTTTGTCATGTCTAAAGAGGATAGATCCCAGAACATCATAATACCAGCACTTTCACTAGAATCGCCATTTACAAATGTTCCTAAGTTCCTTTCAGGTAGGACTTGATCTAAGGACGTAACCGTATATGTGCCGTCTTCTTTCAGGTTAGACCTAAATCCACCATGCCCTGTTTCGCCAGCCCAAGAGCCACCAATTGCTGTAAAGTCTAATATGTTATATGGGTCATGGAATATAAGTTTAGTAGGCGGTGTTAAGCGCACCCTAGTCATTGAATTTTGCCCCTCAGGTTGTGGTCTTAACGGTGAGAAGTATTCGCTACCAAAGCTGTTAATTGCTCTCATCTTAAGCCCTGTGTTATGAATATCAAGCTCTAGATATCTATCATCTTTTGCGCTAAATAGTTGTAGTGCAGCTTGTTCATCAGGAGTTCTATTTCTAAACTCGTAGTACTCAGAAGTATCACCATCTTCAGGTACATACATCCAACCCTTTTCAAGACCATTCATATGATCTTCTTCATCAAAATGCCCATAGACATCTCTTATGAAAGTGGTACCAATCTTATATCTTCTTACTACGCCATTTTCATCTTCAACATATTTATAGTCATGGACTTGTACATATGAGTTAACCACATTTTTAGATATCCATTTTTGAATCATATTGAAGGTTGCAACATCTTCTTCTACAATGTCCCCATTATCATCATACATAACTGTGTCTGCTCTTAGTATGGTAGCTTTAGTGAAGAACCTATTATCGTCTGTTATCATACCATAGCCGAACTTATATTTTTGATCTTCGCTGACCTTACTAAGGTCCATAACATTACGTGAGTGTAGATAACTTGCGCCGTTGATAAAGAGTATTATTCTTTCCAAGAGATTTCCAAAGTTATTATTTAAGCACACCTTACCATAAACCGATCTATCGTTAAATTCGTGCTCTCTATAATAGCCTTGTATTAGTTCTCCATCATCTCCAACTTTAGGCTCTGTTGATTGCCTTTGTCCATCTGGTAATCTATAGTGTATGGTTCCATTTTTCTTATATTTTCCTACCAAATCTACACCATTATCTAGGATGCCTTGCACCGATAATAATGTTTTTACATCAGTTGATTTTTGTATCGCATTTATTGCATCTTGGTCTGGGCACTGTGGATGCGCCTGCCCTGCAAGTTCATCTTTTGTTGAAAGCACTTCTGTACTTTGTAACGGTGAATTTTCTAAATCCTTTTCATCTATCATTGAGTAAGGCTCGGTTAATGGCAGCAAGTGGGATACCAGTCTCGTAACTTGATCTAGCACATCATCTATCATATCGATACCGAATACAAAGTTAATAACGTCGGACATGAAGTCGCTAGTTAAGATATCCTGTCCTGTTCCTGGGGATATTACTTGGTTAAATACTAAGTCTAATGCAAAGCTGACTGCGCCACCTGCATATCTTGGAGGTGCTTCATATGCAGTCTTTATATAATCTGCTGCAGTGTCAAAGACATAGTTATATACTTCCTCATCTCTACTTTCATCAAATAACCCCTTGAAGTTAAGCATCGTGATTTTCTTTTCTTTCTTGGTTGCATTTAAGTCAGACATATCAGGGATTGCAAATATATCTCTTGGTGCATATCTAGTATCAGGTGAAATTGAGCCATATCCAATAAGTCCATTTAGTATGTTATTAATCATACCAAACAGTCCTGTCAGTAGCGATGGGCTTATCCACAATTCTAAATATGAAATTGCGTCGTTTGAATCATATGGACCCTTCTTGTAACCTTGAATGTAATTGGTCCAAGGCATAAATATAGGCTTGCCTTTTGCATCTACAGTGCCAGATGTAAAGTCCACATCTGGGATTTGACCAACTGCTGCATTTCCGCCTAGTTTAATGATGTTTTCAAGTATAGTTCCACCAATTCCACCAACTAAATTACCAATAGCTGCAGCTGCTGCTGCAACACCTTGACCTGCCGCCCAACCAATAGCTGAGTTGAGGACATTTTCTCCTACCTTTGTGGACCATTGTGCATATGTTAGTGGAATTCCATCTTGAGTATATCCAGGGTTAGTGACTGATTGTGGTGGTGTACTCATCCCTTCACTTGCTGCATCTAACATGTCAGCACCTAACCTTATTCTTAACCCTTGAATCATATCAGCAGTTATTGCAGGTTTACTAGACCAGTGTTCTGGACGATGTGCAAGAGTTTTGGTGTCTATTGATACATTTGGTGTACTGGTTGTCATTGTAACTGGATCAAAATTATATGGCATATATTTAGGTGAGCGAACTTTAACAATGTATGCTTTATCAAGGGCAAGGTTATTTATAGTCAGCACACCATTTGCCATTATGTCTTCAGCTACTTTATCAACCTTGTATATCTTATCTCGATGGAATGTATTTCCATTTTTCGCCATCGCTCTTGCTGTATAGTCTCTTGGAGTATTGTTATAATAGTGAGCAATTAACGGTGCCCAGTAACCTTCTTCCCCATCGTTAATAACTTGACCATAACTATCAACACCATTTACAAAGTACTTAAGAATATCGCGGTAATCTTGATGGCCATCATAGTAATCGCTTTCCCTAATAGTTCTACCATCTCTTTCTAGCCAGATTTCTACATCAGTATCTTGTACTGGTACATTTTCGCCACGCTTAATGCCAATTAACATTTGATTTAATGAAGCAAATGTTTTTACTTCAATAATTACTTGCCTTGAATAACTTACTGCATGGTAGTGGTTTAGTTGCTTAATTTCCGTAACATCATAGATAGTATCGCCACCTAATTCAAAGAACGCTTTGATTTGTCTTAGTGCAGCATTCATATTTGTATAGTCAGCATATTGGTAAGTGAGTGCTGTTAAGCCAGAAATTTCTTTTACACCAACAAGTTGTCCAGCACCACCATTTCTAGCATAATCACCTAATTCACTATAACCATTTCCAAGACTTGGATGTAATGCTTCTAGTGCCGCTTCTGGATAAGGTTCTCCGTTATTTGACACATACCTATCTTTAATCTCTGTAGCTGTTTCCTCGGTAAAGAGAGGCTGATCTTCCATAGCGTCTAATGTAATAGTAATTGAGCCTCTATCTGGAATAGGAGGAGTTGTGGGTTTTGCGAAGTTGTGAGGGAAGTAATAAGAAATTTGCCCAACATTTAAGTTTATATATCCAGTATGAGTTTTGCCGCTTACAGTAACTATACGAATAGCGTGAGAATATCCAGTTATATCCTCATTTGATGTCCAGGTATAATATCCATTTGCATCTGTTGTTGTAATAAGTGTTGGAGTAGAACCTGAAGTTGGGTGTGCAAAGTAAATTGATGCACCTGCACTTGGTATCCAACCAGTATCAGTTTCTTCTTGTATTGTTCCATATACCGTTATCTTTCCATAATTATGTTCACCATATGGAGATAAGGTTAAGTTGAGTTCGGTAGCAGGATGCTCCATAAACATTCCAACTGTTACATAGACACGAGGTTCGTGGGGTTGTGGATAACTGTTATACATATTCCCTGGAGGTGCTACTAGCCTTACTTCATATTGCCTTACTGCATATCCACCATCGGGAGTTATATCGCCTGTCTGTACATTAATGAATGCATATTTTCCATCTTTATCAGTTTTGGTTTCATATATAAGTGTATTGTTAAGCCATAGCTGAACTGTTACGCCTTCTACACCTTCATTGGCGACAGTTCCTCCACTTATTACACCATAAAGTGTGCCATACATGTTGGGATTTAAGTCGATAGCGCCTGTTTCAGCGAGCAAATCAGGTATGTATAGATACGTAAGAGGAATTCCGCCTGCACCTTTTCCTACAAGGTCGTCAATAATTGCACCAACTCTAAGCGGGTTACCATATCCGGTTGCATCGCCAATAACGCCAGCCAACCAATCTGATATCAGTGGTGTTATTATTGCGTTTATGGCACTTCCAACTAAGCCCCCACCTATTCCCGGCCATATAGCATTCATTAGAGCACTTATTATCCTACTCAGTATCCAGTTAATCGCACCAGATATATCCAGAACAAGTATACTGCTAAGCGACACATGTAAGGTATAATCTCTCATAAATGCACGGACAGATTGTGGTACCCAGTCCGCTGGGTCGTCACTCTTATCCACACCTGCTACCTGTGTTAATTGATCAATGCCAACTTCTAGTAAGTTAGTAGAGGTCTTATTCAGTCTAAGCTTAAGTCTTCTAAATGCATTATCTAGATAAACTGGTGTATATGGCTTAAGAACGCCCCAGTCTGCAAGCTGTTGCCCTAAGTCCCAAGTTCCAATGACTAAGCTAGAAGCACCACCAACTGATGCATAGCTTGCGTCATAATACCTGCTGAAATCACGCCCGTCGGCTTTACCATAGTATGTAGGACCAGTGCTATAATTACCGGTTAGTTCAAATGGGCTCATATTGATGATACCCGAACCACCATATGCCATATTTCTCAAGTAGAAATAATCGTTTCTCTTGTCTATATAAATAGTTAAGTCATCTAAATCAATAGAGTCTACAATAGATCCTATTATTGCACCGAGGTTTAGACTAGGCTGCCCTAGTTCACCATCCTCTGTTACGCCAAGGCCAAGCCCTACAATGCCGCCATATCTATCTTTTCCTGGCAGTCTATTAACTTTCAAGGTTTGAGCTCTACTACCAACAAACAGTTTTAATCCACGCTCGGGTACTGTAATGGACAAAGCGTTGCCTTGCCTATCTAATTTAACTGATAGTGCTAAATTGTTAATGCCTTGTTTTATATTGATCCCCAATCTCAAATCGGCAAGCTTAGGTAGTTCCCCTAAACCAGAGCCTGCAAGTGCAGTTAAGATTGCCATATTAGGATTAAGTATTAGTTCTTCATTTGTTAGCATTATGCGGAATAGTGGTGCGTCTGTGGAGATGACTAGTTCGCCCGCACTCGCGTTTCTTGGTCCTGCGGTTACAACTTGAGAACCATTTACATCTATTTCGGCCGGAGCATTACTTGGATCGGCTGGAGCATTACTTGGCCCCATTCCACCTTCAGTTGTTTCTTCTTCGTTAGAGCCTGATAACATTCCAGTTATCATAGAGCCTAAATCTATGCCTTCATCACCTACAAATTCACCTAAGAAGGTATTGAGAATACCGACAACATCAATGCTTCTTAATGCAACTTGGAATAACCCCAGTCCTTTCAAATCTGCATATACAGAATTTTCGTCACCTAAGAAGTAAACGCCGATTAATAGATCATCTCCTAGAGAAATCGAAAGTGATAAAGTTGTCTTGCTAAAGTCAGCAAGATTTGCATATACTGCTAAAGAGATAGAAAATACTAAAATAGTGTTTTGCGTATCAAATGTCATAGCCCCTGGAGTCATACCTGCTAGATTTTCAACCAGCCTTTCCAGTGCAATTATTTGTGGTGATTTTTGCTCGTTTGCTCTAGTGCGGATTCTAGCCTCTATTTCTAAGCCAAATCCTACTTCACTTAAAATGCCCGCATCTTCATACTCTATCTGGGTGCCAGTTTCATAATCAAATACATCAGGAGTGATTTTTGTTTCGTAACCTATGTCGCTTGTAAATATAGAATATCCAGGCCTAAAGTTTACTCCAATTCTCATAGCTTGTTCATATGGAGAATCGTCTGTAAGCCTTAAAATAATACCTGCTTGATTATCGTCTTTTGAATACCCAATACTTAAATTTCTAAAGTTCGGTATAACTATTGATGATGTTGGCGTGCCTTCTGCACCAGTCAACATTCCAATTCCACCTAGTAGCGAAACTGCTAAGGCTCCTGTAATTGCAAGTGTCACTTCTTCAGAACAAATAGTTAAAAGTAGTAATCTTGCATCCCAGCCATACTCACTTAAACGCACTCTTTGTACTGCGTCAGACATTACTGAAGAAATATCTCCCAACATACCTTCGCCATTTCTTGGTCCATCAGTATAAGATGCTTCGGCGGAAGCATTCCCAGGTCCTTCTCCTCCTGCTCCCTCTTCTTCAATTTCAGATTCTGGATGTAATAGGTTATCAATAACACCACCTAGTAGATTTAATACCATCTCTCCTAAGTTGACACCTTCTAGTTTTATAGCAGGGAAACCAAGGCCGCTTAAATCGGCGTAGATAACGCTGTTTTCAACCCTTTCACCAGAGTCATTAACCATATACCCACCAAAGTATGTGGCTTTCAACATACTCTTATCGTTATATGTGATTTCTAGTTGTAGTTTCAAGGGTACTAAATCGCTGAAATCTATAAATACACGTAAATGAATGCCAAGTACGATGCTTATTTCTTCATTTGGTTGTAGTGCAAAGTTAATTTCTGATAAAGTTTTTGCAATTCCCTGTGGATCACCGTTTGTAGCTACATCAATTACTGTAGTTAGAAGTTGTGTAAAGTCATAAAAGCCTATGACATTATCATCTAGAGATAGTTCAAGATTTACCTCAAAGTCCCACTTGAAATCTGAAAGCGGCTTGAAGTTGTTCTCGAAATATGTTTCATACTCTGTTTCATTAAAGCTACCAACTGGATATTGTTCGGGTAATACTTTAATCCACTCTCCATCAACATATACATCATCACCTTCTGATTGTAAGAATAGATCCACTAAATAGGCATTCATCTTACCATAGTATGCAGATTCTCTAATCAAGTTCTTTTCGCCAATACCTATATCCAGGTTAGAGAGTTTTAAGAATAAGTTATATTTACTCTTTGTGCTTGAAACTGCCATTATAACCTTATATTCCCCAGTTAGTGCATCTTTGACAGCTCTAATTGTAATGGTTAAACGAGTTTCTCTATTAACAAGTTCATGAGAACCTTGTGGTTCGCCGGGTAGAGGTTTAGTCTCTCTCCACTCATATCCAAGTTTACGTCTAAAGTAGTCTGAAAGTTGAGTTACTAAACCGTTTGCAATGGCTTTTTGCATAGCGAGCGACGCTTCACTATATGGTTGACTGCCTGGATTATAATCAAATGTTGCTAATGGGTCATACACTAAGAAGAACACACTTGTATGTCCTGAATTCTCTCTTGCAAACTCTTTAGTTTGATCTTGCTCATCAAATCTTACAAATGCTTCTTTGATAACAGGTCTTACTACACCGTTTTTAGGAGATACGCCCTCTATTGCCTTTAGCTCAATTTCTGTTAAGAAACGTGTTTCGTATGCGGAAATTTCTTCTAGTGCAATCTCTGCAGACGTTCTATTCATTCTAAAGTTTCCAAGTCTTGAAGGAGTGACAGCATCCATATTTATTTTGCTACCTTGTGTAGTAAAGGACATTGCCATTATGACGACATATGTATCACCCTTTGCATATTTTTGAATACCCACCCTTTCATTTAAAATGGTTGACTCGTATGATTTATAATCTTCACCTAAAGTTATACTATAAAATAAATCAACTTGCGTCCCTGATTCAGTTTTTACCCTATTTTGAATATAGCTTGCAACCTGCTCTTTTAAAATATTTGCAGCTGCTTCTTTTTCAGCAGCATTCATCGAACCATATGATGAGAAGTGATCTTCTAGACTAAATTGTAAGTAAAAGACTTCTTCATTAGATATGCCTTCAGCAATTGCTATTACTTTATCGGCATAGAAGCCTGCTGATGGTACGAGCGGCAGCCATACGCCATCTATGAACACTTGGGCACCTTGCATCATAAGAGGACCTTTGAGAGCACCAACAGTCCCTATTCCACCTGATGCAATCTCTTTTGTCCAAACCGACTGTATAACGATGTCTTCGTTTAAGGATTTACCCACTGAAGATACTAAATCACTCATTTCCATATTAGTTAAATCTACAGTTGGTTGATAATCAATACCAAATCTTAATCTAATAAAGTTTTCTGTCGTATCTAAATCGAGGGCAACTTCGCCTAAACTCTCACTGAATGGGTAATCCATCAGTTCATTTAATAGCGTTCCTAGTACCGTTCTTGCCACAACTATGGATATAAAGCCTTTTCTAACCATAATGCTTTCTAGCAAAGAGCCAGCGAGCGTAAGTAGTTCTGGTCTCTCTTCTTCTTCTGAAGGCGTATATGGGTCATCACCTTCTTCGTTATATGGGCCAGAAACCATTATTCCATTTCTATCATAACCTATCGTACCATTTCGGGTTATGAAGTTTATTTCTGAAATACCTAAACCGCCTAGTAAAGAAGATGATATAGCACTATTATTAGGACCTTCTGGCGAATCTTCAGAAGTGTTTTGATGTCTAGCTTTTACCTCCATGGGTGGTAGCATATTCATCGAAGCTGCGGTATCTAATATTAGTTTATCTATCGTGTCATACTGTAAATCTTCTCCAAGCTTATTTAGAGTTTCTGTTAAGTTGACTCTCAAGAATTTACTAAAGAATTCTCCACTTAGTAAAATGCCATTTAATCCTTCATTTTTAAGGGAATCGATGGTTAAATATATCCTTATTCCTTCTGCCTCGTATACATTAGGATCAGTATTTAAAGAACCTATTATGTATAACGAGAAGTATTCATCTGTAATGTTACCCGCTTCATCTAACTTTAATGCCTGGACAAGTATGTTAAGCGCCCATTTATCCATTTGAAGCAAGTTAACATCGGCTTGTATTCTTAGCGTTACATCACCTTTCATGTTTTCTAGTGCTTGGATATAGAAAGCTGCACCTATCTTATTGCCTTCCGCATCAAGTTCGTTAGCAAATAGCGAGCTCCAGTTTAATACATATTTCAAAAGATCTGCACCGACTGTTATGTCTAATGCAAAGTTTCCTCTCCAAATAAGGTCTCTGGTATCATAGCAGCTTTGATAGTAGGTAATAAGTTCTGGGTCAGTTGTCAGGTAATTGTAATATGCATTGAAATCATCCTTACCTATAGTCAATGTGCTGTCATGTAGTAATGAAATCGTAGCACTTAGTCCTACTGATTCATATCTACTTCCATCTTCTAATTCAACTTCTTCGCTATCTCTTGTTAAATTAAGCTGAATGCTCATGCCTCCATCTTCATCAAAGAAAAGTCCAAGATACATTGTATCCATAACCTCTTCAATTATTTCGGACACAGTTTCAGCATTAATTGTGCTATCCTCGCTTAGAACAACACCTAAAATTTCTGATGCTGCAGTGGATAGTAAATCTTTGGTAAGGAGCATACCAAATCCATATGAATTTAAAAATATTAGTGGTCTGAGCTGCTCGCCAACAACTTCTGAAGACGCATCAAACATCTCCATAATAGGCGATGCTGGCGCATTGCTTGGTAGATTACTACCACTTTCATCATTAGCACCCGTGCCAGCAGGAGTATTGTTTGGTAAATTATTATTAGGAGCATTATTAGGAGCTGGAGCAGGTGGACCATCATCTAGCATTGATGTATTACTAAAGCCCTTTTCAACATAATATGGCTCGTCAGCTAGTGGGGTTATAACAAATCCCATTTCTGTCATAAACATACGGAGATGCTCAGTAAATCCTTGTTTTACAAGCATCTTAATGGGTTCTTTGCCTTCTGGAACGTCTTCTTCTTTACTATATATAGTTTCGTCGATTATATTTCCTTCGGCATCTTTATCTACAATTACGTAAATTTGCTCCCCGTCCTCATTTCTAGTAACATGAGAAAACTCTATTTCTGGGACTGCTACGTTTATATGAGTATCAAATAGCTCAATGCCTGCATAAAGCACATTATTAACTAAATACGCCTTTAAAACATCTTGCTTATTATGTACTTCACCTGTGTTTGTATCAATGACCTTAAAGCCTAAGTGAATTTCCGCAATTAAAGATTCTTTCACATTCTCACGTACAGGAGTGGCCCCACCAAGTAGTTTATGCAAATCAACAGAAGCCTTGACTTCTATATATAGCTTTAGAGTTTCAGCTCCGCCAGTAGTCAATAAATCGGTAGAAAAATCTCTCCCTTCTAGAGATGGAAGTACTAACTTTAGTAGCTCATCTAGTGCTAGACGTCCATCTTCCCAAGCTAGATCAATGCCTATGTTAAACCCTACGTTTGCTGCAGCATCGTAATAGTTAGTATATGCACTCATGGCTTCTCTAGTTAATACAGGAGGTAGATTGCTAATTTCACCATGTGGAGTCATAACCTTGGTTTCGGATAAGAGATTAACCGCTAATTCTTTAGCTAAAATCTTAACGCCTAGCCTTATTGCACCCTTCTTTCCTGGTTCTAAAGAACCAATAACTATATCTAAATCAACATTAAATACAATTATCTTGCCGTTTGAATAATATACTTTGTATCTAAATGTTGCCTCTGCGGGATCGCTACCATTATCTGGATATTCTTTTGCACTTTCTTTACTCTGACCAATTGTGATATTACCAATTAATGCATTTGCTATTATGTTAAGAACGTGGTCGCCTAGTACATTACCAAAACCAGCTGATTTAGAGAATGTTGAGACAGGAGAGTGATCTTGCGCATTATATACAGTGTATTCCTTAGCCTTATAGTATATGTTGTACTTAATATCTTCACCGTCTACTAGGTTATACACAGTAGTTGCGCTATCTAAATTGACGCTTACTCCGATTTCTGCTTGTGGATTAATACCTAGCGTAGCATTTGGATTAATGACACCATCTAAAAGTGAGCCTATATCCAACTCAAGCCCTAAAATGCTCACTATAGCTTTAATCATTTCATAGGTAATAAGAACAGCAAACCCATCGTCATATCCTAGAGATAACTTAACAATACCTGTTATTTTTTCTAAATCTGAAGGCGCATTCATAGCTAGATTTAAACTTGGGAACTTGTTTGCAAAATCCCCTTCTAAATCCTGCCTTTGTTGTGCTGTCATACTAGCAAATAGCTGACTGATAGACATGCCACTATTTGCACTTGCATTTCTAGGTTCTTGGATAGTTTGACCAGGAGCAAGTGGTCCTACAAACCTACTTGCATTACTTGGGCTACTTGGATTAACAATAGTACTATCATCTTGAGTAGTGTCTGAGCCTAAAGTTCTACTTGCAAAATTCGATATAACATCTAATCCTGCAAGAGTTACCTTACCTAAACCTATAGAACTTAAATCTAAGTAAATACTCTTTGCCTCTCTATCACCAGTAATTACCTCGTCTTCACCAACAACTCTGTCTGTAAGAGTTATTAGCAAATCTAGTTTATGAGGTGCTTTTTTACTGTAAATTCTAAGTTGTGCCTGTATGCTCTTGAACAGCCCTTCTAGACCAAGAACAATGTTTGCTCTAACGCTTATTTCAAACACAAGCGTATCACCTATATCGCCTAATGCAATGAGTTGAGGTAATGCACCAATTAAAGGCGAATCTTCCCTTAGTATTTGCCCTAATATCTCCCCGATTCCACCTTCTTCCGTTTCATTTAGGCTGGATCCAATTAGTCCGTTTGGATCAAATAGTGCCGTAAATAAATCGCCAATTTGTACTGCACCTTCGTCAACATTTAAGCCAATTTCAAATGCTGCATTTAACTGAACAGTGTTAAAGTCAGTGCCTTTGATATAATCAATAGCTTGAGGTCTAATTAACCTTGTGTTATCAAAACCAGTAAACTGTAAGCGCAGCCCATCAACACCAAGTCCTAGTCCTAGCACCTCGCTTCCTAGCGCATCTGCTGATAGATCCAGACCAAATATGAAGGAGTTATGTTTAGGTGCAAAGTAAATCATTGCTACAAGCTCACTAAACATTTGTAAATCCGCAAGTGGCAGCGTATCACTACTTAATGCTCTAAACAATGTATTTATTGCAATTCTTGATACAGATAATGCGAGACCATGGGTTGCAATGCTACCAAACACTAGCTTTGTTCCGAAGTTAATATCAATAGGAGTTTTCGCTCCACTGCCTATTGCATTTTGAGGACCGACAAACTCACTATTTGAAGGTTCAGTTATCTCTGTTGCTTCATCTTGGATGGTTGTTCCAAATAAATCCTCTAAAAAGCCTAACTGGAATTCTGCCCCATCTTTACCCGTTAATTTATCTAAAAAGTTTTCAATTACAAGTTTTGGACCATTAATGAAACTGGCATCGATGTATAAATGAGCGTTATGTAGATTGAATTGTAACACTCTATCTTTTTGAGTGTATTCAAATGTTACTTTGTCATACTGTGATAGACAATCAATAGCAATTTGTGCGTCAAAGCCTAGTATGTTTCTTAAGTTAATATTTGCAAGAAGTTCTATTTCAAATCTAACTTTTTCGTCTTTACCAATTTCTAGTAAAATACCTAAAACTACATTTTCTAAGGCAGGGATTGTCTTTAGTAGTGTTGTAATAGGATCTTTATTTAAATCATATCCAGTATAGTCATAGCCAGGTACACCAACATCAGTTATTCTACCCGTTTCAACTTCTATAAACAGTTTGGTTTCTACACCTATTACAGGGAATGTGGTATCAAAATCCACATACGGCATAGTAGTCTCTTCATCAATGTATGCATTAAGAGGTGCAGTTAAGATCATATTGTCTTGATCATATGAGAAGGCAATTTCAAAGTCATTTAGTATGCTAAACTGAATACCTACACTCTTTCCGCTTTCTGTATATATTGGATTATCATCAGTTCCTAAATTGACTCTTTGACCATTAGCATCAAATTTATAGTCTTTAAATTCTAGCTTTAACGCTATTAGTTCTGTTGGAGTTAAAAGTTTTGCAGTTATCTCCATTTCGCCAACTGGATATATATAGTCATAAAAATCTAAATCTTGAGGAGGCGTTAGTATTTTTTCGCCTATCATTTTTAGCACACCAAATAGAGCTGCTGTACCGATACCAATTACAAATCCTTCTGGTGATAAAGTTAAGTTAATGTATGCAATATCTGTTGCACCCTCAACACCAACTGGAGCATTTCTAAGCATTGCAAATGGGTCAAACTCTTCATATCCAGCATATCTAGGTGCGTTATTTGGAGCGTCTTCTGTTGTTTCTGTTGATTCAGAAGGAGCAAATGTCTCTTTAGCTCTTGGAACTATATCTTCCATTATAAAGAAGTAGCCATTTGTTATCTTGACTGGTTGAATATTAAAACCTTCAGCATTTAGATAGACGGTTCTATCAATATACATTAAAGATATTAGTTCTTCGTACTCTGTTACGTCATTGATGACAACTTCTTTATCTCTATCTCTTAGATAAACAGCAAAATTAGTATCGTAGAAGTTACCTTCTTGTAAAAATTGAGTTAGATTAATGTTACCTTTAAGTTCTAACTGGAAGTGACTTCCAACACTTCTCAGCATTCTGATAACTGGTGCAAGTCCGAGTTCCTTGATTAGAGTTCCCGCTGCGCCTTCAATGTTTACCATGCCGAGTAGTTGTTTGACAGTTTCATCTAGATGGAATTGTATGTTTTCATCTCCATCTATATCAAAATTAAGTCTTAGCTCAGCATAAACAGTTTGCAAGTTGGTTGCAAGCGCATATTCATCGGGATGGAACTCCGCTTCTGGAATTATTATTGTATCTTGGAGGTTAAGTGAGATTCCGCCTATTACTAGTCCTATATCGTATGGACCAGCGCCTAAGGCTAAACTTAAAAGATCGGAATAATCTTGTGCCCAGAATTGATTGATCGGATCAAGTCTTGCCATTATTCCTAGTTGTAGATATAAGTCGTTATTAAGGGTGTCCGATATAACTGCACCTAAATCTACTGGATTTTCTTCTATTTCTACATTGATGCCTGATAGTATAGCAAATACTAGTGCACCCATAATGTCTATAACCACACCTCTAGTATTACCAAGTATGAGATGGAGATATGGTATATAATCTTCGCCTTCTAAAGGCGCATTAAATGGACTGCCTCTAGTCAAGTTATCCTCACCAGCATTTTGGCTAGAATAACTTATATTATTGCCATTAATCATTATCTCAGAGTCTTCTTCTACTCCTACATATACACTTTCAGGTGGTGCTTGAAGTGGTCCTACAAACTGCGGTGCATTACTTGGATCTTCAATGACGAAATCGTCATCGCCAGTATCTGGATAGTAATCACTTATGTCTTTCCCTATGAAACTTAGTCCAAGCAGTGTTCCTAATGCTTTTTCAATCTTTAGCTTATGAACTCCTACCACACTACCATCAATATATGCCGTTCCTTCTTTAACATATATGGATATCTCTTTATATGATAATGTCCCATCACTTTCTTCTGTTTCTGCAAGCAGTTTAATTAGTAGCTCTGCAGATGTTAGTATCCAAAATACATCGCTGGTTTTAACAGTCTTAAGTAAGTCATGCATAGGGACAGCTATATGTATTTCGTATAGTAATCTTCTAGAACCATAACCGAAGTTTTGTATGAGCGCACTAAAGTTTGGTCTAGTGAAGAAAGTAGATATTACGCTAGATAAGTCAATCGCTGTATTCGTGTTTGGATTATCTGGAGTAAATACCGTGTCGTCTGCATTAAATGTTACTTCTCCTGTCAGTGATAACTTAATCCTATGTTCTTTCATCTTAGTTGGGTCTAAGTGGTAGTAGGTTTGATCTGCACTAACCGCCCTATAAAAAGAATCATCGA
Organism: Clostridia bacterium; assembly: GCA_035409945.1. Taxonomy (GTDB): domain Bacteria; phylum Bacillota; class Clostridia; order Christensenellales; family DTU072; genus MWEH01. The sequence goes on from DAONQC010000013.1 coordinate 16,250, forward strand.
GATTGATTGTTACATTTATAGAACCTATTTCTACCCCAATATCAAGTACGCCCAGTGCCCTTACACTTAAGAGTAGTAATGCCGACCTTGTTTCTTCACCATCTACAATATGAGTTGGTGCAAGTTCTAAACTTGCAGATAAATCGTGCCCTACAAAGAAGTTTTCTACTTTGTATCCACTCATTGCAGCTGGGTCATAAATTACGTCGTCAGATGGATCTTCAGTCCCTTGGGTTAGGAGTATGATTCCTTCTCTTAAGAATTTAATTTGTTCTGGTCTTAAGTATGGAGGATCTTCATCTTCGGGTTTTAGTTGTGCGGGTGGAGTGAGAGCACCATCTATTAATGTTTGAACTAAAGCATATATAGCAGCAGAGGAAACTGTTAAAGCAACAGGGGCGCCATTTATCGAATAATAATCGGGATTACTTGCAATTGATAAAACTATAGCAGTTGCGCTCTTAACTGGAGGAGCTACCTCTCCTTCTTCATTTAGTGGTAAACCTATGCCATTATTTCCTACCTGCATAGGATCAATTGCAGCGCTAGGACCATCTTCTTGACCAGTACCAACTAAACTAGCAAATTGTTCCATATATGCCGTGAATTTTTTAAGTTGTGTTATTTTGATTTTGTCTGCGATATCAAATGCCTTGCCACCAATGTGTGTTAAGTCGATATACAGACCCATATCATATGAATCTGTATCAGGATCCCAAGCGCTAATTACACTAAAACTTAATATATCGCCCTTCTTCTCGGCATAATCTGGCGAGTTTTTAGATACTGTGCTGAGGGTTAACCTCAACTTCAAATTCATTATATTTACAATATCAATTATTGCGTCTATATCATAGTATGCAGTTCCACCAAAAACAGCTTCGTCACTTCCTTCATTGACCTTATCATCAATTATTTGCAAAATGAATCCTATATTCAATATCTTCTCGAAATCAAACTGTTTCCATCTCATGACATTAAATTTGTCGCCCCAAGCTGGATCCCATTCCACACTATCTGGATTATTATATATTGCTCTAAACCGTGCAATTTCTCTGTTGTATTCATCTGGAGAGAGCTGTCTGCCTTCTTCATTCCAAACCCTCTCGGATTCTTGTATTGTTCTAGCCATAACCCATTCTTCTTCATAGAATTGTTTACTGCCCTGAATTATCTTAAGTGCTTCAGTTAAGATATGACCAAATGAATGCAGATCCCCTGATGCTCCAGTCGACTCATCGGTTTGATCTGTAGGGGCTGTAATTTTCATAGTCAAAGCCCCACCAATGGATGCACCGATGGTAGAAAGAGATGTAACCTCTCTATATGTTTCTTTTTCAGCTTCACTCATGCTTACTTTAAACTCAGGTACAATTCTTAACATATCAACGCCAAGACCAAGCGTAAAGAACTCAGCACCTAGTTCTTTAATGCCTAAGTTAAGGTAAACTTCTAGTGGCTTACTATTCAACCCTACTTCAGCATTTACATCTAAATGTCCGATATATGCATTTAAATCTACCCCGAGCAGTGATTGTAATACACCCATTAATGTACTCTTTGTAATAGTTACAGCAAGACCATGTTGCTTGAACATTAAGTTAATGTACGCTAAAGCGCCAAAAGTTTCTTCGCCTATTTCAGTAATATCATCAGTGTTAGGCCCAAACACTTGTACAAAATCGCTACTCATTTCATCAGGTGTTTCTTCTTCACCCGTATCAGTGTTTGTGGAAATAATTTCAATAAGTTCTGTTATCAACGCACCTGCGTTAGGTATGTGTATGCGCTCTATATTCAATAGGAATGTGTGCGCGTGTATGTACAAGTCACCTTCTATGTATTTAATGGCTGCGACTGCTTTTTTAGGTCTTACCATCTTCCCAGTTATGGGATCGGGTATTAATACATTTGGATCTTCATTTTCATATGTTGAAAGCTGTATAGACAGAGAAGTTCTTGCTAAACTTTCTAAACTAAATTCTTCAGTACTACCTGCTAAAGCAATTATTTCATCTATACAAATACCAGCTTCAATGTCGAAAAATAGTGTTGCATCTACAAGTCCTAAAAACTCTATGACTACATCAAGATTTAAATCAGGCAAAAGTCCTGCAAGTGCTGGTGTTAGACTAATAATGTTGTATGGGATACCTTCACTATTAACCACACCCTCTATTGTGTCAGAATGGATGTTTAGGTATCCACCTAGTGCAACATACACTATATCAGGCATTCCTTCAGTGCTCATATGGAAAGTTACATTTTCTGGAAGGTTAATTTCAAAGAGCTCATCGCCCATTACATTTATTCTTGCGTCTTCTATCTTTATGTGTAGATTTAATACCTCAACACCAGTTCTAATCTCAAAGGTTAGCCCTTCTTCACCAAACCCTAGTCCTACATACGTATCTTTAATTGCTACTGGAAGTTCACTCTTTAATAGTATTGCAAGTAGTGATGCAATAGCTTCTTTTGCTAGCGTTACAGAAAGTGAATCTGGTGCAAGTATTACCTTTATTGCAACTGCTTCTGGGGAGGCACCTAAAACTGGTCCATTTACTACATTGTTTAAGTTAAGTAGGCTTGGTAGTGCTTCAGGGGATGGAGTTTCTTCTCCCGCTGCGGTTAATGCCTGTATATCTTCTATGAGTTTTCCTAGGTTAGTAATACCAAAAGATGGTATGCCAAAATAATCAAGTTGTAGATAAACATTGCCGTCTAGTATATAGATTCCAAGTATTGTCTCTAATGTGTTTCTATCAAACAACCTTATCATAGCTTCGGAAGCTGCAAGATTAGAGATATCAACGTTACCCATTATGTCATAACCTAAATCTAGTCCAAATTCCTCAAGTCCGAACTTAAGAGCTATACCTTCTACCAGTCCAGCAAGCGCTTCATTGATATAGTCATTAACATAGTTATCTACACCTTCGTCTGGGTAAAGCTTGAAAAATCCTGATAACTTGATACCAAGTTTTAAGTTGTCTACAAATTCTGTAAGTTCAGTATACTCGCCACTATCAAATCTCTCATTTGCACCAAATAAACTTGTTTGACCTATCTTAATACCTATATCGTCAAGTACATCTATCTTTAAACTCAATGCATGAATTTCGCTATTACCGCTATCGAGTAGTGCTAGATAAATAGTTAGATAACCATCTTCAAGGTATCTATTTCCATGTTCATCAGTTAAGTAATTTAGATTGAGCAGTTGTAGTTTCAAGTGCCCACTGATTTCTGGCAAGGTAAATGGTTGATTAAGTATGACCATTAACGCACTTAAGGCATTTGCAGCTAAGATGACAGATAGTGTACTTGCATGTGAATCTATTTCCACTCTATCTAACATAGCGCCTAGTACAGCTAATATATCCAAACCGCCTTCTTCGGTAGCTCCCTCGCCTTCTTCATTAAGTGCATTTGCAAGTGCAAATCTTGCAGATAATATATCTTCTGTAGGCTCTCCCATCACTAGTGGTAATAATTGATGGGCAAACCATAATTTAGTACCATCTAAAAATGCTCCTACTATTCCAAGTTCATTTTCAGAATTAATTTCAAATCCAAGTAGTGAGTTTGCAGGACCGTTTGTGGCTTCCTCACCACCGCCACCTACTAGATCAGATAAGATACCTACTATATCTATTCCTCTCAAAGTTTCCTTGAGCCCTAGATTAGAATATTTAAGTTTAGGCAGTCTTCCTATTAAGCTGTCTATAACTGGTACTTGATCTCTTAAGTTGTGTAAGCTCTCTAGATCAATGTATAGAGTATCTTCCTCACCGCTATAAAACAGTGAGATATAATTGATATCTGGGTTATCTGGGTTAAATATATCGACTTTAAGTTCTGTCCTGTCTAGTCTTAATATGTTTATGTTAGCCCTTACTTTATATGCTACCTTAATATCTTTACTGTCCCTAACTCCTATTGATAAAAGTACATTATCAATAAAGGTTCCTATTAAACTACTTAAGTCAATACCAGTATCGGATGTTTGTTGCATACCTAAAGTTAAATCTCCCGAGAGTAGCAAGTTAAAGTCAGACTGGAAGGATGTTACATCGCCCGTTAAAGGATTTCTAAACGCAGTGATGTTGGTATAACTTTCCCTCTTACCAGGGGTGTTAACCATCTCGTAGTTATCCCATTTAGGAGTTGCAAAATATGTGAAGTTATTAACCGATATTCCCAGCCCTACCTTGTTGGTTAATTCTTCTCCTTCGCCGTCTGCACCTAGGAGCAATTTTAGTTTTATTGACTTAAGTGGATCTTTTTGGTCTATTTCAAACCTTAAGGAATGTATTCCCACCCTACCGCCTTCTCTAATAAGTGGAGGAGGAGCATCGGGATCCGTACTTGGAGCAGGCACGAACATGCTAATAAGACCATTTATGTCTTCATTGTTTAAATCTAAAGAAATAATCCATTTATCTAAGCTCTTGTCTCTGCCGGGCACGGTGATTTTAGGTATTAACACATGGAGCAGTGCCATAACATCAAAAGATGAGCCAGCTTCTTCACCCTCGCCCTCTGCAAACATAGGCCCTTGTGTAGGCGCTGTTTCGTCTTCGGGCGGTATGTAATTAGGATTGAGATACGGCTCTATTGTGGGCATCATTGATTCCAAGAATTTATTTATGCTAAATCCTACAATTTTGACATTTGGTAGTACTTGACCTGACAGTGCTTGTAGTTCGTCAAAGTTAAGGTAAAGCACCTCTTCTCCTATATAGACTCGAATTACAGGTTTATCGTTCAACTTAATTGTTGCTTCTGCTATTGTCTTACTAGAATTGAAAAAGTCTAGTGCAACTTTTAAGTCAACTACAAAATCATACCTTGTTTGGTGTGGGAATCTAATTGGCATATTGCCAAGCGCACCTAAATCTGTGTTAAGCAAGTCACCTAGTATATCGTTTAAAGTTATTTGGCTATTTTCATCAGCTTCAACCTGTATCCCAAGATTGACTCCAACATTTGCAAGACCCGCTTCAATGTATCGTATGTTTCTATAGTTACTTCCAAGCTGGTATGGGCTAAAGTCGATGTATTTCTTTTTGTATGATTTCTTTAATTGAACAGGACTAATTTTTACATCAACCGTGAATTCTTCCACCTTTTTCTCAGGATCTGCTTCCACATCTGCTGGAGTTAAATCTGAGTATTTATTTCTTGCATCTCTTACAGACTCTGTTGTATCTACATTAATACTCATTCCTTCAAATACGAAAAGACTTTCCGTTCTTTCTTCACTGTACGTAGGATCTATATATGTGACATTTTGCCTAGTGGTAATTGCTGTAAAGTATGTATTCATGTCTTCCGGCCAGTCGTAGTTAACTATATCTTCAAGTCCAAAACCAATCAGCTGCCTCATTAAAGGATCAAAGTTAGGAAGACCAAATGACTCCCAAGCAATAATGCCAGTTTTCAAAAACCCTAGTATCGTTAAAATCTCCAGTGGAAATGCGATGTCTTTATTCAAAAATTCGCCATGCGAGTCTTGATTATACTGAGTTACAGAACTGCCATCGGATGAAAATAGGATACCCTGAATTAATGGAAGTAAGCCATCTATCGTCTCGATACCGGTCTCATCTGCCATAATACCTGCCATAACCATGGCGATATCCATATTAGAGTTACCTAAAGCTCCTGCTAATTGTTTTCCTATTGTTGTTAAATTCAGTTCTTCGGTGAAATATTCTTTACCTGCGATATTTGCGTAAAGAGTTCGGTTAAAATAGTAGACGCCTATGACGATCTTACCGTAAATGTCATCTCTAATTTCTAAAAACAGCTCGCTTTTTGCATTATTTTTCAAGTTGAAATTGGCTTTTAAATCCAGCGTTATGCCAACTGTTACATCTTTTATCCTTTCTTCGTTGACTCCGAAAAAGTCATATGCAAACGCTGCAGTTACATCAACGACAAACCACTCAGCATCGTCGCCTACAGGCTGATTTGCCAAGTGGTAATTTGCTATCGCTTCTTGTAATTCTTTTTTAGCATCTAGTCTGGACATCCTATCAATTTGACGAATATCTTCTTCCACATCCTCAGTGATGCCCTTTGATATATCGTCATCAGGTAGTCCCTCTTCAGTATTTCTAGGCGAACAAGCAAACAGCATCGATAAAATCATCGTTGCTAGTAACAAAACTAATAAAATTACAAGTGCTTTCCGTTTCATATTCCCGCTTATTCTAACTAATCTTTTCCTAAATTCCCTTTTCCGTTTGTTTCAACTAGTTTATTCCGTATCTCTTCCTAAATTTCCTTTCCCGCTTATTCTAGCTAGTCTATCGTGTATTCTATTCCTAGGTTTCTCTTTCAAATTGTCGCTTGTTTCAACCGGTTTGTTTTTCGCCTTCTTTTTCCTAGGTTTTCTTTGCTACTACTTTATATATATAATATAGAGTCTTGGTGTACCATAAGATTACAACTAATTTTCAATGCTGTCAATGCTTACTATATAATGCGCGTAATAAGAGTCTGAATTTTAGGTGAAAAATTGCTGTCAAACAGGTTTTTGTTGGGTGTTTTTGCCCTCAATCCATCCCAAACTTTCCACTTCTGCCCTTATTTATAAACCCGTTAAATTTAATCCTTGTTTGCGAAAATGAATAGTATTCGAGTATTTCTTTTTTCACTCTTTTTGTCTGTGTATTTTTAGTGAAACTTTTCTAAATCTTTACACCAAATCCAAAAACCAAAAAAAATCCCGTTCTCAACCCATATTTCAAAACATATTTTTGCCACCACGCCTGTTGATTATTTGAGGTCTGTTGGCTTTCCAATCTCCTTCAGTTACTTTCTTGCTCACCAAGTTGGTTGCTTGCTGGATATTTGATGAGCTTTCCTATCTTCTGCTTCAACACACACTCCTGCCTTGCCAATCAGTCATTTGTTAGAGATTTGAGGAACCTTTCCAATTGTTGTCCCGAATATTCTTGGCAAACCGCACAGCAAACATCGCTCTAAGTCGATGCGTAAAAGATGTCAATTTTCTAAGTTGCTATGTCTAAGGCAATCCTTTTTATCTAAAAAGGTCATTATTTCCAAGAGAACCAGTTGTCCAAAAGAGCTGATACGCCTGCAATAAAAAGCAAAAGTAAAGTAAATAACTCGTACTTAAGTTAGAAATGATACTACTGATAATCTTTGAATTATTACCATTTCATTGCGCTAGAATGCAATTCGTTGCCTTTTATGGAAAATGCTTACAATAGCAATATAATACCGATATAATCAAAAGCAAAAATATTTTCAATTTACTCTCTTTACAATTGGATTGTATGGGTGTTATAATGAATCTATCTTAAATGATAGGTTAACATTTTTGAAAAAATCTTAAGTCTAAATCACCTCCCAACTAATTTGACTTTATTCTTTTCAACTTTCATTTTTGTGTTAACCTCCTTTGGAAGAAAAAACTGTCGTTTTGACAGTTTTTTTCTTATTCGAAGGACATCTTTTCGTTTTAGTAATTTAATTTCCCAAAACAATCTAAAAACATAATTCATCTATGAACTTTTTAATTTTTGATACAATAAATTCCTTAGGATCTAAATCGTCATCTTCAATCAATGCAGTTAAATCCATTGCATATGCAGCAGACTGATATTGGTCTACACCATGAGAGGCAGCATAAGTGGCGTTAGCAGCCCTTCTTCCAATAGCGGCTTTTGTATATTCTTTTCCTCCTGCTATTTGACTTTCATACACATCTATTAATTTTGCAAGTAACTCATCGTACCCAGTTAAATCAAATACTACTTTTTCTTTATCAGTAAACCAGTCTAAACTTCTCCAAACTTCACACCCATATAACTTTATTGGTCTATCTTCTTTTGGCAGTCTTCTGATTGCCTCTATAGCTTTTAATGCAACTGCCACATGGGTAGGATGCTTGTCGGCTAGGTTATGAGTATATACAACGCTGGGAAGATATTCCTTTAAAATTTCCTCATAGTCATCTACAGGATCTTTATTTTCCATGTCCTTGATTTCGGCGCTATTGTACCCAAGTTGAACAAGCATTGCATAGTCTCCAATTTCTGCAGCTTTCTTCTGTTCTTCTTTTCGGATTTCTTTCATCTCCTTATCGGTAACGTTTGCAAATTTACCCGCTCTAGGACTTCCAGCTCCATCTGCTGTTACAACAGCCACAAGTCCGAAAGCATCACTTTTGTATCCCCTTATTATCCCTTGAGGACACATTATTTCAATATCATCTTGATGTGCTGCAATAACTAAATCTGTAAAAATATCTTTTTTTCCTGGCGTAATTTCCGCCCTTGCATTAAGTTCCATTATTTTTTCTCCTTTATTTTTCCGTTGCTTTCACCTTTACAAAAAGTGCGCAAATCGTTTGATTTAATTAGGCTTTACACAAGCCCTAAGTTGAGCCAACCTTGTCAAAGAACCAATGATTCTCTCACAACTCCACGCTTTGATTTAACTAGATTGCATAATCAAGCAGCCTGATTTGATTTCACCATTTTTTCAAATCTTGGTTATTATTGGTTTCATATAACTGTTGCTAACCTAATCATAAAACTAAGTTATACCTTTTATATCTCTACATCAATGTGGCAGTATAAGATTGTCCAAGCCTTCTAGTGCGTTCGTCTGGCACAACTATCTCAATCGTAGATCCTTCTGCTTTTAGGACTTGTTTAGCTTTTGCGAGCAAAATATCTCCACCTATACCACTTGCTACTCTGCCTAGTAATAACACCTTCTCTATGGGATAAAACACTTTGTACCACAGCACGGAATAACCAAAATATTCACCTAATCTTTGGAAAATGCTAGTAGCACGACCGTCACCTTCTTCTGCTAATTTCTGTACTACTTTCAGTTTCTCAGCTGGGCTAAGGCTTTTATCCAGCTCTATTCCTGCTTGTTTTGCTAGCCTTATAACTCCATCTTGCGAGTGATACTGACTCCCTACACCGACATCTCCACTCCAATCATCTCTTGCCGAATCAACAAATGCATCCACTGGGGCAAATGCTAATTCGTTTAAATATCCCTTGATGCAGAAGTTTTCATCTACAAAACCTGCTGCTTCGCTTGTTCCCATAGCAATCCCAAGTACATTTCCTGAATTCAATTCAAAAGCGCCAGCTAATGCAGCGACATCACCATCGTTTGCAACTTTTACAGGGCAACCATAATCTTTTTCTAAATCTTTGTAAATTCTATGCACCTTTTCAGCATATATTTCATCTGGCACTTTTATGAAAAGAGAAGCTGTTCTCATTTCACCATTCACCACTATTCCAGCAGATGATACTCCTATAGCATCCACCCTGCCTCCTAATGCGTTCAACGCCTTGTCTATGCTATCTTTAATGCCCGCTTTATGATATGCAGGATCAGCATTAAGTTTGGGGTGCCAAATATCCTCTGACTCAAAAATTACCTCACCATCAATTGTGGCTGTAACTTTTCTATCCGAACCACCTGCATCAAATCCAATTTTATATCCTTTTGCGTTTCGCTCTACGCTAATTGGTTTTTCACATTCTTCCGGAAAATCTTTTTCTTCTTCAATCCTTACAAACTCTAGCGGTCTTCCATATACTTTAGTCATAAACTCATAATCAAAGCTTCTAAGCCCTTCGGGAGAATATATCTTACTTAGTTTACTAACCATGTTGCTTGGACCAAGGATATAGAATTTATACCCACCAAACGCCCATAGCATAAACTTTACTATCCTTTCTGCATATTCATCATTTACGAATTTTTTCAAGGGAGAGTCTATCTTAGTTTTAAAGACCTTAATCTCACCTTCCCCTCTTTCAAGAGCTATCCAAAGCGGTCTTGCATCACTTGGTAAATTATCAAGATAGTCCTTATTCCATTTATACATTGAGTAATAATTTGCATCTAAAAACATAGTTAGTCCTCCTTCACTACGAACAAAATATCGAGCTATGCACTCACAGTACTTTTTAATCTAATTTTTACAACCTTCTTTACTACATCTGCGACTTGTTTTTCACTAGCAGGTAATAACGCGATTTTTCACCACATTTATGACATCAGCGTTTTTTCATACTTCGATAATAGCGCAGCAGTTGGATAGTCATATTCAATCTGATTTCAACCACATTTTTATCATATCCGTGGTTTGTCTTTCACATTATGGACAATGAAAAGCGCTGGTATTAGTCTTGTTTAATCTTGTTTTTCACCACATTCTTTATGACATCGGCAGTTTTCATGACGGCATCAACATATTCTGAAGTTTTACTCTCTTCATATATGAGAAGCAACACTATCTGGTGCGGGAAACTAAACCTTGTTGTGATTTTAGCATCTATTAGTTCAACCTTACTTTCTTTTAACCAGTTGTTTGCCATTTCACTTAGTTTGTCTTCATTTCCATGCCTAAATATTTTTACTTTTTTCATTTTGCACCTCAACTTAAAATGTTTTTCACTAGTCTCCTAGCCTTTTTCCATCTTCGTACATAATCTTTGCCCGTCAGCTACATTGTATGCACAGTCTACTTACCTAGTCTTATTATCTTCGCACATGATCATTGCAATCAAACTAAATGTTTATTTTGCAAGACTATCAAATCTATACATATATATCTCTTAGCGGGAGGCTCGAGATAAGGTCCATTTTTCTACAAGTTTCATTGTCTCATTGGGTTTGAGTGTCTTTAATGGAGATAATGTTTCTACTTCATGAATTAGATTGCTTGTGTATGTCTCCATATTGCAATTAAAGTCTGGATACTCACCTGGCTCATACTCCACTTCTTTTGTGAATACAGTATCGTCAAGCGTAAATATGGTCTTAAGATTTTCTACAAGCGTACCTATCTTTAGTGGTCCTTTTGCTTTCGCATCACCACGCAAAATTATCTTATCATTATGGATTTCTAGCCTTCTATCTTTGATGTCTGTATAGTGCCATACGACTAAATTTCTATTAGCTAAATAGCCCGTATTTTTTTTACTTAAGGGCACTTCTAATACCCCACCATTACGCAAAACGGACAATCCCCAGATTGCTAACCTTTTATCGTTTTTTCCTATGTTTGTGATACTCATTTTAACATTTATGGAACCTGAACTTAAAAACTCTAGCTCTAATACTGGTTGTAAATTTACCACTTCCCAAGGCTGCGGAATAAACGTTACCGTGTTATCTTTAACGGTATAGTTAACTGGCAAATTGTCGGGATAATATGTGCTTTCCACCTCTGGAGAAACCCATATTCTATGACCACCATATAGATGCCAAGTCTGACCTTTACCATATATGTGACCTATCTCCTTATGCACCGCATCTTTAATGTCTTGGAACATAATATTTTTACTTCCCTTACGATTTAGCGAGATGATTCTAGGTCCCACATCTAGCGTAACAGAAAGGCCCACATCTTTATATTCTATGTCTAAAGTCTTACCTAAAAAACAAGTACCTTCTTTAACCTTTAACATTTTCCCCTCCAAAACATGTCTCAAAATGCCCTAGTTGAGCTTAAATAAAAATCATTTACAACAACTCTAAAACTTAGTTTGTTTTATATAGTTGTACGTACAGAACTTAATCAGCATTTTTAGTACCAAATCCTAGGTTGGCATCACTGCTTTTATATCACCTTCACTTCATTAATTGCGTATTACACAGATTAAAATATTTGAAGTTTTATTCTGGAGACTTAGTTAGTTGTATATAGCTGTATATATAGAACTTTATCAACAAACTTTATACCAAATTCCATATTTGACAGCAAAGCTTTTGCCTCGTCTTTTGCTTCGTTAATGTATATGTTATACTGCTTAAGACTTACAAAGTTTTCATATGTACCAGTACCACCACTTGGTAGCCATCTGTTATTGTAGAGATCGCTTAGATAAGTGTCTGACAAGCATACATCTCCCCATACATCTGGATATTCTCCTATCTTGGATGGCAAATATACACTGAGATAATGTAACAGTTCTTGTTTTGAATCAATGAGTAAATCATAAGGTTCTGTAGCACAAGTGCTGATGTTATATGCAAATGTAGCGCTGTCTTCTTCTAAGCTTGGATATACACCGAAAGGTATTCTATCTTGCATCGATTCTTCCGAGCCTAAAAAGGCATATTTATGTGATAAAAATTCAAACTTTCTATTATTGTCACTAGGCTTTGCAGATTCGACTACTTCACTTCCCCAGGTTGCATCCACAACGTACCATCTACCACCTATCATAACGTTATTCCAAGCATGGCTGACTGGTGGATTATCGGTTGTTTGTCCTACGATTCTATAGTTATTTATCCCTTCCATGCTAGCAAGTAGCGAAAATGCTTTGGATATTCCATCACAAACCGCTATTCCTCTTAAGATTTGGCTTATTTCTCTGTCTTCACCGGTTCCAGCAAAAATTGCTCTAAACACACCTTCGAGGAAGAAACTGCTAGCAGTAGGATCATATCCTGAAGGAGATTGACTTAATGCTAACAGCTCGTTGTCGTACCCTACGTTATACGATAGCCAATCATATATGGCAATTATCTTTTCCCTATCATTCATTCCAGAAGCATTAATGCTCTTTAATATCTTCCTTGCAATAGCATACATATCTGCGGCTGCACTTCCCGCAACAGGAGCAGGTCTATATCCGTTCAAAGCAGCCCAAACAAGTTGATTGGATGTGCTTACTTCGAATGGTGGTAACACATCGATTGGAAGTGCATCAGATTCCTCCCGTGGAGTTAATGCGTAGTTTGTATATACATTAGCTTCTTGACGAGTGGTTATATTCCTTGTAGTTGTTGGAATTGGTGAAGTGCTAAATTTTAATGTAAATTTATTTTTTCCACCAACAACTTGAGTATCACCGTATGTTAAGGAATATGAGGTTGACTCGGCATACGTACCCATTGATGCAGCTATGAGATAATATAGATTAACTTTTGCGGGATCTTCGGTACTCGGCGTACCTGCTGCACCTATCGAATATACGTTTCTAGGTAAACTGCTATACGAAAATGGTATGTATAAATCAAATTGAAATTTATTATTTTCCCCCTCCACCTTTAACTCTTCCGGTCTGAATATCGTAATATAATTCATAAACCTTCCTAAATCTTCCATACTAGAGATATAACTATTGATGGTTGGTGTTAACTCTTCTAGATATGAAGAAACTAAAGGCGTTATTGTGCCACCTTGATATGACACTCTATTAGACCAATTATATCTACTTCCACGCACTCTAACTTCAAAACTGTCTGCAAGCGTAACATCCGTTTCTCGTAAAACAATGCTGTTTTTACTAAATAGTCCTGCATCCTTTTGGGAATCATAGTTATATGTAGCGCTTCTACCATCAGGTAAAGCTTTGATGACCTCTACTTCATATGAAGTCTTGTATGGAACTGCATCCCAATATACGTATGGAATTATTCTAGAGCCATCTTTTTTACCTTCGATAGTAAGTCCGTAAACATCCGTTCCGTGACTAGCTGTCACTACCGTACGAGTGAGTTCTTGAGACACTACGCCAGATGGAGCACCTTTTACTATAGCTTCTGCTGTGAAAGTATAATCGCCAGCTTCTTCAAATGCATACTCTAAATCAGCAACAATCGGCGACATGCCTGCTGATAACCTGTATACTTCTTCCAGCCCATTCGGAGTCACTATTTTCCATTTATAGCTTTCGGGTGGGTATGTTTGATTTTTATACGAAGCTCCTATTCTAATTACATCGCTTGTTGTATAGTCACCATCATTTCTTGGATCTATTGATAACGCTTCTAGAGGATAATAGACATTTATTGGCATAGACTCTAAAATTTGCATCTGTGAAGAGCCACTCTCTAACTTAACAGTTATGCTATATACCCCTGGTGATAATTGCCCTGGACGATATGTTAATGAGGGGTTATCTTGTATACCTCTACCTTCTATCCTAGTTCCTCCAAGTGACCAAGTAATTTTGGGAGTTGGGTCGCAAGTGTTGTCTAGTCTTTGTACAGAAAAGCTTATTTCGTCAGTATCACCTGTTACGAACTTAAGTTCATCTCCGACTAGTTCATTTACTAGTGCTAATTTATAATTTAATGGTGAATATTGTACATTTATCAAAATATTCTGCTTAATCTCTACATTACTACCTTCAGCTCTTGAAATTGCTGTTATATTTACTACCCCTGGCGCTATTGGAGTCACTACTCCATCTCGTGTTACAGTAGCCACTCTATTATTGCTACTTACATACTGTAAATCCCTGCCAATAGATGCATGATATGGTTCAAATATTGGGTCTAACTGCATGGGTTCAGCTTGTAATTCCAAATTTATCCTAGTGTCTCTAAAAATTATACGAGAAACTGCCACCCTTTCTATGATGACATTAACTATGGCACTAGCATTAGTATTATCTTGACTCACTAGCCTTACTGGGATAGGTATGTTAACACCATATTCATCTTCTTTTATTTTTCTAGCATATAAACTGCCATCGATAGTAACGCCTAAATATTCTGCATCTGACTGATCAACTAATTTGTAGTAAATTTTTTGATTAGCAGCTTCTCTTGGCATAACTTCAGCTTGTACTTTTGCTTCCCTTGCATCGCCCTCTGGAGCTAAATAAATGACAGTGTCTTTTATTTGCAAATGGGTAACTTCTCTAAGCGAAGTTCCTTTGTTATCGCAACCTACAAAAAACACCATAACGAGCACCGCAAAAAGCAATGTAACCAAAAGGCTAAAAACTAATCTCTTTTTATTCATTCTTACTCCTAGCGATGCATTAAACTTTGTGAACTATATTTGCTATGTCTTTCTATGCGCGTTGTCATTAAGTTTGTGAACTATATATGTGCACTCCAATCTATATCCTAAAATCCATACCTATACGAGCCATAACCTGATGTGCGTAAACGGCTAATTCTATTAAGTATAATTACGCACACAAACACACACGCATATTATATGCGCGCAATTAATTTTATTATATCAATGTGATTTTTTAGTGTCAACTAGCAGCGGAGTTAGAGAAACTTATATGAGTGTCTATTTGCATTTATCCAAAATACATAAAAAGCTTAAACTTTACAATTACCACGTATGAACTACTTTCCGAGCTACGATACTTATTCTCATTGATTTATCCGTTTTGTGGTGATAGAATAAAGTTGCTAAAGAACAACAACTAAAGAATGCATTCAACTAATGTTGCTAACTATTTACACTGGTTAAATTTCAACAACATTATTATACGAGGAAATAAAAATGCTTAACTATGAACCAGATTACGCTGTACATCCTGGAGTAATACTAAAGGATTTTATGCAAACACTAAATCTCAAGCAGACTGATTTAGCTATTTCTGCTGGTATTAACAGATGTATGTTAAATGAAATCATAAATGGCAAGCGACCTATTACCGTTTCTACTGCACGAAGACTAGAAAAAGACTTTGGTCTTCCAGCAACATTTTGGCTGAACCTTCAAGCAAACTATGATGCACGTATTGAATCTTCAGAGACAGACAAAACGTATATGAAAGGGCTTCCAAACGAAAAAGATGGAGATACTAAACTAAATAAAAGCCCAGCCACTAAGCTTCTTGTAGCATTTAATAGTCTACCGACTGAACACCAACAAAAAGTCATAAAGTACGCAGAGGATTTACTCTCTGAATGTTCCTAAAAATTACGGTCTCACACACCAGACCTCCTAACGCAAGAGCTCATAAAAGGAACATTTAATCGTATTGAAGCATAGTTATATTATGCATTGAGCGTCTAGTTTGATACATCTACGCCTGTTATTTCCAGTATTTTTTAATGATAGATTTTGATGATTTATAATCCGTAACTATTTACCACATATATAGTTTACTTATGGCTGGTTATTAACATCGGATAAAGACACGACTTTTTCAAATATCTTTATAACTAATTATTTCAATCCCTTCCTTTTCTGCGATATCGTGTAATTTTCCACTCATTAAGAATTTAAGTTCATATTCTCTCTTTTGCCACTCTGGGGTTAATCTCATATACTTATCCGAGCTATACGAGGGATGTAAAAACATTTCCGTTACACCCTCTTTAATATTTAAAACTTGGGTCATGTAATACTTTTCTAAATCTTCGTAAGAACTGATATCTTTTATCGAAAAGGGATTACTAATCATGTCATCTATCAATGTTGCTCTACACATCTTTGCTGTCCCAAGTATCATTTTATGTGCAAGAGTAATATACCACGGCACTTTCCCAGAGAAATAATCCTTTAAAAAAGTGTTTCTTTTTGGGAATCTAAATGGTAAATTCATTTTCTTAGATAACTTGAAAGCAATTATAAAAAAGGGTCTTAAGTTAATTCCATACATGGTTCCCGAATGATTGTCAAAATGATCTGGAGTAATTCCAAATTCACTTAGCATTTCAAACTGGGCTTCACATTCTCTTATCACGTCTTTATATTTTGCATTTTTTGAAATCACTTCTGTGTCAGCAAAAAGGCATCCATTCCCGTCATTTAACGAACTTTGCCCTTTGTATGCACATTGCCAAGGATACTCATTAAAATCTGAATTAAGAGTTAAATGAAGGCCAAAATTAAGTTTATCTTCTTTTATGATTTCTACAGCTTCAAGGGAGGATTCAGCCGTTAAGAGCAAACTGGTTGATGTAATTAATTTTGCAGAAAAAAGCTCTCTTATTGCCCTATTTGTCTCAGAACAAATACCAAAGTCATCCGCATTAATAATTAATCTTCTTTCTGCCATACAAACCTCTAAAACTATCCTCTAGACGCTAAAGTGATAAACCATATATATACTCTCAAAACGCAGTTTGTCTTTTATCATAACTCCTATCAACTACTTTATCTCTGTTATTGCATCTACGTTCGATACTTCCTCAGTAAAAACATCATCAATTACTATTTCATTAGTTACAACATCGTCTGTTACAATATCATCAGTGTCTACTTCATCGGTTACAACATCATCACTTATAACTTCATCGTGAGACTCTCCGATAGGTGGTCTTTTAATCTTTTCTTCATCAAATTTAACAAAGAAAGTAAATACAACCCCTATTGCAGATAGAATAAGTGGAAAAAGACAAAGCAAAAATCTAGAAGCATCACCAGGTCTAGTCCCGGGAACGTCACCACTTTCAAAACCATATATTCTCGATGCAAGTAGCATGCCAAGTGAAACAAACAAGCCTGACAACCTATTCATAAACCCCATTGTGCTGGAAAAAATCCCCTCGCGTTTTATACCATGTTTAGCGTAATCTTCATCAAGCACTTTAGCAGCTAATAAGTCCATTGTACTGATAACTCCTGAAAAACCTATGCCGACGCAAGCTGCTGCAAGAATTGCTGTAACAAGTGAATTTGCAAAGAATAACGGGATAAATGCTACAGTGAGGGCTATAAGTGCGGCTCGCCATACTTTAATAGATCCGAATTTTTTAACTGATAAACTCCAAAGTGTTACACCAAGTATAGCAACGGCTATTACAATTCCCAAAAGTATTGTTTCTTGTGTTGAACCCATCCCTAATGCATACTTTACATAAAAGGCTATAGAGCTCATTACAAGCCCCATTGCGGCGCTATAGAAGGCATTTGCAAATCCCACAATCCAGAAATTTTTTGATTTTACAATTGATATTATGGCAGGAATAAGTTTAGCCTTTGGCAAGTCAATCTGCTCGGGCTCATGTACACTGAAAGCCATTAGTAAAATAACAGCCATGCTAACTACTCCGAAAATTATAGCTGTCCACATATATCCAATCTTTTCAGCAATCATAGGTGTTAAGGCAATGCCAATTACCATGGCAAAAAGTTGTGCTGTTTGTCTAATCGCATTAGTTTTTGCTCTGATTTTATCATCGGGAAAAAGCTCAGGAAATAACGCTCCATAATTAGCATTAATCAAACTATCTAAAGTTCCAGTAATAAAATAAAAGATCATAGCCCATGCAAATAGACCACCACCTACTAGTCCTTCTGGGGGTGAAAAGAACAAAATAAAGAAGAGAGCAAACAAAGGCGTTCCTATCAATAACCATAACTTTCGTCTCCCAAACTTAGTTCTTGTGTTATCCGAAAGTATGCCATATATAGGATTATCAATTACGTCTAAAAATGTATAAACGAAGGTAATAAGAGCTAGATTCTCTAGCGTTAATCCTCTTAGCAACACATAAAAAGCCGAAGCTCTTCCCCTAAACATATTGATTGCAAGGGAGGTCCCAAACATTCCAATGCCATATAAAAACGGACTGTTTTTCTTCTTCATCTCTCCTCCAACAACAACTCCATATAACTTATTGCATCTTACTATGAGCTTTATAGCTTGAATAAATTATATCACAACAAAATCATCTTATAAATACCGATTCAGCCCAACCATCCGCTAAAAACTCGGCAAAACATATAATACAATGTCTAATTTTATTGCAAAAAACCATCACAGCAGGTGCATGATTTTTCTTCTATCAGTTACTCACTCAACACTACAAGTTATACGTATAACTATTTTGGATAAAGCAGGCTATGTTTATCCTGTTTTAACCTACGTAGTACAAACCGGAGGTAATGATAAATATTAATACTGGCACAATTTATCTATGACTGAAGCAAATCAAAACTTCTCCAAAGTGGCATGTAGATGAAAATGGAGTAGTTGTATAATGAAAAACAATATTCCTCGTTATACTGTAATGGAATTTAACCAGCTTGAAAAAGAGCAGCTTTCTCTTGATGGGAATGTTTTAACTTTGTTAAAAAACTATATGGACAAAACGGCTTATATAGGACTAAAAAATGATTACTATAAGCAAGTAAACTGATAATGTCTTTATTTTTCGACTTCTTCAGTCTAATAAAAACAACAAGCACTTTTTATAGTATTTTTAATTTTTCTGCAAATTATTTCTTACTCTTTACTATCTCTAAAAACTGCGATGCCGTTACTACAAATGGTTTTTTAGGAAAATGCTTTAAATTACCAGTAATTAAATATCCGTTATCGTTTTTAATATCCAATACAACCTCGTAAAAAGGTAAGTCTTTCATATCAGTTAAAATTTCTCCTCTTTGTGTCGGTTCAATTAGTATACCAAACTGCTGAAAGCCTGAAATAAGCATATTTATCGCACTATCGTCTATTTTAAATTTACTCCGGCTCAAGACATCTTTATACTCGGCTAAAATACTGTTGCTGTAAACAGGAACAATCTCTCCTGATATAACCATGAGCATTACTTTAACGGTTGCTGAATCGTTATGCCTTGTGAGAAAGGCTGATACCATTACATTAGTGTCTATTACTGCATAATATGCCATAACTACTCACTGTACCTTGCTCTTCTAATTTCTTCATCAATTTCATCCATTGACATATCAGATACATCGGTTTCCTTTAGCCTTTTTCTCTCTTCTAAAAAAGAACTCATTAATGACTCTCTTGTCAATTCTTTTGGTGCAGCAATTTCAAAAGGTATTTTTTTCTCTCTAACAACAGCTCTTGCAAAAACATTAATAGCTGTTGACATATTCATACCAAATTCATTGCATAATTCTTCAAACTCTCTTTTTAAAATTGCGTCCATTCTAACACTAAAAGTTGCCTGTGCCATAATTAACCTCGTATATAATGCTGTTTGAATTTAACCATTATAAATGGTTAGCAACACTACTTTGTATATTTCTTTTCAAGTTTCACTATTGTACGGTGAGCTCCTTGTTAAATAATATCTTAATTATATTCTGAATGTGTGCGTTTGTCAATTTTTTTGAACCTGATAGGTGCGTTTTTAGCGCAATCTTAACACAATTTAAACTTTTATGATGAAATTACATAGATAGCTTAAATACAGAAAACAAGTCAGTTTTGGTACTGACTCTAATATACAAGGATTGAAAAAACGGTAAATCTTTCTGGCAATGACATCTTTTATCGTTTGTGCTAAAAACAAACGGTAAATTTTACGTTGGTTTTATCGTTTGAAATCAAACGCTAACGCTTAAACTAATGTCAATTTTATATAGAGCCAAGTCTAATTATTAAGGCAATTTTTGTTAGTTGTTATAGTAAGTACAACAGTAGATAGGCCTCGTGCGTTATAGAATAAGCGCAACTTTATATAATCTACCAAAACAAGTTGCCAAAAATCACTGTTGGATATACAATATAATCAGGTCTGACATCGAAGATATATATCTAAAGTGAAAGGTACAAATGTTTAAGAAATTATTTAATTTTTTACGGCACCTTTCATGGTGCAATTTTTATTTTCACCATCAGACAAATCATATCAAATCACACTTTCAATTTAGTGTGTATAGTGAATAAATAAGCATATTGCATATTATGGAGGAACAAATGAACACACGTGTAGCACTAATCGCAATAATTGTAGAAAATTCAGAGAATATCGATTTATTAAACTCAATTTTACATGACTATGCTAAGTACATAATTGGCCGCATGGGTTTACCTTACCCTAAGAGAAATATAAGCATTATTAGCATAGCTATGGACGCCCCTCAAGATGCTATCTCAGCACTCGCTGGCAAAATCGGTAAAATTAGTGGCATTAGCGTAAAAACCGCCTATTCAAATGTAATGAGCGAATAGTATAAGCTAATAACTAGCCCCCTATCTCTATAGTAATAGTTAGGATGCTTATGGGATAAAGTATCGCTACGACGGGAATTAAACACTAAATCATAGCAGGAATAAAAAGCAACGCTGAATGGATAAAAACAGGATTAAAAACTCAAGCTGGGTCACGATAAATCAGTAAAAAGTAACGCCGAACGGATAAAAAACTAAGATTAAAAACTCAAACTTGGCAGTATATTAGTATAGAATAGATGCAAAATGGATAAAAAGTATGTTGAATTAATTGAAAAACTTGAAAAAAACAACTCGCTAACATTAGCCGAGTACGAAAGGGTTGTTTCATACTATCTAAATTCAAACAAGGATATGCAAAATAACATACGAGAATTTGTGTCAGAGAAGGCAAGAGAGATTGTAAAGAAAGTTTACGGTAATAAAATATTCATCCGTGGGCTAACAGAAATCACTAATTACTGTAAAAACGATTGTCTATATTGTGGTATTAGAAAATCCAATAAAGATGTTAAGAGATATAGGCTAAGTAAAGAAGATATCTTATCTGCTTGTAAAATTGGATATGCGCTTGGATTTAGGACATTTGTACTGCAAGGTGGTGACGATCCGTATTACACAGATGACATATTACTAGACATTGTATCCAGTATTAAAAAAGCACATCCTGATTGTGCAATAACCCTATCGCTTGGGGAAAAAAGTGAAGAATCTTTACAAAAAATACACTTGGCTGGAGCCGATAGATACCTACTACGACACGAAACCGCAGATGAGTGTCACTACAAAAAACTTCATCCTGAAAACATGCTGTTAGCTTCAAGACTTGAAACTTTAAATAACTTAAAAAAAATTGGATACCAAGCAGGTTGTGGCTTTATGGTAGGCTCCCCCTATCAAACGCCTTCTACAATTGCGAAAGACTTAAAGTTTATTGAAACATTTCAGCCTGCTATGTGTGGAATAGGACCTTTTATTCCCCATCATAAAACACCATTTAAGGATATGCCAAAAGGTGATAGTGATTTTACTTGCTACTTATTATCCTTAATCAGGCTAGCTGTCCCTAATGTTTTACTCCCTGCAACAACTGCGCTTGCAAGCGTAAACGATAAAGGCAGAAAAAATGGCATATTATCTGGAGCAAATGTTATTATGCCAAACCTAACTCCATCAGGATATAGGGAAAATTATGAGTTGTATGATAATAAAGCATACCAAAACGAAGAAGCAGCTGAAAATATTGAAGCTTTGAAAGAAAGTATTAAAAAAATCGGTTATGAAATAGTCGTTTCAAGAGGAGACGTTAAAACTATTTACTAACCGGACAAAATAAAATATCCACTTAAGTTAATGCTATTTAAGGCTTAAGATGGATAGTATGTGAAAATTATTTGCTAACTGGGCAAAATGAGATATCCACTGAGTTTAAAACTGTTTGGCACTTAGGATGGATAGGAAAATAATTACGATGTATTAATTCCAACCGGAATAGATATAAATCTGATGCGAAAGAAGCAATCTGACGCAAATGAAAATGAAGGAGAAAAAAATGAATAATTATAGTTACAACCCAAAATCAATGAAAGCAGAAGAGTTTATAAACCATGAAGAAATTTTAGAGACTCTTGAGTATGCAGAAAAAAACAAAAGTAATGTACAGCTAATTGATGCTATTTTAGAAAAAGCTCGTCCAAAACAAAGTGGAAATGGACTTCGTTGCGCTGGACTTTCACATAGAGAAGCAAGTGTCTTGCTAGCCTGCGACATCCCTGAAAAAATTGAAGAGATGTATGAGCTGGCAAAAGAAATCAAACAAGCCTTATATGGCAATAGAATTGTTTTATTTGCCCCATTATATCTATCTAATTATTGCATAAATAGTTGTGTATATTGCCCCTATCACGCACAAAATAAAGACCTTTGCAGAAAAAAGCTAACGCAAGAAGAAATTAAACAAGAAGTTATTGCTCTTCAAGATATGGGACATAAACGTTTAGCCTTAGAAGCTGGCGAGCATCCGAAAATGAACCCTATTGAATATATCCTCGAGAGCATAAAGACTATATACAGCGTTCATCATAAAAACGGAGCAATTAGAAGAGTTAATGTCAACATTGCCGCAACAACTGTTGAAAACTATCAAAAACTCAAAGAAGCAGGTATCGGTACATATATACTCTTCCAAGAAACATATCATAAAGAAAGTTATGAAAAACTTCATCCAGCAGGACCAAAACATGACTATGCATATCATACCGAAGCTATGGATAGAGCCATGCAAGGTGGCATAGATGATGTTGGACTAGGTGTTTTGTTTGGACTAGAAGGATATAAATACGAGTTTGCAGGACTTCTTATGCACGCAGAGCATCTTGAAGCAGCGTTTGGCGTAGGACCACATACCATATCAGTACCTCGAATTAAAAGAGCAGCAGACATAGACCCTAGTGTGTTTGATAATGGCATTGATGATGATACATTTGCAAAGATTATTGCTTGTATAAGGATTTCAGTTCCATATACTGGAATGATTATGTCTACTAGAGAGTCTGAAAATGTTAGAAGTAGAGTTTTAGAGCTAGGTATTTCTCAAATAAGCGGTGCTTCTAGAACCTCTGTTGGTGGTTATACAGAACCTATTCGTCCACACGAAACCGAACAGTTTGATGTATCAGATCAAAGAACCTTAGATGAAGTTATCTACTGGCTAATATCCTTAGGGCATATTCCATCTTTCTGTACAGCCTGTTATATTGAAGGACGTACTGGTGATAGGTTTATGCAACTATGTAAAACGGGACAAATTTTAAATTGCTGCCATCCTAACGCCCTAATGACTCTCACTGAATATCTTGTAGACTATGCAAGTGACAAAACTAAAGAGCTTGGTTTTGCTTTAATTGAAAAAGAATTATCTAAAATACCAAGAGAAAAAACTAGAGAAATTGCACGCGAACATATAGAAGATATTAAAAACAACAACAAGCGTAACTTTAGGTTTTAATACCTATTAACGCTTGTTGAAAATAAACTTTTAAGTAATGGAGATATTTGTATGAGCAAAGAAACCATAACAGCAACACCTGCTGCAGAGAGATTACATATTGGATTTTTCGGCATGATGAACGCTGGGAAATCAAGCGTTGTAAATGCAATAACTAATCAAGATCTTGCAATTGTTTCTGATGTTAAAGGCACAACAACAGACCCAGTTAAAAAAAGCATGGAACTTTTACCCCTTGGCCCTGTTGTAATAATTGATACCCCTGGAATTGATGATGAGCAAGGTATTGGTAAATTAAGGGTTGAAAAAGCAAAAAAAGAACTAAGAAATGTCGATATTGCCGTATTGATAGTGGATGCTAATATTGGTCTTCAAGATTCAGATAAAAATATGATTGAAAGTTTTGAAAAACTCAATATTAAGTACATAATAGCTTTTAACAAAGCCGATCTTCTAAAAACCGTCCCTGAATCAGATGACAATAAAATATACATAAGTGCTACACAAAATATAAACGTCGATAATCTTAAAAATTTAATTGGGACTATAGCATCTAGTCCAAAAGAAGAAAAACAAATAATCGGCGACCTGATAAAAAAGGATGATTTAGTTATACTAGTCACCCCTATTGATAGCTCCGCCCCAAAGGGACGAATAATATTACCTCAACAACAAACAATACGAGATTTGTTAGACAGTCATGCTATTACTATGGTCACTCAAGTTGATGAACTTCAAAAAACTCTATCCTTACTTAAAACTAAACCCAAGCTAGTAATTACAGACTCGCAAGCTTTTAAAGAAGTTGCAAAAATTGTGCCTCAAGATATTTTACTTACTTCATTTTCTATTATTTTTGCTAGATATAAAGGAGATCTTGAAACTGTAGTTAAAGGAGCTTTTGCCCTTGATAACCTTGAAGATAACGATACTATTTTAATTGCCGAAGGATGTACCCATCATAGACAATGTGAAGACATAGGCACAGTCAAACTCCCTAGATGGATACTAGAATATACAAAGAAAAAATTAAATTTCAAATTCACTCAAGGACAAGACTTTCCAGAAGACTTTTCACCATATAAAATGATTATCCATTGTGGTGCGTGTATGCTAACTCAAAAACAAATGAATTATCGTCTAAATGTAGCAAAGGCAAATTCTATTCCAATGACAAATTATGGCATCACTATTGCACACATAAACGGAATATTAAAAAGAAGCGTCGAGCCTTTTGGATTATAACCACTAATCCTTTAGGCATTTATGTTTGTGGATATAAAAAATAGCCCTATGTAAACCACAAAGCTATTGTTTTCCCCAAATGGTAATTTGGTTCGGGCAATAATAATCTGGCCCGCCAGATACAAGGACTCTGCCTCGCATTTGTAATATATCAAATCATAGCATAAATTGCAAGAGTACCGAGGAATGATTACATTAACACGCCCCTGTAAACTTACAATGCTTAATTAAATGAATTAGCTTCCCTTGCCTTGTTTAGAAGTGCTTTTTTATTGACTGGTTATTGCTATAAATGGTTTTGTGGCCATAGGCATTTTAAGCATTTGTTTAGCAAATTCTCTATTTTAGGGTTAGTTACAGTTAGTTAAAATCTATAAAAATCTATAAATTTTTTATAGGTTC
>DAONQC010000014.1:0-35588 GCA_035409945.1 Clostridia bacterium
GAAATTTGCTCGATTTTTTGTGTTTTTGTTAGTAAATCAATCGTTAATACATATCTAGTGGAGGTATAGTACAGTTGTTTTACAACCGAGAACCTATAAAAAATTTATAGATTTTTATAGATTTTAACTAACTGTAACTAACCCAATTAATTCAGTAAACATAGCTCATCTTTAAGTCCATATCTACAGTATAATATGCAAAGTAAATTGAGCTACCTGTGTTGTTTTGCTGCCCCATTTTTGTTACTCCAACGTGGTTTGCTCCCTTCTTCATTGGGCATCATGCCCTTGACACGATAGAAAGTTTTTACGCAAATGCTATGCTTTTCACCTGCACTGGGCACTGGACTTAACATATACTAGTGCGTTTAACACTAAAATTTCGTGAAGGTATTTGGGTATATAACAATTATTACAGCTAATTTTTGCTACGAGATAAGTATTATTGTATGAGAGTTGTTTAGGCGATGGTTTCACAGGTTCAATTGTCAAAAATATCAATAATTAATTCTATAGCGAACTTGTTCTCTAAGTCCTTTTTTACATTTGCAATATCCTCGTACGAATCTTCCTCTGTGGAAATCTTTGCAACTGCAGTTATTTTACCAAAGCCGTAATCGTGATATGAAAGACTTTTTACCTCTTTAATCCCTGGGCACTTTATTAAAGTCTCATATAAAACTTTTTTACTTTCCTCATTAAAATTATCTTTGCCCAAGACAATTAAAAGATTGTCGGCAATCATTTTGATGCCGAGCCCTATGAATATTAATGAAATGACTATGCCAAATATAGCATCTAATCTTATTAAATATTTTGACAATACAAATCCAAGTAAAGCTAAAAATGTAATTACAGCATCTACAAAACTATCTAATATTACACCTTTGAAAACATTAGATTTAATTTCTTTATTCGCCCAGGCCAGTAAAAAACCCATCGCTATTTTTGCTATTATGCTAACAATCAATATAACTATATATGTCCACTGAAATATAAGATTTACAGGAATCATGATGTTTTGTAAAGACCTGATAAAGAAAAAACAACCCGAAAAGAAAATAAATAACGAAAGTAAAAATGAAGCAAGATACTCGGCTCTTCCATAACCATGAGGCATTTCTTTAGAAGATTTTTTTGAAACTACAATAAATGCTATAACGGCAACAATATTGAATACTAAATCTATGAAATTATTAACAGAATCCATAATTATTGTAAGGGAGCCTGAGGAAAGTCCTACATACAGTTTGGATAAAGCTAGCGCAAGATTGACAGCTAGTCCTATCGCCATATAAATTATGCTTTTATTAATCCTAGTGAGTTTTTTCAAATATATTGCCTCTTTCAGAAAACAGTTATAATCCTTCCTAAATATGCTTTCAATCCAAATCAAGTAGTTGATGTGTTATATCCTAACCGAGACTTCTTGCTTAGTTCTGCTTTTATTAAATTAGAAAAAAGAGATAGATGAGTATAAGCCTAATTGGGCTTTTTTCTTGGAATGTGTTCTTCAACAATCTTTACTTCTTCTACTTTGTACTTTGCAACACTCTTATATTTATCTTGATAGTAATTTTCAGGTGTTATATCAAAATCCGCTCCATTATACTTGATAATTGTACATCCTCTTTGTGCACCTTTTCCAGCGATGCCCACATATGCCAAATAATCCAAGCTAAGACTATATGTTAATCTAATAGGATTAACTTGTTCCTCTGTTTTCCAATAATCTATTGAAATGTTGTTGTAATGGTCATGACCGCAAAAAACCGAATCTCCGCCTGCTTCTACCATTGTATCAAACACATTATCTTCGCCTACACCATGGTAAATCAACTTGCCAGTTTCGCCTATTCTCCCAAATTCAAGTTCAACGACACCAGGTATATCTCTACTTCCATTATCTGTATATTTAACCCATGCATCCTTGTATTCTTTTAAGGCTATATGGAAATATAAGCTGGAGGGG
Organism: Clostridia bacterium; assembly: GCA_035409945.1. Taxonomy (GTDB): domain Bacteria; phylum Bacillota; class Clostridia; order Christensenellales; family DTU072; genus MWEH01. The sequence continues at coordinate 1,973 of DAONQC010000014.1, forward strand.
ACATCTATTTTTATACTTGGTAGCTGTTCCTCTGGGGACAGCTCATTAAATCTTGCTTGATTTGCATTTTTTAATTTTGCCATCTCATTTTTATACCATTCAGTTTGATTATTATGTATATTGTCGTACTCCCACTTAACGCCCATAGGATCGCTTGGCATGTACGCATGAGAATCTAAAGTTACAATAGCTCTAGTAACAAAACCTTTACTATTTTTAATTTTTATTATCGAATTTCCATATCCTTTAATTTCTTCAGGACCTTCAGAAAATAAGCAGTAGTTAAATTGGTCACTTGAATAAAATTCACTTATTTGTTCTCTAGTATATTTGCTATACGATTCAGTGTCATGGTTTCCAAATGTTACAGTCCAATAAACACCCAAACCATCCATTAGGTTAGCAAATGCTTGCGCTGCTTTTTTGTTATCTCTAGTTCCTGCCGAGAAAGGCACAGGATATGCAATATCCCCCGTTGCAATAACTAAGTCTGGTTTTTCTGCCGTCACCATTGCAGCAATAGCATTCAAAACTTTTTTATCTGTAGAGGCACTAAATAACCCACCACCAAGATGTATGTCCGTTATCTGCATAACTTTAAATTCTTCATCTGTTGTAAAAGTCCAATAACCATCCAATTCTTTAACTGGCTTAAGTTGTTGCTCTCCACCAGAATATGATACTTCTCCGAAGCTATTTGAATACTCTGGTAAAGTTTTTGCCACAATAGCATTGCCTATCGCAAAACACGAAAAAGCAAGTCCGATAATAACGATAATCGTTACTAAAATGATTATTAATTTTTTAATTAAGCGCTTTTTATCCCTTTTAGTTCTTGGTTCCTTTAGTTTAGCCATTTGTACCCTTTTCTTCTCGATTTTGATATGTTTTTGTGCTAGTTTAGTGCTTTACCATTATATATTAATATTTAAGTAGTAGTCAATATTGATTTTTTTTAACTTCCTTGTTTTTGATAACGAAAAACTCTCACTTTTAACGAGTGCTCCCACAATCTAAACACACCTAGTTAAAGTCCAAACTTATACGTTATATGCCCACATTACAGGTGCTACCAAAATCTAAATGCACCTAGTTAAAATCCAGATCGCAACAGTTAGCCAAACCTCATAACATATAGATTGGCATCGCAACCTAAACACACCTAGTTAAAATCCAAGACGTAACAGTTATGCAAAACTCTTAATATACAGATTGTTTGGAATATGCTATATGCTTTTACAATGTGTCGGCGACAAGCAGTAAGACAAAATTAATGAGTGAGTTTCCAAACGATTTAAAACATCAGCTGTTTTTGTTGTTAGATTACTTGTCTGCTGTATCATGTCCTGCTGCAACTAGTAAAAAAGAGCGCATCAGTTCTATTTTTTCATCCTGGCTACGATTTGATTTATTAAACACAATCATGGGTGGATCTGATGGGCTTAAGACTGCTTCTTTTATATATTTATCTAGAGCTTTAAATACATCAGGCTTTCCAAATAGTGTATTGTCCCAAAAATGCAGCCCCATTCCGTAATTAGTAACTACAACTTGTCGTACACCTATTTCTTGAGCAAGTTTCTTTAAAAGACCCATCTTAAGTAATCTAAGAGCAGGTTTAGGAAGTGCTCCATCTGTATCTTCATAATGTTTAATTAATTCTTGTTCTTCTTCTAGACTACTGATTTGAGAAATGCGTTTATAAAATTCCACCCTTCTATTCGATGATGTTATATAATCGGTTGGCAGGAATATATCACCATCAATCTTTAGTTCAGCTTGTAAAGTTGCTTCCACCTTTTCACCCTGTAATTCTTTGACTGATTCGTTAAGCAATCTACAATACATATCGTACCCTACTTTTTGCATATTGCCGTGCTGCTCTTTCCCTAATATATTCCCAGCTCCTCTAATTTCTAAATCTTCCATAGCAATTTTAAAGCCGCTACCAAGTTCAGTATATCTCATCAATGCATCTAATCTTTTCACTGCTTCTTCAGTCAACACCTTGCCTTCCCTAACAGTAAAATATGCATAAGCGAGGTTATGGCTTCTTCCTACCCGCCCTCTCAACTGGTAAAGTTCGGCAAGACCTAATCTATCACTATCAATCACAATTAGTGTATTTGCGTTAGGTAAATCGATGCCGTTTTCGATAATGGTTGTTGAAATTAAAACTTGATACTTGCCGTCATAAAAATCACTAATACGCTTTTCTAAGGTGCTAGGAGTCATCTTTCCATGTGCATAAGTTATAGAGACTCCTTCGAGCATGTCTTGTACATCTTTATAAAATTTTTCTATACCTTGTACTCTGTTGAATAAAATAAATACCTGACCACCTCTACCAATTTCCCGCTTAACAGCGTCAACTAATAATGCATCGGTGTATTCTACTACATATGTCTCTATCGGCAGTCTATTCTCTGGCGGTGTTTCGAGGGTAGAAATATCTCTTATCCCACTTAGAGACATATGAAGAGTTCTTGGAACTGGTGTAGCTGAAAGGCTTAAAACATTCACATTGTTTTTCATAACTTTAATTTTTTCTTTTTGCTCGACACCAAACTTTTGTTCTTCATCTAAAACTAAAAGTCCTAAATCCCAAAACTTAACATCACTACTCAAAATTCTATGTGTAGCTATAACTATGTTTACGGTACCATCTTCTATTTTTCTAATTATTTCTTTTTGTTTATCATCTGGCACAAACCTAGATAACATTTCAATATTTAAATTGTATTTTTCCAGTCGTTTTGTAATAGTATCATAATGTTGCTTACAAAGTATGGTAGTAGGAGCAAGTATAACAGCCTGCTTCCCTTCTACGACAGTCTTAAAAATAGCCCTAATTGCAACCTCGGTTTTTCCAAAACCTACATCTCCGCATAGTAGCCTATCCATGACCTTCCCTGACTCCATATCTTTTTTAATTTCGGAAATGGCTAAAAGTTGGCAGTCGGTTTCTTCAAATTCAAAATCTTCTTCCATCTCCTTTTGCCAATATGTGTCTTCTTGATATACGTGCCCTTTTATCTTCATTCTCTTTTTGTATAACTCGTGAATATCAAAAGCCATCTTCTTAATGGAAGTTTTAACTCTCTCCTTTAGCTTTTCAAAATCTCTGCTTCCTAATCTGTGTATTGTAGGGTTACCGCCTCCTGTATATTTTTCCAGCTCATCCATTCTGTCCACTGGCAAATATAGTTTGTCCCCATCTTTATACCGAATGAGATAGTAGTCCTTAACACCACTTCGTGTTTCAAGTCTAACAAGACCCTCTGATATTCCTATTCCATGTATTTCGTGCACCACAAAATCGCCAACTTCAGGCATTACAAAGCGTTCACGCTTTCTTTTCAAACTCTTTTTACGAGTCTCGGATTTACGAATTATATCATCAGTACCGATGACAGTAATTTGACTTGCTGGGAGCGCAAACCCTCTGCTTAAAAAATATGGGTAAATCACTAAAGGATAATCGGATGTGTAGTCGGTATCTATAACAGACTTCATTTTTGCATCATTAAAAAACGCTTGAATATAATTTGCATTATCCATATTCCCAGCGTAAATAAAGACACGGGTGCCAAACATTAAATTACCAGATATATTCTCAACTAGTAAGTCATAGTTTAAACTGTATTTTGGTATATTGGGAGATTTTATAGTATCAATGTACGCTGGCTCAAAAATAGGGTTAGAACTCGTTACATTTTGAAATGCAAGTATTACATTTTTCTTAATTTTTTCGTATATAAACTCCCTATCGATTATACTGTTTTCATGTTCAACTAAAGCTTCTCCAGAAGAAACAAAACTTTTAACTCTGATGTTATGAGCATTGGTGAGTAATTTCAATTTATCATCTATATTTCTGGGTTCATCTAACACCACGACACTATTTTTGGGAAGATAGGAAATTATATTATCCATATACGAAGTGTAAAACGGAAGCGCCCAAATAAGTGATGGATCTCTAGGGTTTACTTCCAGCTTTAAAATCATCTCATCTATTATTTCAACAAGCCTTCGAGACGCATTCCTTCTAAATTTATTTAGTTTGTTTAGGATACTATTTATTGAGTTTAGGGGTAATAAAATGTCGCTTTTTGGAACTATTGTGCATGATGCGATTTCCTTTATAGATGTCATTGTTTCTGCTACAAACACCCTCATTTTTTCTACTTCATCGCCGAAAAACTCTATTCTTATTGGGCTTGTATCTCCTGCAAGAAATACATCTAAAATATCACCACGCAAAGCAAATTCACCAGGTAAAGTTACTATATCTTCCTTTCTATACCCTCCAGCAACAAGGCTATCTACAATAGTTTCAGGAGCTATTTCATCACCTACTTTTATGTTAATCGTAGCTTCCTTTACGCTATCTTTTTTAGGGAAATATTGTAAAAGTCCTTCTGCAGAAATGACTGCACCTACAGCATTTGAAGATACTATTTTATCTAACGCATGCATCCTTTCGTTAAGCGCTACATCGGATGACATGGAAACATTTAAAAGCAACTCATCTTTTTCAGGAATCAGCACAACTTCGCCATCTGCATATTCGTTTAAAATAGTATGTGCATCCCTTGCAGTTATCCTGTCTTGAGTGACATACAAAAAGAACTTATTCAGCTTGGTTGTTAGAAAATATCTTGTGTTTTGGGCAGTATAAAAGACTGCGGAAGATTTTCCACCCCCCACAGCATTAAGCAGTGAGTTAACTTTCTCACCTAAATTAGCAGTCGAGAAAAACTTCGAATTCAGCATTAATTTTTGAGACGTTTCCTCTATTATTGTCTATTTCTACTTAATTATCAGTAGAACGGTTTAAGTAATTTAGTGCTATACAAAGCCACTTACTTTATTTTATACCAACGAGTGTTATTTCTATCTTATCAGTTGGTTTAATCTCTTTTAGATATAAAATCCCTTTTTCAGTTTCTACTTCAAAGTGCTCTCCATTTTTCAATATTTCTGCACCTGCATATCTAGAAATGTTTGCAAAGTTAATTTTGTAATCTCTGCTTTCTGGCACATATGTGATATCGCCTTCAGCTGGGAAAATAATGAGTTTTTGTTCATCTTCGGTTAATTCGGTTCTAAATTGGGTTACAGCGTAAGCGCCATCTAGATATTCTTGCCCATCTCCCTTATCTTCATACAGCCTATATCTTCCCTTTCCTCTATATACTAGAAGTTCTAATTCTCTTGGATTATCTACTGAATTTCCACCGTTACATCCTAGAGGAATAACCGAACCACTTCTAGCAAAAACTGGTATAGATGTTAAATCTCTTTCTAATACATATGTTCCACCTTGGAACACTTCGCCTGTGAATATGTCTGTATATTCACCGCGTGGTAGCCATACTTTAACTTTTGCCTTACCTGTCTTTTTATTAATAGGACTAGTGATTGGAGCAACTATTAATTTGCTACCAAAGAAGTATTGTCCCTTCACCTTGTATGCCATTTCTTTACTTGGATACCCATAGTACATAGGCTCTATGAGTGCTCTTCCTTCTAGATGGTTTCTATAATATTCTGAATAGATGTATGGGATTAGTTTGTGTCTAAATCTCAACGCTTCTTTTGCTAAATCTTCTACTTCAGGATGGTTCCAAGGCTCCTTACTAAGAGCAATTCTAGTGCTATGCAATCTTAAAATAGGTGAAAACACTCCAAATTGTATCCATCTTAAATATAGTTCACCATCTTTTTGTCTACCCATTTGATGTCCGCCGATATCGTGCGACCAAGTGGTATAGCCACAGTTTGCAGCTGTTGCAGTAAAGTATGGTTGTAATTTTAGTGAACTCCAAGTAACAAACGTATCTCCGGAAAATCCTACTGGATAACGATGTGAGCCTAGTCCTCCATACCTTGATAACACGACTGGTCTTCTGCCGTCCCAAGCATTATCTAGTGTATGATAGTGATTACACGCCCATAAAGGATCGAGTCCAGGTATTTTGCTCTTACTGCCTTGCTGCCAATCTATCCACCAAAAATCAACTCCTGCTCTTTCGTACGGTTTATGAAGGACTTTAAAATATGCATTTAAAAAATTAGGATCAGTACAATCAAACGGTATTGTCTTTCCAGTTGATGGGTCTAAATCCATATGTTCGCACATTTTTTCATACTGTTCTTCAAAGCTACGCACTCCAGATGCAGGGTGTAAGTTAAGTGTAATGTATAAATTTCTATCTTTTAATTGCTTTAAAAATTCTTTATAATCCGGAAACAGCCTTTTATTCCAGGTATAGCCTGTCCATCCTGTTCCCCATACCTTTATACGACCATCGGTTTTTTTGATACCTAAATCTTTTTTGAGATCCACATAGTGCCAATCCATGTCTATAGTTGCAACTGAAAATGGAATGTCTTCCCTTGCAAACTTATCCATCAGCTCTAGATAACTTTCATCGGTATATGGGTAATATCTACTCCACCAATTTCCTAAAACTGCTCTTGGTATCATAGGTTGTGGCCCAGTTATTGCATAAAACAGCTGTAGTGCTTTTCTTCTGTCTTTTGTTGCGAAAATATAATAGTCTTTTTGCGGTACTCTTGGTCTTGGCATACCGTCTGCACCTAGTATCAAACTGTTATCTTCCATAACAGCAACACCCTTTTCGCCTATTATTCCATCTTGCAACCTTACACATCCACTAGTTCCATCCAAGGTTCTAGCAGTACCTTTAAGATTGCCTTTATCAGTTCTTATTTTTTCGCCATCTATTTCCACTATATCTACTTTTCTTTTTTTGCGATGAAAATAATATTTGGCTTTTTCTGTGGCAATCATTACATGGTCTTTTTGAAACTCAAGGTTATATGGGTGTTCGCCTAAGTCCCGAAACCACACTATCTGCGTTGCCTCGTCGCAAAAAACAAAAGAATCACTGACTTCAACCCTTAATAATTCAGGAGCAATAACAGTGATTCTAACTTTATCAGTGATATAAATTTGCGCTGGATTTGGCAATGGTTTTGTTTTTGCTATTAAATGAGAATCTAACATTTTTCCCTCCAAGTTTTAGTCATTACTGACAAAACACTTATTCATCATTTTAAGTTCGAACAATACAAACATACTCTCAGCAAACTACTAAAACCACAGCTCGCCGATTACTTGTATTTTAACACATTAATGTATATGTAAACAAACTAAACATAGAAATCTATCAAAAGCTAAACATCATTGAACTTTACAATTAATGTGAAAATCACCAAACCAATCAGCGTACAAACATACTACTCACGAGTAGTCTACTTACGAGTAGTATAATTTTAAAATGTTTGTCAGTTAATACTGATTAGATTTAGTCACAATTTTTTAAATTTTTATCTGACGATGGGGGGGGATGTAACTATGTTCTAGATTTAATTCTACGGTGGCCATAGCTCTGGATTTATCTGGCTCTTCGATGCCACAAATTTTACAAATATCCTTAAACGGTCTTTCTATATTTTCTAAATTGTATTTTTTATTGACTAGCTTGTTTATGTTTTTGTAAGCACTTTTGCCTTCAAATCTAATCCTTTCACCTTTGCCACTAAACAATCTGCTGTTAATGGGTTTTTCTCCCTTTTTAGCAAAAATTCTGATTCTTACAGTGTTTCTATCAAAGTCATATAACCGAAAGCTATCGAAATACTTAATTAGTTTTTCGGTCTCTCCTTTCTTGAAACAGATAGATTCATCTAAACCGAAAGCGTCTCTTCTAGTTGCATAAATGTCACCTTTTTTATCTTGACTTACGTAGATTATTGGATCAAAAAAACCAACGCCATATTTCTTTATATATTCCTTTTTGCATACAAAACATAGATAATGAGAATCCCGATCTATTATGTATTTGCCATCCTCAATGTCAAATATTTTAACTAGTTTTTGTACATTATTTGCGGTTGTACAATTATCAACATAGATTATATGGCGCTTATCATCTAGCTTATACAGTATTCTCCCTCTTGGATAGTAACAGTATTCTTTACCATATATTTTTTCATACTCTAAAGCCCAAACATCATCATGACTAAAGGTCGAGTCGATTGCGTTTGTAGTCTCCTTTATTCCGCCTAATTGGACTGTAAACTTTTCACTGCCTTCCGAAAAATACTCAACGATATAACCTGTTACTTTCACATTTTGTTTTTTGTAAATTAATTCTCCATTAACCTGCCAAAATATTCCAACATTTATTTCCATTAAAACTCCTGTATAAATATCGCTATTTTTAGTTAGTTCATATTGTCTCTTCTGCATACACAAGCTTGCTGCTTTAGTCGTATATATACAAACCATATTCTACACCTTAAGTCAATAGCTAAAATGTTCTTATCCCGCCCATGTACTCAACAAAGGACAGCGTTTCGACTATTTAATCAAATTGTTGATATTTATTTCTAATAAAAAATTTTGTCAGTTGCCATAGCAAGTTGGGCAGAAGAAGATATTACCCGAGAGTTCTTAGTTCTATTAAAAAATGCATCTTCGCGCAAACCCTGCAACGAACGTTCCATGTTACGATACAAAAAATTTATCCTCTCGCGCGCAAGCGTGTGCAATTATTATGCGTGTGTGATATACTCGTTTAAGGTAAAGTTCTAGGCACTAATTGATTTAAGCGATTATTACCCTCTAGGAAAAGATGCAGTGGAACTTTAAGACAACTTAACATATTGGAGATTTAAATGGGTATAGGTGATTGGATTCTCAGAAGAGAGAATAATAAAAAATTAAAAAAACTTAGAAAACCAACCGAAGCAGTTTTAGCACTGGCGGACAAATATTCAGCCATGACAGATGAGGAGCTTAAAGCTCAAACTCCCATCTTAAAAGAACGGCTTAAAAACGGTGAAACGTTAGATCAAATTCTACCCGATGCGTTTGCAGTGGTTAGAGAAGTTAGTACTAGAGTTACAGGACTTAGGCACTTCCCTGTGCAAGTAATGGGCGGAATTGCTTTGCATCAAGGTCGTATTGCTGAAATGCAAACAGGTGAAGGAAAAACTTTAGTGGCAACACTTCCAGCATACTTAAATGCATTAACTGGAGATGGCGTTCATATTGTAACTGTTAACGATTATCTTGCAAAACGTGACGCTAATTGGATGGGTGGAATACATGAATTTTTAGGCCTTACAGTCGGTGTAATTACTCATGACATGAAACCAGAAGATAAAAAGAAGGCATATCTGGCTGATATTACTTATGCAACAAACAACGAAATCGGTTTTGATTACTTAAGAGATAACATGCAGGTATACTTAAAAAACTGTGTTCAGCGTGGTCATAACTTTGCCATCGTAGACGAAGTTGACAGTATTTTAATTGATGATGCAAGAAACCCACTCATCATAACCCAACCTCAACCAGGACTAGACAAATTAGCCCAAGAAGTTGATGTTTTTGTAAAGAAACATATTAGAGAAGAACACTATGAAATGGATGAAAAGGAAACCTCTATTTCCTTAACTGAAGAAGGTATCGCCCTTGCTGAATCATATTTTAAAACCACCGATTTTGCTACATTAGAAGGTTCTAAATTGCTTGGTAAAATCAACTCTTCTTTAAGGGCGCACTTTTTGCTTGCAATTGATAGAGACTATATCGTAGAAAAAAATGAAGTCATCATTATCGATGAAAACACTGGCAGAAAAATGACTGGAAGAAGATATTCTGAAGGTCTACATGAAGCTGTAGAAGCAAAAGAGGGTTTAGTTATTAGAAACGGAAGTAAAACTCTAGCAACAACTTCTTTCCAAAACTACTTTAGGATATATAAAAAGCTGTCAGGAATGACTGGTACTGCTTTAACTGAAGAAGCCGAATTTAGAGGTATATATAACCTAGACGTCGTGCCTATCCCCCCTAACGTACCCAGCCAAAGAAGAGATGAGCCTGACAAAGTATTTACTACAAAAGATAAAAAATATGATGCTGTCGTTGAAGATATAATCAAATGTCAAGAAACTGGGCAACCAGTCCTTGTCGGTACAGCGTCTGTTGAAATGAGTGAATATCTAAGCGCAAAATTAAGTAAAAAAAGAATTCCTCACCATGTCTTGAATGCTAAAAATCATGAAAAAGAAGCTTTCATAATTGCACAAGCTGGCTGTTTAGGTGCTGTTACCATATCAACAAACATGGCTGGTCGTGGTACCGACATTAAATTAGGTGGAAATCCTGAATTTGATGCATCAGAGCAAATGATTAAAGAAGGCTTTTCGGAAGAAATGATTAAAGCTGCAGAAATGAAAAGTCCAGTTAATACCGAAGAAGAACAAGTTGCTCGTAATAGATATAACGAACTGCTTAAAGAATTTAGCGAAGCTACAAAAGAAAATGCTGAAAAAGTTAAAGCTGCTGGTGGGCTTAGAGTCATAGGTACAGAGCGTCACGATGCAAGGCGTATAGATAACCAGTTAAGAGGTCGTTCTGGTCGTCAAGGCGATGTTGGAAGCTCATGTTTTTACATATCTGTGGAAGACGATTTGTTCCGCAAGTTCGGTGGTGAGACCCTGCTTAATACATTATCTAGACTCATAGGCACTTTAGAAGGCGATGTTATTCAGATGCCCATGCTATCTAGACAATTAGATGCAGCACAACGCCGTAGTGAAGAAAACAACTATTCTATTCGTAAATTTACGCTGGAGTATGATGATGTCGTAAATCAACAGCGTCAACTAATCTACAAAGAAAGAGAGGAGATACTACACGGAGCCGATGTACACGAACAAGTTGTTAAATATATATCTGTACTAGCCGAAAAAGTCGTGTATGATAACATCCCCTTTGCAGAAATCACCGACGAAACAGATGTTGACTATGTAAAAATTAACTCCAGGATACTTGGTACTTTATTACATCATATGCCCACTGAAGAAGAAAAAGAGCTAGCAATTAAATATATTCACGACACCCTTGCATTATCTGCATATATTCTAGATGAAAATGTAAAGGAAAATGAAAAAACTTTAGAAGCTACAACAAGTCTATCTGAAGTTAGCGATTCTTTAGCAGTAGATGATGAAGAAGATGAAGTTTTATACCAAGAAATGGTAACTGATAAAGGACAAATCATTCGAGTTGACGTATCTAAGTTTTTTATAAACCCAAAAGTCATACAAAAACGCAGTGCTGATTTTATCGTAGATTATGCTGCTGCAGTTGCTACTTTGCAATACTGCTCACGAATTAGGGAATATAACGCACTCATGTACAAAGAAATACAACAAAAAGATGTGGAATATATGGTTGATAAATCCCAAAAGGTAATCAAAGGTTCTGACTATGAGCAAGCTATTGCTGCATTTAAAGCAACTCTAGAAGCAGATAGAGAAAGATGGGTTACTTCTAAAGAGATAGAGCAACATGTTCTCCTCACTATTGTTAATAAATACTGGATGGATCATATCGATAACATGGACACATTGAAAAGAGGAATTGTACTACGTGGTTATGGACAACGTAACCCCCTTGTTGAATATAGACTTGAAAGCTCAAACCTATTTGATGACATGGTGTTTAACATCCAAATTGATACCGCATACACCTTACTAAAACATAACAAAATAGATGAATTCCTTGATGAAGAAGCAACTCGTATAGATAGAGTATTGAAAGGATTTACTTTTGTAAAAGATGAGCAAAATCAAAAACCTGGTAGAAACTCCCCCTGCCCTTGTGGCTCCGGCAGAAAGTATAAAAACTGCTGCGGAAGGAATGCATAAATTAATAACTACATACGTACGAATTATATGGTTGATATATATCAGAGAACACAAGATTTAGAAGAGCTGGGCAAATCCCTTGAAACATCTAGGGAAGCACTTAAACTGCCTGCTCTCCTTGAAGAGCTTGAAATACTCAAGGAAAAACAGAGCAAAGAAGATTTTTGGACGGATCAGGCAAATGCCAAAAGCGTCAATATGAGAGTATCAAGTATTGAAAAGAAAATTGATAAGGTTAATACCCTTCAAAAAAAGATTGGCGATACAAAGGAACTTTTAGAACTAGCGGATATGATGCAAGATGAATCTATTCTTCCAGAAATTGACGCTTTATTAACTTCACTAAAAACCGATTGCGAGCATTTATTTTTAGAAACACTGTTTACTGGAAAGTATGATGCAAATAATGCTATCTTAACTCTCCACGCGGGAGCTGGTGGTACTGAAGCGCAAGATTGGGCGGAAATGTTATACAGAATGTATTCACGATATGCAGAGCGTGCTGGCTTTTCATTATCAGTTTTAGACTACCAACCAGGCGAAGAAGCAGGCATTAAAAGCGTTACCTTCCTACTCTCTGGTGACAATGCATATGGATATTTAAAAGCAGAAAAAGGTGTACATAGATTAGTTAGGATTAGCCCTTTCGATGCAGGTAAAAGAAGGCATACATCCTTTGCTTCTTTAGAAGTAATGCCTGAAATAGACGAAAACCCTGATATAACAATTAATCCAGAAGACTTAAGAATTGATACGTTGAGATCTTCTGGCGCTGGTGGGCAACATGTTAATAAAACTGAATCAGCCGTACGTATAACTCATTTACCCACTAACATTGTTGTATTTTGTCAAAACGAAAGAAGTCAGATACAAAATAGAGAAACAGCTATGAAAATGCTAATTGCAAAACTTACTGAACTTAAAGAAAGAGAATTTGAAGAAGAGCAACAACGCATAAAAGGTAACATTAAAAAAATCGAATGGGGTTCGCAAATTAGATCATATGTATTTTGCCCATACACAATGGTTAAAGACCATCGTACAAACTACGAAACATCTGATATTAACGGTGTTATGGATGGAGATATTGAGCCTTTTATCTTCGATTTTCTAGCTAAAAATGCATAATTAAATACGTGTAATTATTTAGTATTTAATCGACTCGTATTCAATTAACACCTTATTAATTATGTTGTATAATTACATTACTACTACCAGCTTGCTTTAATGAACTTGCTTTAGCCTAGGTAGATAAACCAACAGCCTATAACATAGAAACAGATAATAAACTATTGTTCGGGTACTTAAAATTATTATAAATGATACCTATATATCATATAACGGAGGAATATATGTTAAACATTAATCTCATTAAAACATCACCAGAAGAAGTCAGTAAAGCTCTTGCAAAAAAAGGCCACGATGTTGACTTTACTAAATTAATTGAAAAAGATGCAGAGCGTCGCTCCCTGCTTCAAGAAGTAGAAAATCTAAAAGCTCTTCGTAATAAGGTTTCAGCTGAAATTCCAAAGCTCAAGAAAGAAGGAAAACCGGTTGAAGAAATATTTGCAAAGATGCGTGAGACTAACGAAAAGATAGCCGAGCTAGACACTGAAGTTTCTAAAGTTGATGCTTTCATTAATGACTTTCTTGCTAGCCTACCTAATACGCCTGATGAAGACCTAGTTGGCGGTGGTAAAGAAAATAATGAGGTGGTTAAAGTATTTGGTAAAAAACCTGAATTTAACTTTGAACCTAAGCACCATGTCGATTTATGCACAAGCTTAAATATAATCGATTATGAAAGAGGCGTTAAAATTGCTGGCAGTGGATTTTGGGTATATAGAGGAATGGGCGCTAGACTTGAGTGGGCTCTTCTTAACTATTTTATAGATTCACATTTAGCTGACGGTTACGAGTTCATTCTCCCCCCACATATGCTTAACTACTCATCTGGATTTGGCGCAGGACAATTCCCTAAGTTTGCACAAGATGTATTCTGGCTTGAAGGAGATGAGGATATAAAAAAGAATAGTTTTATGCTACCAACAGCAGAAACTGCTCTTGTAAACCTATATGCAGGTGAAATTATTGATGAAAAACAACTTCCCATTAAACTATTTGCATATACCCCTTGCTATAGAAAAGAAGCTGGTTCATATGGCTCAGAAGAACGCGGTATGATTCGTGGGCATCAATTTAACAAAGTAGAAATGGTACAAATTGCACACCCAGATCATTCAAAAGTTGCATTTGAAGAGCTTGTAAATAAAGCTGCTAAACTAGTTGAAGGGCTTGGACTACATTATAGAATTAGTAAACTCGCAGCTGGCGATTGCTCTGCTTCTATGGCTAGAACATATGACATTGAAGTATGGATTCCAAGCATGGGAATATATAAAGAAGTCAGTTCAGTTTCTAACGCAAACGATTATCAAGCGCGTCGTAATTATACTAGGTATAAAGATCAAAAAACTGGTAAAAACAACTTTGTACATACCCTTAACGGGAGTGGTCTTGCAACAAGTAGGATTATCCCTGCAATTGTTGAACAATTCCAAAATGCAGATGGCTCAGTCACCATCCCTGTCGTACTGCGTAAATACTTAGGTGGAGTTGAAAAAATTACACTATAGATTACTCTTTACAGGAAACATTACACGCCTGTCAATCCTACATACTAAATGTACACTATTTAAATTTACCTTTTAAAAATGTATACTAGTAGTATAGCGACAGGCTTTTATATACATTATTGCAAAAACAAACGGAGATATCATGGCAAAAAAGAAAAAGAAGCAAAATAAAATTGAGAAACGAAATGCTGGTGAAGCGTTTGGGTCTTTCCTGCGCCTTCTCTATAATATTTTCGTAAAATATACTGGTCTTTGGATAGTCATAATATATTCAATAATTGGACTTATAATTTGGTTGGTGCAAAAATCCAATCCATTCCTTGCTTTTGATTCAATACCTCATATATGGTTTAATATTGGCTTCTTTGCAGCTATATTAATCTGCTTAATTATAACCATTAAAAAACTAATTATTAATCCTCTAAAGAGTGTTTCTAAAGGATTTAAAAACCCAACTTGGCAAAAAAATAAGCCAGAAATCGTGGAAGAGCCTGAGGAAGAAGTGGAAGAGCGTTACATTGAACCTAGAAGGCCTGAACCAGCTCCTCACAGAAACGATTTAGAAAAAAGAACTGATGGCAAACCCCCTACTGCAAGGGAAGTTAGGAGAGCCATAAAGGCTAGAAAAAAGCTGGCAAAAGAAACTAAAAAATTAGCAAAGGAAATTTATGAAAATCAACCACCAGCACAAATGCCTTATGACCCAGGCTATATACAGCCTAGCGATTATGCAAATCCGCACTATAATAGACACGGACAAGATTCTATGTTTTCTAGAGGCCCCGCTCAACCATACATCGAACAAGTGCCAGCAAATCGCTACTCAAACAGTCCAGAGCCAACGCTACCTTCTAACACGCCACCAATAATTGAAGAGCGAGCATACACGACATTTAGACAACAAATACCATATGATTCGCCAAAAGAAGAACCTAAAATTTATATGTCCGCTTTGGAACCCAATGTTTTAGTTCATGAATATTCAGATAGATTTGAAGTTTATAAAATGGTTAATGGTAAAGCCGTTAGAGATCGTGTAGAATTTAAAAATAGATAATTTCCGGAATTAAATAGATGTCTAAAACTAACCGCGTTAAAAAAACTAGAGCATGGGAGTTGGATGCACTAAGAGGTCTTGCGATACTACTTGTAGTTTGGGATCATACAATGATGGATGCTGCATTTGCGTTCAGACAAGTTTGGTTACATTCTAATAATGCGGGACTAATTGCTTTTTCTGATTTTGCATTAAAGTACTACAACACTGATTTGAGATTTTACGGATGGCCTATTTTTGTCTTTTTGTTTTTCTTCATTTCTGGAATTTGCACTTCCTTCAGCAGGAATAATTTTAAAAGAGCCTTAAAATTATCTATTGTTGCCTTACTACTAACTTTGTTCACCTACATAATTGACATTACTGTACTAAAAGACACAGGCAACTCTGTGTTTATACAGTTTGGTGTACTACATTGTTTTTCATTGTGTCTATGGCTATATGCTGCTATGGAAGCTTTAATAGGTCTTTTATCTCCTCATAAAAAAATGTTAAAGCAAGTTGAATCTCAGGTTTTACTTGACTTTGATAAAGACGAAAAAGATACGCCTGAATATAAAGAAGCGTATGATGAAATCTACAATGAAGCAATAAATAATCCTATGTATAAAAAAGACATACGCAACTTTAAGATATTAAAAGTTTCTGTATTAAGTATTGTTTTTGCAGTATGCATAGTACTTAATCACCTATATAACCTCCCGTTAAAGAGTGTTATGCTTGGTATAGGTTATCCAGACGACCCTGCTACCCAAATCACCGGAATGTTTATTTATACCCTTGATTGGTGGACTGCTGACTACTTTCCGCTTCTACCATATTTCATTCCTTTTATAGCTGGCGCTATCATTGGTGTGTTGTTTTATAGTAGCAAAAAATCCTTACTTCCAAAGCTCGATGGTAAATGGCATTATTTTCTAACTTTCCCAGGAAGATATTCCATATTCTTCTATCTTGGTTCCCAACTGCTTGCATTTTCGATATTTTATCTCATATCACTTCCATATGTTGACGCATTCTTTTAACAATTAATTAACTATAATTAATAAAAATCAGCCACTCATTTTACTGTAGCTTCACCGCTTAAACTTGTCATATAATATTAACTTAAAACAAAATTATTCCAAGATGTTCAAGTAAGATTTTAAGTCCGAACAAAACTATTTCTAGTATTGTAATTTTACTTCTTCGACCAATAAGAAAGCCCACCTGAATTTCGTGGGCTTTTGCGGTACTTATGTTCAAATCAAGCGGTTATTTATCGTCCCCGCTATCTTTTTTAGTAGTGGTCTTTTTAGTCGCAGCTTTTTTAGGTGCTGGCTTTTCTTCAACAGGTTTTTCTTCAGCTTTTGTTTCTGTAGCAGGCTTTTCCTCTGCCTTTGGCTCAACACTCTTTTCTAATTTGGAAGATTCTTCGGCTACGATAATGTCCTCTACTTTAGGCATTTCAATAACTACTTCTACCTCCTTTTCAGCATTTTGTTTAGGCTCTGCATCTGCATTGTTAGGTTCTGGCACTATCATATCTTTTGGATTACCTAAAGGACCAGTTTTACCATTAGCAACATTTTCTGCAACTTCTTTATTGTTTGCCTTCTTTTCTTTGATATAGTCAGTGACTTCTGAAACAGACTTGCCACTTAAGAGCATATCTATCTCATCTCCGTATATTGTTTCATGCTCGTATAATAATTTAACCATATTGTTTAGAACATCTATATTTTCGTTTATGACAGTAAGTGCTCTATCATAGTTATAATCGATTATTTTCATAAGCTCTTTATCAATTTTGGCTGCAATTTCATCGGAATACATAGCTGTTGTTTGATAGTCTCTTCCAATAAAGACTTCTTCTTCTCCACCAAAATATGTATTTTTAAGCTCAGATGACATTCCCCAGTCAGTAACCATTCTTCTTGCGATGCTTGTGGCTTGTTTAATATCCTGGGATGCGCCTGTAGAAATATCTTGAATAATAATTTCTTCGGCAGCCCTACCACCAAGTGTCTTACAGATAGTATCCATAAGGTAGTTATATGTTATATGGTTATCGTCTGTTAAGGATCTAAAAATTGTATATCCTTCTGCCATACCTCTTGGAATAATGGATACTTCTTGTACAGTATCACCATATTTCATCATCTTACCAACTAGTGCGTGACCTGCTTCGTGGTATGCAGTTATTCTTCTATCTCTTTCAGTTATTATTCTAGATTTCTTTTGTGGTCCTGCTATAACCTTATTAATTCCTTCATAGATATCTTCCATGAATATAACTTTTCTGTTATCTCTAGCAGCAAGGATTGCAGCTTCATTTAATAGATTTTCAATATCAGCTCCACTAAATCCTGTTGTAAGTCTTGCCAAATTCCTAAAGTCTATATTGTTTGCAATAGGTTTATTCTTAGCGTGCACTTTAAATATTGCCTCTCTTCCCTTAACATCGGGCATATGTATTGTAATCTGCCTATCAAAACGGCCAGGTCTAAGTAGCGCTGGGTCTAATACGTCTGGTCTATTTGTCGCAGCAATGATAACTACACCATCATTTTCATCAAAGCCATCCATTTGAACAAGAAGTTGGTTTAAGGTTTGTTCTCTTTCATCGTTACCGCCCCCAAGACCTGCTCCTCTCTTTCTTCCGACAGCATCTATTTCGTCTATGAATACGATACAAGGTTGCGCTCTTTTAGCTTGGTTAAACAAGTCTCTTACACGGCTAGCGCCAACACCTACAAACATCTCAACAAAGTCAGATCCACTGATTGAGAAAAACGGCACATTAGCTTCGCCAGCAATAGCTTTTGCAAATAGTGTTTTACCAGTTCCTGGCTTTCCTACAAGTAATACTCCTTTAGGGACTCTTGCGCCCACATCCTTAAATTTCTTAGGGCTCTTTAGGAATTCGACTATTTCTTTTAGTTCTTCTTTTTCCTCTTCTGCACCAGCTACATCGCTGAAACGAACTTTAATATTCTCGCCTACTCTTGCCTTGGTTCTACCAAAGGTCATAGCCTCTCTGCCAGCCCCTTTACCTCTAAGTGACATAAATAGCATTATGCCTATACCTACCATTAATAGTAAAGAAATAACAGACAATGCAGTAGACCATCCAATTCTGGATTCGGGATCATTTAGTTGTATCGTGGGCATTGTATATTCACCAGGTGCAGCTTTATCGGCACGCTCTTGTATAGTCTCTACAAATCTATCACGATATATAATTACAGCTACTGCGTCGGCTTCTCTTCCTTTCAAAAAGTTAGCCTTTTTCTCATCAGTCAATCCATTTTTATATAAAACATTGACCTTATAGTTACCTGCAAAATACAGTCCTTCAACTTCTTGATCGTCTATTTTTTTCACTAACTCATCGTATGTTATTACTTTGGTTTTAGTGCCAAAACCACCTGTCAAATAGACTGCCAATAGGATTATACCTATCATGACAACTACGACAAGTAGCCAATTCCATCTTCCTACTCTATTATCCATATAGTGCCTCGCTTACTATTTATTAATATATTTTGTCTAACACTTTATTATACCATTTTGCGTATATCGTTTTCAAAATCGAAATATCTTAAGCACGCATGCGCACAACAAGGTTTAATCTACGCGCGCGGTTTAATAATGTATTTGTGTATTATATCACTTACATATTGATTAGGCAATTCAACAACCATTTTTTTATGTGACATATGCACACTTGCAATTAGCATAAGAATTAACATACGTATGCACACTATTCATTTTAGAAGTAACTGCACGCTCATCTACAAATGAGCATTTGCTTTTTATAACTTTGTAAGCGTTTTGGATAGAGAAAGAGCTGCTAAGAATTTTTCTAAGCAGCTCCTAATTAATGTTTAAATCTCTCAAGGGTGAAGATAACCTCTATCTATTGAATTTAAATAGGAAAATCATCGTCAATGCGTCTCTTTTTATTTATCTTCTTTTGGTTCTTTTTCGATTTTTTCTTTCTTTCCAACAGCCTTCTTGGTTGTTTCTTTAGCTTTCTCTACAACTTCTGTTTTTGCTTTTTCAACCTTTTCTTGAGCCTTACTCGCCACTTCTTTAGCTTTCGCATATGTGGCACGAGCTTTTGTTGTAACTTCTTTTGTTTTTTCTTCCGTCTTTTCTACAACCTCTGTTTTTGCTTTTTCAATCTTTTCTTGCGCCTTGCTCGCTACTTCTTTAGCTTTTGCATACGTGGCACGAGCTTTTGTTGCAACTTCTTTTGTTTTTTCTGCAGCTTCCTCTTTGGTCTTTTCAATCTTTTCTTGAGTTGTATCAAGTGATTCTTTAGTCTTGCTTATCGCGTCCTTCACCTTTTCCACAGTTTCCTCTTTGGCTTTATTAAAAGACTCTTGGGCTTTTTCCGCTACTTCTTTTGCTATTTCATCGGCATCTTTTGTTGCCTTCTCAAAAGCTTCCTGTGCCTTAAGAGCCATCTCTTTTGCCTTCTCGACCGATTCCTTTGCCTTGGTTACTGCTTCTTTTGCTTTTCCTACAGCTTCCTCTTTGGTTTTATCAAAGGTTTCTTGGGCCTTTTCCGCTACTTCTTTTGCTATTTCATCGGCGTCCTTTTTGGCCTTCTCAAAGGCTTCCTGAGCCTTAAGCGCTATCTCTTTAGCTCTCTCGACCGATTCCTTTGCCTTGGTTACTGCTTCTTTTGCCTTTTCTACAGCTTCCTCTTTGGTTTTATTAAAGGTTTCTTGTGCTTTTTCCGCTACTTCTTTAGCCTTTTCAAAAGTATCTTGTGCCTTACTTACTGCATCTTTGGCTTTTTCTACGACCACTTCTTTAGTCTTCTCAAATGTCTCTTGGGCTTTTTCAACCGTTTCTTTGGTTTTTTCTGCGACCACTTCTTTGGTCTTCATAATGGTGTCTTGTGCTTTGCCAATTGTCTCTTGTGTTCTATTAAGAATAACTTTTGCTAAGTCAAACACTATGCTTTTAGTCTTATCAAGAGTCTCTTTTGCTTTTTCTGCAGCTTCTTTCGCAATTTCTGTCGCCTCGTCCTGGGCAGTGTCGAAAGTCTCTTGGGCTTTGTCGTAGTCGTCTTTTGCTTTGCCTACTGTCTCTTTTACCAAACCCTGAGCTTTTTCAAGAGTTTCCTTTGTCGTACCTACAGCTTCTTTTACCATACCCATAGCTATACCTTGAGCTGTTTCAAAAGTTTCTTTTGCTTTTCCTAAAGTTTCTTTTGTCTTATCAACTGCTCCTTTTGCAATATCTACAGCAATGCCTTGTGCCGCATTAATGGTTTCTTTTGCTTTTCCCGCTGTTTCTTGCACTACCCCTTTAGCATGTTCGAAAGCCTCTTGACCTTTGTTACGTGCTTCTTGAGCTTTCGATATGAGAGCCTTGGTTATTTCCTTAGTCAAAGCTGTCTCTATTTCCTTTTCAACATCTTGCACTTTAACAATTGTTTCTTGGACTTTTTCTTTTGTTTTCGCAACTACCTCTTTAACTACTTCCTGGGCAACAATCACAGCAACATCTTTCCCTATGTCTTTGGCTAAAGCAATAGCTATATCCTTGGACATATCATAGACCTTGTCATAAACCTTTCCCTTTCTCTTACACTCCGTTTTTGTTTCGTTCACTTTTTTTTCTGTTCCTTTTTGATCTTTCGTTTTCTTACTCATTTTTTACCTCGTATAATAATGTTGTTGAAATTTAACCAACCAATGGTTACAACATTTAGTTATATATATTCATTTTGAATTCCTCACCTATTTCCCTAGAAGGGCCCTTAAGGGAAAACTTTGGAAGTTTTCAAGATGGTATATATTTAATAGGTTTTATATTTTGGTTACATTTATCTCCGTTTTTATTTAATTTCTATTTGTACTATGTTGTTAATTTCTTGCGTAATACAATTTATTCTTGGCTATCAGGGTCAAGATTTGGTTCTTGATTTTCATGCCCATCATCTTCGCCTGGTTCTGTATCTTCATATTTTTTCATCATTTCGTCTATTTCAGGGACTATAAGATTCCAATCCTTATCAAGTTTCGTTGGAACTGTCTCATTTTTTTGAAAATAGTATACGTTATTATCTACATTCTCTTTACAACGTGAAAAGAATGCATCTGAAAGTCCGAGATTTTCTCTGAACTGAGAGAAAACAAATCCTGCTTTTCTGTATAACAAGTTGGTTTTATATCTATCTAGGTATTTTAAGAGCAACTCCTCGCTTATGCTGGAAACTTTTTCCAGCCCGTTAATCATTTCTTCTACCCCGCCAGATAATCTTAAATTGTTTAGGCAATCAATTAAGGTTCTTTCCAAATCTGTTACCTTAAGGTCTGCACCTTTTTCTATATTTACAACGCCCTCGGAAAATGGGCTACGGGTATATGTATACTTTATTCCGTCAAAATCAAAGGGACTGAATCTCTCTTCTCCTGCGATGTACATGGTCTTACCAGGTTTTTTCGCTAATCCGTGGAATTCAAATGCACTATGGTATGCGATATAAGACGAATCTGTTATAGCACTTCCTATCATAAACTTATCCGCAAAAGGAGCTCCTAAGATTGGATTAACAATTGAATATAGATCTCTTTTTATTTTTACTATATTGTTGTCTAAGATTCTTCTTTTCAGCCATGAGAACATAGCAGAACCTGTTTGAAAGTACTTCCTTATCTCACTAACGCTAAAAACAACTGATTTTGCTATCTTGTTGAACATACTAATTTTCTCCTATGGCTTTCTCTATGGTGTACATTTTAGCAAATAACTTTAGGTATGTAAAGAGTTTCTTGCATTTTCGTACAGTAAATTTTAAAAAATTTGCTCTAGAAGTAAAATATGCGCACACTATGAGGTTTTAGCAGCCTTGATGAATAAAAAAAGAACCTCTGAACCACCAGAAGTTCTTAAATTTTGAGTTTTTTCCGATTATTACTTTGCTTTCTTGTCTTCAATTGCATTACTAAAAGTCGATTTCAAAAGCGCCTATATAGGCACATTCCGGGAGTTTCAGCCTATTCCACAAAAAAAGAACCTCTGCATTACCAGAAGTTCTTAAGCTTTTAATCTTTTATATTGTATACCAATTATTACTTTGCTTCTTTGCCTTCAACTGCATTGTTAATTGCTTTTTGTGCAAGTATGTAAACAATAATACCTACGCCCAAAATTGTCAGTATCAAATAAAGCACATCATTATTGCTTGTGTTTTCCATCTGGTCAACCTTTTTGCCCATAGCATATGCCCAATAGATACCAAAGGTTATTATGGTTAAAAAGAATGCCATTCCACCACTTGCATACTTGTCGTTGTTTGTTAGTTCATTGGTTTCATTTGTTAGTTTAACAAACCAATAAAGTCCATAAATACCAAATGTTACAAATGATAAAAGTACCGCTGCTACTATATTCCTTTTCATATTGTCCTCCTATAAAATGCATGTTTTATTCTTTTATTATATCATTCACTTTCCTAGTTTCATAGTGTTTTTAATGTGATAACCACACATTTTTATATATTTTACCAGTGTTTTTTGTACTATTCAAAAAGGCAAATTATTAATCTCTTATAATAATATTGTTTGAATTTATTTTTCAAACCAGATAGGACTGCAAATTGATTCTACCATTGGAGGGATTTCTTTCATGAATGCTTGCTCTGGCATTGCAAATAAAAGCCCTAAATTGAATAGCAACCTCTTAAAGCCCCTTAAGTTAAATCTAACATCAGCTCGTATAAACCCAGCATTTTTTACTGGAATTTCAACTGTATGATTTTCCTTTCTTTTTGCCTTGTATGTATATACTTCACCTTGACTATCATAAACTCTTAAAGTATGCCCTCGTTTTAAATTACGAACACTCACTTTAACTTTTGTATCACTCTTTAATTTTACAGTATCGCCGACAACACTATCTCCACTTGTAATATCTATAAAGGTTCCATTAATTGTCCAAGAAATGCTAGTTCTCCCTTCTTTAATTGCCTTAAGTAAATCTGCTTGAGAGCGCCCTTCGGCATATATGTGCGTAACAGGTTTTCCAAATAGTTTCACAATATAATAGTCTCTATGGTAGTCACTTCCACCTACTGCGCTTAGCCTTCTTCCCTTCACTAATTCATTATGCCACCACTCTATTGCCTTCAAATTGTCTAGTCTCATAGGGCCATTCCAAATCTCTACGACATCAAAGTCAAAGTTATCAAGAGGCCAGTGCCAACCACACTTTGAACAGAATGGATGATTAATACTCACAAGCGCCCCATTAGCTTCAGATTCTTCTTTTAGTTTTAAATACTCTTCCTGGTTATTGGTTATAAAGGTTCCCGAATACGGTTGTTGGATACCCCAAGCGTTGGAATGTCCGTTCGGATATGTATATTCTATTCCTGGAACTATGGTTAAATAATCATGTGATTTAGGCATGTGTAATATGGTTCTATTATGGTCAGTTATAAACATATAATCAAACCCAATTTTCTTTGCCATTTTAATTAGTGTATTATAATCGTGCACTCCGTCGGAGTTATGAGTATGGGTATGAGTATCTCCTGTATACCACCTTCTTTCTTTTTTGAAAGTCTTAACATGCACCTTTAAATCTATCTCTTCTGAAATCATTCTGGCAGGTAGCACTACTACATTCCAAGTACCCTTTGTAATTTCTCTTACATCAAATCCTGGAGTTGAGTAGTATGGACTAATCGTTATGTTTCTAATAACTGAACCTCTTGTTCCAACATCGCAGCCCTTGTCATCAACTACTATCACATCCACGTCGTTTAACCAAGCCGAGCCCTCGGGTCTCCAAGGAGTATAATCATAAGTTATTTCCAAACGCTCAACGCCCTCTTCAACCTCAAATGGGATATATATGTATATACCCTCATCTTCTTTTTTTAGTATTTTTTCGTATGTAGTAACATTACTCATAACACACCGCCTTCATCTCTCTTTATTCATTAGTTTTGACTTATATTACTTTCTTTATTATATAACTATCACGAGCTCGTTTCCACCTTCAAATGTTTGCGCCCCCAGGTTTATACCCTACTGTAATGCTCAAGTGCCTCTTAACCGTTGTCTTTACTATGACAACTAATAAAATACATACTCAACTATTAACTAAAAAGTAACGGTCAGTCCTGCAAATTTACTATGGAATACCACACCTGCTAAGAATAATGATTGAAAATTACAATTTGCACCCTGCTTTTAGCTAATATTGTCCGCCCAGGATGAATAGTATACAAAAATTTGTTAGAATAAGACATAATGAAACTTTAGTAGTGGAGGAACTATAATGACACAAAAGGAGCGAAGAGAGGCAGGAATGTTATACAACGGTTATTTAAAAGAAAATATCTCGTACCAAATGAAATGTATTGAAGACGTATATGATTTTAATAACATACGACCTCAAGAACTAGAGAAAAAGCAAGAACTTGCTAAAAAAATGTTTGGGAGCATGGGGGATAATTGTTTTATAGAAGGGCCAATTCATTCTAATTGGGGATGTAAACATGTGTTTGTTGGAGATAACTTTTATGCTAACTTTAACCTAACTCTTGTTGATGATGCTCATATCTACATCGGAAACGATGTTATGCTTGCTCCTAATGTAACGATTGCCACAGCTGGTCATCCAATAGATCCTGAACTTAGAAAGCAAGGTTATCAATTTGTAGCTGAAGTTCATATTGGTAATAACGTTTGGATTGGAGCTGGCGCTGTTATAATGCCAGGAGTTACAATTGGCGACAATTCGATCATTGGAGCTGGAAGCGTGGTAACCAAAGATATTCCAGCAAATGTTGTAGCGTTTGGTGTGCCTTGTAAAGTAATCCGTAAAATTGGAGAGCACGACAAAATATATTACTTTAAAGATAGAAAAATAGACTGGGACACTTTGACACTAGATTAACTTCATTTTCTGTGTATTATTTAATTAATGGCGCAAGTGTGTTATACTTTTTAACGATAAATGATATTTGAGAGGACATTATTATGTTAGATGATTTTAAAATTGGACATTATACCGATAGCGAAGGAGGCACCGGTCTTACTTCCATTATTTGCGAAGAAGGCGCTGTGGGAGGTGTATCTGTTAGAGGCTCTGCCCCTGCTACTAGAGAAACCGACCTATTAAAGACAGAAAAAACGGTATCTGTTGTTCATGCGGTAGTCTTATCTGGTGGATCTGCATATGGCTTAGAAGGTTGCTGTGGTGTCATGGCTTACTTACGCTCAGTTAATGCTGGAGTCAATGCTGGAAAATATAAGGTACCTATTGTCTGCGGTGCATCATTATATGATTTAGAGTATAAAGAGTTTGCATTCCCTAATAAAGATGCTGGTGTTATAGCAGGTAAAGAAGCGCAACATAATAACTTTACAAGAGGCATCAAAGGAGTTGCAACTGGCGCTACAGCCAGTAAGGTTTTAGGTATGGATTATGCTGTTAAAACTGGACTTGGTATACAAACATATTCATCGGGAGATTTAGAAATTGCTGTTATTTGCGGTGTGAATCCACTTGGAGACATTGTGGAAAACGGTAAAATTATTGCAGGTGCTAAAGATGGAAATGGAGAGTTTATAGGTGCTCAACAAGTGTTTTCTTCTTGTTGTTTTAATGCATTTTCTATTTCAAATACAACGATAGGTTGTATTATTACAAACGCAAAACTTACAAAAGCACAAGCAAACATATTGAGCGACTTAGCTCACGATGGGCTAGCCCAGTCTATATCCCCTTCTCACACAATGTTCGATGGAGATGCCTTCTTTACTCTTGCATCTCAAAAAGTGGAAGTTGACTTTAATATGCTAACTGCCCTAATCCCATCTCTTGTTGCAAGAGCTATACGTTCTTCTGTTAACAGTATTAACTAATAATTACCATATCGCTGGCTTTGTAGTTTTTGATGTGATTTTGGCTTTAACATACTAACCGCCCTAGTCCTATTTCTTGTCGCAAGGGCTATAAGGTCTTCTGTTACTAGCATTGCATAATAAACGAAAGTATTTGTTTTCAAAAAAATACTGCTAAAACTTTAATTCCTTAAAAAGCCAGTTGATTTCTAGTACATTTACAATCACAACTTTCGTGCTAATATCAAAGTTCAAATTAGCACCAAAGTAAAGAATCAGGCACTGTAAGCAAAGCCAGAAAAATTATAAAAGTGAGCAAGCTTTATTCAACTCTCACCATTAAGTGATAAAAATCTTTTTAGTTTGAGTTTTCTTCTTCAGCAGGTTTTTGCTGCATTTCAGCAATAGTCTTTTTCTTTAAGATAAAACTGATGATGTTTGGAATACTTGGTTCTACATCTTTTAAAGTTAAATAGCAGGCAATTATTGGCTCCGCTAAGAAAACAATTGATAGTAAAAGTACGAATACATAAAACGCAATTTGTCCACCTAGAGAGGGAGAAAGAAGTGCGAAATCAGCAACAAATGGATCCATTAATGGCACACTAGTTCCCCCTAGTATTACAAAACAAACTATCATACTTAAAAACAGCGGTACCGTTAAGATTGTAGAGTATATGCAGTTAATAAGAGCTAATCTATGTTTAACTTTACCTTCAAAAGTAGTAGCAAATGTACTAAAGGTCATTACTCCAACTGGCATAAATGCAAATACTATAAAATATTGAAAAAGCATATTGTTTATTTTATTAATATATGGCATTCCCATATTAACGCCATTTATTTGAAGTAGTGTCATCAGTCCAATAACATTACATATAACCGAAACACATAAAAGTACAATTTGTTTTACTGAAAACTTTATTTTCATCCTTAAACCCTCACAATACAATAATGCCCTTATTCTACCAAATTAATGCACCTAAAAACAATAGCCATTGACTATCTATAATTTGAATATTATTTACTTTTCCAAACCAAAATTCTATTTCCACTTATATAATGGAATGTAATTCCAGCAATATCAATGTCGCGCACAGCATCATCGCAGTCCGTATAAACATCTGTTATCATCACAACAAATATGTCGTTATATTCTCCGTAATATCCTATGATCGTGACATCTTTTGCAGTTGCAGATGGTTCTTTTATGTTCTCACTCGTTTTTACTCCATAACGCAAATCATATGCTCTTGTTTCCTTTATAGCCTTTTCTGTCTCCGCACTTAGCTTAGGTCTTTGCGTAGGGTTATTATGATAATTAGCTATCGTTTGTAAATCTTCTTTTGTTAGCCAACCATTATCGTATGCTTCCTGTAGAGAATAAAAATCTCCTCTATCCTTTACACATCCAACTAAAAGTATAGTTGCGCTAACTACTAGTATCAAAACCATCAAAAAGGCTATTATTTTAATTTTCTTGGTCATAGTTATTTCTAATCCTCCCCTATACTTTAATCGTGATGCATTCTTTACACTTACATCTCAAACGGTGGAAGTTGGCTTTAATTTCCTTACTGCACTAATTTTGATGATCGTTGCTAAGGTTATATAAGATCTTCATTTACAAGCATTGAACACTTATAATATCGCATATGTGTAGCTTTAATGCAAGACTTTCCTTTATTTCTTACCTTTTGCTCTACTCGTCTCATCGGACACAACAAACCACTTTTGTTTGCGGTTTTTCACTGGTTTCTTACGCCTTCTTTTTCTACCGTCTTGCCCGTTTCGCATATCAGGAATAGATACTTCTTCGCTGTCTAGTATAACAACATTGCCCTTACTATCCACACCCTTCAGATTGCGTTTTTTTCTATGTAATAAAAGTATTACTATAAGCAAAATAACCGCTACAACAGCCATAACTATTGCAACAATTATCTCCACACGTGTAGGCGGTCTAGCTGATGCTAACATTAAACTAAGTGCTAAAATACTTTTCATTTTATATTCTCATCCTTTTGACGTAATTGTACGCATTTTTTTGACTAGCCATTCCTTTTGCAATTTTTTTCTCATCGCTAGTTAAGTATTTTTCTTCTACAAGCCTTTCCATTCTCTTTTTCTTATTGCTTATGATTATGTAGATTATTTCTACTGCTATTATAATT
Organism: Clostridia bacterium; assembly: GCA_035409945.1. Lineage (GTDB taxonomy): Bacteria > Bacillota > Clostridia > Christensenellales > DTU072 > MWEH01. The sequence goes on from DAONQC010000014.1 coordinate 30,459, forward strand.
GCAAGTATCAGTAAGATAATCCAGAACCAACTATAATATCTGGTTGCCGGTCTTACTACCATCAAATCGCCAGTTTCAGATATTGTGAAAATAAGTTGTCCGCTTTCTGAGCTCACAGCTTTTTCTACCAATTTTTCATCCTCTAGCATCACTATGGAGAGATTTTTTCTATCTTGTACATATTCAAACAACTCAGGCAGCATATCCATGGTGATATTTATATCAGAGGTAGGTTTAACTTCTTCGCCGTTTCTGTACAGTTTGATGTTGAATACTTGCACAACATCTTTGCCTTTTGGCGCCTTGATATTAGAATCTACTTTTGCTAATGCTACTACCTTTATGACTAGGTTTGTATCTTCCTCAAATCCTATTTCAGATTCAGCTTTCCCAGGTATTTGAGATTCATCTTCAGGCTTTGCTGGCTTATTATCATTTTCTACTGCATCTGCCTCAATTACTCTTACCCTTCTATTGTATTCAGCAGTATATACTCTATCACCAGTAACAGCTTCTATTTCTGGAGTCCAGCCAGCAAAATAATATATATATCCATTTGCATTTGTTTTTACAGGGCTATCCCCTTCATATTGTGGCACTGTACCATATTTAATCCCTGTTTCCTGAAGGATTGTTCCATCTTCATTTTCAAAAGTTATAGTATACTTATTTAATACTCTACCAAAGCGTGCAGTTACAGTTACATCCTCAGTTACTTCTAAATCGCCATTTGTCCAACATTCAAATGTACAAGTACCTTCCGCATCTGAACCTTTAGGAGTTGCAGTTACAGAAGATCCATTAACTTGAAGCACATTACCTGCAGTCATCATTCTCGTTCCGTATGTTACGTTATATACACAAGGTGTACAAACAGTACCGTACCTTTCATCAGACGATAAAATATATACGTTATATTTCCTCACCTCTGCACTAAATGTAGCTGTATATCTTTGAGAATCAACTACCGTTGTTACTTCGGGAGTCCAACCAGTAAAAGTATATTCGTATTTTGCTGTTTTTGTTTTTGCTGGTGTTGAACCAGTATATGTTGGGGTCTGCCCATACTCTACAAGTTCAGCCTTTAGTACATTCCCATCTTCGTTCTTCCAAACAACACTATACTTATTTACAGTCCCAGTGTAAGTTGCTTTGTACTCTTGATTGGTTTTTACAACTGTTATCGCTGGAGACCAATCTTTAAATGTGTATGAGTACTGTTGAGTCTTTGCTCTTACTGGAGTATCTCCTGTATAACTAGGAGTTTGTCCATATTCTATATTTTCTGTCTTTATGACTGCATTGTCATAGTTTTTCCAAGTTACAGTATATTTTTTAACTTCTCTTGTAAACAGAACAACTATATCTGTATCCCCTTCAACAGTAGTACCTCCATTAGTCCAGCCTGTTAATTTATATCTAAACTCATCAGTGTCAGGAGTAGTTGAAGCGGTTACTTCTATACCATTAATTGTCATGGTATTTCCAGTTGCTAACAACTCAGTTCCGTATGGTACATTCTCTATTTTGTCTTTATTAACGGCACCATAGTCAATATTGTTAGATGATATCTTAACAGTGTAAGTGTTAACCGTTGCTTTAAAGTGAGCTGTAATTATAGTATTTTGACCCGTTTGCCCACTTGCATCAACCCATTTATCCCAGCTAAATGTGTACTTTGCTGTGGCATCGTTTACTGTTGCATTAACAAGAGCAAAGCCTGCGATTGTAAGGGCTTGGCCATCGGTTGTGAACTCTGTTCCATATGGCACATCTTGGATAACGAGTTGAGTTTGACCACCAACTTTTCCTGCCTCATCATTGTTTACCTTTATGGTAACATCGTACTTATTCTTCGCTCTTTCAAAGTTTGCAATAATTTCGGTAGCTATACCTGTTGTTCCTTCGCCTGAGCTCCAGTTAACGAATGTATATGTATATTCTATTGTATCGTTTGCCTTAACTGCATTAATCACTCTCTTTGGCAAGATTTCGATTGTTAGTTTGTTCCCATCTGCGCTATAACTAGTTCCATATGGGACATTTTCTATTGTTATTTCACTTACATTATCAACCGTACCATATCCTATCGTATTTACCTTCACTTTCACAAAGTAGTTGTTAACCGTCCATTTTGCATATATCGTAATATCGTTTGCAGGCATCTTCCAAGCTGTATATGAAGTAGTTAATCCCATGTCACTAAACCATCCTGCAAAGGTATGTCCTTCTTTTGTAGGCTCCGTGGGTTGTGTAATGTCTGTATTATAATCTTGAGTAATGCTGCCTATCGCATTTCCACCGTTAGTATTGAAATACATGGTGTAATGGTTGAGTGTCCAAGTTGCATATATAGTCACTGCATTATCGGGCATTGTGAATGTGGTAAAATCAAATTCATTATTGTGCTCTACTTCTACCCACCACTTATCAAAGATATATCCATCCTTTTCAGGGTTAGCTGGCTTTGAAACAGTACCGCCATAATTCACCATATGACTTTCAATAATGCTACCACCGTCGGTGTTATAACTAAAGCTATATTGATTGACAGTCCATTTTGCATATATCGTAATATCATTTGCAGGCATCTTCCAAGTAGTGTATGAAGTAGTTAATTCACCATCACTAAACCATCCTGCGAAAGCATGTCCTGTCTTTTCAGGGTCTGATGGTTTAATTATAGTTGAATCATAGTCTTGTGTTACGCTTCCTATTTCATTTCCACCATTTGTATTAAAGTGCGTTGTGTATTGATTAACTGTCCACCCCACATATACTACGACATCGTTTGCTGGCATTGTATATCCACTAAAGTTAAACTCTGAGGTTAGGTCTGCATCGCTATACCAATTTTTGAATGCGTGTCCCGTTTTGGTAGGTTTAGCTGGCTCAGTAACTTCAGTTCCATACCCTTGAGTTATAGAATCTACTATGCTTCCACCATTTGTTACAAAGCTAATTGTATGGTCAACTGGTGTACGACTAAAGTTTGCATATAATGTAACTGCCCCTGTTATTTTGCCACTTTCTGGCATGTTACTCCAGTTAATGAATTCATAAGCATATTGTTCATCATCGGGGGTTTGGTTTGCTGTTATCGTGTTTTCTCCTAGCGTTAAGACTGACGCTACTGCTGAAACATTAGTGCCATGATCTACCGTAAATGGACCTGACTCAGTCAGTGTTCCATACCCAGTTTCAACCACCACTAGCGTAACTTGATATTTCTTAATACTCCACTTTGCATATATCGTCGTCTCACTTGCGGGTATCGTAAATGTATCAAAGTCAAAAAGGGTATTTAAACTTTCGTCACTGTACCAATTTACAAAATCGTACCCTTCCTTCGTAGGATCATCTGTAGGTTTCGTTACTTTAGTCCCATAGCTTTGGGTTAGCGTAGCTATTTCGCTTCCACCATTCGTATTAAATATGACATCGTATTGGTTAATATTCCATTTTGCATATATGGTCTTGTTTTCAGCTGGCATCTTATCAATGGTATAAGAACTAGTTAGTCCTAAGTCACTAAACCAACCTGCAAAAGTATATCCTTCTTTAATCGGATCTGCTGGTGGTGTAATGGTAGTATCATAGTCTTGAGTTATGCTGTCTATCTCATTTCCACCATTTGTGTTGAACGACAATGTATACTGCTTAACCGTATATTGAGCATACACATCTAAATCAGATGTTATATTGTCATAAGCTGGCGCCCAGCCGGTAAAGGTATATCCGGTCCTAGTCGGATCTGCAGGCGCTGTTGCACTAGACCCATGCGTTACTGTCTCTGCCTTTTCAACACTGCTATCATAGTTTATGAACCTGACTGTATAACTCTTAATCGTCCAGTTTGCAGTATATGTTCTAGCACCATGGCTTCCTTGCGCAATTTGCACTAAAGTGTTGGTTGTACCTTCTAATTCTGTTCCACTCCAACCATCAAAGGTGTATCCTTCTTTCGTTGGATTTACGAGATTAAAGGTGGGTGTTTCGTATGTATATTCAGTAGGATTTGCATTACTTGGAGTTACACTTCCTCCAGCTAAATTGTAACTTATGGAATATTCTTTTGCCGTCCACTTTGCGTATAACGTGGTGTCAGTTGCTGGCATTGTGTATCCATCAAATGAAAATGCATAGTAAGATCCTAAACTTGCATCCGTATACCAACCTGCAAAATTGTAATAATCTTTTGTGGGATCAACCGGCGCTGTAACGGGCTTTCCATAATCATCTGTTATGCTAGATACTTCACTTCCACCGTTTGTGACAAAAGTAATGGTATATTGGTTAATATTCCACTTTGCATATATAGTCGTATCTTTTGCTGGGATGGTAAACCCTTCGAATGTAAATTCATTTCCTGCTACAAAATCTATACTCTTATACCAACCTCCAAACGAATATCCTGTCTTCGTAGGATTAGCAGGTGGAGTCACACTTGTACCATAGTTTTGTCTACGGGTTTCTATCGTACTTCCACCGTCGGTATCGAATATGAAATCATATTGATTAATAGTCCAGCCTACATACACCGTAACATCTTCTGCTGGCATTGTGTAATCAACAAAACTAAACACATCGGTTAAGCCAGCATTACTGTACCAGTTTTTGAATGTGTGTCCTGTTTTTGTGGGTTTTTCTGGTTCATTTACAACAGTTCCAAATCCTTGAGTTATTGGGATTATTGCACTTCCTTCGTTTGTCTCAAAGGTCATTGTATGGTCAACTGGTGTACGGCCAAAGTTTGCGGTTATTTTGGTATTGATTCCTGTTGTTCCACTGGTTGGATTCCAACCCAAGAATTCGTATGTGTATTCTTGTGTATTATCTGACGCTGCTGCATGGATTGTAACAGGTTCATCAAGCGAAATTGTTAAATCGTTTCCAATTGTATTGTAGCTAGTTCCATATGGTACGTTGATAACAACCACCTTACTAGCATTTTTAACCGTTCCCCAACCTTCTTCATTTACTTGCACAGTCACGGAATAGTTGTTTTTAGTTTGTGTAAAGTTTGCTGTAACGGTGGTTTCACCTGTAACTGTGGTGTTTCCATTCGTCCAGTAATTAAATGTATATGTAAATTCTCCAGTTGCATCTACTGTTGCAGTTGGTGTTACA
>DAONQC010000015.1:0-34612 GCA_035409945.1 Clostridia bacterium
TTTTGAATGTATACCCATTCTTGGTAGTCTCGCCTAAAACATATGGCGCGTCATATGTTACTTCCTTGGAAGCTTTTGCAGCTCCACCATCTACATCAAATGTAACGTTGTATTTGTTTGCAGTATACTGTGCCGTTGTCACTACATTATCTTGCACGTTTGTAAATGAATGTGACCATTGACTAAATGTATATCCCGTTCTTGATGGCGCAGTTTCTGCTACGGCATCTTTGCCATATTCTATCGTTTGTGGCGTTCCAATTGTGTTACCTAAATGATTTTTAAATGTTACTGTGTAACTCTTTGTTGTTCTACTAAAAGATGCATGCACTGTGACAGCGTTAGTTACTTTTCCATCACCTGAAGGAATACCAGACCAGCCTATAAACTCATAATCATATTGTGCTGTGTCTAGGTTCTCTTCCGCATTAACTGTTATGCTATCTCCAATTGATAATACTTTTACATTTGAACTTATAACTGTTCCATACTCCACAGAATATGGGCCTGTATAGTTCGTTAATTGTCCAAATCCTTCTGATGTCGCACCGACCTTTACTGTTACTGGATATACTTGCTTTTCTTTTTTGAATTGAGCAACAATCGTCAATACTCCATTTACCTTATCGGTTGATGGTATGCCTGTCCATTCAACAAATGAGTATTTCCATTCCGCTGTGTTGGTATTGGGAGTCGCTGTCGCAATAGTTGCTCCACCAATCTTTAATGCAGCTGTGCTTCCATCTATTGCAGTTCCGTATTCATATGATTTATGTCCTGCATAACCTGTTAGAGAGCCGTTTTCTCCTGCTTGCACCGTCACGAGATACGTCTTCTTTGTTCTTGTAAAGTTTGCTGTAATTGTTGTATTTATTCCCGTTGTTCCGCTAGTTGGATCCCAACCTGTAAATGTGTAATCCCATTCGTCTGTGTCGGTCTCTTCCAATGCAGCAATTACTCTCGCCGTTGGGAGTGATATTGTTAAGTTCTTTCCGCTTGTACTATAACTTGTTCCATATGGTACATCAGTTACTGTTACTTCATTTCCACCATCTACCTTTCCATATCCTATCGTACTGACATTTACTTTTACAGAGTAATTGTTAACAGTCCATTTTGCATATATGGTCTTATTTTCAGCTGGCATCTTACTAATGGTGTATGAATTAGTTAATTCACTATCACTAAACCATCCTGCAAAAGTATGCCCTTCTTTCGTAGGATCTGATGGTGGCGTAATGTCCGAATTATAGTCTTGGGTTATATCACCTATCGCATTTCCACCGTTTGTATTAAAGCTCATTGTATATTGGTTAATCGTCCAATCTACATATACCGTGACATTGTTTGCTGGCATTGTGTATCCGCTAAAATTAAACACATCGGTTAAGCCTGGATTACTGTACCAGTTTTTGAATGTGTGTCCTGTTCTCGTAGGCTTTGTGGGCTCACTTACTGCCGTTCCATACCCTTGGGTTATGTCTGCTACTGTAGTCCCACCGTTTTCTTCAAAACTAATAGTGTAGTTAACTGGTGTACGACTAAAGTTTGCGGTAATTGTGGTGTCCGTTCCTGTTGTTCCACTATTAGAATCCCAACCCAAGAATGCATAGGTATATTGCGGTGTGTTAGTAGTTGCGACTGCTTCAACTACTCTCGCCGTGGGTAGGGATATTGTTAGCTTGTTTCCGCTTGTGCTATAGCTAGTCCCATATGGTACATCAGTTACTGTTACTGTGTTTTCACCATCTACTTTTCCATACCCTGTCGTATTTACTTTCACAGTCACATCGTAATTATTAACAGACCAATGGGCTTTGATTGTCTTTTCACCTGTTTCGTTTGGTCCAATTGTTAAGCCCTTTTGTGGTGAGCCACTCTCTCCAAATGTCCAGCCAACAAAGGTATGCCCTGCTTTACTTGCATCAGCTAGCACTATTGTGTCCACCGTTGTGTACGTATTGGGGTTACTGTGCTCGGCTCCATCCACATTTGTGTAGTTTATATTGTAATTTATTAAGGAATAAGTAGCTGTAGTTATCATAGACTCTGTTACATTTGTAATTGCTGGATCCCAACCAACATGCTCATACCCCGGTCTATTTGGTACTGTTATTCCAGTCGCAGTCGCACTTGTTCCGTACTCTACATTTTCAGTTCCTATTGTTGTATGTTGATAGTCTTGGAAAGTTACTATCGCCAAAACCTTATATACTCCTTCGTTAAAAACTACTGTATATTTATCTGATGCGCCCGCTCCTTGACTACCAGTTATGGCGTAATTCCCAACAGCAGTACCGACTGCTTTTGTTAGTGTGATTTTTAATACATCTGCATTATCTCCATCTTCTAGCTGAGTTGCGCTGTTTACAGTGAATGTTAAATCTGTTACTATCGGCTCTCCATCCGCACTACTCTTATCGTCTATATCTACAATTATGGTCTTTGGAGTGATTGAATACGTCCCAGGATTTACTGTTACATTGTAGTTGGTACTTACAGCTGAGCCTGTTATTTGGTAGTCGGCTATAACAGTATTGTCTGCATTGGTTGATAAAGTCACGCCCAAATCAGTTAAAGTGTCACCTTCTACTAAAGACCCTGATGTTATGGAAAAATCTAAATCTTTAAGCCCTTGTCTATATTCACTTGATTTATTATTGGCCGTTACCGTTATATCTCTTTTGACAACCGTTAGTGTCGAATGCCCAGGAGAAGGTGCGCTTGGATCAGCTGGGTCAGAATAAACGAAATTAATTTTCGTAGGATCATAATAAAGGTGAGACATGTTTGTAGCTGTCCACCCTGTCGCTGTTCCTGTATAAGTTCCAACTGGAGAATTTAAATTGCAGTTATAACTTCCTATCACACTAGTTATAGTATCAGTACCGATAAGCCCATCTACTTCCACTGTTTCGCCAGGATTTGTTGGGTTTTGTATAAGCCTTGTTACCGTTCCAGTAAATTCTGGGTTGGGCTCACCGTAAGCTTTTGTTTTATTATCGACATATATATTCATGTCTCCAGAATACCTAACTTCCAGTTTCATGTTATACATTCCAAGAATGGTATTCCCAGATCTTCTCACTGCGCTCCCCATTAGTCCATATACACCTATCCTAAGTAATGTACTCTCGCTTGGATTTTCGCTATATGATGGGATAGAAGGATAAGACTTCCTTTCGCCTTCCGTATCAACATAACCAAGTTTTGAAACATAATATAAGATCTACCAGCTGGTATATTACCACCTGGAGAAGGCGTGCCATCTGGAACTTTAAACCTATTTCCTAAACCAGAAACACCATTTGTTCTTTGACTACTAAAATTCGGAGTGCCGTCTGCATTCAATGAATAAATCTTATATTCCGCATCTCCAGATGTATTTCCATATATTGTTTGGAAATTATGCAAATCTCGCCAATCTGTAGAGCTATATGTATATCCATTTATGCTCTGAATGTCAGCTGAATTAGCGGGAATCCCGTATTGCCCAAGAGCGATGAAGGCTCCTGTCGTTTGCCCTGTAGCGCCAAAATTGTCAGCATATGTAGAGAATGTAATTTCAATTCTCCCTGCCTTTAATCCTTCTATTATTTCATCAGACAGCCTTATAGTAGTAAAAAACATTGATCTTTGAGTATTACCATTGTGCATATATTGACCGCTTAAGCCTGCCCCATTTTTCGTAGCAGCGCCGCTTCCAAAGTTACAAACCCATGCTTTTGAACTATGAGCACGCCATGCACTCTCAGTATTCCAAGCCTTACCATCCGGATCCCAATGAGAGTCTAGATCTTCTGCTTTAAGTCTGAAAACAGAAGGCACACCATTTTCTACTTGAGTTAAAGATGTATCGTAAAGATTATATACGCCTACGTTAGTGATAACTCCAGTAGGAATTTCTGGGAAATTGCCTACTCCTTGTGAAGTCATAGGCGAATCGTTTATACCCTGATTCCCACCGTTTCTATGTATAAAATCATGAGAATCTCCAGGAGCAACCCACGCAGATGCGGTGTCGATTCCGGCACTGGTTTTTTGATTAGCGAGAAAGGAGGTAAGTAAAAGTAAAATCAAAACTGTACACAATACAATAAATATTGCGCTCCTACTAAATTTGGTATTTTTAATATTTTCTCTTCTCGTCTTCATCTGCTTAATCATTTTCTTATCTCCTGATATATCTTCTCTGCATTTTTACATGCACATTATTTCTTAATTAGCAAAATACCCAAGATTTCATCATTAGGTACATGCAATAACCTTCAATATGTCACGCTTGTGGCACACCTATCTTTGCGTTGCTTTAGAGTTTTAAGTGGTTTTGCTATATATGTAAAGTGGTAAAAATATAAATCTAGCTAAATGGATTATATAGACTTACTTGATTAGACACTCCCAACTTTGCTTTGTCGCGTATAATATATATTAATATAAGTACTAAGGGCAAGCATTTTTATGTGATTTTTTTGTGTATATTTGTTGTTAAAAACAAAAACTTTCCGCACCTTGCGCTCTCCAGCCGAATTAATTTGGGCCTTTTAAGCCTTTTTCGGGAGATATCTTTATGCACGGTTTTACACCGCTTTTGCCACGGAGTGCCAGAAACCGCCTTCTTAACAATAAAAGGACTTCTAAAAAAATTCGCTATGCCCAGTATCGTCTAAAATATAAAAGTAGTTAAATCTAAAAAACTACGTTTGATAATAAGCTGGTAAGTTCCCACTGCTAGATAGCATGAGGATACCGAAATTCTGCTTAAATTAAAAAATTAGTCAAATGCCACAGTTTCAGTACGACCGGGGTTTTTGTACTTTGTTTGATAATAGTTGGAAAGCTCACTGTGCCAAGTTCCGTCTGGGTTAGAGTATATAAGTGTACAGCCTCTTTGTGCCCCTTGCTTATGAATTCCTACAAAGGCAACGTAGTCAATACTATAACTATATGTTAGTCTTACACCGTGATGCTCTATTTGAAAGTTGTTTAAGTGGTCATGCCCACAAAATATTCCATCTGTACTACCAAGCTCCACTACTGTATCAAAAACATTATCTTCACCAGCACCGTAATTAACAGGTTTTCTTGGTCCATTTGCAGTACCATAAATTAGCTTTGTTTTTTCGGTATTCCCGTTATCAACATAGCTAAGCCAAGCATCTTCGTATTCCTTTAGTGGTATGTGTATAAACATAAGAGAGTTAGGCTTTTTAAAATCGGTTTCAGGAAGTCCTAGTGCCTGATGTTTCGAGCGATTTTCTGCTGTAATTTTATTGACGACACGAGTGTACCAATCCACTTGATCTGGCTTAATATTATCATATCCACCTTCTTCTCTATACCCATGAGAATCAATCATTATCAAAGTTTGAGTTATTAGCCCTTGCGAGTTTTTTACATTGATATAGTGATTGCCTTGTCCCGACAATTCTGCTTCTCCTGGAGAGAATAAACAGTACTTATACCCACCATTCATTATGCCATCTACAAGCTCCTCTTTTGTATACATGCAGGGCTTTGCGTCCTCGTGATTTCCAAACACAAATGTCCAATAAACTTCTAAGCTTTCCATCATTTCGGCAACCATTTTCATTTGGTTTAGGTTATTAAACGAGCCTGTTTGAAATCCTAACGGTTGCGCAAGATCGCCTGTAATAATAACTAAATCCGGCTTTTCCACACTTACCATTGTAGACACTGCAGATAGCGCCCAGCGGTCCTTTTGAATCGTTAAAAAGCCTCCGCCAATATGAATGTCCGTTATCTGCATAATCTTAAATTCTTCATCTGTTGTAAAGGTGTATATGCCATCTTCCAAGGTTGGTTTTAGTTGTTTTTCATACTTGACGGGCTCATATGTTTTTGCAATATTGAGGTTAAGGTAATACCCCACAGCCGTAGTACCAACTACTATACCAGCGGTGAGAGCTAAGAATAAGAGCAAGACTAAAAAGCCAATTAAAACTCGTCTAGTTTTAATCGATTTTCTTCTTCGTATTGTTGCCCTTTCTCTTCTTGCTTCCATATTTCAATCTCTAATAATTTTACATTTAAGTGTTTATTTCACTACCTTTTATTTATCTTTTTATCGCCTAATTATTTGCAGTTTAATTATGTTATTACTATTCAACTCTAGTCACATTAGTTCCTTGTTCTTGGGTGTCGGCAATGTTGTCCTTGTTTGACTCAGCTTCTATGTTTTTCGTTTCAGTTGGCGGTGCAATATCTTTTACGCTAAATCCACTCTCAATTACTGGGACACCTAAAGTGGTGTCATCTTGTTTAACATATACCTTTTCTCTAATCGGAATGATTTTTACCTTTATACCTAATTCGTTATATATTTTATTTTCTAGTTCAATGTTTGTATCATAAATATCTGCTGCATATGCAAAATCATATGCGACTTCGAGCGTTGCTTCTTTACGTTGGGAACCATAGTCATGAATTACTAACTTCCCTATCCCTACAACTCTTTTGTTTTCTTTAACTATATCTGTTATTTGTACTAAAGTAGAAACTCTTGGATCTCTACCTACAATAATTTTTCCTAGTATTATGGTGTATATGAGCCCAACAAACATGAATAAAATACCTACTATCGTGGTAACTATTGCATCTATACTAAACGGCACAAGTGGCGTTATGCCATATGAAATAGCAACAAAAATCCCCATAACTCCTTCAATAATCATCATGTTGGCTATAAACCTTACAGATACCGTTCGCACTGCTTTTACTAGTTTTTTGGTAAATATCCCTAAAACTATTTTTATAACCGAGATTGCAAGAAGAAGTGCAAGTATTTGCCAATGAAAAATAACATTAGATGGAAATGGATATCTAGTAACTGATTTTACAAAAAAGAATGCTCCATTTGCGGCAACCAATATAGCCATCAGTAAGGTCGCTACATATTCTATTCTTCCGTACCCATGGGGACTACTCTCTCTTTTGGGATTATAAATAATGTAGTACGAAAAAAGAGCGAGCACGCAATAAATAGTACTAATGAGCGAGTTAGATGCCTCTAGTTTTAAAGAATCTAAACTGGTATATAGCCACAAAAAGTTTTTAGCAATAAGTAATGTGAGATTCAAAAATAGCACGCCCCATAGAACATACTTTATCTTCAACCTATCACTTCTCGATCTTAAATCAAACCTTTGAAACCTGCTTTTTTTCATGACACCTTGAATAGTAATAAATTTAATGCCGCCGTAATTTTTATAAAGTAATTATATCATATGCAAGACTGTTAAACATAGACTACAAACGTACTTTAAAACAACCACCTAATGTAAAAAAATAAAACCGTTACGATTTATATACCGTAACCTAGTTTTTAAAACTATCGTTAGAGAATAATATCTATTCATAACCAAGTATAACTAAAAAATCTTTATATAGTCAGAGTGTCCAAGTAAGAAGAAATACTAAATCGACCTGCTTTATTCGGTTGAATTTTGATCGTTAGATGTTTTTGCCACCTGGTCTTTAGTTTCATTTGCCTGCTGCTCGCTAGTTTCTTCTAACAGTTGGTCTGCAGTTTCTTCCACTTGTTGGTCATCGGCCTGCGCCTGTTGCCCGTTAGTTGTTTTTGACTTTTGGACATCAGTTTCTTTCACCTGCTGACCGTCAGCGATTTGTGTATCCTGGCTGTTAGATTCTTTTGGCTGTTGGTCGTTAGGTTTTTTAGAACACTTTTTCTTTTTAGGCCTTTTAGCAGCAAATATAGGAACTGCCCAATGTTCTGGTAGCAGAGAATTCAATCTCATTATCTCATCAAACAAATGTTTGACAATGATTTCTGCTTGTTCATTCATCGGGATTTCAGGGTCATATGCGATGGGCTTTCCAAAATGAATTTCTTTAAAATCTTGTGCGGCATATATAGGATAGTATTTCACACATTTGCCTGTTGCCCTATAATGTATTTTTCCAATATATGTAAAACCTGTTGAAAACTCGCTTATTACTCCATTGTATGTTGCTCTTGCTGTTTTAGTATTTTCGGGATATATGGCTACGTTAGAGCCGTTTGAGAGAGTTTCACTAGAGATTTTAAATGTTTTATACGCATTCAAATCATCATAGTATACGGGAATTCCATTTAGTTGTTTTGTATATACCCACGCTACAAGAGGCGAAAGTATATGGATTAAACAAGATAATATTTTGCTTTTGAAAGACTTGTCTATACAAAGTTCAGTTAGCAAAAACTCTTTGGCAGATTCTTTTTTAAATAATACATTATTCCCCCAGGTACGCACGTTTTTGGGATATTGGTATTGCATAATGAGGGGTGCTAAAAAATATGTGTGGTTAGAAATTAAAACACTAGGTTCAGTAGGCTCTTCGTCATGATAAATATATTTAAATTTCCCAAATAACAATCTGACTAGAAATTTAAAAAATCTAGCAAAGCAACCTGTTTTCCGTTCTGTATATAATGGCTTTTTAGTTTTCTTTTTCAATGTCAACTCCTATTCACTAACCAAGTACTTTAGTTTTAAGTTGAAAAATTAAGTAGTTTAATAAGTATACTACTGTCAGTAGAATTCATCACCTAATTTCCCAACATGTTGCTTGTAAGGTTAGTTAATCTTATTTTTGTATTATACAGTAATAAACAAAAAGTCTCATCAATTTTAACCTATTTTAAAAAAGCGTGCATAAGCCACAGGCAAAATTAATGAGAGTTAACATATAACGTATAGCTTTTTGTATTAGCTACAATTAATATCACTCTTATATTATGGTTAACATTTATGAAAATTAAAAGTTGTTTTTCTTATTTATGTTAAGTAAAGTTCTCATAAGGTCTAGGGCAACAAGTTGATTTTGAACAAAACTTTGTGTTCTTCTTTCTTTTTCCTTCGCAATGCGTTTTTGTTTTTCTTGAAGAGCAGTTTCTAGATTTTCTTCCCATTCTAAAAAATCACTGGTGAGAATAACTTCAGATTTTTCAATATTTAATACTCCATCCGAAGAAACAAATGTCTTCCTCTCCCCATTTTCGCAAACTATTCTGCATTCACCAGGCATTAAATATGCAATAGATGGAATATGCGAAGCTAAAACTTCCAAACTCCCATCTTCAACAAAAACCCTTAAACTTTGTACCTTTCCTTGGAACAAAGTTTTTTCTGGCGTAATCATTTTAAGGTGAAAAAGATTCATTTACTTCCCTCTAGATGTAGTACATCTTTATTTAAGCTTTCATCCCCTTTCAAACATATAGATTGGTTATGATGTGGGGTAAAAATTATGCCAACCTGTTTTTCGTAGCGTGCTACAGTATATTAGTACTGCAAAATATAGGGTTATAGATTATCCTCTATATCCTGGTATGTCTGTTAAGTCTCCAATGAAGAAAAACTCGCTTTCTGGGATATTGTCGGTTTTACCATCAAGGATAGCACGGCAATTTCTAACGGTAGTTTCTACTGGGACATATTTCCCAGCACTGCCTGTATATACACTAGCAACATGGAATGGCTGAGAGAAAAATCTCTGTAATTTTCTTGCCCTATATACAGTAAGTTTATCTTCATAGTTTAATTCATCCATCCCTAAAATTGCGATAATGTCTTGTAGTTCATTGTACCTTTGTAGTGTTTCAAGCGCTCTTTTTGCAGTTTCGTAATGTTCTTCACCAACTATCTCGGGTTCTAGTATTCTACTCGTTGATTCAAGAGGATCAATTGCAGGATAAATACCTTGTTCAACTATCTTTCTTGAAAGAACGGTTATCGCATCAAGGTGTCCAAATAGTGTTGCTGGAGCAGGGTCTGTTAAATCGTCTGCAGGAACATAAACAGCTTGAATTGAAGTGATAGACCCTCTGTGAGTACTGCATATCCTTTCTTGAAGTGCGCCAATCTCAGTGCTTAAGGTGGGCTGATACCCAACAGCAGAAGGCATTCTGCCTAGCAATGCAGATACCTCACTTCCTGCTTGAACAAATCTGTATATGTTATCTATAAATAAAAGCACATCCCTTTTTTGCACATCTCTAAAATATTCAGCCATAGTTAATCCTGTAAACGCGGCTCTCATTCTAGCCCCTGGAGATTCATTCATTTGGCCAAATACTAATGCTGTGTTTTGAAGAGTTCCTGCCTCAGTCATGTCTTGGACCATCTCATATCCTTCTCTGCTTCTTTCACCAACGCCTGTGAAAATAGACCTGCCTCCATGATGGTTGGTAATGTTATGAATCAACTCTAAAATTAATACGGTTTTTCCAACTCCGGCACCACCAAATAAGCCAATTTTTCCACCTTTAGCATATGGCGTTAATAAATCAATAACCTTAATTCCGGTTTCAAATATATGAGTATTGGGATTCTGTTCTGTAAGTAAAGGTGCATCTCTATAAATAGAACGAGTTACTCCTCTAAGTGCACCTTTATGGTCTATAGGCTCGCCAAGCGCATTAAATACCCTACCTAAAGTTTTATTCCCAACAGGCACTCTGATGGTTTGACCTGTGGCAACAACCTTCATGCCTCTACTCAATCCTTCAGTAGGCTCAAGAGAAATACATCTTACCGTTGAGTCATCGATGTGGTTCATGACTTCTATTTTTACAACCCTATCTCCCGCATCAACTTTTAAAAGCTCATTTTGCCTTGGAAGATCTGCAGGGAATCTCACATCCACTACTGAACTGATAATTTGTACTATTACTCCATCTGACGCTTTCCCTAACATATATACTCCTAATTTAATAATTTCTACTCATGTTTGTTGTCATTGCATCAAGCAACGCATTTGTGATACTTTCCTGTCTTTCGTGGTTATACTTTTTCTGTAATGTATCGATAATCTTCTTGGAATTTGATGTAGCTTCTTGCATACTTACCATTCTTTTGAAGTTTTCAGCGTATGACGCAGAACAGAGAGCCTGATAAACTCTTGCTCCAACATATTGGATTAATGCTTTTTCTAAT
Source organism: Clostridia bacterium (assembly GCA_035409945.1). Taxonomy (GTDB): domain Bacteria; phylum Bacillota; class Clostridia; order Christensenellales; family DTU072; genus MWEH01. The sequence goes on from DAONQC010000015.1 coordinate 10,959, forward strand.
GTATCTCCAGGAGAGATGTAATTTATCTCTTCAGTGTCATCTAATATTTCCAAAGGCAATATTTTTTTAATAGCTATTTTTTGTTGAGATAACTTATCCGCCATTGTGTATATGATAAAAGCCCTATCCATCTTCTCTGCTTTAAAATCTGCACACAAATCCTCTGCTATTGCTCTTGCATCGTCAGGCATAGGGTCGGGGAATATATTGACATAAGAGTTATCAACATCTATACCTTCTTTTTTATCATAATATTCTTTAACTACTGCGCCAACTGCAAATAAGTTAGTTATTTTCTTGTTTCTCATAGATTCATCAGATGCATTTATAATTAATTGGTTATAATCTCCACAAAGCCCTTTATCCGCCCCTATAACAACATATGCGGCACGGTTGCCTTCTCTTTGTTGAAAAAACGGATGGGTTTTTGTTTCTAGCGACGACATTAAATGGTTAGCAGATGCTGAAACTTCCTCTAAAAATACGTTTGCCGATAAAAACTTTTCTTTTGCCCGACGCATTTTAGCTGCAGAAATCAAGTACACTGCATTGGTAATTTTTGCAGTTTCCTTAACGCTTGATATTCTTCGCTTTAAATCTTTAGTATTCATTGTATAATTCTCTTCAGCTATCCATCTCTTAGCAAAATGAAGGTTAAACTAGCTCTTAATTACGGCAATATATTCTTTGAACTCATCTAATATTTCCTGAGCGTCTTCGTCAGTTAAATCTTTCTCTGTAGCTATACGGTCGTATATTTTATGACCTGATTTGCTTTTGTATATCTGTATAAAGTTGGTTAGAATATTAATCGCATCTTTAGGGTCAAAATCATCAAGAAGATTACTTTGTAGAATTAAAAACTTAATAACCATATCTGCCATTGGAACGGGATTAAACTGGGGTTGTTTTAATGCTTCTGTTAAAACAGCACCGTGCTTTAAAATTGCTTTTGTCGCATCATCTAAATCTGCGTCAAACCTAGCAAAAACCTGCATTTCGCGATATTGAGCCAAATTCAAACGAATTTTACCACTTACCTTTCGCACTGCTTTACTTTGTGCAGCTCCACCTACTCTAGACACCGAAAGGCCTACATTAATTGCTGGTCTTAAACCAGAATTAAATAAATCCGCCTCTAAATAAATTTGTCCGTCGGTAATTGAAATTACATTGGTTGGTATATATGAGGAAATATCTCCATCTAGAGTTTCAACTATTGGAAGAGCGGTAAGAGAACCACCACCCAAACGCTCTGCTAGTTTTGCACTTCTTTCGAGCAAACGAGAATGGATATAAAAGATATCTCCAGGGTAAGCTTCTCTACCCGAAGGTCTCTTTAAAAGTAATGATATAGTTCTATATGCTACTGCATGTTTTGATAAATCATCATAAATTATTAAAACATCTTTTCCCCTATACATAAATTCCTCTGCTACAGCAGTTGCAGCATAAGGAGTTAGATATTGAAGAGGCGCAGGTTGCCCAGCAGTAGAGGTAACGACAATTGTATAATCCATCGCACCTTGTTTAGTTAAATCCTTTACCACTCTTGCGACAGATGATGTCTTTTGTCCAATAGCAACATATACACAAATGACATCTTTGCCCTTTTGATTGACTATGGTATCGAGTGTTATGGCAGTTTTTCCAGTTTGTCTATCTCCAATAATCAACTCTCTTTGACCTTTGCCGATAGGAACCATTACATCTATTGCTTTGATACCTGTAAACAAAGGTTCATCAACTTTTGCCCTATCAAAAATGGTAGGTGCAGGACTTTCTATATCCCTATAACTGCTTGCTCTGATGGGACCTTTTCCATCTAGCGGTTGACCAAGAGGATCGATTACTCTACCTAAAAAGTTATCCCCAGAAGGAACCTTTATTGTTTCGCCTGTGGGATAGACAATGTCTCCAGGCGAAATGCTGTCGGATGCAGATAATAAAATTGCGCCAGTGACATCGGTTTCCAAGTTCAATGCAATAGCATAACTATCTCCTGAAATCCGTACAAGCTCACCATTTTGAACATCCATAAGCCCTTCAATCATCACAACTCCATCGTACGAAGAAATAACCCTGCCAGCAGGACGCACGTCTGTTTCACGCTTAAGCGAAGCAGTTTCTTTTAAAATCGTATTAATTATTTCAAATGGATTGTAATTGTTTTTCATATTATCTTATCGCCCTTTTATCAAGTAGAGGAGATTCCTCACTATTTGAGTTTTTCAATCATTTTATCTTTGAACTTAGTAAGTTGTGTTTTAAGCAAGCCGTCGTAAGCTATTTGACCATCAAACTTGGTTATTCAATTTTTCTCTAATGGAGGTGTACCTTATTATTTGAGTTTCTCAATCATTTTATCTTTGAACTTAGTAAGTTGTGTTTTGAGTGAGCCGTCGTAAGCTATTTGTCCATCAAATATGATGATTCCCCCAACGATGCTTTTATCTATTCGGTATATAGCTTCAAAATCACCATACTTTTTTTGTAGTCTGGCTTCAATCTCTGATTTTTTCTTGGAGGAAAGCTCTTTACTTGTTGTTATTGTTAGTTTTGCCATATTTATCCTAATCTACTCTTCTTTTACCTATGGTCTGTTCGACACAACTGCGTAAGCAAGTTGATTGTATGCTGTATATCTATTCTTCATCTGTCCAATCGTCGATACATTTGTCGATAATTTGTTCATTTTCCTCGGAGCTAATTTCTCTTTCGAGTAGCGCTTCGGCAATAGCAACAGCGACATCTGCTACCTTGCCTTTTATTCCACTAATTGTTTCCTTCTTTATTTCATCTGACTCGGCTTCAGCACGATTAATTATTTCTTCAGCTTTTTTAGAAGCTTCTAAAACAGCAGTTTCTTTAATCATGTTAGCAGTTCTTTCAGCTTCCATTCGGTGAACCAAAATTTCACTATCTGCTTTATCTAATTTCTCCTTATACAAAGCATGAAGTTCTTCAGCTTCTTTTTTTACTTGCTCATTGGTATCATATTGTTCTTTAATCTCGTTTTGTCTGTTTTCTATAAACTTCTTTACAGGCTTATACACGAGTAAAGTTACCCCTATGAACAAGATAAGGAAATTTAGCAAGTGGAGAAGTATTTTCATCCCATCAAGACCTAATGGGAGATTTGAAGCTAATAACATGTTCATTGTTTACCTCTATAGTACATTAATTACCAGTAATATCGATATGACTAGCACGTAAATGATAACAGTTTCAATGAAAACAAGACCGAGTATTAAGGCTCCTCTTATTTTGCCCTCTGCTTCTGGTTGCCTTGCTATTCCATCAAGTGCTTTACTAATTACCATTGCCATTCCAAGTGCGGCTGCAACACCTGCTATCGCAATAGCAAGACCTGCTGCAAGTGCATATACGGCTTTAAGTTCAAGTGCTGCTACTAAAAATGAATTCATAATTACCTCCGATGTTAGTATATTTAATTTATTATTTGTTATTTTTTATACTCTTTTTTAAGTGGATTTGTTAACGTTTTTCTAACTAGTTTTAATGGCGTTTTTGCACACCTAAATACTAGATGTTACACCTTCTTTTTGGTCGTCAATGTTTTCCAAGTTTTGCTTTTTGTTTTTTCTTTTCTTTATCTTCTTTGTTTTTGTTTTTTTAGGAATTGGTTCTGCTGCACCGCCATAGAACATAGAGGTAAGGAGTGTTAAAACATACGTTTGAATTACTGCATGAAATACAGTAAAGATAACTCCTACAAATACAGGCACTACAAAGGACAGTGCTATAAACTCGTATACCAGTGCGGTCATAATTAAACCACTTAACATACTTCCAAAAAGACGGAAGGACATTGAAAGCGGAAGAGAGAAGTCTTTTAATGCATGCAGCGCTCCCTTTGGACCATTAGTTTTTACACCACCTGCAATTATTGTCCCAAAAGAACACAGCGCTATTGCAATACAAGCATTTATATCTACCAGTATAGGTCTTAACCCAATGAGTTCTATCATTGTTCCAAAGAAAACAAATACTGCCGCACTAAAAACATAAGCTCCTAAAAACCTATTACTCCCTGGACTATGGGAATTTGCAAGACCAGAAAAGAATGTCACAGCTTTTTCAAGAACAACCTGCCCTCTTCCTGGGATTTTTTTCATTCTTGGAATAAAGAAAATTCTTAGTATCAAACAGAAAAATAAAATAACTCCAGTAACAATAAGAGCAGAGAAAAAGCTCGGGTTTACTGGCACGCCTAAGAAGTTGACATCATCTGGTAATACAGCCTTTTTCATTATCTCCCCAAGAGAAGATCCACTTTCTGCTGCTAATAGGTAATGTGTCATAAACTGCTCCTTATATTATTTTCGATATTCAATTTTACTGTATATATTCACCAAACAGTGAATTGTATGTTGTTTGAATCCTAGTGTTACACACTGAACTTTTTTCTATTGTTTATTAATTGTGGAAGAGCCTTCTAATTTCTCTACACTCATTCTTCTAAACTGGTTGTAGATATGCGTCCGTTTTTTGATTTGCTACTGATGTAATATTTGCCAATTTTTCTATACTCATTCTTTTAAGTAGATCGGATGACTGTTGACATTATTTAGACTCATCACTGCCTTTAGATTCGTCACTACTTACTGTGGATGAGTCTTCGCCTTTTGATTTACTACTAGTGTAATAATCTTCTAATTCCTCGATGCTCGTTCTTCCGATTAAGTTTGTATAGTCAATATCATCATCAATAAAATCTAAAACCACCGTATCACTTGGGTTAGCGGATACTTCGGTTGCGACTTCTTGCTTTGAAGATTCTACTACATCAGTACTTGGTTTAGAAGATTCCACATCAACTTTTGGTTCAGTATTAGCCGACTCAATTAGTACTTCGGATGGCACATCAACATCACTACCAGAAATAAATCTAACTCGAGCTTTACGCCTAGCTTTTAAGTTTCTAAACAGCATAACCAAGGGAATTGTGCCTTCTCCCGTAATTTCTCCAGCTCGCTTTAGCGCCCCTTTAGTAATGATTGGACCAGTTAGCTCGTAGAATAATGTTGCACCTAAAACTACTGTTGTTATTTGTGGTACTATTGCCTCAAGCCCTGGCGTGCTTGCTATAACAGTAACCATTCCGATTGCTACACCAGCTTGCGGAAGTAAAGTAAACCCTAGATAATTACGAACTGTTTTTGTTTCTTTGACTGCAACAGCTGAGAAATAAGAACCAAAGTATTTACCAAGTGAACGAGCCAAAATGTAGACTATACCCACAACACCCACTTGAGGAATTATTCTTAAATCTAAATGCGCACCAGATAATATGAAAAATGCCATAAATAGAGGTGGCGTCCACATATCCACTCTCTCAACAACTGATTCATAATCCTTTCTCAAGTTGGCAAAAACCATACCTGTTGTCATGCAGGTAATAAGTGGCGACATATCCCACATTTGTGAAAGACCCACGCCCGCAAAAACTGATGCTATCACCCATATTAATCTATTAGCTCTTGACTTGAAAAACTTGCACACTACAACAAGTATAAAACCAATCCCAGCGCCAACAGCAAGTGACTTAACTATTTCTAAAAGTGGAAGTAAGAACATGTTAGTTGCAGAAGCTTGGGTATCCGTTAATAGAACCTTGGCAATGCCTAGGCATATTGAGAATAAAAACAGACCGATTAAATCGTCAAAAGCAACGACAGGCATCAAAATATCCGTCAAATGTCCCCTTGCTTTGTATTGTTTAATTACAAGCAACGTTATTGCTGGAGCAGTAGCTGCAGCTATTGCACCTAGTAGTAAAATTGCAGGAATTCCAATTAGGCTTGGGTTAATCGCGCGAACAATAAATAATGCACCTATTACAAATGCTGTTGCAGCAACTGCCTGAACAACAGTTATTGTTAAAATCTTTCCACCAATTTGTTTGAGTAGTTTTAGTCTAAACTCATTACCTGCAGCAAAAGCAATAAATCCTAATGCCACATTAGATATGATTGTTAATGAATCCATCATATCTACGCTAATTAACTTGGTTGTAAATGGGCTAACAATTAAACCAGCAATGATATAACCAGTCACGTTTGGGAGGTTTAATAATTTCATTAACCTCGTCAAAAGTAATGCTATAACAAAACAAATGGCAATTGCTAAAAGGACATTAGTAATCATGATTTCCCCACACACCCCACCCAAAATTTACTATTAAATTGAAACATATATAAATGTTTTTATTATTTCGCTACACACCAGCAGTTATTATTACATTTTTATACAGCTGCATAATGTAAGTGTTTTTCATAGTTAGGTCGCCAGTGTAAATATAAATGAACCTTATAACTCGTAAAAAGTTCTCTTTGTTTTATTGTATTAAATGTTAACCTAAAAAGCAACCATAACAGCCAATTAGAATGATATTTTAGCAATTTATTGCATTTAACACACAAAATCCTCGAAGAGATTAATCTTTACGATCAACTTGACAATTAAGCTGTTTTTGCAATTTTATTTACGTTTAACAACTAAAGTCCATATTTTATGGTTTAAATGATTGAATTTTAAACCTATGTAATAATTTGTTAGTTTCCATAGTAAGCATAAAGGCAGGACATAAAACATCACAAGATGAGCACAATTTTAATATGAGATTTACATTTTATACTGCTTTACTCTACTATTTTTGCTGCTTTATGGTATAATAATTTGTAATTACAAGCACGAGTACAAATTGAGACTTGTTTAGGCGAAATAATAAAACATTTGAATTGATACGCATGTAACTATTGAATTGTCAGAAAACATAAATGGAGAAATATTATGAACTTAGAGCAAAAATTTATAGACCTAACTGTTAAGTTTATTGATTTAGTAGCGAAAGTGCTGCCAGACGATGTCGTAAGCGCTCTTTCAGATTTAAAAAGTAAAGAAACAGAGCCCATGGCAAAAGCCATCTATGAATCCATGTTTGAAAATATGGAAAAAGCTGTTTCAATGAACCGCCCTATCTGTCAAGATACTGGGGTTTTGCAATTCTTTTTGAAAGTAGGTACTAAATTCCCTCTGATAGATAAATTAGCAGACATGCTACTTGAAGCAACTAAAATTGCAACAAATAGTGTACCACTAAGACATAATGCAGTTGAAACATTTATTGAGAAAAATACAGGGACAAATACTGGTAAAAATGTGCCATATATTGAATATGAAATAGTCCCTAATTCAGACAAGTTGGAAATGATAGTATATATGGCTGGTGGAGGCTGTGTGCTACCTGGTAGATCAATGGTTATGATGCCTTCTGCTGGATATGAAGGAATCGCGGATTTTGTAGCAGACACTCTAGTCAACTGGGGAATTAATGCCTGCCCACCACTTGTAGTTGGAGTAGGAATTGGAACTTGTGTAGCTTCTGCAGCTAAGCTTGCTAAAAAAGCCTCGCTTCGTCCACTTGGGACTAAAAATGAAAATGTACAAGCACAAATAATGGAACAACAATTACTAAAAGCACTTAATGGGATTGGACTAGGGCCACAAGGCATCCCAGGCAAAGCAGGTTGTGTACTAGGTGTTAACATAGAAAATATGGCTAGACACCCCTCCGCAATGGGCGCTGCAGTCAGCTTTGGTTGTTGGGCACACCGCAGAGGAACCATTGTGCTTGACGCAAACCTTAACTATGAAATCTTAGATCATAAAGGCACTGTCCTATAACGTAAAACAAATATTGGAAAACGCAACGCGTAGACCAAACATTGAAATATAGGATAAAACCTTAGTTCTAAGGGCTTGGGTTATAGCCACAAAAGCAAATAATCAAATAATCCTAAACGCAATGTAGGCTGAACCTTGAAACACTTAAGAGAAATTTAGAACTAAAGACACAGTTCTTTAACATAAAACAAACAATCGTAAATGTAATACAAATTGAAAATTGGACGCAGGAGAAATGTATGGAAAAGAAAATATTAACTACCCCTATTTCGGATGAAGATATTAAATCACTAAAAATTGGTGACATCGTTTATTTAACAGGAACTTTGGTAACTTGTAGAGATACTGGACACAAAAGACGAGTGCTATCAAACATAGTTCCTAAAACCGATTTAAAAGGAGGAGCAGTTTTCCATGCAGGTCCCATTGTAAAAAAAATAGGCGACAAATGGGAGATGGTTTCTATTGGTCCTACTACTAGTATGAGAATGGAAAAGTTCGAAAAAGAATTTCTAGAAATCACTGGAGCTAAAATAGTTATTGGTAAAGGCGGCATGGGAAGCAAGACAGTAGACGGCTGTGTAAAAAACACTGCAGTACATGCTATTTTCCCTGGCGGATGCGCCGTTGTCGCAGCTTCTCAAGTAGAAGAAATTACAGATGCAGAGTGGCTAGACCTTGGAATGCCAGAAGCGTTTTGGGTAATGAAAGTAAAGGAATTTGGACCCCTAATTATATCTATTGACACTAAAGGCAATAATCTTTTTGAAAACAATAAAGCTATTTATAAAGCAAATAAAGAAAAACAAGTTGAGCAAATCGCAAAAGATCTTTCATTTATGAAATATTAAAAAGCGAGTAAATTTAAGGCCCAATTAAAGCTCTAGCAGGATTTTCTAACGAGCTTAAAAGAAAAAATTCCGTGCCTAATCTCTAGATGCAAATCCGAGAAATAAGGTTAAATATGAGGCTGATGTTGCTAAGCATTTGTACTGGATAATTTTATCAACATTGTTAATGTTTATGGTAAATATGCACATACTCGTAATTGACCTTTGGAGTAAGCTCAAAAAATTAAGGTAAATATAAAAATAATGTTGCTAACCTTTCGTGCTGGTTAAATTCAAAACAACATTACAAAAAAAGAGGTAAATATGGACGCACTAACAAACATTTATTCAAGAATTTCAACAAGAGATTTTACTGACAAACCCGTATCCGAAAAGGATATAAGCACTATAATGCAAGCTGGTATGGCAGCGCCTGTAGGTCGTGGATTATACGACACCTTGCACCTTACTTTAATAACCAACAAAGACCTTTTAGATGAAATCTCTAAAGCAGCAGACTGGTCTGGTGCAAGACCCAACGCCCCACTATATGATGCTCCAGTTCTAATACTTGTTTCATCAAAACTAGGAGAAACGCCTAATATCGAGTACAGCAATGTTGGTTGTGTAATGCAAACAATGGCTCTCGCAGCTACCTCCCTAGGGCTGGGAAATCTATATCTTTGGGGATGTATTTATAGATTAAAATCAAGACCCGACATCATCAAAAAATTTGAACTTCCCGAAGGGTTTGTCCCAATTTCCGCGCTAGGTGTTGGTTATTCAAAAGAACCACTAGAAAAAGCCTGCAAACCAAGACATACCATAACTACAAACGCTATACGTTAACAATAAGTCACATACTAGCCATTTAATGTAAGACACCATACCTTCCTAGCAGTCCCAACCTGTAGGACAAGATATGTTATAACTACAAACGCTATACGTTAATATAAAATCAAATCGTGAATTGACAGCCAACAGACCAAAGAAATCTATATCTACAAACGCTATAGTTAATATCAAGTTGCGTTTTAAGTTGGTAAGGCTAAAATACATAATCTGTTGTACGTCACCATATTTGCGCATATGCGCGCACATTTATCTTGCGTAAAAGGTGGTAATAATATATATTATTATTACTTGGTAATCGTGCGTATTTGTATACAATGTAGTTTTATGAAGACATAAACTACGCTGAGTAAAATGAAACACTAATTATACGGTAAAAAACCTTTAAAAGAGCCGGAGGTGCTTTATGAAAAAAATTATGGAAAAAATAATATCAGTTGCATTAGCAGTCGTAAGTCTGTTTTTTGTAATTCTAATTTTAGTCACTATGTATGGCGGAATCGAAATGGAGAGCCTATCTGACCCACTAGTACGTGCCCTTATATTCATAATGTTTGGTGCATTTGTCTTACTATCAGTTTTCAATATTTGGACTACATTTATCGATGATGAGAAACTCTCTGATGTGCTTTTATTCAAAGATAGAGAAAGTGCAACAAAGGCAACTGTCGGTGTAGTAAAGAAAACAGCAAAGCGTGTTTGTAAAAATGTTGAGGAAGCAAAAATCCGTAAAGTTATACTGCACTCCGACGCAAGTGGCAACATAAGTATGAACATTGAAATCAAAATTAAATCTGATGAAACTTTAGATGTTGTAACTAAAGTTCGTGCCTTAATCATTCAAACTTTCGACGAGGTTTTTGGAATCGAATTTGCATCCATTAACTTCAAAGTTATAAAATCTAAAAATACTTATGTCCCAACCGATAAAGATGTTGACACTAAAGTGCAAGAACTAAAAGCTAGTGTAAAAACCAATAAACTCCCAGAAAATAAAGTACAAACCTCAACTGTGACTGGAAACATACCTGCTGATGATAAAGAAGAAGTTATTGAAGTAACGAAAATCGCTGAAGAAGAAAATGTTTTAGAAGCCGAGGAGCAATTAAAAGAAATTCAAAATGACATCTATGAAGCCGAAGATGCAGCGATTGATAGAAAAGCAGCTGAAGCAGCTGAGGAAATTGCTGAAGAGGAAATAGCATTAGAGTCAGAAGACGAAGCGGTTGAAGAAATTGTCGAAGAAGGACAAGTAGAGTCAGATGAAACCGAAACAGAACAAGTAGAGTTAGAAGAAGTGGCTGAAGAAATCGAAGAAGAAACAGCCGAAGAAATCGTCGAAGAGGAACAAAAAGAGGCAGAAGAAGAAAGCGAGGAAGACGAAGTTGAAAAAGCTGATTCCGACGAAAAACCTGAAGACGATAAATAACTATATACATATAACTTTAATTTTTGGAACAGCATAACGCATAATCGCCCTAACCTTACAGGCCTTTATGTAATAACAATTATACAGGAGGGATGGTCGCTCCGCTGGTGCGGTGGAGCGATTAATAATTATGACCGATCACAAAAAAATAGCAATTAGAATTAAGTATTTAAGAGAAGTTTTAAACATTTCGGAAAAAGAAGTAGCCGACGCTGTTGGTATTACTGAACAAGAGTATATCGATGCCGAATCTGGCATAACCGACTTTACTTTTAGTTTCCTACAAAAACTAGCAAGATTTTTCTCGGTTGACCTTGTCCAACTTTTGTCAGGGGACGCGCCGAAATTAACAGGTTTTCAAGTGACAAGAGCTGGCGAAGGAATGCTTTTAGAACGTAGAAAAGGCATGAGGCACTTACATTTAGCATCAGATTTTAAAGATAAAATGGCGGAACCTTTTATTGTTACTGCACCGTATGATCCCAAAGATAAAGATAAACCTATCGCTATGTCCGTACATAATGACCAAGAATTAGACATAGTTCTAAAAGGCAAGTTAAGGATGCGTGTCGGTGAATATGAAACAGTTTTAAATGAAGGTGACACCATTTATTACAACGCAAACATTCCGCATGGTATGGTTGCAGAAGGTGAGGATTGTACCTTTGCTGCCATAGTAATAAAACCAGGTCTAGATGTTTCAAAAGTACATGATATAAGCACACGAGATGAAGCTACAAAGCTTGCTGATTCCGAAGCGATTTTCAATAAGTTTGTTACCCCTATACTAGATAAAAAAGGTCGTCTTGTAGATGTAAAATTTCATCCCCCTGAAACATTTAACTTTGCATATGATGTTATAGATGAACTTGCAAAAAAACATCCTAATAAGCTAGCTATGATCTGGGTAGCAGATGAACAAAAAGAAGAACACATTTTCACATTTAAAGACATGTCAGTTTTGAGTAATAAAGCTGCTAACTTTTTCTTATCGCAAGGCATTAAAAAAGGCGATAAGGTTCTTTTAGTTTTGAAGAGAAGACATCAGTTTTGGACTGCCTTGCTCGGATTACATAAAATCGGAGCTATTGGAATCCCTGCTACTTTCATGATGAAACATGAAGATTATGAATATCGCATTAAACTTGCTGGTATTACTAGTTGTTTAATCTTAAATGAAGACGATATTGTCGAAAACTGTGAAAAAGCTCTAGAAATTTGTCCTGAAGTTACAACTAAAATTTGTGTCGGGTGCGACACTCCAAGTGGCTGGATCGATTATGATGAGGGCTTGAAAAAGGCTTCTCCTAAACTTGAGAGGATTCCTACCCATATAGATGATAACTTCCTAATGTATTTTTCTTCTGGTACAGCGGGTTATCCCAAAATTGTCACTCATACTGGAAGATACCCTTTAGGACATTTTACAACTGCAAAATATTGGCACAACTTATCTAGCGATGATATTCATTTAACAATAGCAGATACTGGCTGGGCAAAGGCAACCTGGGGTAAATTCTATGGGCAATGGTTAGCAGAGGCGACTGTTTTTACTTATGACTTTAACAAGTTCGACGCAGATGATATTTTAAAACTCTTACCTAAATATGGTGTCACCTCTCTTTGTGCCCCACCTACTATGCTAAGGTTTTTTGATCTTGCTGGTTTTGAAAATTATGACCTATCCTGTTTAAAGCACATAACAACTGCTGGTGAAGCTCTTAATGCAGATATAGCTGAAAGATTTAGAAAGGCAACTGGACTTGTAATTAGAGAAGGCTTTGGCCAAACTGAAACAACCGTTATGATTGCTAATCTCCCTGGATATGATGTTCGCCCTGGCTCTATTGGTAAACCAATACCACAATACGATGTAGAACTTTTGGATAACGACGGAAATTTAGCAAAACCAGGTGAAATAGGCGAAATTACAATAAAAATTGATAAAAATAAAGAATATCCATACGGTTTATTCAAGGAATACTATAGAGGTGAAGATAGTACTAAAGAAGTTTTTTCAGACTCGCATTATCACACTGGTGATGAAGCATGGATGGACGAAGATGGCTTTTACTATTTTGTCGGAAGAAAAGACGATGTAATTAAATCAAGCGGATATAGAATTGGACCTTTTGAAATTGAAGCTGTTATCTTAAGGCTTCCATATGTTGTTGAGTGCGCAATCACTGGAGTACCACATGAAACTCGTGGCCAAGTAGTAAAAGCAACAGTAGTTCTACAAAAAGGTGTAGAGCCTAGTGAAGCTCTAGTAAAAGAAATTCAAAACTTTGTGAAAGAAAATACCGCTCCTTATAAATATCCAAGAATCGTAGAGTTTGTAGATGTTATTCCTAGAACTACAAATGGTAAAATCCGTAGAGGAGAAATTAGAAACAAAAACTAATAGTAATTTATCTATAAGGTTAAAATTGGAAACAGCCACTTTTTTGTGCGAGTGGCTGTTTTTTTGTTCTTTACTTTTTCGTTTTATTTTTTTTCTTAATCTTTGGTTTTGTTACATTTTTTTTATCGAATCTTAATCTTTCATTTCTCCTTAAGAGAACAAATGCAAGAACACTTGCTAGCGCAGCAATAACTACGACAACCCAAAACCCCCAAATCTTTCCTTGGAATGGCACTCCAGTATTCATACCCCAAAGAGATGCAAAAATTGTAGGCACTGCCATAATAACCGATATTATCGTTAACAACCTCATTGTAATGTTTAGATTATTTGAAATTATAGAAGCATAAGCATCCATTGTGCCAGACAAAACATCTCTATAAATATTACACATATCCAATGCCTGTCTGCTTTCAATTATTGCATCCTCTATAATTTCGTTATTAAACTCAGTTTCAGTTGGGCCTACCTGCCTTGCTAATCTTTCGATTATCAAATTGTTCCCTTTTAGAGATGTTGAAAAGTATACTAGTGAATTTTCTAAATCCAGCAGTTGGATTAGTTCCTTATTTTTCGTAGATTGATGTAACTCGATTTGAATTCTTTGATATGATCTGTCAATCTGTCTCAAGTACTGCAAGTATTTGACATGGGTAGTATATAGAAGTTGATATAAAAACCTATTTCTCTCTGCCGTGCTAAAATTTTTAACTCGAGAATTAATGAAGTTACGTATAACCGAATTAGGCTTTAGGCAAATAGTCATTATTGTAACATCTGTCATTATAACGCCTAAAGGAATGGTATTATAACTGTAATATTCTTCCTCTTCTTCTATCACAGGCACGTCAAACAATACCAAACTAACACCATCTTCTGTTTCCATACGGGAACGTTCGTCTTCGTCCAGCGCGGCTTTAATTAAGTCTTCATCTACACCAGAGAGTCTAGCTATCAACTCAATTTCTAAGTCGGTTGGGTTCTCCATATGTATCCATTTGTTATGTAAATTAATTCCACCTGTGAAATCGGTATCTAGTTCAATTAAGTTTTTATCAACAGTCTCAAATACTTGAATCATTCACCTCAACCTCCTAATCTTCAATGTTTATCTAAACAAAAAGAGATATGTTTCGCAACATATCTCTCGTTTAAGACTTACACGAAACATTACCACTTTTTTGTGTTATTTTTTTTGTATTATGTTGTTCCTACTACCACCAGGATCGTCCATTTTTCTCCGTTACCTTACTCCATTCTTTCTGGGAATTTTATGGCGTATGCTCCAGCTATTATAGTTAAACAGTCAATAAATATTGCTTGCTCGTCTGGATCGTCATATTCTCCACTCGTTCTAACTTCTTCTAAAAATACTGCTAACTCTTCTAACTGCTCAGGCTCTACTTCATCATCTTTTGATGCTGCGTCAGCAATAAATACAAGTTGCACTAGCCTTTCGCCCCTTCTAATTTCCTTTTCTTCTTCTGTTAATTCTTCCTCGATAACTTGCTCTTCTTCTATTGGCTCAACTGGCTCTTCTTCTTCAACAATAGGTTTTTCTACGACAGCTACTGGTTCTTCTTCCTCAATCTCAATTTCTTCAGTCTCATAAATTTCTTGAACAACTGGCGTTGTAACTATCTCAAGTATTTCGCTGTCTTTTAGTTTATTAGCAAGGATATCTTCGATAGCCGCATTAATTTCTTCAATGTTTTCGGTTATGAAGTCATCTTGTTCTTCTCTAAATATAATCACGTTCGAATCAAGTGCATCTTGAAACTTAATAAAACTTGCGCGCAATTTTTTAAACTTTGAACTGTTAATGCCTGACAAAATAGCCTTGAATATTAGGTATATAATTGCAGGAATAGCAATTGTTCCCACCACTGGTAGAACAAAGTTTGTAACAGCTACCAGTCCGTCCCAGCCTGCTGGCATGGTGTAAAAAGCATCAGCATAACAAATTGCACAAAGTAGCAAAGTTAGGAGAACTATTATAGAACCAAATAAAGTAATAAACTTCTTTCCTGGCGCATAGTTAGGATTGGATTTTTTGCTACCAAGAACTTCTTTCTCTGGTATATAATCTGAAGGCTTGCCAGTTTGTTGTTCCATGAAGTTGCTCCATCCATCGCTTACTGAGCGTGGCATTGCGCTGATTCTAGAATAAACTCCTTCTACATTTTCTTCATCGATAAAGCCTGTTGCGTTGACATATGCAGTTGTATCATCTAACTGTTGCTTGAATTTCTTCATTTTGCCTGTGTTTGCAATAATAACAGCAACCAAAAACCCTAAAAGAAGCAACACAAACGCAACAAGTATAATGTAAACCGCAGGAGTTAACCCTTCAGACAAATTAAAAAAGTTTAAATCGTTGGTAAATACACCACGAATTGAATCTAAAATATTTCTCAATCCTTCCATAACTCTCTCCTAAAAGTGTACATGATAACATTATAGAGTTTAAAAACGCGTTTTGCAACCTTTTTTTTAAAATATATATTACGCGCTTGTATATCGCACACACATGGCGCGTGCTCGCTCGCAAAAAGTGGGCAAATTTTTAAAATATTATCCTTGTTTTTTATTGAGTACACTCTAAGCCTAAGTTTTTTAAATATTCATTCCGTTTTGACATTATAATCGTTAAAAATAATTAAATTATCGCACTTTGGGAACTCAAAACCCAAAGTTTCATAACCTTTTCAAGCCCCCATCTCCAAAAAATCTACTAAACCCACAATCCGAAACTTCTTAAAACTAATACGCCACAAGAAAAAATCATACCAAGAGTACCGTTAAAACATCACTGTTTCAAGCACACCTGCATCTTTTAGTCTGGTAATAAAAACTCATAGTCAATTTTTTAAACTGATTGTACCCTATCGCACCTTTTCAAATCGACAACGAATCCTTGATGCTAGTTAATGTGTTTACGCGGTTTCGACAGGCTATATGCTTCAATCTCTTAGACCACGAAAAAAACTCGGAATAGATGTAAGTTTTTCAAAAAAATCTTTGCAGGCTTCACAGTACTTGTAAGTTTACCTCAAGTGCAACAGGCTATATGCTTTAATCTTTTAGACCACGAAAAACACTCGGAATAGATGTAAGTTTTTATCAAAAAAATCTTTGTAGGCTTCGCAGTAGTCATAAGCTTGTTTATTCCTCTTGCACCCACCACCCCTACACACTTTAAAGTATGCGCAATTTGCACACCTAGGTATTCTCTCTAAACTTTCTAAAATAAAGTCTTTAGCTTTTTCAGAATCAGCCATTTCTTTCAAACTTAATGAATTGATGTTTCCAAGTAGATATTTATCCAAACAATAAAAGTCACATGGATATACATTCCCATTCCCTTCAACGACGAACTGATAAGTGCAATGTCCTTCCATACCACACTGCTCCGCTTTCTCTCCTTTGTACAATGCTATAAAGTTATCAAACATCCTAATACTTGTATAATCTCCTTCGGCATAGTCTTTCACATATCTACTAAACAACCTACTTAAAAATTCAGCATATTCTTTGTTATCCATGTAAATATCGTCATCCGATGCACTAATGTTGTTTTTAGATGCGTTTTCTTGCGAGTTTGGGATGCCTTTGTTATCATTTTCGCCATCAAAATTGCGGATACACGGAATAAATTGTAAATACTTAAAGTTCTGGCTTTTATAAAAATCATATATATTATCAATATTACTTGCTACTTTTTTAGTTACTACTGTCAGTATGTTAAATGCAACGCCATATTTATTAAATAGCTTTGATGCATTAATTACTCTATCAAACGTTTCACTACCACTTTTATCTAATCTATATATGTTGTCATCTCTTGTACCATCTAAACTAAGTCCTACCAAAAACTCATTCTGCCTTAAAAATTTACACCACTCATCATTTATTAGCAGCCCATTAGTTTGCAGTGAATAATAAATCTGGCAATATTTTTTATTATGTTTCCTTACTGTATCCACAAAATATCTAAAGTAGCTTAAACTGCGTAAGGTCGGTTCTCCTCCTTGAAATGCAAATGAAATACTGTCTCCATTTGCAAGCGCTAATGCCTTTAGAATGAGTTGCTCGGTAGTTTTGTCATCTATCATCCCGAAGTTTTTTATATCTCTATACTTTAACTCATCACAATAAAAGCAATACTTGCATTTCATATTGCATGCAGATGATGCAGGTTTAATCATTATAGATAAATTGGGCATACAAAAGTCCTTTCCATACGAATCAAAACCTCGTAATAATGCTGTTTGAATTTATTTAAGTAGACGGTTAGCAACGCTCCTTGTATATGTTTCTTATACTTCGGTGTTTTTGTTCAATAGATACATATAAGATTAGACTATTTATAATAATCTTTATTTATTCCTCGTCTATTATTTTTAAATTTATTAGTCCATTCCGTCATAACTATATTCATTTCCTCTGCAATGCTAGGATATACTGTTGCACGGTTATAATTTTCACCTTCATCGTCAGTTAGCCCTATTAACCAGTTTTTCCTTATTAAGTTGAAAAATGCTGGATTATCGTTTTCTATGCGTCTAAAGTATTTGAACTGCATATAGTCATTATCCTGCAAAACATCATATGTATAATTTTTACTCTCAGGATAATTTTTGATAATAGCTACATCTATTGCGTACTGCACAGCTTTTATATTTTCTCTCTTCATATGAAGTATTGGATTTTGTTTACCATGTATACTATTCTTTGTCCCATCGAGTAGCGGAATTATTGATACGCCATCTATTTCCCTATCAAATGGCAAATAACTAATTCTCGTTCCGTTATACCCCGTTATTCCTACTAAGTCTACGATTGTTGGAAAAAGATCCATAACCGTTGCAGAACCTTTAATTTTCTTGCCAGCAGTAAAGAGAGGATTATTATCCCAACGCATAAATGTTGCTACTTTTTGTCCTCCTTCATATGCTGTATACTTGCCACCTCTTAAGAGAGCTGTGGAACCTTCAAGTGCGGGACCATTATCACTAGTAAAGATAATTAATGTGTTATCTAACTCACCACTAGTTTCCAGTCTTTTGAAAAGTTTTCCTAAATATGCATCCCATTCAACTACACAATCGGCATACGTTCCAAGTCCAGTTACTCCTTTAAACTCATCGCCTACATAAACTGGCGCATGAGGCCAAGGTGCAGTTAGCCACATGAAAAACGGATTGCCTCCCTCTTTTTTATCTAGCCAGCTGTTTAAATCATTGAAAATATATTTTGTCGCATTGGACTGATCTTTTAATTCCTTAGTACCTTGTACTATTTCATATTCACCGCCCTCTTCTCTCACGTGGTAGAAAGGATTCATATCATTAACATGATGACTGCCATAGAAATAATCAAACCCTTGATTAGTCGGTAAATATTCCCCATAATCTCCTAAATGCCATTTTCCAAAGCAAGCAGTGTCATACCCTGCGTTATTTAAAATCTCAGCTAAAGTTATCTCGTCTCCTAACATCCCATCTGCATTTGCTCCCATTTCTATGGAGTTAAATATTCTAGTTGATGCAAATGGCTCTAACGTTGCAACTGTTGGGAATATAACATTATCAGCATATCCTCTATATGGATATCTTCCAGTCATAGCTGCAAACCTTGAAGGGGAACAAACGGAATAGTTTGCATAGAAATTTTCAAAATCAACACCTTTTTGAGCAATACTATCTATATTAGGCGTGTCAAAAATCGCTCCATTATATGAGACGTCACCATATCCTAAATCATCCATCATTATATATAAAATATTAGGGCTAGTTACTGGTGCTTTATCTACATTTTCTAAGTATTCATCATGCCCTTTGTATAACCTTTTCACAGCAGGCTTCATTCTAAGGTTCATGGTGAGTATTGCAAAAACACTAGAAATTATCAGTAGACTACTGAGTGTAGTAACTACCATCTTTTTAATCCTTTCTTTATTACTTACATAAATTAAAACTAAAAACGTACCTATTAAAAAAGCTATGCTTGGAAGCCATATTAAAAAGTTCCCAACCATCCTTGTTCCAAAGTTACCATCGCCTTGGGTAAGAGGATGTTCGCTTGACATAAATCCAATACGCCCAGATATAAATGCTCCAAAGCCAGCATCTGCGCCCCATATAGTACTAACTATCACAATTGATGAGGATAATATAAAATACGCTAAAATTGAATATACAGAAATTCTTTTCTTGATGATAAGTTCTAAAAATATATATGCTGCGATAAAGGAACACACTACCGCATTGATAAAAGATATAATGTTAAGTCTAGCTATAAATAAAGAAATTGACAGCCCTACGGCTATAAATAATACAATAAGTGGTAGAACTTTTTTATCAGTATCTAGACTCAAATTATAACTTCCTGTTCTCCCACAAGTAGTCTCTGGCTTTCGGTCTGTACTCTTTAACTCCTCAAGGTTTTCTTGAGTAACATCATCTGTTTTTTCTATATCTCCCATACTTTCCACTCATCCTATAAAACTTCACTCAGCCTTGTGCTAATTTTTATTATATCACACTATTTAATTTGTATTACATTTCCACATGCCAAACATACGTGCCACATAAATTATATCTTCGCAACAGGAATTACTAACACATTTTCGTTAAGTGCACTTAGGTTTTGAGTATTACAAATTACTGCTCCTTTGCCTATTGTATATGGATGCGCCGTTTTTAAAACATCAAAATTTTGCATCATAGTCTTTGTTGCTAATGCGGCTTTTTTAATTTCGATGGGATGTAAAACACCATCCCTTTCTAATATGAGATCAATTTCTTGGCCTTCCTTATCTCTATAGTAATACAGCGCAGGCACCATGCCATCATTGAAATAGCTTTTATATATCTCGCTAATTACATAATTTTCAAAATACGCACCATTCATAGGAGAGTTCATTGTAATTTCTGGTGAACTCCAACCTGTTATATGTACTGCAAGTCCAGTATCGTAAAAGTAAAGTTTTGGTTTTTTTAACGCTCTTTTTAAAACGTTATTTGAATATGGATGCAAAAAGAAAATTACTCCAAGCGTTTCTAATATGCCTAACCAGCGCTTCGCTGTTACTTCGTTAATCCCAACATCTCTTGATAAATCTGCAACATTGATTTGTTGTGAAATTCTGGCAGCTACTGCTTTAATGAAATCATAATATTTGAGCCCATCAATCTCACTTGCTATATATTTAACATCTCTTTCTATATATGATGCTATATAGTTTCTATGATATCGTCGCACGTTTGTAACAGATTTAGTAATAACGTCTGGCATACCACCATTAAAGATGTTTTCATAAACATTCGGAATTTCTATTTTAGGTACCTTCCTATCTTCCAGTTTTTGTATGTCCACTTCAAATGGCTTACTTGGATAACCATATATCTCAGCTTGTGATAATGACTGTAGTTGCATAATAGCAATACGACCTGCTAATGATTCCGTGACTCCTTGCATTAACTTATATGCTTGCGAACCCGTGAGCCAAAAATCACCCTTAGCCTTATTTTTATCAACTATAACTTTGATATAACTAAATAATTCTGGAGCATATTGCACCTCATCTATTAGTATCGGTGGTTTATATATTTGGAAAAACGCTACAGGGTCTTTTGCAAGCATTCTAGCATCAAACTCATCTAGTGAAACATATCTTCTATTGCTTCCTTCCATGAGCTTTTTTAGCATAGTAGTCTTACCTACTTGCCTAGGTCCAGTCAATAACGTTACAGGATATTCTGATTGAGTGCTTAGAAAAACTTCTTCTATCGCCCTTTTTATGTACATGTTTACACCTCTCTGACCAAAATGTATTGCAATTACATTTTAGCCAGAAATCCGTTTTTTGTCAATATCAGCTGATAAAACTAATTAAATATTAAGAACCCTATTTACTGTTGCACTTACTATGACAACTAACAAAATATTAAGAACCCTGTAATTACGAAATAGTTAAAAAGTATTTAAAACCTGCCTGTTAATTAATTTATTTTTGTATGTTTAATCTGAAATGGAATTCACAACTTTGGCACCCTTCGCCAATAGTACCATCTCTATCAAAAATAATTTCTTTTTGATGCCGTTTAAAATACTCGATATCTCCAGTGCAACAAGAGTCTCTAAGTTCAGGGTGCCCTACACTATCAAACAATTCAACTAATCTACATCTTGAAATCGATATGTGAACATGGTCAATGTCACCTTCAACGAGGTGCCAATCGGTATTAGGGAATTTAGAAATAATATCACAAAAATACTTGGTCCTTTCTTCTTCAGATAACCGTGTCAGCTTTTCTTTTGTAAGTTTTGGAATCAAACATTTTAGTTGCGTAATTGCAGATTCTAAAATAACTTTGCGAATAATCTCTTCAGCTTTTGTTTGAGGATATAGCTTTAGTAGCTCTCTATACAAAAGTATTGCCTCAGCTATTAATTTTCTTGAATTAATGTCCTTTTCATCTTGAGGTGCAGCCAACTTCCCAAACGGCTCGCCATTCTTTGCACCTTTGGGTAATGCCGGTGCGACTTTTATTAATGTCAAAAAACCTATTTCTTTAATCAGCACTTTAACAGCTGTTAATTTTATTTTAATATCTATAATTCCCATATCTCTCCTATAGTGCTATGCTTATAACTAATTTTTTAGAGGCTGTTTCCAACCTCTGGTGTTATTTGTCTTAGACTAGCTATGCAGACTAATATACAAAAGGTATAGTACAATGATTCCACAGATGAGAATCTGTACAAAACTTTAGACTTCAGTTAAGCGCGACTAGCCAATTTTTATGACAAGAGATGGAACAACTCCAACGCCTGTATCCTCAGTGTAATCAAATCCTACAACACCTTCAAATGTTACATAGCGTACAACTCTAGCGTTCTCTGAGTCAGGAGTTCTAAGCCACCATGTGCCATTATCAACACCGCCTCTGCTTATGTCTGTTTGTACAAACGCTCCCCTTGCTTTACTGTAGTCACTAGGCATTCTGGTTCTCATCTCATCCGTTTCATAAACATCAGGATTAAACCTATAGTCTAGATTAGTTAGTTCTTCAACGTCCGCTAAAAACACTTTATCAGCAATGGTTTCTGTTGTTTGAATAATAGCCTTTTGCCCATCTGTAAATGCAATATCATAAAAAGAATTTATTAACCAGTTTCTCACTGCACTGTTTTCATAACTGTTATTACTGCTAGAAGCAAATATTTTACTTTCCAAAATACTTTCGCATAAAAGCAGTGCATTCCCACTCTCGGTTTTAAGAATTCTCCACTTTATTGGTTCAACTTTGAAATAATAGTCAAGGCTATCAACAACCGCCGTGCCATTTGAAAACTTATATTTATTCATGTCATAAGGCGTTGCTTTCACCTTTGCGTAATATGCGCCATCGTTTCCTAAATAATATCCTCTATTATCAGGATTTGCATCTATAGGAATTTCTACTGTTCTTGCCTTAATTGTCTGAGGGAACTCTCCGAAATAGATATAATCACCGTTTGGATCTTCAGCTCCATTTGCATCTATTTTTGTATACAACTTAGCCCAACTTGCTGTTACGGTTAAATCGGTTGTGACCGGCGTATTAAAATCGTAATCCCAACCAACGAAGCTATATCCATCTCTTGTAGTTGTCACTGGCGTAATTAAGCCTCCTTCTTCAACTTCTTGTGAATTTATTCTTGTTCCATTGCTTGTATCAAATGTTACTGTAAATTTATTGAGTCGTTTTACAACTACTGTATACACTTCCGTAACTTCTCCTTTTGTAACAGTTACATAGAAAACATTGTCGCCAACCGTAAGGTTAACTTCTTGACTAACATCTACTATGTTTTGTCCAGTTGCATCGGTGCTAACTTTCCACGTTGCTCCTTCAACTGCCTGAATTACATTTGCAAAGGAAAAATTTGCCGTACTATTACTTATTTCCGTGCGATATACAACAGCATTACCTTCATCACTTGTTTCGCTGACAAAACCTTCTAGCACGATGTTATTTGTGCCATCTGTACCTAAATCATTATCATTATCGCCCGTATTTTTTTCACCGTTGCAAGCAACTACTGTCACAATAATCAAGGTCGCAAGGAGTAAAACAAAGGCATATTTTAAAAACTTTTTCATACCTATTTCCTCACATTTGTTTTATTATAAAAAAACCTCCCAAACAGCCAGTTTAGAAGGTCTTCCTTACTTAAATTGTATGATAGTGAAAACTAACTGTCAACTACCTATCTCTGCCACCGTATAATATGCAAAGCAAATTGAGCTACCTATGTTTCCTCCCATAACTTTATTGTCAAATGAATGCAAGTAGTTCAAGTATTCCGTATCAACGATTATCATCCGTTTTTTCAAACTTATAAAAACCTGTTAAAACCTATAAAAATCTATAAAAGT
>DAONQC010000016.1:0-30006 GCA_035409945.1 Clostridia bacterium
TTTATAGATTTTTATAGATTTTTATAGATTTTAACTAACTGTAACTAACCCCTCTACTATCCACAACCATACTTCCTGTTGTATGGTCCCCAAGAAGACTTTGATGCATGCAGACACTAGAAACACTTCCTTTTGTATATAACTTTTGTCTGTCATCGGTATCGTGTGCTCTTAACGCTGCAAATACGTCTCTAATGTTTTCAGCATTCTGTATATTGTTACAGCCAGAAATTTGCCTTTTCATTGACCCAGCAAAATATGTAATTAATTTGTTTGTGTGTATTTTGGCAAAATCATCTTCCTCAATTGAAAGTCGATTGGAAATATTGCCATAATTTCCAAGTTTTTTTGTTTTATATTCATATCCTGAAGTTTCTATAATGTATGCATCGTGTCTATCTGCAACTAAAAAGCTATTATCATAGTAAAACTTCTTATCAAAACCGCAATTGCCCCCTTGCCCATAAGTTGTTAACGCACTGATAATTTCATCAAGTCCTTCTTTTGCGTTATCTGCTCTTTCAAGTGCAAGTCGTAAAATATCCATACCGAGCAACCTATTTGTTTTTTTACCTTTGGACTTGGTGAAAACCGCTTCATTTCCAATGATAACCCCTAACTCGTTAATTCCCATTTCAGCACCCCACATCCAACTAGGACGAACTAAAAGAACTGAATGCTTTTTCTTAACCTGTGGCACCGATATATATGTGCACATGACTGTTTCTTCTTTAGTTTCACCACCAGGTATAAATTGTACTAAGTTAGGTTCATTACAGGATCTATCACTATTTTTTGCAAATATTCCGCCTTCTTTAAAGGACTTCCACATGGTATCGCACATACTAATTCTCCTATCAAATTTGATATGTAATATTATATCACATCCTTTTATTCAGCTTAAGGCACAAAAACCACCCACCATAAATGTAAATTTCAATCAAATCTTTGCCACTCTAGCAGATATATATTCAGATAATCTACACACCTAAATGCAAGTTGCACTTACTATGACAACGAACACTCAAAACTTCCCAAACTAACTGCAACTTTATTTAAGAATTAACAAAAGATAGTATGGTGTAAGCACATATAGTAATTTTTTGATATAATATGAAAATGAAGTTAACACAAAGGTCTTTAAAATGAAAGTTGTATTTTTAGCTCTTAATTCAAGTTATATACACACTTTGCTAGCTCCCAGATATTTGGTAGCTAATTGTTCGTATCCTATAGAAATAATAGAGACAAATGTCAATGTCCCTTTAACCGAAGTAACAAGTGTACTAATTGAGAAAAAACCTGATGTGTTAGCCATAAGTTGCTATATTTTTAACATTAAGTTCATAAAGAAATTGCTCCCTATTATCAAAAAGGAACTTCCTAATA
The DNA here is from genome assembly GCA_035409945.1 of Clostridia bacterium. Lineage (GTDB taxonomy): Bacteria > Bacillota > Clostridia > Christensenellales > DTU072 > MWEH01. Next base: position 1,390 of record DAONQC010000016.1, read on the forward strand.
CAAAGATAATTCTTGGTGGATACGAGGTATCATACAACCCAGAAGACTATCTAGATGTTGCTGACTATATTCTTCAAGGAGAAGGCGATTTAACATTTGGAGAACTAATACTAGATATATATAACAATCGTAGTAGAGAGCGAATAATTAAAGGAAAACCTGTTGAAATACTAGACTCTATAATAAGCCCATATTCTCAAGAGTACTGCATACAAGGTGATAAAAAAATACTATATTATGAAAGCTCGAGAGGATGTCCTTTTAACTGCAGTTATTGCATGTCTAGTGATTCTCGTGTAAGAGCTTTTTCGCTTAACCGTGTATATTCTGATCTTGATACAATAATGAGTTATAACCCGAAATTAGTTAAATTTGTAGATAGAACTTTTAACTACAATTTAAATAGAGCAAAAAGTATAATACGATATATAATTCAAAATTTTTATGAAACCTCAACTGTATTCCATTTTGAAGTAGCTCCTGAACTTTTTGATGATGAACTATTATCCCTTCTAGCAAGTGTTAAAGAAAATTTCATCCAACTTGAAATCGGCATTCAGTCCTTTAATCAAAAAACATTACAAGCTGTTAATAGAAAAGCAAATGCTAAATTAATAGAAAAAAACATAACATTTTTATCTAAAACAAATATTCATATACATACTGATTTAATAGCTGGACTACCTTTCGAAGGTTACGAAAGCTTTGTAGATGGATTTAATAAGTTATATTTATTAAACCCAGATTGTCTACAACTTGGTTTCCTTAAGATACTTAAAGGGGCACCCATAGAAAAGGATGTTGAAAACTATCAAATCTCACCAATTCCCCCATATGAGATAATATCAACCCCATGGCTAAGTGAAAATGAAATCAATAATTTAAAGGTAGCAGAAGACATGCTTAACCTATACCATAACAGTGGACGTTTCAAAGTTACTATTCCATACATTATGAAACTGATGTATCAAAACTCACCCTTTTCATTTTTCCTAGACATTGGAAACTACTACATTTCAAAAGGTAAAACCAAAAAAGGCTCAAGTGCTCCTATGCAAAACCAAATGATTTATGACTTCATAACCGATAATTATTCACCAGAAAACAATAAGGCTCCATCGCTAGATGAAGCCCTAAGTGAACTCGTAAACCTTCTTAATACTGACTATATAAATAACGGTAACGTCAGAAAATGGAAGCGCAAGGTTCGATAATTTTTATCCTTAAGTAATTGCATTAATTAAAACCCACTCTTCTTTCTCACCTTCTTGAACATCTACTGTTTCTAAATTGCCTTCAAACAGTAACATCAGAAAATGAAAGGCAATGTTCGATAATTTTTAAGTAGTTATACTCCCTATTATTCTTTTTCCTCTTTTTGAACCTCTACTATTACTTCTTCTTGACTAGAAACATTGATGTTTTCTTCTACCGTCACTTCTTCTTGACTAGCAAGATCAAGGTTTTCTTCTACAGACAGATCTTCTTTGATTGCTTCATCTTGGCTAATTGCACCAGCATTTGATTCTAAAGCAACTCTTTCTTTTTTCTCTTGTAGATGTGCAAATACTAGTGGAATAAATGTAAGCACTGCAACAGCTATTGCAACATAGAATAATTCTTTAGATGGAGTATATCCAGGAACTTCCACCCCATCGTAAAGTAGAGTGATGGGTTTTCCAAGATTTTTAATTACTGGATTTGCAATAGCAGGTCCAAATACCATGGGAACACAAACATAGAAAAATAGTCTAACACCTTCTAGTTGTCCACGTTGTTCTTCTGGATATAGGTTTTTACACCACATCATAAGGGCTTGATATATAACCATATATCCACCACCCACAAATATGACTCCAAGCACTATCACAAACTTATTAACAAAGTCGTTTGGTCCTACAAAGTGCGATAGAACCATTATAAATAGACCAACAATATTCCCTATTAGTGCAACTCCAACTACTGGTACATATTGTTTCTTGTTAATAAACTTACCTGCAATTATTGTAAATGGAATGGCAATTATTAAACCAATTCCAAGGATTATTCCTGCAAGTCCTTCGTCATACCCCCTTGTATAAATGAAGTAGTTCATAAGATGTGGAAAGTACACATTAAAGCTTATAAAAAATACTGCAAATATTAATAATACAAGTAGGAGCATCTTGTTTTTCCAAAGCAGTTTAAAATTAAATGCTTGGGCAAATTGGTGAAAATATCCTTTTGGATGGACACTCGGTTTAAGTGTAGGTGAATCTTTTAGCGTAAATGCACAAAACACCCCAACAAGCATAACAAATACACCCATTATAATGAAAAATGGAAAGTATCCTAATGCGTTAATAATAAGTCCACCAATAACTGAGCCTACAATAGTTGCAAGTACTGGTTGCACAGCAATAACGGCTCCTAGTCCACCTCTATTGTTTTCATTACTAATATCTGTAGTCCAGGGATTAAATCCAGCGTCATTACCAAGAGAACCAAAAAATGACATAATTGAATCAGCTATAACTACCATAGAAGCTAAAACCACAATATTATTATTTGGTATAAATTCTAAAGCTCCAAATGTAATGGTAGAAATACCCCATAGAATATATCCTACAACAATAAATGGTTTTCTTTTCCCTAGCCTATCTGAGCCAGTTCCTGATATAAATGTTGAAAGTGTTGTAACAATAGCACTAACCGCAACCATCCAAGTGATAATACTGGGATCTGGTGCAATTTTAGCGTATACGAACGTATTGAACCATTGGTTTTCAATATTCCAACACAATTGTCCAGCAAGTCCAGCTATCCAAATTATTGCCCAATTTTTCTTACTGATTTTATCGCTTTTTTCCATAACTCCACCTCGGGTAAATTATATTCTATTACAGTCTATTCCTTATCATCTAAAGGAGCATCTTCTTCTAAAACTTGCTGTTTCTCTTCATCTATTTCTCCTATTTTCAAATCATCTGCACTAGCAGCATGAGCCCTTTTGTTTAGTTCGTTTGCTATCTTTTTATGAAGGTCATCATCTAAAGGAGAATCTTCTATGATTTGCTGTTTCTCTTCATCTACTTCTCCTACTTCCAAACCATCAGCACTAGTAGCATGACGCCTTTCATTTAGTTCATTTACTATCTTTTTATGAAGGTCATCATCTAAAGCATACTTCCAAGTAGGAATTATAGAAAGTAGGCAGCCTATTGCAGGAGGTATCGATACTATGAAAAATAGTATCATCATAAAGTTATCATACTGTGCCATCTCGCGAGGAAGTAAGTCATTCGGACCCATATTGGCAATGTATTCATTTAAATCTGCAATTGCAGCATCTGAAAACCCTACTGCTGCATATGCAATTGAAGCAAGTATCGTGGCGATTCCAGTTGTAAGTTTTGCAAGGAATGTTTGACCTGCAAAAAATATTCCGTCCGGTCTATTCCCATTTTTATGTTCCTCATAATCTATACAATCAGCTATCATTGAGGATTGAAGCACAGTAACTAACCCACTAAAAAAACCATTAACTGCAAAAAGTAATGTAAAGAAAGCTATTAAAGGTATTGAAGTTGCTAACATTCCCCTAGGAGTTAACATATATGTTACAAAAATAGCAGCAAATGGAAGAGCACTCGCTATATTAGATATATTATATATATTTTTCTTCTTGAATTTTTTTATTAAAGCCGGAGCAACTCCCATTCCAATAAAATTACCTACAAACATTCCACCACCAAGAACAATCATATATACAAGTGACATAACAGGATCTTTGGTTGCGAAATAGTAATTAATTAAGGGCATAGCTGCAAGAGCAATCAGCATTTTAGGACTACCTAAAATACCTGAGAGCATTATTTGCATGAAAGGCTTATTATTTTTCATTGTAATGAAGTTTTCTTTTAGTGAAGGTTTCTTTTCAGTCGAAGCAACTCTTTCTTTTACTTTAAACCCACCTAGTTGAAATAATATGGTTCCAATAACTGCAAACAGTAACGCACCTAAGAAAAAGCCCCACCTTTCTCCATTTGCTGCAGAAATTCCAAGTGACGCTGTAAGTTTTTCTCCAAACGCTAGTGATAATGGGATTATTGCAAGTAACGTTATCCCACCCCCTATTCCACCAGCAATTCTAGCAAGTGATAATAGTTTATTTCTATCGTGAGTATCTTCTGTCATTAAAGCAGTAATTCCCCAAAGAGGGATATCGCCTACCGTATACGCCATAGTCCAAATTAAATACGTTAAAGAGGCCCATGCAACAATCAAAACATTCATCCCTATGGATTCACCAAAAAAGCCAAAGTTTGTAAAGCATAAAATAGTTATTATCATTATTGGCACTGGTGTATAGATAAGATAGGGTCTACACTTTCCCCACTTACTTCTAGTTTTATCTACTAGCGTCCCCATCATAAAATCATTAATGGCATCCCATACTCTAGTAACTGACATTATTATGCCTACTATAAGAGCTGGTATTAATATGACAAACTGAAAATAATACGAAAGTGCTGCACCAATAATATTATAAATAATATTTTGCCCAGCCATTGCAATTAGATAAACTATCATTTCCGACTTAGTATAAGTCAACAGTTTCTTTTGTTCCATACATCCCCCACGCTTATTAAATGTTTAATTTAAATAATTATACCACACTAAACAAGCCATTCCTATATTCAAAATTTTACCTCTATGAATAATAGGCAAAGCCTTGTAATTAACAATAATATGCAAGACTGTAAACATAGTTGGTGTGGTATAAAACAAGACTTACAAACCACCTAGCTAAAAAGATAATTCCTTTATAATTAGTCCAGTATTAATTTCACTATTCATTATACCTTTCAGAACTTATTATTCTGCACATAATCAATAAATACTATAGAGTTTATTTCCAAGAAACATTTTTTAAAGATATCCTATCCTCTTCTTTTTCTACATTACAAAAATCTCTTGTGTTTGTGGACCTTGGAGTGACTTTGTAGTTATCAACTTCTAAACCGTCTACATATCTAGCAAACAATCCATAGACTGGTAAATCAAAATAGCCACTAATATTATGATTGATAATATACATATGTGAAACTCTAGTAATTTCGGGATATCCAGCCATATTTAATTTACCTTGATATGCACCTGCAGAATTTTTATATATGTTGAGTTTTTCCTTAGCTTCCCTATATGTTACAAATATATTTTTTAACTTTACATTCTCAACATAATTAATCTTTGATCCTTTTTTATATCCAGTTATTGAACTTGGCATATCGCACCCTATGGCATTAATATCTGAAATCAATATATTTTTTAAAGAACCTTCACCATTTCTATATCCCAGCCAAATTAGAAATGGAGATGTAATGTTTTCCATCGTAATATTTTGAACGGTAATATCACTGACAGTAGAACCATCAACACTTTCAATTGCTATCCCTGCATATCCACCTGCGATAGATGGTTTAAAGAAAAAACAATCCTTTACTAAAACATTAGAAATGGTATTATGAGTACCAGTTCCTATCTTAAAACAATTAGCAAGAGACATTATCTCGCAATCTTCAACTATCAAACCATTAAGAGGAGGAATCTTATCATCATCTGCTTTAATACAAATGGCATCGTCTCCTGTTGCTATAAAGCAATGCTTAATTTTAATATTTGATCCACCCTCTATATCAAAACCATCAGTGTTTGCAACGCGTATGTTATTGTTGATAACAACATCTTCAATTAGTAAATTATCAACTCCTTCTAGCCTTGTAGTCCAACTCCCTGCTTCATATAACTCAAGATTTTTAATTGTTATATTTTTGCAATTTTTCATGCCTATTAGAATGGGGCGCTTAAACTCATCGTCTTTCCCCATCATTATTCTTTTCCTATGTTCTATTACATATCTTTTCAGATTAAAGGTATCTAAAGGAAGGAATAAGGATTCCTCTTTTGCCTTATTAACATAAGTTGTACCATTTCCAGCAATTCGTCCCGGCCCTTCAATTACTACATTTTCAGCATCACTTGCTGAGATAAATCCAAGTGAATCTAACCTTTTTTCTTCATTTAAAGATTTATTTTCATCATATGTAATACACTCTAAAGATGCATCTTTTTCTATCCTCAAAGTTACATTTGATTTAAGCCTTAACTTACTTGTCCTATATCTACCATCTTCTACTAAAACAACTCCACCACCATTTTCAAAGGCAGCATTTATAGCATTTTGAATGGCAACTGCATTATCTTTAAAACCTTTATTTTCACTAGCTCCATAAGTTCTAATATCAAACACTGTTCCTTCAATAGCGGCACCATCATGCAAATATTTATCAAAAGGAATGTCAGCTAAAAACTGTCCATCTTCATCTAAATGATATGTTGATGCAACAAGCGAACCTTTACTACTACTACTACTAATTGGTAAATAAAAATCTAAAATGCCAATAACAAAACAAAGCAAAATAACTACAAGAATAATTAACCCAATAATTTTTTTGCATCTTTTCTTAGCCGGTTTTTCCATCCCCTAACCTTGAAAAATAGATAATATCTCTAATTTATCTAAACTTTAAAACCCATCCCTATCTAAACCACGTTGTATCTTTAATTTGCACCAAAGATCTTTTTACTCGGTTTATTTGTATGTCCGTTATATAAACCTTCTCATTGTCTTTGTTGTCCATCAACAATCCTTTTAATCAGCTTGATTTGGGTGTCCGTACATAACCGTTAGTTTTTTAATCTAATCGGCTTTTTCATCCATTGTTTCCAAAAGAAAACTAACAGGACGAAAGCCATCATTACAAGAAATCATTGCAGATTTTTTATTCTTCATCCATCCGTTATATATATCTTCACCACCATAAGCGAGTGTCATAACAAATGGTGACATAGTCTCCCAAGCACTATCACAAAGTCCAACAGGTTTTTCCCATCCATTAGCAATAAATACCTGCCCTTCTACCAAGTTACAAGCATTCTCAATCAGATTTTCATATTCATCTATTAAATCTTTATGTACTGCAATTTTCTTTACCGTTATTTTTACCTTTTGCATTTTTACCTCATGCGTTATTAAGCTTTTTATCAAAAATGTAAGGAACTAAAACGAATCTACTATTTTTTATTCCAATCCAAAATCGTAGTGGCTTCCTTGTTTGTTCATATATTCAATATTCAAATCTAAATCGCTTATTTTATAATATTCGATAATTGAATCTATTACTTTAGGGATGTTCATTTTTGAATGTATATGCACAAATGCATTTCCTTTATACACAGACACTCTACCTCTTGGAAAAAACATATAATCATATTCTTTATTCCAAGTATTATAAGCCTCTTGTTGCCATAACTTTTTGTGTGGCACATCACCTCTTTTGGTTTTAACAATTTCTACTGGTTCGCCATTATGATTTATCAGTATCCGTTCCCCCAACAATTCAAACTTGCCTTTAAAAATATCTATTACTGAATCTGCTATTATCCAAAAAGCACCTTCATAGCACAAACCATCTTCTATATCCTGTTGTATGCTTTTCATTTTTTATCCCCCCTAAACATTATTTAGTTTTGACTAGCATACAGCCAATCCTTTTTATATTATCAACGATTTTGTATAAGTATGCAATATGCGTATCGCAAAAGACAAATAATAAATCGACAGTCCTTTGTCATCACCCCTACTTGATTTTTATACCCCATACTTCTATAATCTATTTACTGGGTCAGGAGTGTCGGGATGACAGGCTTTCAGCTTGCTGGAAAGACAGTGCAAAAGTCCACGACCCTTTTAATCAGGTATTAGACTGCACAACAGAAAGCCCTTAATGGGCTTTTTTGTTACCCTTTTTTACCCCTCATCTCTCAGAACATTTATACTACTTAGCTTAATATTCCTAGTCCTTAATTCTTTTATATTAATTAATCATAAAAGAATTCTCTTTGTCGCCCGGAGGCATGCAAGCCGGATGTTTTCTACTTTTCTTAAATAGTAGGATTAAAAAATTATTTTAGTTTGATTTAGTGTTGAATGTATATTGAACAAACTTACCGTCTTTGAAAGATATTTCATAAACATATATTTTATTAAATTCCAATGACATCTTTTGACTACTAATCCATCCACCAGTAAAAATAATCTCTTCGTTTGTTAGTTCGGCATTGTAATCATATTTTTTGACAGTAACCTTATTAAATTTTTCATAACAGTCATAATTGGTAGTACCTAATGAAAAATAATAATCAATACCTGATTCAAATTCATTTTGCATTGCCGGTGTGGAATTAAGTGCGAAAATATCGTTATTTAATGATTCGCTTCCATTCCATTTATAGTTTGCTCTTACAACTTTAGGCTGCCCAAAACCAGACCAGTTGTAATTTTCAACAGTATATGAAAGTGAACGATCTATATTTGGTGGAGATGCATAACACGGAGGCAGCGTACCTACAATCTGTTCCCCACAAATGTCATAAAAAGCTATTGCACATTTATCAAACACTTCGTAAGGTCCCGTATTTTTCCCTCTAGATTTCTTTTCATTACCATATTCATATTTTATAATTAGTGTCCAGCCGCCACCGTCATCCACTTTGTCTGCTAACTCATACGATTCTTTTAGCTTAAATAACCCATAAGTATAGCAAGTGTCTATAAAAACTTTTTCTTCTTCGTCCGTAAACTCTTTACTGTTTTGTTCGGAAGGCTCACCTTCTCCAGGAACATAATGAATTGATGAATATTTGTTTTCATTGAAATCTAAAATAGATGTATGTTTAGAACCACCATTAAAATTAATAGTTTCATATGTAATTTGTGTAATCTTTTGACCTTTATACTCTCTTATGCTGTCTCCATACTCTCTTGTGCTGTCTCTATACTCTCTTATCCCATTACAAGAAACAAGCAAAAATACAAATAAAATAAAAACACAACCAACTAATACTACTATCCCTTTTTTCATATCTAACCACCTTCCCTACAATAATAATAGTATACTTTAATTAAACTTTCAATTTGCTCATTAAATGAAGTCTGTTGACTTGCTGAGTTAGTTTTCATATAATTTATTTGGTGGTGCAAGGTCTTAATTGACAGCTCCGGGAGAATTCGTGGGAGACAGTAGTAAAAGCCCTATCCACTGTATTAAGTTTTATAACTTGGCTAGATACTACAGCACTTAAGCCCTTTGGGGCTTTTTTGTTAGCAACTTGTTTCCTTGTTTCCCTATCAAGTTCACACTTCTTATAACAAATCTTTATCATCAACCGTACTTGATTTTCGCATCTCATTCTTCTATAATCTCCTTATTGGGGCGAGAGTTCTGTAGTCAAAAAGCTTTCAGCACGCTGGAAAGACATTGTGGAGATCCAAGCCCCCTCGTTGTTTGGTAAGAGACCACAAGCACTTAAGCCCTTCAAGGGCTTTTATGTTGTCTACCTTTTTTATTCATCAATTTTAGCTAAATGTATTATAAAGTCATCAATAATTTCAACAATACAATATTGAAAAGTACGTAATCCTACAGGCAATAAAAAATCATTATAGTTATTGCACTGCTATATAGTTTTTGCTACTTTTATTGCAATTATGAAGAATATTATGCACCAGTCGCTGAGGATTATGGCGGTAACTTCGAGGATGAAGTAAAAGAGTTTTGTAAAAAACATGGTCTAGAACTGGTAGATTACGATTATGATGGCGAAACGTCAGACTATCTTAGTTAACAATTATACAATTGATATAAAACGCTAACAAAAAAGCCCCTAAGGGCTTTTATGCAGAGAGTCTAACCTTTATAGCCATGATTTCTCTCGCTGTCTACGCGAATTCACCGTAGCTTCCCCGTTTTGGGTGATGGCAAAATTAATATACCATATGAAATACCTAATGTCAAAAATGGTTTATAACTACAATTATAATTTTCAATCCCATTTGACAATGAAACACTAACCTATTACAATAAAGATACTATAAAAGAATTATTTTTTTCGCCAGGAACGTATGAATGCCTGGTTTTTTTCTGCCCATTTGAACTTTTTTCACCTTTTGTTTTACGAATGAGAGTCAATGCGCCCTATTGTCTCCTCTTAGGACAGACACCCAATTTTAATACATTTAATCACAAATTTTTTAAAGCTTGACGAAGCTTGTTTTCTTCACCACTACCTACTGTAGAGAAGCGAACAATGGGTATGCCATATTTATCAAGAATATTGTTTTTTACACTATCACGTTCTATTTGTTTTTCATTTGCATAATGATAGGCAAATCCATCAACTTCAATAACAAGTATAGGCATATGTGAAAGTTTCGAAAAAATTAAAAAATCCACATGTGACCAGGGGTTTCTTGCAAATTCAAATTCTCTTCCACTTAATTTACTAACATTTATGATATCACGAAGAGGCACATGAGGAACAACATCATATTTTAAAAATTCATCCTCGCCAAGAACTTCTCGTATAACTTTATACATTAGATTTTCACTATCTACCTCAGCAATCCTTCCGTATTTTTTTAAAACTTCTTGTCTAGCTAAAGATTGACGACTGTAAAGGTAATCAAATACAGACGAAATTTTGCTATCAATAACAGCATAGTTATGATATTCGATGTACCCTATCAAATCGTGAATGGGTGAAGTCCCATCCCTATCATTTCCATCGGTCACAACAATAAACTGTTCTTTTGCTCTTGACACTGCTACATTTAAACGATTAGGATCTGAAGCAAAATCCCCAATTTCATTATCTACGGTAGAAAAAACCATAACCTTTCTTTCTTGACCTTGGAATTTATCAGCGGTATCTGCCTTTACTCCTGTCCCACTAAAAATCTCCCGTAATTTATCTGCCTGTTCACGATATGGAGTTACAATACCTAATGAATCATCATTTATGTTTAACTTTTGTTCAGGAATAATCTCATTTAGTATAGTATCTATTTGCCTTTGGTTATAGTGCCCCCGAGCGTGGTCGCCTGATTGTGTCCTATAAACCATCATTGCTTGTTTATTTGACTTTGGTTTTGTCATAACTATTAATTCATTGTTATAGAATCTCTGATTACAAAACCCTATTATATCTGGATGACAGCGATAATGTTCTCTCAAAAGAACTCTAGGAATATCGGGAAACAATTTTATTATTGAAGAAAGCAAACTGTTTTCAGCATATGAATAGGCAGTGTTTAATTTATATTTAGAAAATATTGTATCTGTTATCTTTTTAGTCTCAGAAGTAACGACATTAGGCAGTTGCTTTAAATCTCCAACAATTACTGCTTTTTTGGCACAAGACATTGCAAGAGCACCAGTAGCAATATCTACTTGTGATGCTTCATCAACTATTACATAGTCATAAACAAAGTGATGAGACAGACTTGAACGCAGTGAGTATGTAGTACTTAATACTATTGGATAATCTCTAATAAAATCTTCTGATTGTTTCCAAAGTTGATCAATATCATATATATTTCTCTTTGGTTGCCCTGTAAATCTTTTTGCAATCTCTGCTTTAAAAACAAGTTTCGATAGCTGTGTATATTCATCCATTTTTTTATCGAAATTATATGTATCTAGTCTCGTTTGAATAGATTTTAGCCTTGCTTGAATTTCAGATATTCGTCTTTCATAATATACACATTGACAACATTCCAAAAATTGATCTACAGACATATCAAAAAAGTTAAAATTTTTGAACCCATAACAAAATAGCCATTTTAATTTTATCAATATTCCAAGTGAGGTCCCTTTTTCCATCCTTATTTGGTATTCTGATAAAAATTCTAAAATTTGATTCGCTTCAATTCTTTTAGAAAATACTATCTTTCCACAATTAAGTGAATTTGTGTCTTGAAGACTATTTTGATAATGCTTATATTCTTTATCTAAGACATCTAATTCTGCTAATAGCGTGGCTCTCTCTACTTGTAAAGATAGCATTTCATTCAACTCTACACCCTCGTGTCGAATAAGTTGTTTCTTTTCTGTAAACTCGCGAGAACCCATCTGCCAACTAGAAAGATCTGGGAGCATTTCAGTTTGACTGTTAATAAATTCTTCCTTATTTCCTAAATTTCCTAATGATGCAACTAAAAAATCTACGCCATACTTTTCAAGTTTTTCAAATACATTAGCAGTCGCCGAATTGTTACTTGATACAACAGCAACGCTCTCTCCTCGTATAACTGCGTTAGCAATAATATTTAAAATTGTTTGAGTTTTACCAGTACCTGGAGGCCCCTCGACAACGCTAATCATGTTGTTTAGCGCATTATCCACTGCTTTCTTTTGGCTAATGTTAAAACCGAAAGGGAATATTGCCGTTTTGTCATTTGAAATTTTATTATTTTTAAGCACACCACACAAATAACAGGACATTATGCTATCTGCGCGAATAAAATCAATTTTTTCATATCTAGAAGCTAATATATTATGTCCCTTTTCCGTACGAAGACCTATTACTTTGGCTATCGAATTTAGATAGTCAAAACAATGTTTAGAAATCTCATTATCTAATTCAGAATCAATTAATCTTATAGTCTTAAAAGGAACGACTTCCTTGTATCCACTTTCGTAATATAACCGAGCATATGAGTCAAATTTAAGTATTTTAGTAACACCATAGCAATGCTTACCATCCTTCAATACTAGTTTATTGTCCAATTTAATTGTTTCTGGAGATTTAAAAAATTTAACATCACTAGCTTTATATGTATATGTCTTTTGCCCTCTATACGTAATATTTATAACCGGCTTGTATTTGTCATATTCCCACGACAATATCGACTCAGTCTTATCCTCTCCCTTGACAAGTATTAAATTATTATCGATATTAATCATAATAAATATTCCCAATCCTTTTTTGCAGTTTGACTTTTGATTGATATATCTAAAACAACTTTACACCGTAATGAACTCCATGAAACCTACCGTTACTAAAGACATAATAAAAAAACAGAACCTACCTTATCTGGGAATACTAGAAACTCGTTTACTAGTACAGTACCAGCCATCAGTTCTGTTGATTCTACGGTATCACAGGAAGTGACCATTGTCAAGGATGCGACAAACTGCTAGCGTATTTTCTATAAAACCATATAATAATACGAGGTAATTATAAGTTCGCAAATACCAGCACTGTATGATATGTGTAGCCTTGGCAACAAAATGTCGCCTCTTATTCTGCCCCTAAAGCCTTCATTACAGCATCCTCTAAACTGTTATAAAAGCTTAATTGAAACTTAGCAAACAACTCAGCAGGAACAGTAGGAATATCAACAGCACTACTCATAGGAATAAGGATTTTCTTTGCCCCGGCATCAAGGGCAACCTGCATAACAAACGCAAGTTCATCAACCTTATTTATTGTACCCCCAATACTCATAGAACCAAGAACCGCCATTTGGGGCAAAGCTGGTCTGTTTAATGCACTGCTATAATAAGCAATTAATGTAGCAATCGAAATATCGCTATTTAAACCTACGCCTTGGCAGTCTTGAATATGTATTAAATAATCTCTTGAATCCACCATTATAGATTGGCTCACTTGTTTAGCATTTGCTTTAAAATAATTTTGCGCAGTTTTAACTGATTCTTTTGCCTCTCTAGAGCATGACATTCCTAAAACTTCAAATCTCCCGTTCCCATCAGCATTAGTGGCTTCCAACTTAAATAACCCTTTCATACCATTACTTCCACTGGCAACTGTATAAACATGCCCTGGTTTTCCAACACCTTCTGGAATGAGCCGTCCACCTCCCTGTTCTAAAACTGGGACGAATACTTCTTCCATGTCTTCTAATCTTATGTATGAAAGTTGGACATCATAAAACTCCATGCCCCCAATTTTCTTTAATTGTTCTTTTACTCTCCTTCGACCTTCTGTTGCATATTTTAAAATTTCTTCAATATCGTCTTCTGAATATTTCCCATCAGGATAAATTATCTTAGTTAAACCTGATACTATTTTTCTGACAGCGATTGTGTCTCTTTGATTCAAACATCTACCTAATTTGAAATATTTATCAAATGCATCTGTTTGTGGTACTTTACGCATATCCCTAAAGAACTCAGCTATATAATCAGAGATAAAGCCATAATTGTCCGTAAAATATTCAGGTCTCATTTTAGGGATTTCCCAACCAGGGATATAACAATGCATACGATCAAAAAAGGCACTATCTATCATAGCTTCAGGAAAAGGTTCAAACAAATGAGAAGTTTTTAATAATGAATCCACACTTTGATTAATATTTCCCACAAAAACCATTGATGCATTACCCTGAATTGAATCCTTCCCTCTTGCAAAAGAACCCGATGCCATATAATCTTTCATTATCTGCACACCATCTTTATCTTTAAACGAAATGCCTGCAACTTCATCAAACGCAACACAATCCCATATTCCTACTAGTCCCACCTGGCTTCTAGCCATATTGTAAAACAAATTAGCAACGGTAGTATGTCCACCTGAAATTAAAATTGAATTAGGAGATAATTCTTTGTAAATATGAGACTTGCCTGTCCCTCTTGGACCAAGTTCACAAATATTAACATTGTTTTCAACTAATGGCACAAGCCGAGCTAATAAATGCCACTTAACACGATATTCAAACTGCGTCGGTTCCATCCCTGTAGAACGTAATATTAAATCGATCCATTCATCCTTCGTAAAATTATGTCTTGCCTCTATAATTTCGTTTTTATCAAGATTAGGTATTTGAATAGGCGTAATGTCATTTATAATAAATGGACTTTGTTTTCTATCGTCTTCATTAAATAAATATGATAGATCTACGATACACCAAATACCACCCGCTAATAGTTTCTCATATTCTCTTACATATTTGGAATTAACATATATTCCGCTAATACCTAAAAACAAAAAATCCGCTTCAAACTGGTCTATTCTTTCATTGAGCTTAACACTTACTTTGTCTATTACTGTGTGGCTACCATTTTCCTTAATTTTTGCTTTAATTTTTTCCGCTTCATCGGGACGAACGTAATTATCACCTAAAATTCTTTTTACTTGCTCGATGCCTAATTCAATTTCTTGCTCATCATCTGAGGTGCAATAGGTTCCAAGTAAATACTCTAAAACATATGTCGGGACATTGGCACTATTCTTAATCTTTTTTGTAGCGCCTTTGGGAACTACTCTTCCTGAAAAAAACTCAAATACTTTTTTATCTAAATTATCCATACTACCATCTCCTAAAACAACTTAAACTGAATAAGATCAATTATAAACTGTTCTTTTTCAATATGATCACCATTGTCATTATCTGCGTCCCTTAAAATTAAGAAATAGGGCTTATTTCTATCGAATTGAATATTATCTAAAATGAATCTAATTTTTGTAATTCTCGTTCCGGGGTCATCACTTGAAGAATTCGCTACAAACTTATATTCATTAGAAACCCTATCTCCTTTTTCATCAACGATGAATGTTTCACAGGTAATTGCGTGTTTCTTTTCTTCCACTTTTTCGATTTGTTCAAACTCAAGTGTAAAACTTCTATTTGTTATTTTTCTTGTAACGCTTTTGAGTCTAACGCCCACAGGTCGCACTGGATCAACATCAGCTCTTGACCTCAACTCGCTAACATGAATAACTGGCACAATGGTTTCCTGTAAAGATGGACCTCCATGTATATACTGCACTCCTCCTCCCTGTGTTTTAAATAAATCATAACCTAATGGGCTGATTATCTTAAATTGACCGTTAGAAACATTACCAAGTTTAATTTCATTAGTGTACGGAATACTCATGGTTTCGTCATCTGTTATTAAATATCGCTTTGATGTCTCATTGGCATCCAAACTTACTATACCACTATATTTATCTGATTCATGAATTTTATTTCTTCTATAAATAAAGCCGTGGTCTGCCGTAATGTAATAATTTGTAATTTGTAGGGTGTTGTATAGTTTTCTAACTAGAGCCTCCAACTCCGCCACACAAGTTGCTGTAACATCAAAAACCCTTGCTTCATTATATTCGCCTGCATTGTCTATTACATTATGATAAATATAGACAAGTGTCTTATCTGAACAATATTTACGCAGTTCTTGACTGCTCATATCATTTATATCATTATAAGAAATTGCAGCGTAAGATGGATTTTTAGCCTTTAAGATTGCATCTCTTAGCGCAATACTATTAGTTGGCATCCCATCAACTAATACGTGTTTATTTTCATAACTAATATCCTTATGAGGCAATAGGCTAGCCATACCAAACGATGTTATTGATGGCAATGGACTTACCATATATTTGAGTTCCACACTGCCTTTTAATACTTTACTCACTTTAATTTTTTCATACACTTCAGTCCCGATTTCATAACGAAGAGCATCTGATATGATTACAAACAGTTTTTTTGCTGAAATTTTTTGTAATTTCATGTAGAAGTCTTTTGACATATCTGAACTGAAAAATTCCCACTTTTTACATTTTAATAATGCCTTACTATACTCGTAGCCTATCACATCCAAGTACTTTTCTTGATGTAAAGAATCTATCAACCCTACTAATTTCTCAAACTCTTCTAACGTATCATTTATCAGCCTAAAATATGTAATTACCCTGCGATATTCACTATCTATCTTATAGTATCTAGTCACATATCTTTGAATATACTCATCCACAGCTAGGTTTTGCTCAATAGATTTCTCTATATTCCGCAAAAATCTAACTGAAGAAAGTAACACGCCATACTCATTGATATACTTTTCATACCACATCGAATTTACCCTGTTCATTATGATCCTTTCAAAGTAATCGTATTCTAAACTTCCGCTGTTAAGACTAGTGGCTATTTTTTTAATAATCTCTATGTCTATGCATTCAAAGGTATCTGCAAATTGGATAGCAGAAATTTCCTTAGGTGCAATAAGGCCTTTAATGTTTAATTCTAACGACAATTTCCTTTGCAAATCTTCATAACGTTTGTCGGATTTTATTCTATCTACAAAAAATTTAGCATCATTTACTCCCTTGCTAGTCACTAAATATTGCTCATAGAATGAAGGTATTTTTGCAAACGGATTGGACGAATCTCTTTCTTGACCTATTGTTTGTTCAATAAAATGAGTAAATACATACTTTTTGATTAAAGATTTAATATTTAAATCTCCCTCATAGTTATAATTCTCACCTACTAACTCCCAGATACAATTCTCGAACCCGTATTTTTTTAATTCCTCATATTTTATGTTATTATCCTTTTCAAGAACTAACTCCGTCAGGATTGCTTCTACGGTATTTGATGTAGCTTTAGTAAGTACTGCCATCATTGCTATTTGGAGTTCTTTCTTCGATGTATTATCACTAACCTGAATATACGTATTTAATTTTTTAGTTCTTGCTTCACTATTAAAAAATTTTATATGTTCCTCTATTACTTTTCTTAAATCAGTATTAGAGACTCCTAATCTACGCATTGTCAACGCTACAGTATCAGCATAATACTCTTCGCTATACATAAGAATATCTAATAACCAATTTTTGGTATCTTCTGGTCTTTCGCTAGGGATGTAAACTAAAAAGCTCGAATTTACTTCATCATGTTCAATTGTTTTCTTAATTTCAAATTCGTTTTGTTCACAAACAAGTAATTTGAAATCCGTAAAAACATCAGATTCAACATCTTCTCTAAAATTTTGCGGTGCATCATACCAAAATACAATTTTTCTATCACTAGCTTTCTTGAAAATTGATTCAATTTCTTTTTTAGCACCTTCATAATCTACGCTTGCCATTATGCCTCCCTATCTAATTGGAACTAATAAGTCTTTTTTAACCCTTGCACCACTATCACTCACAATCTCAATTCCCTGGAATTTTTCGTAATTGGTCTTAACTCCATCATCCAAATCTAAATTTATGTACTTATTTGCCATATGGTCTAACACTTGACCATATTCAATCATTTCTTTCTGTTTCGCATATAACTCTTTCAGCTGTCTTTCTAGACGTATTTTGTTTTTTTCGTCAGCTTTTTCTAGCAAAATTTTTATATCTTTTATCTCAGCATTCACTCGTGCAGTTTCATGTAAAAAATATTGAGAATTAATTCTAGCTAATGTATCTTCATTGTACCGATGCATATATATCAAACACTTAAATCCATCGTTTTTACCACTAGAAAACATCCAGTATATAGGTCTCTTTTGATATGTTTTTATGTGATCTGTATAAAAGCTGTCTCTTAAGTATCTATTTAAAACCTCTTCAGATGCTTCATTCATCCTTTTTCCTAGAGCTTCGGCAATAAAATCAATATTTTCTCTGTATGTATCATCTCCATAAATAAACTTAATAAGTTTAATTATTCTTTCTGTCAAACCATCTTCCATCCCTAATCGTGAATAAACGGGGATAATCCCATCCTCATCTGGTTGATATGTAACATATTTCGTTTGTTCCCATTTACCACCAGCATAAGCTAAACCTTCAACATCTAGTGAATACCGACCCATTTCAATTCCTATTAGATAGGAAATTAACGATTTGATTTCTCTTTGCAAATCGGCTAACCGAACTGTAACATCTTTGTCTTCCACATCTGGAGTAAGTTCATCCTGCAAACCGTATATTTCAATAAATATACGATTTAATTCTTCCTCATTCGCTTTTAACGTATCAAATCTCTTTTTACATTCTTCTTCCCATTTTTTATACTTATCAGATATAAGTTTTCCCATATCATTTCTCCTATTGCACTCCTCTAAATAAGTGGGTGCTCTTTGAAATCTATACTATTTTCAAACGAGTCCCAATCTTTTTTACAAACAATAATATTATCTTTAACCAACGCTGATATATCATCTAGCTTTTCATAACTTATAATTAGTGGAAGTTTTTTTATTTGCTCTACTTCGTAATTTAATGTCGCACCCATAAATTCCATCATTTTCATAACTACTTTTGAGTTTGTTAATGCTAATATATAGCATAATCCATTATCTTCCAATCCAAAAATACAACAACCCGCAATATCAAACAATGTTCCTTCAGGCATATATCTCATAGAAAGCAATCCACTTGAAATTTTAGACCAGCTAATACATTCCTTGAAATATAGTTCTGGTTCTCTCAATCTGTAGTTATTATTTAAACCTGAATATTTTATATCATAACCATTATTTTCCATATTAATCACATATTCAAGATTTCCAAACCAACGCCTAAACGCCCCTCCTTTATTGTATATAAACCACTTTTTACCGTATTTATTAATATCTTCATATTTAGCATGATTAAACCCTATCTTATCAACACTAATCTCTTGCCATAACCTCAAAAACGCATCCACATTCCCTGGTATTATGCCTTGTCTAGGCTTTGACATTGCCCCAAGTTCTATCCCATTTTTAAATGAGCCAATAATTGCCTTCGAAGCCCAATATGCAAACAGACTACCAGGTATAATACTAAAAGAGTTTTGGTTAACCTCATATCTTATCATATTCATCACACATATCCTCCTTTGTCAGGAAGATATGTATCTTCCTAAACTTTATATTAAGGGATGTTTCTTGAAGTCCCAAGACTCCTCAAATGAATCCCACTCACTTTTACTTAATTTAATATTTTCTTCTACTATATTTCGAACTTTTTCCTCTTCTGCAAAGATTATTGGTATACTGGCTACCTGACCCACCTCATAATTAAGTGTTGGCGCAACTGATTTGATTATTTTTAATATTACATTAGTATTTACTGCGCCTAATAAATAAATCAGCCTCTCCCTATCACAAAATATACTACATCCTGCGACATCAAATATATGCCCGTTTGGTTTGTATCTAAATGAAATTGGACCAGATGAAATTTTAGACCATGTTATTGCCTCCATAAAATAATAATTGGGATTTCTCACTACAGAACCGCTAAAATTACTTATTTCTCTACCATTATTTTCCCAATTGATTATACAATCATTATTTCCATACCATTTTCTAAATGCTCCTCCTTTATTGTAGGGGAACCATTTTTTACCCGTGTACATTGCTTGAATAGAATCTGTAGCGGTAAAAAACAGCTTATTTATTTCCACTTCAAACCATTGTCTTACAAATCTATCATTTTTACCAGTTGCTAGTCCTTGTTTAGGAGAAGCTATCTCGCCAAGTTTTATTCCCTTTCTAAACACTTCTATCATTGCGTCACTTAGCCAGTAAACAATAAGTGTGCCAGGTATGGAATAAAAAGTTTCATTATCTATCAGGAAGCATACCCCCCCCCCCGATGAACTGTGGATTAAGTTATCCACAAAGTCTTGTTCTTTGTTCTTACTATCAACAAGACGAAAATATACACCGTTACCACCTATGTTTGTATTACGAATTACAAACGCTGTAGTTTGGACGACGGCATCAAACGCACCCATGCCTAAATGAACCATATTAATAATTGATTTATTTTTGATTATTTTTTTACGTAAGTTCTCAAAACTAACAAGAAACATCCAAGAGTCTGGGTTGACCATTGCTATATAACCATTCTGTTTGACATACGGAGCTTCCATAAACATACTAAACATATCCGTTTTACTTTCAGGATAATGTATTTGTAAGTATTTTTTCGGATTGTTTTCCAATTTAGAAGTTCCTAAATACGGTGGATTGGTTATCATAACGTCGTACTTATAAGACATCACTCTCGCTTGAGCTAATAAATGTTCAAGGCAGGTCACACCATCATTAAGAAATTGATGGTTGAACATGTTCGGCACTGCTTGCTCTCTAATTCGCCTTATGGATTTAGCTATCGATTCAAAATCTTTCTCTTCTACCTTTAACAATGCTCCTATTGTCTTAGCATAACGGAAAGTCTCTACTAACCATTTAACATCTTTTATCTCATCTTTAGACAAAAGTTTTAAATCGGCGAGCTGTTGCTCATATTTATTTGGAAGAAACGCTCGCGCATCCCATATCTCGTAGACGTTTGGTTTTATGTAATATTCTGCATCAAAAAATTTAGAGTTTAAACTCCTGGCTTTCATTACTAATGAAAACATAGCCAATTGAGCTGCCCGTTTGTCTATTTCTAATCCAAATAAATTGTTTTTTAAAATTAACGTTGGAATTTCACGCGCTTGATATCCCTTCTCTTCATACATTTTATATAACAGATCAAATACATATACTAAAATATGACCACTACCACAGCAAGGTTCTAGAACGCGAATGTTTTCTGGGTTGACATTTGTATATTTAATCGCCTTGATTTTTTTTTGAACATCTACTGGTTGTCTCGCATCATCAACATAATATTTCATTTCAGATTTAAGGCTAGATTGAGGATAACTTTCTAACCATATACGACCAACAGAGTTTTCTGCCATATACCGTACAATCCAGTCTGTAGTAAAAACCTGTGTAAGCGTTGGAATTAAATCTTTCGTTACCGTCTTCGCTGTCCTAAATTCCTGTCTATCATCAGCTACATAAAACTGATATAACCATCCGATAACTTCTACATCGTTTTTAAAAACATCTTCACCAAGTTCAAGGAGTTTTGTTATAACCGTCTCGCCTCTCAATAAGGTTTGTGGGAGTAATAATTCAAGATATCCTTGTTCTGAAGAAAACAGCATAGGTAAAATATTATTTAATGCTACACATTGTCTAAATAGTACATGTCTATAAGCTTCATCAATTTTGCCTTGCGACATTAATGATGAAACCATATTAAAGTTAATTTTTAAATCGTCCTTAACAAAGTTGAGATGTTGCATAATTTCTGGCTCAACTCCACCGCTTTTATTGGAAAGTACTCTAAAGCCATGAGGGAGATAATTATGGACTTCCATAAACCTTAGCGCGATTATTCTATTAAACCAAGTGTAGGCAAATTCCTCAATAACTTGTTTATATCCATCCCTTTTTATAAGTCCTATGATATTATCACGTTTGTTTTTTAAATCTTTGGGATAGGAGTTTATATCTCCATCGATGACAGTATAGTCGCCCACTATTCTTGCTTCTTTTATATCTGTTTTTGAGTTAATGCCTAATGTCTTTAAGGAAACCTCTATCTGTTTTTCAAGATTTGTCTTCGCCCACATAGCATAACTTTGAAGTGCTTTTTTATCCATAATAACCCTCTTAATTTAGATTAACCTCATCATTGTCTTTTAACGCCTTTTCTAATTCTATTCTGATATAATCAAGAATTGAAGGAATTTCTTCTTTTGATTTAATTATTTTTTTCGCAGCAGGAATACAATTAATTATTTTTATTGTCTTTTGTTTCTTTGCCGAAGTAGTAGAACATTCACTTGATTCGGAACTATCTTCTGGTTCGTGTAGCACATTAGTTATAAATTTTTTATATTCCCTCACTGTGCTCTGGCTAGACAATACATAAGAGTCTAAATTTCGCGTTTCTTTCGTAATAATATTATTCCAGCTATCATATGTGTTTTCAATTTCATCAAATTTATCTCGGATTTTGGTTTTCTTTCTATCTGAAATCGAGGACTCTATCGCTGCGTCTGCTTCTTTTTTAATTTCGTCCTTATCATTATTTATAGACTTTAAAGCATCTTGATACTTTTTTTCTATAATTTTCTCCTTTATTTGACTTGCTTGAAATACGAGATTGCTTAATTGTGTCATTTTAGCGAAAGGTACTGGCATATTTAAAATATCATTCATATCAACAATGACTGGTGCTATATTTTCTAACCCTCCAAATAAAGAATTATTGTCATCATACCATTGAACAATTTCTAATGCATCATTATACACTCTTTGTTGAGCAGACCCATCTTTGTAAAAAGCCTCCAATTGTTCTAAGATTTCCGAATTTGCTTTCAGTGAATCTTCTCTTTTAATTATTTCGTCAAATATAGTAGCAGCATCGCCAGTTTTACAAATCGCATCTATATCTGCGTAGATAGCAGGGATACTTCCACTACCTGCAAACTGTTTACCAGCATATTTGATTTTAAGATTAGTAAGAAACTCTTTCTTTTTGTTAAAGAAATCTAATACTTCTTTTTTCATAGTACTTTCTTTCATAGGTACTGTCATCGAGTATACTCTACTCATTATCTGTTTTACTTTATAAAGAATAGTATCTTCTATTTTCTCCTGCATCCTAATAACCATGGTGTCTAAATTGTTTTTCTTAACAAAGTCATTCATAAAATTAGGATCTTTTATATTCACTAAAACTTCGTGCCTATAAATCTGTACTGTTTCATTTTTCAGTAAATTCGCAATCATTCCCAGCACATCTAAATCTCTCCAACCAAAAGGCTTTTTACTAAAGAAGTCTATTATTGATTTAATGGTTGTTGTTTTATATAAAGATTTGTCATTCTTTAGCTTGTTAAAAATTTCTGTATAAGCTGGGTAATTAGCATCCTTTACTATATCATTACCCAATAGTGATTTTTGGTCATTAGTAAAAACGGATAAAACATCCTTTTGTTCGTTATAAAAATAACTAACCAACCCTAAATTGTAATATTCTTGTTCAACTACTTGATTTAGAGCATCTATTAGACGATCCTTACCATCTTTTTCTTTAATCGACAAAATATTACCGTTATAATAAATTTTCGCAGAACGCAGCGCCTCACGAATAATATCTTCTCCCCTCCTTAGTCTCTCCGAAAGTTCGGCTAATTTCTTTGACATAATTTCAGCCATAGCAACGGTAGGAGATGCACTGTTATTCCTTTTATAAATAGATATTTTGTTTGCCATTATTAGTTCTGAGATAAACTCACCTCGAGTCAAATCAACAATTAAAAACCCTGTCCGCGCTGATTCTGCTGCCAAAGAGGCTGAATCTGATATTCCAGTAAAATTTGTAAGAACTTTAATTGTTATATTGTCATCAACCTTAATTCCTTTACTCTCATCGTCAACAAACCTGTTTAATGAGAAGTCATATCTATTTTTATATCTTAGTTTGGTCAACTCAAGCACCTTATCATATACAATATCAAGAATCATTCTCTTTACTTCACCTTCGTTATACTCAACTTGATTGATTTGTTTATTTACATCCTGTTCGGCGTTGGTAAGAAAATCATACTCTTCTCCATTTTTTTGAATTAGTGTTTCCTTTTCTAAACGTTCCAAGCTCTCTGCAATATTCTGTTTCAGAATAGCCTTATCCTCATTAATGGACTCGACCATTAAAGTTGCCAATCTATTCAGTGTTGCGGGCATTTCTTTTACGTGTAGTATCATAAATAGAACTTGCAACACTCTGATATCAAAATCATTCAATGACGGATTTTTTTTAGCTAATGTAAAAACATTTTTTATATCCCAATCAATAAATCTATCAATAGTTTGATAAAAACTATCAAATGGCACTAAAATATCGGTATCATTTTCTGCATATTTCTTAGCAGATTCTTGGAAAGCAGACAGTAATGATCGTTCTGAATGAGCTAAATGTTTGCCTTCCGACATGCCGTGTTCACGAATCGCAGTAAAGACCTTTTGTAACAACTCAAATTGATATGGGACAAAGGGATATACATCCTTAAACTCTTCTGCATCTTTATAACCGCTCCATGTTGGCGCACCTTCAAACATAATCAGATTAGAGATTTTGTTGACATTTATGCTATATATAGATTTTAGTGGATTTATTGCTGAATCTTTTTTGTCAAGAATACGCTTTTTTATCACTTCTCCAGCTTCTGCTCCAGAAAGAACTATCCTAGTATCAAATCTTCCCTGAATTTTTGAAAAATCTAGTTGTTTATTCTTGTTAGAGGTGGCCATAATGTCTAATTCTTGTTGTGATGTCACTACAACCCAAGCATCACCATTACAATATTTCCCCAAATCTTCAACACAAGTTTGTAAATTCAACATTAAATCGGTATTATTACCAATAAACTGACCAACTTCATCGATTAAAAATATAACTTTTGTTTTATTCTTTTTACAATATGAATCCACGATTTTAGCAAATTCTTCAGTTGAATTAGTATAATTACGGATTTGGTCGTTTACATAATGCTCCGCATCTTCTCTAGGGACACCGCGAACTTCAACTAATGCATCAATTATACTTTTTCTGTTCAATGCTGCAGCTGACCTGTTTGTTTTCCAATCTCGATTGGACACTTTTTCAAATACATCAATAAACTTTTCTAATAAACCTTCCTCGTCAAGCATCCTTTCTAAATCTGCAACCCAAGGTCTGTCTCCACAATATCCTATAGCTTCATTAAATGTACGAAGCATAATATCCATAATAGCCTGTGATTTATTTTTTGAATCAGATTTTGCTTTTGAATCAATGTTAAATAAAATGACTTTATTATTTGCTGTTGCACATTTTTCCATATCTGCGAGAAGCATTTGATCCCGAATCTTTTCTTTAAAAAAATCAATTGCTGGATACCCAAGCACGGTTTCGTTCTCCAGAATATATCCTAATATTTTAAGGAAATGTGACTTACCAGAACCGAAAAACCCTGTGATCCATACCCCCATCTTTTCAGTAGGCTTAGCAATTGACTCCCTATATTTCCTAAAGAATATTCTAAACTGCTTAATTATCTCATCAGTACAGACATATTCTTCTAGCTCCATCCACTTTTGTTCTTCATCCTCATTGCCAATTGTCACCACACCTTGTATGTTTCTATCAATCGGTTTTTTAAACAAATCTTTTATAATCATTTGTCAATCCTCCTTCCAACTAATACATTAGCTCTATAGTAATTATCATCATCTAATCTATCAAATAATCTTAGGGTCATTGCATTTTTAGTTTCATATCTCCCAGGATACATCATCACAACGGGATTCCTCTTGAAAATACTTTGTAGGTTATTCAATATAGTATGGCTTCGTATTACTGGATATGATTTTCCTACACCTGTAATAAGTATGATTTTTGACCCGTCATCAGGTACTAACTTAAATTTGTCCAAAAAGTCATTATTGTCTTCTTCCACTGATAAAAGTGGTTGAAATATTTCGGAAAGCAAAAGTTGCTTATCATATTCTTTTTCTGCTTGAATAACCGCTTGAGTATATCCTTGTTCTTCAATAATTTCTAACATCATTTCATAAAGGTCAAATTCAACAATGCCAGAATTATTCATCCTTTTTAATTTTTCTATTTGTTTCCTGACTGCAATTTCGTCTTGAGGATTGTAATCAAAAATGTAAAACTTCAGGTCGTTTGGTGCGCCCAATTTTGTTAATGCCTCAACTGAGATCATTCTGTCTTCAAGTTCTACAAATCTCTCATTTAAGCTTCTTTCTTTCATTTTTAATATTCTCCAAGCAATGCTTTTAAGTATTCCTCATCCTGAATAAATTTGATATGTTCACTAACGGCAGGATGAATTATTGCCTTAACAGCAACTATATTTCTTTTTTTTCTATAACCTAGCCCCGATTCAACCAATATATTCCGATATCCTCTAGCAAGTTGATTTATAGTGGTATTTCCCCAACGAGATACGACAATATCTGCCTCCTTTTTGGCTGCAAAAAACAGCTCAAAATCATCAATAGATATGTAATTTTTATTACCTAAAAGAGCTTCTCTATAAACTTCAAACATAAAATCAAAAAACAACGAATCACCTTTGGCTATCGCATATACTAATATAAACTTCGATGTAATGATGTCAGCATTATAGAATTGTCCAAGTAAATATCTATCTAACTCAAGAAGGCGTGCGTAGATTACATTTGTTACTTCCCGCCTTCTTGGCATTGAATCAATCTCAACATAATTATCTTGAAAACACTTGTAATAGATTTCATTACGATTAAAACCTTCTAAAATCAAGCCCGCTATTTTCTTCGAAATTGTATACTTAAACGGTGTCTTCTTAATTATAGAAGAATAGCGTTTTTTATTCATAAATATCCCTCCGCCCTACTGCATATATTTATTATACTCCTAAATTTTAGCCAGTCAATATAAAGCGTTCCTACCGAGATGATTTTTGTATAAAACTGCCGAAATGCATTTGGAACAAGCAACTCTCTGTTTTGTATATTACCAATCCATATTAAACCTATAACACTCTAGACATATCATCTCCTCTACAAATTGTTCGGCCGATTCCGACGAAGATAGTGCTTTTTTGTACAAATTAATATTTAACATTACACTTACTCCGCCCCGTAGCAGAATCATTTCGCAAGGGAATTTTTCATTAAGTATGTTATCAAACTGTTCTCTAATTTTCTTGAACTCTGCAAGCAATTCTACTGCTGAAAGCATCGGATTATTGTCCCATAAACCAACTACTCGCCCTTCTTTCATAAACATAGGATAATTGCCTAAACCCTCAATAGGAATAAAAATCTTCTTTTCTTTTGAAAACATCCCATGAGCCCAACTGTTTCTATATTTCTCCTTAAGGCTCTTTGCCTTATCTTTAAGATTTTTTGACTCATCAAATAAATCATCTTTGACATTGTCATTATTAATGTCTGCCTTAACTTCTTCGTTATTAATTTCTTTATTCTCAAATATAAACTCCCATTTAGTCACCCATCCTTGCTTAATGAAATTATGAAAATATTCATATTTGTTTTTATAACTCTTAAATACTCCCAAAAGTGTTAAAACGTGCTCTATGTACGAAAATATACATTCTATGTATGTCACAGTTAAAATCTGCATTGATGACATATGCTCGTCAAATAAATTAATATTAGGATATTTACCATATAATTCACAAATAATGTTTTTGATGATGTTTTCGCTATATGACCGTTTGCCTTCTTGGCTTTTTTGCAAATTATTCTTGTGATACAGTATTCTTTCTTCTATATATTCTAAACGGTTTTCATACGCTCGAATGTTATTTTCTAGCATATAATTGTCTTCTTGAAGTGCTATTTGCGAAAGTTCAATAAAATATTTTTCTAATAATGCTTTTACCTTTCTAAATACCTTCAAAACATTATCTTTTATTATAGGATTTACCATCAATTGATAACTTAACTTTTTATGTGATATTTCACAATCATATCCTTTATATCGAAATCGAATAATGTAATTTGTCTTCTCTTGTATTTTAAAGCGAACTTTAAACCCTAATATATTTTTGAATAAGTATCTCATTATATAAGGTTCAAGTGGTATATCTTTACCAAAAATTATCTCGTTATTGTTTAGAGAGCAAGTGTTTATTTCTTCAAAACCACTCATTACTATTTTTATTTCTTCGCGCAACATAAATCATTCACCTCGGGTAATAAATATACATAATATTATATCAAAAATATACAGTGCTGGCTGTTATCTATATATTTTCTCCATATAAATGTTCTTTGTACTATATACAGAGCAAGTTTGCCATTTCTTTATAAATGTCTTTTAACTACAAGCAATGTTCCTTTAGTCGATTATAATTGTCCTTTTGATAATATCAATAAAATATAAATAGCCAAAGTTTCACCTAAAATAGTTGGTATATGTGCTCTAGTATAAAAATTTGCTTCTTACAAAAACTTAATTTTAACCTGTCTCCTGTAAAAATTAAAAGGCTTGAAATTGTATCAAACCCGTTGTCATAGTATATGGTCGAGGTGACGGGATTCGAACCCACGACCTCTTGGTCCCGAACCAAGCGCG
>DAONQC010000017.1:0-20488 GCA_035409945.1 Clostridia bacterium
ATATAGCAATATGTTTTTAGCCTAAGTCAATCCACATTGCAGGCACTACGCCCACATCGGTAAAGTTAGCATACCTAGTGCTTGTGTTTATGACACCCTCGTAATCCACACAGCGCACCCAATCATCATCCACCTGCTCGTCCTCATCAATTACATATGCAGGAGAGCGCAACCACCAGAACGTGGCATTACCAAAAACTTCTGGATCTCCCTCTTCATGTCGCATTCTTATACCCGTTGCCCTAGTGTAATCGCTCGTTAATCTTCCTCTTGACTTATATACACTACCAGTACCGTCAAAACCATAGTCGGTGTTTATCATTTCCATGTATCCAGGTAAGAATACAAAATCATTTGTATCTTCACATGCTACAGGGCTGGTTGTGTAGCCAGCACTTACAGGACTATTGTCAACTAGCGTTATTTCAATTAATTCCCTTTGTAAATCACTAAACACTTTAGTAAAGAATTGATTGTTCAGCCAGACCCTGATATCGCTCAATTTGTAATTATTGTTATTGCTTGCACGATATGCCAGGTTTTCTATTGCGTTTTCGCATAAGATGAAGGCTTTATTACCATCTTCAGACAGTTTGTTATAGTTCAATATTCTCCACTTTATAGGCTCAACTTTGAAATAATATGTGCCTGCTTTTTTGAGTACACCTGTTGAAAACTTGTATAAATTATCGCCCGTACTACCTGCAGTAACTTCTACTTTTGCATAGTAATCAGTGCCTAGTTTATAATACCCGTTAGCTTCTGGTTCAGTAAGTGCCTCCAAATTTGAGATGGTAGTAGCATCATTTACATGAGTCTGCGGATACTCGCCAAACAAAATAAACTGACCAGTAGCAGATATATTACCGTCTCCATCAACCCTAGTATATAAATCGTTTATGTTTGCCCATCTAGCATAGAGTGTTTTTTCGGTTTCTTCGCTTGACCATTTTTTCTTTTCCACACCTTCAACACCCCAAGTACTTGCACCTTGCCCACTACTATCGGTTATTTTTTCACCACCTGTAATCTCTGTATACCAGCCCATAAACTTTAATGAGCCATGTGTGGCTGGGTCAAAATTAATTGCATCACCAGACTGAATTTCTACAGAGCTGGGACCAGTAACCCCACCGTTTTTATCAAATGTCACCGTGCACTTAATTTGCGTCCATTTTGCTGTATATGTCCTGTTTTCCGCTGGCATTATAAATGTATATGTCAAGTCCGTGCCATCCGACACCTTTTGTCCGTTATAATACCAACCATCCCAGGCATAGCCTGTGTTTGTTGTTGCGGTTATTGTTACACTATCTCCTACCTTATGAGTCTTTCCCTTTATTCCACTCACGGTTCCTGCTTCCGCTGGATCTTGAGCCAATGTAATTTCTGCCCACTTTGCTACATATACTGTTTCGGTATTTGGCATGTCGAATGTATATGTTGTACTAGTCCCATCAGATACTTTCTCACTTCCTTTATACCAACCTAACCAGGTGTATCCTTTGAAAGTTGTAGCCGTTGCTGTTACACTCTCACCGACAGTATAAGTAGCACCTAACCCGCTGACAGTTCCTGCATATTGATTATTCACGCCTAATGTAACCATTGCCCATTTTGCGGTGTATGTCTTATCAGAGGCAGGCATATTAAACGTGTATGTGAGAGAGGTGCCTTCAGACACTTTTTCATCCCCGTCGTACCAACCATCCCAAGCATAGCCTATACTAGCTCCCGCTATTCTCGTGGTTGCTGTTATAGTCACACTTTCGTTATAAGCCTTTATTCCTGCGTTACTGACGGTACCACCATATTCAGGACTCTTATTTAAAGTTAAAGTATAGTTAGCTACTTTCCATTGAGCATATATGGTTGTATCGTTAGAAATAGACCAGGTAGAAATACTTTGTCCATTTATATCTGTTAGTTTTATCCCGCCCACAGCTTTTGTATACCATCCATCGAATGTGTGGCCTGAGTTTCCATATGCTGCTGGGATGAGGAAAGTGTTATCATATGTAATGGTTTGATTCTCTGCACTTACGCTTCCACCGTTTGCATTAAGTGTTACGGTATACTTATTAGCAGTCCACCTCGCAATAAACGTCATTGGTTCCACAACATAATAACCGTCTGAATTTTTATCAGAAGCATTGAACCAACCTTCTAGAGAATATCCTTCTTTTGTTAGAGCAGGCCCTGCGCCTAATGTTGTATGCGTTGCAACATGTTCTTTGGAGTGTTCTGTAGAGCCATTCATATATGTAATCCAAACACGATACTTCCTATGAACTTCCAAGGTATATGTCTTGGTTTTTTTTGCGTCCTCCGATTTAACCACGATGTAACGAGTGTTACTTCCAGACTCAAGTCCATCTATGGTTTTTGTGGCAACTAAGTTTTTACAATCTTCATCTTCATATAATTCCCAAGATGCTCCGCTGGATACGGTTATTTTCTCAGATAAATCAATGCTGGCTACCGTTTCTTCTACGTCTAAAAATATCGTAGTTCCCTCAATAGTGCCGCCTGTTATCGATTCTAAGTTTGCCTCTTTATCAACGGGCTGGGTTCCGCCGCCGTCGCCTCCACCATCACCACCGCCGTCTCCACCACCGTTATTATCACCTCCGCCTCCAGTACCACCTAAACACGATGTACAAGATGTACATGATGTACATGATGAACAAGACGATAATGCTAAAACAGCTATAGTTATTAAGAGCAAAATAATGGCTAGTTGTAAAACCTTTTTCATGCGATACCTCCCATAAGCGTCATGTTTTCTAGCATAAAATCAAAAATATATAGTTATGCAAATTATACCTCTAATTTCTCACACTTTCAACATGCGCGCATGCCTAAAACGTAAAAGTTTTGTAAAAAAAAGAGAGGCATACCTGCCTCTCTCGTTCTAAACTAATCATTTTATACACTCATTTGCTTGTACTAAGTGCATATTAACGCTAGTACTATACTGTATTCTTTACTTTTCGCAGAACTGCCAACCATCTGTTAACTTTTCAACAAGTGACTAATTAATAACTGCGTTGTGTTTGCTGACACTACTCCTCGTCTTCTTCAGGTTTTATAATTTCAGCTTCTACTTCTTGAACTTCTGAACTTTCTACATCTTCTGCTACTTTATCTTCCGCTACATCTATTATGGAAGATTCTTCTTTAATGTCTTCTACTGTTGTATCTTTTGGAAAATAACCCTTAGCTGTTTTGATGCTTGCCTTAAACAGTAAAGTAAAATCAAGGGCTACAAATACAGAAATAATAACTGCAAGATATGCAATGCCCACCACAAAACCAGCCCAGTCATATGCATTTACTCCGCCACGAGATGCTACTTCCACACTGCCGAAAACTCCCATAATGAATCTACGAATAGCATAGATTACGAAAACGAATGAGAATATACCCAAAAATAAATCTCTTTTTTTCGGTACCCTTTCGACCTGTAAAATAACTAATCGCAAGGGGTAATGCTACCACGAAAAACAAAAACCAAACTGCCATTGTATTTGTGATTACTTCAAAAAACCAATTGCCAAATCCAGATCCCCAGCCATTAATAGCCCTATCAATAGGATCAACCATAAACAATTCAAAGCACAATACGGCAAATAATATTATGTAACCAAGTCCTACTTTTTTCCTACTTTCCTTATTCATTTTTACGACCTCCCTATGTCTATAAAAACATTATATCTTTTTTGTAATGCTCTTCACAATACGAAACTAAAATAACTACTCTTTGCTATCTTTATCTGTATCTTGAGACTCTGTCAAATTAGATTCCTTTGCGGTCCCACCACCTTTTTCATCACTAAGTATTTCTGTATCTTGCACCTCAGTGTCTTCTATTATTGGCTCGGTTAAATCAACTGCCTTTTCCGAATTCTCAGCATCGTCTCCTGCGAACATTTCTTCTTTTTGGGCTTCTGTTTCAGGCACTATTGTTACCTGTTCGACCATTACGGCGATTTCATCATCTATTGATATTTCTAGCTCTTCACTGTTATTTTCTTCCGTTTCTTCCGCTGGAGTAGGCTCGTCTGTTTCTTCAAGCACTTCTTCCTCTGCTTGAGCTGGCTTTTCTGTTTGAACATCACTATCTTCCGTCTCTTCTAGAGCTGACCCTTCTATTCCTTCACTAACATTTTCTTCTGCCTCTTCCTCTGCTGAATTAGATTCTTCTATCTGGTCATCGTTATCTTCTGTTTCATCCTCTACTAGGACTGGTTTTTCTACTCTTTCATAGATTACTGTTGCTGGCGACTTTAGTCCATTTTTGCTTTCATATACATATGCATAGTCTATGCCATCAAAACTGATTCTAAAATATTGTTCATCAAGGGGCGTGCCATCCTTAACAGCAGCAAGATACATAGGAAAATATATTTCTGCAGCTGCTTTTACCGCTACATCTAAAAGCTCTATGTAATCTAAATCTACCATTTCTTCTCTATTTCGAACTGCTCTCCAGGGTTTATGCGCAAAGTTTAAATAGTCAATTTCACCATACCCTGGAGCTGGTCTCATTAACGCTGCTATCTGTTTGTCTAGACCAAACGCCTTTTCCATCTTACGTACTAATTTCATCTTTTTCCCGCTTTTGTCTCTAGTTGCCCAAAAGGTTGCTCTAGTAGCAAGAAGCGAAAACCAACCATTAAAAGCTGAAAAAGGGCTTCCGTAAATTTTTGCTATCACATTTTCAAATAGCTTACCGACTTTTTTAGAAGTCGTACATCTTACTGCTAACACTTTATGCAGTTTATAATCGTTACTATTTGGATATCCCATGAAAGTGTTTAATACATACTCATCGCCAGCTAACTCTATTATATTGTGAGTATATTTAGCATATTCGTGTGGCATATGTTGCAATAGTTCGTTTTCACAAAAATAATTAACGAACGAGTGGACATGATAGTCTGAAATATAGTGAGTGAGAAAACCCAGCATATAGCTCATCAGTGTCTTATCGTAGTTTTCTCTTAGGTACTTAGAAGTAACATCAAAAAGTTCATATTGTTTTAGTGAGTGCATTAGGTTTGCAAGTTTTTTCTCTTTAAAACCTAGTTCCCTAACTGCAAACAAATAGTCAGGACCCATAGTTCCGAAAATAAAGGCGTCTTCATCACCTTTGACAATTTGTTTTATCTCCTCGCTGGAGTTTTTGACCATCTCTAGTCCGTAATATATGTGTGTTATATTATTTGCCATTATGCCCCCTTCATATCTTTAAGTGAATGGCTTCCTTAAAGATATTTTTAAAAAATATGTTACTATTTCAAGCACAAATATTTCTATATCAGTACTGATTTTATAGTCCGTATTCTTTTTCGATTGGCTATTTCAACGGGACTTCCCTTTAGTAGTGATCTTTTTTTTGGTTAGCCCAATCGGCGTTGATTTTGATCTAATACATTGCGCGCGACCATTACATTAAGGTTTTGCAGGCAGCCTTATTAATGCAGGTTTTAATCCTTAGCTGATTTTATAGTCCGTATTCTTTTTCAATTTCGGCTATTTTTACTGGTCTTCCTTCTAGTAGAGATCTTTTTGCAGCTAGTCCAATTAGCACTGGCTTTAACCCTTCTACCACTGTTACTTCTGTTTCTCTATCCTCTTTAACAGCTTCAATAAATGATGTTATCTCTGCTGCATAGGCCGACATGTATCTTTCTAAGAAGAAATGTTGAGGTTTTTCTTCTGTCACGCCAGCTTCATTACTTATGACTGTGGTATTTTCTAATTGATTGCCTACTGCAACTTGTCCTTTAGAGCCAAACGCTTCTACCCTTTGATCATAGCCATATGTAGCTCTTCTACAATTATCTATTACAGCAAGCGCTCCGTTTTTAAGTTTTAAAGATATAATTGCTGTATCTATATCACCAGCTTTACCAATCTCTTCATCTACTAAAACAGCACCTATAGCGTAGACTTCTTCTACCTCGCTACCTGACATGTACCTTACCATATCAAAATCATGAATTGTCATATCCAAGAATATACCACCCGAAACTTTAATATATGATACGGGTGGAGGACCAGGATCTCTAGATGTTATTTTTAATACATTTAAATCTCCAATTTTTCCAGCAAGAACTGCTTCTTTTGCTGCTCTAAAGTTTTTATCAAACCGTCTTTGAAAACCAACTTGGTACTTTACTTTATTTTCTTTAAGTGCTGCCATAACTTCTTTAATCTTATTTATGTCATGGTCAATTGGTTTTTCGCAAAAAACATGCTTTCCAGCTTTGATTGCTTCTATGGAAATCTGGCTGTGTGTGTCTGTAGATGAACAAATTAGCACAATTTCAATTTCCTTATCTTCGATGATTTTTTTGTAATCTTTATATATGTTTTTAATGCCCATCTTTTCCGCCCACTCGATAGTTGCATCTGTTATGAATGGATCTGCAATGGCTTTAATCTCTGCATCTTTTACATATCTCATGGCTGATTCGCCATGAACTTTTCCAATTCTACCTGCTCCAATAATGCCTATTTTCATATATTTTTTCCCCTTTTCAATTTTATATATCTGCTATTTTTTTTATGTATGCTCTTGCCTTTTTGGCATATTTCAATGGGTTTGCAATTGCAGGGTCTTGTTCAGCTTCAACAAGCAACCATCCTTCATATCCTGCTTTATCTAGTATTTCAAA
Organism: Clostridia bacterium; assembly: GCA_035409945.1. Taxonomy (GTDB): domain Bacteria; phylum Bacillota; class Clostridia; order Christensenellales; family DTU072; genus MWEH01. Next base: position 6,687 of record DAONQC010000017.1, read on the forward strand.
TATGCTCTTAAAATCAACAACCCCATCTCCAGGAACGGTGAATGCACCTAATCTTACTCCGTCTAAAAACGATAGTCCTTCTTTTTTGACTTTAGCAACGATTTTAGGGCGTATATCTTTTAGGTGAACATGTTTTACTCTATCTACATATTTTTTCAAAACTTCTAGATAATCTTGGCCACAATATGCAAGGTGTCCACTATCAAAAAGTAAATTTACATATCGTGGATCGGTGCCAGACATAAGCCTATCGATTTCTTCTGCAGTTTGTATGACTGTTCCCATGTGGTGGTGAAATGTTAATGAGATTCCATACTTTTCAAGAGCAATTTGACCCAGCCTATTTAAACCCTCACAAAGCCTCATCATCTCTAGTTCATCTGCAATAGGTTTATCTCCAAATACTGGTACATCTTTTCCTTGAATAGAATAACTTTGTTCACTACAGCCTATAACTTTTGCACCAACTGTTTTCAGAAACTCGCATTCTTTTATAAAAGCTTCTTCATTTGCTACATAGCTATCAGTTATTAAAAATGTAGAAAACCATCTGTTTGCAACAGTTAAGCCCTTTTCTGCTAAAACTCCTCTTAATATATCAGCATCTTTGGGATATTTGTTTCCAATTTCCGTGCCTTCATAACCAGCTTCCTGCATTTCAGAAATACATCTCTCAAATGAAATATCTCCACCTAAATCAGGCATATCATCATTTGTCCAACCAATGGGTGCAATTCCTAATTTAATATCTTTACCCTTAAACATATATGGGGTCCTCCTAGTAGTTTTTAATATATTAATTATATGCTTACTTATAAATTTAACCTAACGATTTACTCCATTTTATCGCGTTAATATGCCTATTTTCGCAAAATTATATGGTGTCTTTATCAGAGGTGTAATGAAGTTGTTCTGCTAGTGCTTTTTCTTGCTTTTTATTCCTTGGCATTGCATTACATCCAACCTGCCAAAAACCACCTTCATACCCATCAGTCATAGTCTTTGGAAGCACCTTTATATCTATCAAAACTGGAACGGTGTCTTCTTTTGCTTTAATTAAAGCCTCTTTTAATTCTTCCTCCGTCCTTGCTGTATATGTTGCACATCCATATGCCTTAGCGCTTGATGCATAGTCTATAGATAGAAAGTCGGTTTTTGCTTTCGCGCCATATCTAAACTCTGTAGCCAGTGAATCTATTCCTTTCCCCATCTGTAGATTATTGATGCAACCAAAACCACCATTATCAAATAGTAGTACATTTATCTTCTTTCTTTCTTGAACAGCCGTTACAAGCTCAGAATGTAACATTAGATAACTGCCATCTCCCGCCATAGCGTACACCTCTTGATCGGGTGCAGCGAGTTTAGAACCTAATGCGCCTGCTATTTCATACCCCATACAAGAATAGCCATATTCCATATTGTATGAATACGGATAGTTTGTTTCCCACATACGCTGTAGACATCCTGGTAAGGAACCAGACGCTCCGACAATAATTGCATCGGGACTAATATTATCTCTAATGATTCCAAGAGCCGTCGTCTGGCATAGCCTTGCGCCTGTAGCTTTATTAAAATCCTTCATTGTATCTTTAGTCATGTTAATAACTTCAGGAACCAAACCATCGGAGTATTGTATCCCCTTTAGCCTTTCCATCTCGCCTTTCCACTCTGCTTGTGAGAGCTCGTATTCTTCTTGATAGTAGGTATAATATCCACTTAGCCTACTTCTTAGCATTTCAAGTGTTGCTTTTACATCTCCTTGTACAGATACTCCATTCATCTTGAGAGAATGAAATCTTGATGTGTTTATGCTAACAATATTCGCCTCAGGAAATAGTGTTTTACTCGAGGTTGTAAAATCAGAAAGTCTTGACCCTAAGGAAATAATGCAATCTGCTCTACTCACAATTACATTTGCTGCACTATTACCAGTTACCCCTAAGCCTCCTAGATAATATTTACTAGCTGCGGGCATCGTTGATTTCCCAGCTTGAGTTTCCGCAAATGGAATATTATATCTGCTACAAAAATCTGCAATTGTTTTTCCTGCTTCGCTGTATCTTGCGCCTCCACCTACAATTATTACTGGAAATCGAGATCTTCTAATACATCTCACTGCATCATCTATTTGGTCCATGCTTGGAACTGGTCTTTCGATTCTCCATACTCTTTTTTCAAAAAGATACTTAGGAAAGTTATATACTTCTGCTTGTACATCTTGAGGAAGTGCTATACAAACTGCTCCCGTTTCTGCTGGATCAGTCAAAACCCTCATAGCATTAAGAAGTGCACTTTCTAACATCTCTGGTCTTACAATCCTATCAAAGAATTTGGTGACTGGCTTGAACGCATCGTTAGTTGTGATATTTAAATTAGTATCTACTTCTAATTGTTGTAAAACAGGGTCTGGACGTCTGGTTGCAAAAGTATCGCCTGGGAATAATAAAAGTGGAATGTTATTAACCGTTGCAGTTGCAGCAGCTGTTACCATATTTGCAGCCCCTGGTCCGATACTTGATATACAAGGCATAATCTTTTTACGGTTATTTTGTTTAGCATATGCAATTGCAGCATGCGCCATTCCTTGCTCGTTTTTGCCTTGATATACTTTCAAAGTATGTTCGGACATAGCAAGAGCTTCGCCTACCCCTAGCACACAACCGTGTCCAAAGACTGTAAAGACTCCTTCTACAAACTTGTATTCATCTCCATCGTGGAGCACATACTGGTTATCTAAAAACCTAACTATTGCTTCACCCACTGTTATTTTCATACGCCTTATCGCCATCTTTTCACCTCGTACATTAATATGTTTTACCCCTTTTAATTTATTTTACCTACAATACTATAATTCACTCCGAAAGAGATTTGCTTGCCTTATTTGGCTTAAGCGCGGGTTCCAGATTAAGTTCTACCATCTCTTTCTTTCGGGAAGGTTCCGTTCGCCTTAACTGGCTAGAACACGTGAAACGCGAATTAACTATTATAGTTTTTTCGATCGCAACCTTTCCTTTTTTTGTATACTTTGACTTATTATACCTACAATGCTATAATGCTTTTTGAAAGAGAATAGTTCGCCTTAATTGGCTTGAACGCGGGACTTCGGCTTGATTGCTTACCATCTCTTTCTTTTTTTTATGCCTATTTTCTCTATTTATCAACTAACTAACTGTATCTTGGTTCGTCTGTTCTTGCATCACTCACAAGAATTGCCTGATCAGTGTCTAATCTTCTAATAGCAATGCATTCGGGACCTTGAATCTTTCGTATATATATTTCCCTTATTCATCAAGTAACCCGCTGTATCTTGGATCGCCTGTTCTTGTATTATTCCAAGGATTGCCTGGTCAGTGCCTAATCATCTAATAGCGATGTATTTGGTATCCTAGTGCTTGATAAGTATGTTATCTATTATTCATCAAGTAACCAACTGTATCTTGGGTCGTCTGTTCTTGTGTTGTCCCAAGGATTTCCGGGTAAATGTCTAATCATCCAACAACAATACATAGGATATCCTGGCGCTGTAACTTGAGCATGGGTTTTACCACCTTTAAAAAGTCCTGCACTTCCATCTTTAATAGTATATGCCTTTTCTCCAATAAAGCAGGCTCCAAATCCTTCTGGACGAGCAAATTTATAATAATATACTTCTGGTTGAGGATGATCGTGTGGGATATAACTCCACCATCTACCTTGTCTTGCATACACCTCACCCATTACCATATTGGAATAGGGAGAGTTTTTAATTGTTATTATATCTACAACATCTCTCGTTGCAGTATCTTCCCATCTCCCTTCACAACTAACAAATTTATATACATCATCTTTTGTAAATAGCCTTGGAGCAAAATCTTTATCGTTTTCTGTGCTTTGAACTAATATTTCACTATCCTCATTTGCCTTTATAATAACTGAGATATCTTTTGGTAAATGTAGACAAGTTGGCAGTTCTTCAAATACGCTTTTTCGCGTCATTACAATACTTTTATCGCCATAAAAAATTGTTACATCCCCTTCAAGAATGAGATATGCGCTTTCCATTCCTGGTTCGATAAGTTCTATCTCTTCATCTTTTTTTAGTTTGTAAACTGTGATATTTTGCAACATCTCTGATGTCTTATCATATACTCTTGTTATTACTTGTTTGCCCGATACAAACTTAGGATATATAAACATTTTTCACCCCTTTTAATATTATGATTTTCTAAAACTTTTTTCTTTTTACTACTAATCCCCGACAGCAATCCATTTTTCTATGTTGCTCTTCTAACTCTTTTAATATATGTATTTTCTAAAATTGTTTGATAGCGACAACTTTACTTTTCTTACTAATCCCCAATCGTAATGCCTTTTTCTATACGTTGCTCTTCTAACTCTTTCAATATCTTATTTTTCTTTTTCCCAATTAAGTCATAGAAAAATACAGGTATAGTACATAGCAGCAGACTAATTCCTGGTAAAATAGACACTAGTGAAAACATTCCAAAACGCACTTTTGCAGGCATTTCAAGAGGGTTAAACACTCCACTTTCTTCTACAATACCCGCAGGATTTATTTTTAACGCTAGATAAACGAGTACTATCAGGCTTGTGGCTATCGCGTTACTAAACTGGTTAACAAATGTTTGAGTGGAAGAGCCTAAGGCGGTTTCTCGCCGCCCCGTTTCCCATTCCATATAGTCAAGGGCGTCCCCTATCATAGCGTACGATGTAACATTGATGACTCCAAGTGGAATGGAGGTGATGATTATAAACGGTAAGCAGGCCCAAAATGATACAAACCACCCAAGCAGTGTCATTAATATGCTAGAAACAAATCCAGCTAGACACGAGACAATTACGATTTGTTTATAATTAAACTTTTTATACAGCGCAGGTAAAAATAGCATAGCTCCGAACGAACCTACCGCTGCGCACACCATAAACACGGTTGAAACAAGTCCTCTACTAGCTCTAAGTGCTGCATCCACCTCTTCTGCATTCAACCCTTCTAACGATGGTCCAACATAAAAAGAATATCTTGCTACGTGAATTGCAGCAACTTGGACTAAATATCTACCACTTGCAAGCAGCCCCATTATGACGATAATCATAAGAGGCTTACACTTTAACACTCTCTTTAATGCGCCTTCTTCAGATTTATCCTTTTTCTTGGGTGTTTTGGGTACAACCACTCTCTCTTTGGTAGTGAAGTATGAGGTTATAAATATTAAACCACCGACAATGGCACAAAAGAGTGCTATTGTCATATACTGAATCTTATCTAACTCAAGACCAGTTTTGTTAGTCATAAATGGAAGTATAAAACTTAAAAGCATATACATTGCCATAGGTATAGCGCCGCCAATTCCATTTACTGTACGCGAAAACGCTACAACTTTTCCACGCTCCGACGCATTAGGCGTTATGACATTAGGTAAGCACCAAAATGGCACATCACTTATAGAGTAAACCATACCCCAAAGAATATATGTCACTGCAGCGTACACCATTAAACTGGTCATACTCAAGCCACTAGGCACATAAAACATTAAAAATGTTAGTACAGCTATCGGCACAGATGTATACAGTACATATGATTTATACTTCCCGCGCTTAGGCTCTAGCCTATCCATAACTGTGCCAATTACTGGATCGTATGCTGCATCAAAAATTCTCGCGATAAGCATTAACCAAAAAACAAACATCGGCGGAAGCATGGCTACATTTAGATAGAACTCGGATATATACGATGACATAATCGCATATATCATTCCCTGTCCACCCGCAGCAAGACCATACATCCAAAGCTCACGCTTAGACACATACTTTTTTGCAGTTAGCGATGCATCTTCTTCTCCACCACTAAGTGCGTCTTTTAAGCTCTTTTTTGGGGTGCTACCCTCTTCAATCTCTACAAGGTTCTCTTCCGATACTTCTTCAGATTTAAAAATTTCATCCAAGCTATCAGATGCGCTCGCTGGTTTTTCTTTCTCCATTCACTCCCCCCATATATACTGCAAGCAAAAATGTTCAAATTGTGGATTGTTATTGAAGCATTTCCTTGACTGCAGCCATTAGTTTATCTGCTTTTGCCTGACTTTTTTCTTTGGTGTCTGCATATACCAAAACATATATCTTAAGTTGTGGTTCGGTTCCACTTGGTCGTATGCAAATAAACTGTTCATCCTCTAACCCTAAATAGATAACGTTAGACTCTGGGAGCCCAGTATAACCTATACTTCCATTTGCGTATTTTACAGCACCCGATAAGTAGTCAGCTACATATAGAACCTCTTCACCTGCAATTTCAGTTATACTCATGCCTCTTACCTTTGCCATAACTTTTGCCATGGTTTCCATGCCAGATAGTCCTTTGTATGCAGCGGCTGAGTTTTTCTCAGTGTAATAACCGTACTCATCCATAATTTCCATCAGTCGCTTATACACACTACTTCCCTTATTTTCAAGGTATAGAAGCATTTCTGCAAACATAACACTTGCAACTACCGCGTCTTTATCTCTTGCATATGTGCCACACAGCGAGCCAAAGCTTTCTTCAAATCCAAAAATGTATGTATACTCACCTGTCTCCGCCCACTCTGTCATCTTTTCACCGATGAACTTAAATCCCGTCAAGACGTTAAATACCGTCACTCCATTTGCTTCGGCTATTCTATCTGCAAGTGTACTAGTAACTATGGTTTTAACAAGGGCAGCATTTTTAGGCAGTGTCCCTTTTTCTTTTCTTCTAGTGATGATGTAATCTAAAAGCATTATTCCTATTTGATTACCCGTTAAAAGTATGAACTCACCCTCATCATTTCTAACAGCAACTCCCAGTCTATCTGCATCTGGGTCAGTTCCAAGAACTACATCAGCACCAATTTTATTACCTTCTTCAATTCCCATTGCAATTGCTTTGGGGTTTTCCGGATTAGGAGCTGGCACTGTACTAAACTCAGTATCTGGATATTTTTGTGCTTCAACTACATGTGCATTAATGCCAAGCCTTTTAAACATAGTGGTTACTGGGATATAACCGGAACCATGAATTGGTGTATATACAAGTTTTATATCCTTACCTTTTGCTTTAACAATCTCAGGTGAAAGCATAAGCTTTTCAAGTTCTTGATAATATCCTTCATCAATGTCTTGAGAGATTATGGTCGTATACTTATTTAATTTCTTACCATACGCACCTTTTTCAAAACTATCAAAATCAATTTTTTCATATGGTACGGCAAAATAGTCCTTTTGTTCTTTAATGTATTTAACAACTACTGCGGTGGCTTCAGGAGACATCTGTGCTCCGTCCTCTCCATAAACCTTGTATCCGTTATATTCTTTTGGATTATGGGAAGCAGTTATCATAACTCCTGCAATGGTGCCAATTTCTCTTATAGCATATGAACAAATTGGAACAGGACGTACATCTTCAAAAATGAAGCTGTTTACCTTGTAGTAAGATAAAACCTCTGCAACAGCTAATGCGAATTCTCTAGAAAATCTCCTTGTGTCATAAGAAATAACGACACCCTTTTTCATAGCGTCTTTTCCTAAATCACAAATGTATTTTGCAAGCCCCATAGTTGCCCGTCTTATGTTGTATATATTCATTCTAAAGGTTCCCATGCCGAGCTCTCCTCTCATACCAGCCGTTCCAAACGCAAGCTCTAAACTGAACCTTTCCTTTTTCTCATTATCAGACATACCTAAAAGCTCTTCCCTCTCCGCAGGGGTCACCTTTCCTAACCACTCATCGTATCTTTGATTGTACATACCGCCTCCTTGTTTTCTTCATTTACCCAGTCTAAAAGCTTAACTTTAATGCTTTTTAAGTAATAAATCAGCAAATATCTCGCTATTTTAAATTATACACAAATAGGGACTTTCTTTCAATATGCGCATACGCACATGTGCGAACAGGCGCTTAGCTGTTTTTCTTTGAGCATAAAAATCGCTAATACATATCTAACATCACATATGAAACTATTACAAATCAAAAATCTTGTAATAGTATAGAAACATTCGACTATACAAAATAATATTTATTCGCAATGTGCTTTTTATCTTACAAAATTAGTTCTTAATTTTGGTTCGTATTGGGGTGGTTTGATGCCAGCTTTTTTTCCAGCTTCGATGCTTTTTAGTAGCCAAGCCATGTTTTCACCAAGAGTGCGCATTGTCTGCATACCTTCTTTATCTTGCTTTACTTCTTCAGGAGTATTGCCATGCACTTGATTCCAATATTGAGATGTAACTATTGGCATGTTGTTTATTGAAAAATATTTGTTAAGCTGATCAAAAGCAGCAGAAGCTCCTCCACGTCTACAAGAAACTATTGCAGCACCAGGTTTCCCTGAAAATTTTCCACCTTGCGAATAAAACAAACGATTTAAAAATGTTATAAGTTGTCCAGATGGAGCAGCATAATATACAGGAGACCCAAAAATAAATGCATCATACTCATCAGCTTTAGAAGCAACATTGTTAACTATGTCTTTAAAAACACATTTGCCTGTTGTCCTGCAACTCATACAGGCAATACATCCAGAAATAGGTTTAATACCTAAATACAAGATTTCTGTTTCAATATCGTGCTTATTTAAAGTATCAGCGACTTCTTTTAGCGCTGTATATGTACAACCAAATTGATGTGGACTACCGTTAATTAATAAAACTTTCATATGTCCTCCAATAAATCATTTTCCCTCTGCCAAACCATTTAAGGACTGTGTAATGCTTAAACTAGCATAGCATAACATGCCTTAATTTCGCTGCTAGCCGTGGATGAAGTTCCGTAAAAATTTTAGAGCTTCGTCTCGAGAATGATATTTATAATCATATGCACCGACTTGAAGCAGCCCATTAAGAGCCCTTCCTCTTGCTTCTGGTGGCACTCCTATATCAATTAAGTCTTTCCCATTAACCGGCAGTTCTTTTGTAGTGAATGGAACTTTACTTTCCTTCATCTCACGGTATATGGATTCAAGCCTAAGCGCACTTGGGCTTTCGCCCTCTAGCACACCACTTCCTTTCCAATCTGCTTTTTTAAGTTTAATAAGGTCTTCAATAATTGCATGATTTTTAACAATAAACTTCCGTAGTGTTTTATCAGAAGTTTTGCCATGCAAGTCATACATGTGATATCTGACTAATAGTTTGGTGTTCCGAATTGTAGCTTTTGGATACTTTAATTCATTCATCCGATGCGCCACCATTTCTTCTCCGACTCTATCATGGTCATTCATGCTACCTGTTGATTTATGCTGAATTGGTTTTGCAATATCATGGAACAATGCTGCTAACCTTATCTCCGGGGTAGAAAGTTCAAATACTTTTAGTGTATGATCAAACACGTCGTATTTATGGTATTCTTTCTTCTGAGGAATATCTATTCCTTCAAGGAGTTCGGGTATTATATACTTTAAAGCGCCTAATTCTTGTAAAAGCTGAAGCCCTTTAACATGAGCTTTTTTATTAGGCGATATTGTGTCAGCTACGATTATTTTATCGAACTCTTCTCTTATTCTTTCGGGTGCAATATACCGTAATTTATCTACATTGTTTTTAGCACTTTGAAATGTTTTTCCTTCGATTTCAAAATCTAGAACAGCAGCAAACCTTGCAAGCCGCAAAATTCTTAGTGCATCTTCTTCAAGTACTTCATCAGGATCTCTTACAGTTCTAATAATTTTTGCTTTTATATCATCTCTACCACCAGAGTAATCTATGAACTCCTTAATTACAATGTCGTAGTAAATAGCATTTATAGTAAAGTCTCTTCTGTATGTATCCTGCTTTATATCATCAACAAATACAACTTCGGTTGGTACATGATGCCCATCAGAACCATAACTATCGGTTCTAAAGCATGTATATTCATAACTTTCACCATTTGCTGTAATTTTAAGAGTTCCAAGTTTTGGGGATGTTGTATCAACCCTGTATTCTGGTAATCTGCTTCGTATAAAACTTACAACTTCAACGGGAGTATAAGAAGAGGCTAAATCGATATCTCCTACTGGCCTACCAAGTAAAAAGTCCCTCACGGCACCACCGACTACATATAATGGCACTGGGAAGGACGACGCTAGTTTGTATAAAGTTTTTGATATATTCATAATCTTTAAAGACCTAAGTTACTACCATTATTTTAACATATTATGAGATCAATAAAAAGATGAGGTCGACATTTATATAAAGAAAAATTATTTATAAGTTTTCAAAGCGTCTGATGATGTCCTTATTTCAGTTTAACAAGCGAACTTGAAATAAGGAAAGATTTTTACGCCTCTTATTTCAGTTTGGAGCACGAACTTGAAATAAGGAAAGGTTTTATCGCTTCTTATTTCAACTTAAAGCACGAACTTGAAATAAAAAAGCAGTTGCTTCAAGACTGCCCTGGGACTTTGTAACAGCTTAATTATGTTATAAATCTGGTATATCTGTTTAATCGCTGACCGCTCTGAAACGGGTATAGTGTTTACTCAGGCACTCGATTACTTACTGCCTTAATTGCCTATTACAACTTAGCCATGGTAGTGGACTGGTAGGTAGTGCTTATCCATGATTTCCTTAGACACATGCTAGTTACATAGTTGTTCAACAAAAAAGGACAGCCTTTTTGTGGCTGCCCTGGAGTTTTATTATCGATCTTTTTGAAGTTACACTATGCTATGGGAAGCGGTTGTTATGCTTAGTTATGTTAGATTACTGGCGTGTCGTTTTTGTAAACAGACTCTTTTAACACGCAAACATCAGGTAAGTTTCTATATTTTTCATTGTAATCAAGTCCATACCCTACCACAAACTCGTTTGGAACTTCAAATCCTACATAATCACCCTCTAGTTCTACTTCTCTTCTTGATGGCTTGTCTAGAAGTGCACAAATCTTTATAGACTTTGGATTCCTAGTCCAGAGAAGTCTTAGTAAACTTTTCAAAGTGTGACCAGTGTCGATTATATCTTCTACAATTATGACATTGAGTCCTTCTATTGGTTGGGCAAGATCTTTATTGATCTTAATCTCTTTACTGGAAACAGTCGATGAACCATAACTGGATACAGACATAAAGTCCATCCTGACATCTAAATCAATCTGTTTTACTAGTTCTGCAAAAAACATAACTGCGCCTCTTAGAATGGCAACAATTAAAACCTCTTGCCCTGCATAATCTCTAGTTATCTCTGCAGCTATTTCTGTTGTTCTTTTAGAAATTTGCTCTCTTGTTAGTAACACTTTTTTAATGTCAGCATATCTGTCCTTCATTGCCTCTTCTCCTTTTCATATTTTAGTCTTATAGTGTAATGTTTTTAAAATTCAGATTCCTATATTATGTGATTTGGCACCCTTTTGCGGTGTGTTTTGGGTTATTATCACTCGTGCGTTTCTACAGCTATTACTTTAGTAGTTAACTCGGTCACTTTAACTTCTTCAGTGACTTCCAGCATAGCGGCATACAGGTGCGACTATTCTTTTTGGGTGTATTTTGAGTTATTGCCACTCTTGTATTTCTACAGCCATTACTTTAGTAGTTAACTCGGTCACTTTAACTTCTTCACTGACTTCTAGTCCTAAAACCATATAGACACGACTGCCTTTAGCTATAACTAAAAGTTTGTCTCTTAGTCTTACTGGGATTTTAAGGTCGGATAGATAATCAGATAGCAACCTTAGCCTTCCGCCGAATCTTCTAAACTTATCACCATCCAGCCTTGTACGGATAACTGCGCCTTGTGGTATTGCTGCTAAATCAAAAGTCAGCCCTCTTACTATCTTATCACTACATACAAATGAATATGTATATCCTCCAAAGGAATAACTGCGCCTTGGATTGAAATGGGCTCTATATTCCATCTTTTCTTCTCTTGGTAAAAAGATTAATTTGTTGTATTCTTTTCTTGCATCTAATCCAAATGGGAGGTTAATAATTGTGTTGTTTTCGGCATCTTTTAAATCCAATATGCTTTCGAGATGATTTTTCTCTATATCTTTTTCTATCCCTATTGCCTTTAATGCTTCAACAATTGATTTTTTAGCAATAGCTGTATGCCTCGAAAGAGTACTTAGTGGCAGTGATACCGAGCCTTCTTTTTCATTTAGTTTAAATGGAGTTATTTCACTCAGTAAATAGTCCTCTACTTCACATGCCGCCTCAGATAGTCTATCTAATGAATCTTTAACTCCAGGGTAACGCATAGTTATACTAGGCAGTATTTCTTTTCTTATATAGTTGCGAGTAAAGTAACTATCGAAGTTGGTAGCATCATTTACATATGGAATACCATTTTCGCCAGCATATTCTAAAATCTCATCTTTAGAGTACTTTAATAGCGGTCGTATAAACCCTTTCCTATTTTGAATACCACGAAGTCCTCTTATCCCTGTTCCTCTAAATATACGCATAAGGATGGTTTCTGCTTGGTCGTCCAGATGATGAGCATGTGCAATTACATCTACCGTACCTTCTGCAAGCAATTTATCAAAAACTTCATATCTTAATTTTCTTGCTGCGAGTTCTAAAGAAATACCTTCATCATCGGAACATTTAAGCGTATCCACTGAAAACTGTAGATGTGGAATGTTTCTATCTTTACAATAATCTTTAACAAACTGGCTATCACTTAAGGAATCAGCACCACGCATACCGTGTTCTATGTTTATAGCAGTCACTTTTGCACCAGCTTTGACTAAAATATCGAGTAGCACCATGCTATCGACTCCCCCTGATACTGCAACCCCTATATGCTGTTTTTTATCAAATGAAATTTCCATAGATTTTAATTATATCAAATACCACTAAGACTGTAAATCTCATAACTGCTTTATGTTACTAAAAGAAAATCGCCACTAGATTAGTAGTGGCGAGGTATTAATTAAATTGAGTTTTTATACTGCTTAGTGACAACCTTTTTTCAACATTTCAAGTTAGTTGTGATATCTAAGGCTACGGCATAATAGGCAACGATGGCATCAAAGTCTAACGGAGCAATCATCTGTGTGAGATGTTTGATTTCGACGGATTTTACGGTTGACCAAGGTTTGTGATGTCTAAGGCTACGGCATAACGTACGGTTATGGTGCCAAAGCTATAGTTACTTGCAAATGGAACATCTACGACTAGTGTATAACGACCACCTGCACGCGATGAACCGGCTGCAGTAGCACCTGTATTGATTGCTGCAAAACCACCTGTAATCTTTTGTCCATAGTAGCCAGTGTTATGGTTCCATTGCGATGGGTCGTTACGATTTGCTGTCCAATACACATCTGCATCTTGCCATGGAATTGGATAGATATAATCCCATTCATATCCTGGGTGAACAGTTGTCTTCCAAAATCCATCAAATGAGAAGCCACTTTCTGTATGATTTGGAACAAAGGTTCTAAGACTCATCGTAGGTAGATAACGTAGATCAAACATTGAGTCAGTTCCAACCACTATCCTAGGTACATTGTTTAACTTATGCTTACTAAGAGCTGTATTGTATTTACTATAGAAGTTAGTAGCTGGTGCAATGTTGGTAGCATTATCATAGTTTTCTTCAAATCCATCAGTTGACAGTGTGGATGGATAAATCCAAGTTTGTGGAAGTGGCTCTTTAATTATGTTATATCCATACATCGCATCAGGATTGTGCATATAACTTGGATATTTCACTAAGTTGTTCTGAGCTCCAGCATACTCAGTTGATGCCTCAGGAGAAGCAAATACAGTAATTACAATCCTTCCTCCAATTGGTTCTGACGGTGCTGGATATGCCCTTACACTAGTTGCATTCCATTCCACATAGCCTGCATATCCGTAAGCTTG
>DAONQC010000018.1:0-18303 GCA_035409945.1 Clostridia bacterium
TTAACTGAAACTAGAAGAGCATTAGTAGTTGACACAAAAACTTATGAGTTAAAAAATAAATTATTTGAAGTTAAGCAATTTCATAACATAAACTTAACTGGTGATAGAAACTTTAAATTTGGAGATGATGAACTAGAGAGATTGTTTGATTATTCTAAGGGGAAGTATACATTTATGATTCTTTCATTATTGTACCCAGAAATTAAAATTAATGAAGTTGAATTTCATCAAGATCATATGCATCCAGTTTTCAGTTTCAACGAAAAAAATCTTTTAAATATCGGTTTCTCAAAAGAAGATATGAATTACCTTATACATATGAAAGATCAGTTGGCTAATTTACAACTTTTAAAAGGTCGAGAAAATGAAAGCAAAAATAAGATGCCTTTAGAAGATTGGATAGAAAAAGGAAATGATAAAGATAAATTTCTACCTGAAGGTGTTTCCTTAAAACTAATTGATTTCAAAAACTTCTACGAACAAAGAAAAAAACTTATGAAGGTACAACTTAGAATAGTTTTTGATATGGAAAATAGTTCTTTTAAGGAACCATCTCATGAAGTATTACAATAAATTTGTTGAGATAAGACAAAATGAGGATTTGATTTACACAATTAATCATCTCGGACAAATAATTACTATATACATTGACGGTATGTATAATCCGTGATATAATAAGTTTAATTCAATATTCAAAATTTTATAAGGAGGGTTTATTTAGTGGCTGAAGTTTTAAAGGATCGATATGGAAACAAACTCGGAGAGATTAGAGATGTTGGAAATGAAAAGGTAATTTATGATAAGTACGGTAATAAGCTAGGCACTTATCGCAATGGAAACACTTATGACAAATATGGAAACAAAATAGGTAGTGGGAATATGCTAACAACCTTGTTGCCAAGATAATTTTAATTCTTTTATTAAGCATCTACTAGGAGGTAGGTGCTTTTCTTTTGCCAAGAAAACAGGAGGTAACATGGGAATATTAAAAGCTATTTTTCGATCAAAAGATAAACCAGAAAATATATTCCTGGATGGTGGCTATTATTTTTTAATGGGTAGTTCAACTGCTGGTAAATTATATAATATACAAGGTAGCAGTTATAATCTAGATTATACAAAAAGGTATTTATGTAAATAATCATTAATGGTATACAATATACTGACCTAGTTTCGTATCAATATTATTCTATTTATTGACCTACTTTTATATTAACAAATACAAATATATGAGGTGATGATTATGGTATGTCCTTACTGTAGAAACGCTATGAATGAAGGGATATTACTACTTTTAGTGAAAAATTATGTTGGACTCCAAAGGGGGAGAAAAGAAGCCGTTCCAAACGCAATCCAAGCCAAAATGGATTCCTAATAGGAAAGTTTGATTTTTGGAAATCTAAAGGTATGACTACTGCTTATTTTTGTAAGCTATGTAAAAAAATAATAATTAATATTGAATAATCCTTAAAGTGGTATATCTTGAACTTTTATAATTTATTCTGTCAAGAAAAAAAGTGTGATATAATTTTATAATTGATTTTATAACATACTTAATCAGTTTGAATGGAATTTAAGGTTCCATCAGAATAATTAAAACAATGAACTAAAGGAATTATACGAGATAGCTTAACAACAACATTATTTAGGGGTGCGCTGTTCTAGTCAGGGGTGCACGATTTGTCATCAAGGGTGCGTGATTTCTGCTAGAGGTGCGTTGTTGTATCAAAATAGGTAATCAAAGCCAAATTAAAAAAACCGCTTTGATACATTAGTATTGAAGCTTTTTTTATTAGATTGAATCAATCATGCTTTTAGCTCAAGTATATATTTTGTATGCTGAGGCAAACTTATATGTAACATTTGTTACAAGATATTTAGGTATTTCATTATTCAAATTATTGTGTCAATGTCGATTGGTCTTAAATGTCATATTTCTTTTTGAAATACTGAAATGGCATTGTGATAAACTATAGTTGGTTTTCCGATTTTTATATTTTCTAGAACCAATTTTGTGAGGGCGGCTTAAGGCCATTTTGACAAATTTTTGACAAAAAAAGAATCAAAGTGGGTGGGCATGTCCGTTTTTTGTCACATCACAAATTTCTGCTATTGTGTTATCCCAATTATTGTGTTAATGTAAATTGGCTCAAGTATAACCGTACACATAAAGTGGAGGTCTCGACGGAAATAAATTCAAATGATCAAGGTTGAAACATAGTATAGTTCTATTAAACAAGAGCAAGTAAGCAAGCGCAAGGTGATAGAGCCGTTGTGACGAAAACCCAGTTAAAACATAGTAAGGCACTAATGCCAGAAATAACGAGAATAAGTAAAAAACATAGCAAGGCTATATGAAATAAAAAATATAAATTGTTGGAGGATAGGTCATGAAATTTATTCATTTATCAGATCTACATTTAGGAAAACGAGTGTATGAATATTCGATGCTAGAAGATCAAGAGTACATTCTAAAAAAGATTATTAACATAGTCGATGAGGAAAAGCCAGAGGGTGTAATCATAGCAGGGGATATTTACGACAAGTCAGTTCCATCTGCTGAGGCAGTGAGTTTATTTGACGATTTTTTGGTTGCACTTGCAAAGCGGAAGCTAGAAGTTTTTGTTATTAGCGGTAATCACGATTCGCCAGAAAGGATAGCATTTGGTTCCAGGATTATGGATGCAACGGGTATACATATGTCGCCAGTGTATGATAAAACTATTGACCCAATCACAGTTAGAAGTAAGGATATCGAGGCGAATGTATATATGCTTCCGTTTATAAAGCCAGTTCATGTGAGGAAGGCTTTCCCTAATGAAAAAATTGAAAGCTATACAGACGCTATAGACTGTGTCATAAAAAATATGGATATAGATGATACCAAAATAAACATTCTTGTGGCACATCAATTTGTTACAGGTTCGTCTCGGTCTGATTCGGAAGACTATATAGTTGGCGGGCTGGACAACGTCGATTCATATGTGTTTAAACCATTTGATTATGTAGCGCTTGGACACCTTCATAATCCACAAGATTGTGGTTCAGATAATATACGGTATTGTGGCTCACCGTTAAAATATTCCTTCTCGGAAGCTAAGAGTGAAAAGTCAGTTACGGTAATAGAATTTGAAGGAAAGGGAGCCTTTTCTAAGAAAATAATACCTTTAAAACCAAAACGCGACTTGGTCGAAATTAAAGGTGAATATAAGGATTTAACAGCAAAATCCTTTTATGAAAACACCTCGTATAGAGATGATTATGTACACATTACATTGACGGATGAAAATTTTATTCCAGATGTTGTTAGCAAGTTACGAGTCATATACCGAAACTTAATGAAGGTAGATTACGATAATGAAACAACTAGAAAAAATACTGTTATTAATACGGATTCTGATGTGAAACGCAAAACTCCACATGAGTTGTTTTCCGATTTTTATGAGATGCAAAATGCTCAACCCATGAACAAAGAGCAATCTGATTTTATGAAAGAGTTAATTAAAAAAATTGAGGAAAAAACCATACAATAATCAAGCAAAAAATGAAATATACAAAATAGTGTTGTTAACCATTATATTTGGTTAAATTCAAACAACATTATTATACAAGGAGATTACATGAGACCATTGAAATTAACAATGACTGCATTCGGTCCATTTGCCGATAAAACCGTTCTTGAGTTAGATAAATTAGGTGAAAGTGGCTTGTATTTGATTACAGGCGAAACGGGTGCTGGCAAAACTACTATTTTTGATGCAATTACTTACGCGCTATATGGTGTTGCAAGTGGAGTTAACCGTGACCCTTCAATGTTTAGGTCGAAATATGCTTCGACTGCAACTCCAACTGAAGTTGAGCTTACATTTATGTGTGCAGATAAGATGTATACAGTTAAACGAGGTCCTGCATATGAAAAACCAAAAGTTCGTGGAGCTGGAACAACAACTCAGCCAGCTTGGGCAGAATTACATCGTCCAGATGGCACCATTGTGTCTAAGACAACAGAAGTAACCAATGCCATTTGTGAGATTATAGGCATAAATGGCGATCAGTTTATGCGTATTGCTATGATTGCGCAGGGTGAGTTCTTAAAGTTGTTACTTGCATCCACCGAAGAGAGAAAAACAATTTTCAGGCAGATTTTTGAAACACAACTTTATGAAACATTACAAAATGAATTAAAAAATGCATTATCCGAAGTGAAAAGGGAGCGTGATATAGCTAATGCAGGTATAAAGCAACACAGAAATAGTATCGCGGTCGCGGATAGTAATGTTTATAGTAATGTTCTTAGTATAGAAGTCGAAAAAGCTAAAAACGGTGAATTGCCGATAACCGAAACATTTGACCTGCTGGATAACCTAATAGGAGATGATAAGGAAACGATATCCATTTTAGAAGTGGAACAAAAGTGTTTAGGTGAAAAGCTAGATGGGATTAAAGCATATCTTATAAAGATAGATGCACAAGAAAAAATTGAAAAATCAATAGAAGATAAAAAAGTAGAAAAAGAAAAGCAAGAAAAACTTCACGGTGACTTAAAAGTAGAGTATGAAAACCAAAAGGCTAAAGAGCCAGAGAGAAAAAAGGCTATTGCCGATAAAGCCATAATCGATGCCACTTTAACCGATTATGATAAGTTGGATTCCCTTACGGCTGACATAAATAAAACAAATAATGAACTGTTATCCCAAAAAGAGGAACTAAATAAATTGTTGGAGCAATATAAGCATGACGATGAAGAACTTCAAAAGCTTCGTAAAGAGATGAAAGAGGAACTAGCAGATGCAGGCGAAGATAAACAAAAACTCATAGCAAGGCAAAAACAAGTTAGTGATGATAAAGAAAAGGCGGAAAGCCTTATTAAGTCATTAGATGATTATCTATTAGAAACAAGCAAACTAGAGCAGTTAAAAAATGATTTTGAAGAAGCGGAAAAGAATAAACAAAAAGCTAGCTATGCGTTTGAAGAGAAAAACGATGCTTTTCTTAGGGCACAAGCAGGCATAATGGCTGAAAAACTTGAAAAAGGTATGCCTTGTCCAGTATGTGGCTCCACAAACCATCCGAAAAAAGCTAAAGTAGCAGTTAGTGTGCCTACTAAGGAAGAGCTTGATGATGCTAAAATTGCTTCAGACAATGCACATGAAAAAATGACGAAAATTAGTAACGAACGTTCCTCTCAACTTACTTATGTTGCTTCTTTAGAAAAAGGAGTTAAAAAGCTAATGGAATCTTTAGGCATACATGAAGATTTGACAGAAGCTTTGAAGTTAGCGGAAGCTAAACGTGATGAGCTAGAAAAGAAATTATCTGAACTCAAAGATGATATAAAAAATAAAGACGAAAAGCTAGTACGGAAGGAATTGTTAGAAAAAGAAATCCCTGAAAAAGAAAAATGTATAAAGGAACTAAACAAGAATTTAGAAGACCTTAGCAAAGAGATTGCTACAAGTAAATCTGTCTTGCAGGAAAAAACAAAACAGCTAGAAGAACAGAAAAAGAAATTACCGTTTGATAGTAAACAAATAGCTGAGGATAAGCTTAAAGAACTTGCTGATTTAGTTGAAAGAATAGAAAAAGCTTTTGAAAAAGCCGAAAGCGAGTTTAATGAGTCTAAGAACAAGCTAAGGGAGATTGATGCCACAATAAAGGAACTAACAGGACAGCTGAATAAAAAAATAGATTCTGAAGCAAAGGGAACAGTAGAACTGCAAAAAGAGAGTATAGAGGAGCTCATTGATACAAACAATAAACGATATATGGAAGTAAATAATCGATTGACTATAAATAATTCAGTCCTACAAAATTTGAAAAACACATCTGGCGATCTTGATAAAATCGAAAGAAAACATGTGTGGATAAAGGCACTTGCAGATACAGCCAATGGAAATGTGTCAGGTAAGGAAAAGATTATGCTAGAAACATATATTCAAATGACATTTTTTGATAGAATTATCGCTAAAGCAAATTTACGATTTATGAAAATGTCTGATGGTCAGTATGAACTTACAAGAAGAAAAGTGCCTGAGCATTTGGGTAAGCAGAGTGGATTAGATCTTGATATCGTTGACCATTATAACGATACCGAAAGAAGCGTAAAAACTCTTTCGGGTGGCGAATCGTTTAAAGCATCGCTATCACTAGCACTTGGGCTGTCTGATGTAATTCAATCATCTGCAGGTGGTGTTAAAATTGATACAATGTTTGTAGATGAAGGATTTGGCTCTTTAGATGAGGAATCTTTAAATCAAGCCATGAAAGCACTAGTGGATTTAACGGAAGGGAACAAGCTTGTAGGCATTATTTCCCATGTCAGTGAGTTAAAGCAAAAAATTGATAAGCAAATCGTTGTAACTAAAGAAAGAAGTGGCGGTAGTAAAGCAAGAATAGTTGTGTAATATTAAGTTATAAACACAACTGAAAGCTATTAGCATAGCATGGCTTGCAAAAGCTATAATTAAGCACCAGTAATACCAAGAGATTCAACTGCTGAAGGTTAAGATTAAACAACACAATAACTAGGTCAGTTTGACCTCTGAAAGTTAGAATTAAGTACCAGTAATAACTAACCGTTGTTGCTGGTATTTTTTTGTTTTCCTGTGGGTGTGCACGGAGGATTAAAATGAAAAAGAAAATCATTATGGTTTTAATTTTAACAACTATTTTTCTATTATTTTAGGAATGTCTGTGGCCTGTGGACCTAAAACACCTGAAAATGAAATTTTGGAAGTGAGGGTGTTTGTTAGGCCGGAAGATGCAAGGAAGGGAATATTATCATACGATGAGGCTAGTCCATTAAGGGAAGTATCACGAGGCGAGCTTTATAGAGACTCTAATATTCCAAACGATCCATTTGAACCCAAAAATAAAAAATTATTGAATTTGCGGAAATTGTAAGGTTATGATTTGCAATGCGCATTTTGAAATTTGCTTTTTGGTGTAATATTTACATTTTGAATTTTGCTTTTTGGTGAAGAATATGCATTTTGAAATTTGCTTTTTTATACATGGTATGATATAATTTTAACACTATAACGTACGAAGGAGCCTTTCTATGAAACTTAAAAGAAAAGCATACAATACCCTTCTTAAGTGGAAAGAAGAAAGTAGTGGTAAGTCAGCTATGCTTATTACCGGAGCAAGACGTGTTGGTAAGAGTTATTTGGCTGAAGAATTTGCGAAAAATGAATATAAATCTTATGTTTTAATCAATTTCTCCAAAGCGTCTAAAGAATTAAGAGACATTTTTGATAATGATTTAATGGATCTTGATTTGTTTTTTAATAAGCTTTCTTTTATGTTCGGTGTAGAGCTTTTTGAAAGAGAGACGCTTTTTATTTTCGATGAAGTACAAAGATTTCCTAGAGCAAGAGAGGCGATAAAGTTTCTTGTCGAAGATGGACGGTATGATTATATTGAAACAGGTTCTCTTATATCACTTAAGCAAAACATAGATAACATCGTTATTCCTTCCGAAGAGGAGGAAATGAAGCTCTATCCTTTAGATTTCGAGGAGTTTCTTTGGGCAATGGGCGATGAGATTTCTATACCTTTTGCAAAAATATGTTTTGATAAACTTACACCTCTTGGTGCCGCTGCGCATAGAAAGTTGCTTAACAGTTTTCGCCAATATATGCTTGTAGGTGGTATGCCACAGGCTGTTACGGAGTATGTAGAGTCTAAAAGTTTTGCTAAAGTTGATCGTATCAAGAAGGCTATTTTACGCCTTTATAGACAAGATATTACACGTTTTGCCAAAGGATATGAAAGTAAAGTTTTAGCAATTTTTGATGAGATACCTGGACAGCTTTCTAGAAAAGAAAAGGAATTTTCCGTATCATCTCTTGAAAAAAATGCGAGATCTCGCACGTATGAAGATGCATTTATGTGGTTAACGGAAGGAATGATAGTTAATAATTGTTATAATGCAACAGATCCTACAGTTGGACTATCTATGTATCTTAATCCTGCCACTAAAAAGTGTTATATGTTAGATACAGGACTTTTGGTTACGCATGCGTTCAAAGACAATAATTATATAGATAACGAACTTTATAAAGCAGTTTTGCTAGATAAGATTAGTATAAATGAGGGTATGTTGATGGAAAATGTTGTTTCACAAACCTTCGTTTCCACCGGGCATAATCTGTTTTTTTATTCGCGTAATGATAGCCTGCAAAGACAAAATCATATGGAGATAGACTTTTTAATACAAAGAAATAATAAAATTTGTCCAGTTGAAGTAAAATCCTCTGCATACATTAAGCACTCATCTATTGATAAATTTATGGATAAGTTCAAGGGCCGTGTTGGACAACCATATATCCTCTACACTAAGGATGTTCTTGTTAAAAATGACATTATTCATTTACCAGTATATATGGCAATGTTTCTTTAGTTTTTTGTAGATAACCATTTTCAGTACAGTTACGGCATATCTTATTGATGATAAAAACACATTTGTTAGTCTTAAAGTACTAACATGTTGTGTTGTCTATGGAGCTTTTTAGTTGTTTTTTTTCATGTTCTCATACCAGTTTACATAATCTTTACATGAATTTTGCATTTGATAGTAGGTTTGTAAAGTTTTTTCAGGGTAAAATATTATTATGAAAAACGAAACTAGAGGCAATATGATGAAGAAAAAACTTGTTTCAAAGTCAATCATTGTTATCTTAATTTGTTTATTAATTAGTTGTGCATTAATTGTTTTAGGCGCGCTGTTATGGACTGGGATTGAAAAGCCATTGGCGCATTTTGTCATTTTAGCGATAGTTATGTTAGTTATAGGATTAATCTTTTTTATTACAGGTGCTTGTAAATGCAAAAAATTAGCTGATATACTAAAGCATAGTAAACTTGACGTACCGAAACATAATCAACTCAGTATGAAAACAAATTAAGGAGACAGGGATTGGAAGAGAAAAAATATTTAGCAAAGAAAGAGTGGGTAGGATTTGGACTAGCCGCAACAGCAGGATATATGGTCGCAGGAATATCGCAAATGTATTTGACGATATTTTTTACTGACATTTTATTATTAACTCCAACATTTATATTGGTTTTAATGTTAGTAGCAAGAGTTTGGGATGCAATAAATGACCCCATCATGGGAGTTATTATTGATAAAACAAAAACTCGCTATGGGAAAATGAGACCCTATGTTTTTATGGGCTCAATTTTAATGGCTATTTCAACTGTTGTGTTATTTATGCCAATTACGGAAGCATCAGAAGCTGGCAGAATGGCGTTTGCAGCAATTGCTTATCTCATGTTTGGAATGATTTATACACTAGTAGATGTTCCAGCGATGGGGCTTATGAGTGTAGCTACTTTTAATGGAAAGGAAAGAAGTTCTCTACTTTCTTTTTATGTAACTGTTGGTTCAATCTTTGGATTGTTACCTATGGGACTATATTTAGTATTAGAGATGTTTATTCCTAAGAAATGGACATATTTTGTTTTAGCATGCATTGTTGGAGTAACTGCTTTAGTTGGCTATCTAACATTATTCTTTACAGCAAAAGAAAGATCTGCAACAGAAACGCAAAAAATCAAAGTGCTTGATATGTGGAAGATTGTTAAGAACAACAGGCCAATGGTATTAACCTTACTGATGTCAATGATTGCTTCACCAAGATATATAATATTGCCAGCATTAATGTACGTTGCAACATATGTAGTCAAAATTGGCACACTAGAATCCGGCGCTGTACTACTTGTATTGAATTTAGTTATAGGTGCAGGTATGTTTCTTGGGATCTTATTAACTCCTCCATTATACAAAAAGATTGGATATAGAAAAGCAAGTATAGTAGCTGCAATTGTAGGTGGCGTTGGTCTTTCACTAGCATTTATTATGAGCAAAATAATACCAGGCAATGTCGCATATTATGTAGCATTTCCATTTATGACGATAGGTGGACTAGGGCTTGGCGCATACAATGTTTTACCATATCCAATGGTAGGAGATAGCTTAGATTATCTAGAATGGAGAACTGGTGAGAGAATGGAAGGCATTTGTTTCAGTCTCAATTCGTTTGTAACAAAGTTTAATAATGCAGTTGGCTTTGTAGGTGTTATGGTAGCATTAATTGCATTTAGCTTTGTTAAGCCAGTAGAACCGGGTGTTCCTCTACCTCAGTCACAAACAACCATAGATGGGATATTTGCAACTGTTACATTAATTCCAGGAATTTCGTTCTTCCTATCGATAATTCCCATGATACTTTATAATTTCACAGGTAAAAATAAAGAAAGGATTTTATCAGAACTTGCTGTTAAAAGACAAGAAAAGGCTGCAAATAAAGAATTAGAACAAACTGCATAACTTCTAACAAGATAGTTTTTACCAAATATAGGCTTGGGACATTAAGACATATTGTAGTTAGAAGATTTGATATAAAGTTAAACCGCATTGGCAGTATTTACAATGATTTGCATAAAAGAAACGAAAGGATACATTTTTGATTTAGACGGGACTTTACTCGATTCAATGTGGGTTTGGGAATCTTTATATAAAGAGTTTTTGCAAGCGTATAACATAGAGTATGACAAAAGTTTTTTAACTGAAATTAATCATTTTACATTAAGCGAATGCGTTAGTTACACAATAAACAAGTTTTCATTAAATATATCTCACGAGCAAGCCCTGAAACAATGGGTGGATTTAGCAAACCATTACTATCAAAACAAAGTTTGTTTAAAGCCTGGGGCAAAGGAATTTTTATTATCAGCAAAAAAGAAAAATATTTTATTAGGAGTGGCAACTGCATTACCATACGACATGGCTAAACTCAGCTTGGAGAGCTTACATGTTTTTAATTTGATTCATTCAATGACGTCTTTAGATGAAGTCAATGTTGATAAAAGCAAACCAGATATATATCTAAAACAAGCTTCAAAAATGAAGTTAGATCCGAGCGATTGTGTTGTTTTTGAAGACAGCCACATTGGCATCATGTCAGCAAAAAAGGCAGGATTTACAACGGTTGGTGTATATGACTCATACAGTTATAACGATTTACTTAAAAGAAAAGCACATAAATACATAAAGGATTTCACTGAATTAGAAATTACATAATGTTTGTGTTTTGCGAAGAAGTCTTTTTAAGTGAATAAAACATAGATTGTACTTAGGTTTTTCGTATTGTATAACGGTTAGGATTATACAGAATTAAAGGTAGATCTTAACATACCCTACGCATATTAGGGGAGCGTATGAAAATAAAAATATGAAGGTATACAAGATAGATTAAGCTAAGGATTAAAGGGAACAAATGAAAATTAAAATAAAAACTATTTTTCAAAAGTTATTAGAAATAGTAGTTCTATCTGTAACTTTTACCGTAGCTTGTATTGTGAGGGCGGTTTTGACCATAACATTTTTAAACAGAATCTTTCGCAAAAAACTTTTTAAGTATGTAGAAACATTTGAAGATTTTAAAATTGAAAACGAGATACTGCCGGTAGAAGGAGAAGAAAACTGGGTTTTTACTGCTTCAAAATTTAAGGTTTTACAAATAACAGATGTGCATATTGGAGCAGGGGCATTAAGTTACAAAAAAGATAAGATGGCGATAAATGCAATAGCTTCTATGATAAAGGCTGAAAATCCTGATTTAGTCATACTAACAGGAGATCTAGCATATCCCATACCAATTTTAAGTGGAAATAAAAACAATCTTTTATGTCTACAGGTTTTAGCCAGGTTATTTGAAGTGCTAAATTCATACTGGACTTTTACTTTAGGTAATCACGATGTGGAGTTTTATGCAAAATATGCAAATGAAGATTTAGTACGAGAAATAGGGAAAAGCAAAATGTGTCTTGCAAGGTTCCCAAAAGATACTAGTGTGCAAATAGACCATTTAATTGA
This sequence comes from Clostridia bacterium, assembly GCA_035409945.1. Taxonomy (GTDB): domain Bacteria; phylum Bacillota; class Clostridia; order Christensenellales; family DTU072; genus MWEH01. The sequence goes on from DAONQC010000018.1 coordinate 11,885, forward strand.
GATTAAAACACCTGATAATATAACTACAAGATGCTTAGTAATCTTAGATTCTCATTCCTACATTAAAGAAGATAAGTATGGAATGCATATGCAATATGACAATATAAAAGACACACAGTTAGATTGGTATGAAAATAAAATAAACAAAATAACGCTAAACAACATAAGAACTGTAAAAAAAGAAAACAATCTAGAGATAAAAGAAGAACTACGGGGTAACGATTTGGATGAAACTGTATTATTAGAAAACCAAACTCTAGGTGTGTCTTGCCATTCGTCAGTTAATGATTCAGACGAAACTTCATTGCCAGCAAACAGAGCCTCAGATAAGGTTACAGAGGTGCTGGTTAACGACCTAAACGAAATTGCACTGTTAGAAAACAGGCCAAGTTCCTCATTGTTTTTCCACATTCCCATTAGAGAGTATAAGGACGCTTGGCTTAAATACTTAGATAACGGTAAAGAAAATACAGATGAAGTAAAATTAGATTTTGGAGTCATTGAAGAAAAAAATCGTATTGTTTACCACGGAGAAGGCGTGGATAATGTCTATGCTGTTGCTCAAAAAACTGGTTGCGATTCGATGTTTTGCGGACACGACCATTATAATAACATGTCAGTGCTATACACTAAAAATAAGGGCGACAGACCTATCCGTTTAACATATGGATTATCGCTTGACTATTTTGCTTATCCGTTCATTGCCAAAAGAGGAAGGCAACGAGGCTGTATGGTAATTACATATGAAAATAAAGACATACAGGTAGTTCAGTCTAACTATTACCAAGACAAATACATATCTAAATATGAAAAAGAAAAAGTTAAGGATATGGATATTATTTTAAACACCATTAACGAAACAAAAACTCCAAAAGCTTAAATTCATAAACAAATCCTGCTTGAAAGAGAAACAACACAGCCACCACTCTAGCAAACTTCGTGTGGTTGGCTTCTTTTTAACTGCTGCATGTCTATTTTACTTGACTGTTACATAATCCAAAATGTTGGTCAGTTAAACTCCAGGATATTGGTCAGTTCTGATCGAGATAATTAAAAATAAGCCTCAAATAAATTATAGAGCTTTAGAGCTTGCTTTTCTTCAAAAGGATAGATTTGGCCTATGAGCCTTTGTTGTGATTAAGCTACTACCGAATATGCCAAAATTTAACCGAATGCGCATAAGCTATTGTTTTAAATAAGAAAGCAAATGATAATGATAATGGATATAATTTAGGAAAATTATAATAAGAAATAAAAACTCTAGAAATATCCAAGGAGCAAATGAAATGAAAAAAATAATACTAGTATCCATTTTAATTATGATAGTAGGCATCGGCCTAACGCTCGTGGCTTGTGGCGAAGAAGATGATGCAGCTCTTAATGAAGTTAATGTAGGCATTAACATAATATGGGTTAACTTTGATGGTGAGGTGTTACAGGTTGATAAAGATGTAGAGCCTGGGACGCTACCAGAGTACAAAGGCGAAAGACCTAAAAGAGGCGGCGGTGACGGTTTTGCCTATGTATTTAAAGGTTGGGATCCAGAAGTTGTAGAGGCTACAGAGAGCGCAGTATATGTGGCTACATTCAAAATAGCTAATGAGTTTTATGACATTACTTGGAAAAATGAAGACGGCGCAGTTTTACGTGTAGATCAAAATGTACCTCATGGCGAAACGGTCACGGGTCCAACGGTTACAAAAGAGAGTGATGAAATATATGACTATATTTTCATGGGCTGGTCTCCTGCTGTAACAGAGGTAGATAGTAATGCAACATATACAGCAACATTTGCAGCGACAGTAAGGAAATATAAAGTTACATGGGTTGATACAGCTGATTATAATCCCGCTACAGGGTCATATAGAGTTATATACGAAGAACAAGTAGATGCAGGAACAACCCCAGTATACAAAGGTAGCGAGCCTGTTAAACCCGATACCGAATATAAGAAATATTTATTTGAGGGCTGGTCTCCTGCTCCAGGCAGGCTTGTAAAGGACATAACATTTAAAACCAAATATGTAGAGGCGTATGATGCTTCCTGGTATAACTGGTATAACGAAGAGGAACTAATCAAAACGGTAAGATTAAAAAAACCAGCAGACTGGAGTGATGATTATGACCCCGAATACGAAGATCTTGCCCCATCAATACCAGATGATGAAGGATATACATATAGATTCAAGGGGTGGTTCCGTCTTGAGAGCCCTTGGTGGGGTGATGATAGAAGGGAAATGGCCGATCGTGAATACATAGCTACCTATGATTGTATTTCCAAGGATGATAGATATGACCCTCGTAATTTTGAACATTATTACGGGGCTCGTGCTGCTCTTCCTACCTGTAGAATCACTAATTACACAGGGGGTTTTTATGAGGTTTTCTACATCCCAGCATGGCTTAATGGTGAGATGGTAACGGGGCTTAGCATGGTAGATGATGGCGCAGGGGGTAATAGAGGAGCATTCGAGAATAACAAAAAGATAATGAATTTGTATCTCGGAGATAATTTGGATGAAATCGGAGACTGTATATTTAGGGGATGTACACAATTGCAAAACATTCACTTTGGGAAGAATATGAAATATTTAGGCAATTTTATGTTTGAAAACTGCACTTCCTTGAGTAGCGTTACTATACCAGAACAGATTGAGACAATTGGCTGGGGTGCGTTTTTTGGGTGTACAAACTTATTAACCGTAACATTTTCAGAAGGATTAGAAATGATAGAGCCCCAAGCTTTTAGCGAATGTGGCTTGACAACAATTACATTACCAAATAGCCTCAAACACGTGTGTGGGTTTCAAGATTGCATCAGATTACATACGGTCAATCTTGGGGAAAGTTTGATAGGAATCGGCGAAAATTGTTTTTACGGGGATGTAAAACTTAAAAACATTAATTACTTAGGTAGTAGCAATGTGGAGCATATATCGAAATATGCATTTTATAAATGCGAAGCACTAACCAACGCAAATTTTCCAGCTTCACTTAAGAGTATAGGAGAAGGTGCATTCGAAGAGTGTATTAATTTGTATAGTGTAGACTTTTTTGAAAATCCTTCGCAGTTAACAGAGATAGGCATACATGCGTTTAAAAATTGTGATGATTTAAGGCTTTTGAGCATACCTAGTAGTGTTACAAAACTTGGCAGGGGATTTGTGGCAGGATGCGATAGGCTTGTAACCTTGCAGATGAGTGCTCCTAATGCTAAATACAAGTCAACAAACGATATGATTATAGATAGGGAAAGAGGAATGCTTGTAGCAGGTTGTAATGATTCTGGAGCGATACCTGCAGAGGACATTACAATTATTGGGCCTGAAGCATTTTACGAATGTAAAACTTTTAATGCTAATAAAACACTCGAAATACCTAATAATATTACCGAAATAAGAGAAGATGCTTTCTATGGTTGTATAGGCATTAAATACTCAAATGGAGAAGGTGAAGGATATGTCTTTGACGATTTCGATGTTGTATCAGTATTTATTCCAAGTAGTGTGACAAGTATTGAATGGAGCGCCTTTAATTTGACAAATTCTGAAGGTAGGTACTTTGGTATTTTCCAAGACTTTAATACAACAGGAAAGACACCAGGTGTGGATTTTGTTGTTCCAGAGTATGTGCTTGGATCAAATAAGATGATCTTTTATAGGTACGACGGAAACCCTGCCGACCCAGAAGGAAGAGGATGGCGCTATTGGCATGGCTATTGTGAGTTTTGGCCATATGAGCAGTGTTATCCACCAAAAGAGGGTAATTAGTTAAAATTGCAAGATGATATATTGATAAGAAATTTAATTAGTGTAACGAATAATAAATTAAATATCAGCAGGCTGAATACGGGTGGATTTTTAAGTTAAATGACTAGGCAGAACTTTGAGGTACGGATTGCATTAAGCAGTTCGTACCTTTTTCTTATTTTATGCAGTTTATACAAGACTTGAAAAAATGTATAATGGATATATGATGAAAATAATTGCAATATGTATGGCTTAATTTTGTGTAAAGAAACTTAATAGTGGAGTTAATCAAATCAGCAGGTTTAGACAAAAAATATATAAAACAGTGGAGAATAAAATGGGGAAAGGAAGAGTAGTTCAAAATATTTTATTAGTTATTGTTTTGGCACTATCCATTGCTTTAGCAGGAGTTGTGACGATTAGAGAGTTTGCAGCGCCTCCAGAGCCAGTAAAAGTAAGAGATGCTGAACTAGCCACTCAAAACTTAGAAAGGGCTAATTACTTAAAACAGAGCGTATATGATAACTATTATAATGATGACATCCTTATGCTCTCGGCAGTCCCTTTCCCATTTAACACAGAAATATATTCGACGTTTGGCTTGCTTTTTCCGTTTATAGGCGCATCGGTTTGGGGGTATGGCTCTTTCCTTAGTATGCTTTATAAGTTTGTTGTATATGAATCTGTCACTGGAAAGGACATAGGAGCGGTTAAGGCATATGATAAGGCATTAGATGGATTAATGTACTATAGAAAGGATACAGCTGAAGGAGAGTTTGATGGGTATAGACATTATAGAGATTTAGAACCAGGTGGCAACAATATAAATGGGATTTCCTATGACGATGACATGTGGCTTGCAAGAGACATCATATATATGTATGAACTTACTGGGGATCAAAAATATCTCAATTATGCCATTGAAATTGCCGATTATTTACTTGAGTATGCTTATGTTGATTTGGACCCGCAAATGTTTATAGACTTTGGGATTGCAGGAGTTACTCCGGAAACAAAAATAGGTGGCTTTTATTGGGATTCTTACTTAGATATGTTGCATACTTGTTCAAATGGTCCAGCGGTAATCTGTTATAGTGAATTATATAAACACACAAAAAACGAAAAATACTTGGACACTGCTAAAAAAACATATGAGTTTGTGCTCACGCTAAGAGCGGACACGGGAGTTTTTTATGACTGTACGGCGTTTAATAAAGACGAATCAAATGAAATACTAAGCGTTAAGTCAATAGATAAAAGAACATATACATATAACACTGGAACGCCTATATCTGGCGCTGTATCTCTATATGAAACAACGGGAGATGAAAAGTATTTAAACGATGCAATCGACATCGCAACCGCCGCAAGGCAAGTGCTTGGTGCAGAAGTAGATGTGGAAGGGGAAAACATAGTATGGTATTTAAATGCTGGGTCATATGGTGGTGGTGCAAGTACTTGGTTCAATGCGGTATTGCTTAACGGATATATGGATTTACTAAAACACTCAGAAGTTCCACATGAGTATATTACAGAGCTTAACCACACTTTGAATTGGGCGTATGATAAATATTTAAAAGGTATGTCCGAAGAGGATAAAGCAGAGATTTTTGAACAATATTCTTATTGCTCCCCCGATAAAAACTTTGTTGATAAAGAATATGGAAAGCTTATCCCAGCAGGGCGATATATAGGTGGCTGGACCAAGGAAAAATATAAAGATATAGATGTTTTAAACATATGTGGAACAGTAGATATGTTGGCAAGCTTAGCTGCTTATTATGCAGCACCTATAGAATAGAACAATCGAAGTGTACAACATAGTGGGGTTAGTAACAGTTAGTAAAAATCTATAAAAATCTATAAAAACCTATAAAATTTTTATAGATTTCACTTTGTAAATACTTCCCAAAATCCGATAGGCATATGTATGAAAAACTAATGATACAATGGATAAATAGATAAATTTTAGTAAAAACCGTATTTTATGTCCCAAAGATATCCCATCGTCCAATTTAGGTATTGTATTTCTTGTTTAGTTGTGTTAAGTTGTAAATCCGAAGGGAAAAACACATAGATAAACAGGAGTGCATTTTGAAAGGTATAGCAATATCACATAGGATAGAAATACTACCCAATAACAAAGCTAAAACATATTTTAAAAACGCTTTTGGCTGCGCTCGTTTGGCATGGAACTGGGGTCTTGCTAGATGGAGAAGAAATTACAAGCTGGGTATTAAAGAATCCGTATTGGATATGAAGAAAGCATTTAATGCAGAAAAGAAAGATAAGTTCCCTTTCACAGGGGATGTAACTAAGTATGCAACACAACAACCATTCATACACCTTGGAAGAGGTATAACAAAGTATTTTAAGGATTTGAAAGAAGGTATAGTAAGTTACCCGCAATTTAAACGAAAGAAAGATAAGTGCCAATCATTCTACATAGGTGGAGACCACGTAAAACTATCGGACATTAATACCAACTCAAATAAGATAGAACAAGGTAATAGTAAGTATATAGTAATCCCAAAACTAGGTTGTGTAAAAATGACTGAGAAATTACGCTTCAATGGAAAGATAGAAGGTGTAACAATATCATTAGACGGAGGTAGATATTATGCGTCATTTAACATGATAATATCAAAAGAAGAACACGATAGAACACAT
>DAONQC010000019.1:0-13288 GCA_035409945.1 Clostridia bacterium
ACTTTTATAGATTTTTATAGGTTTTAACAGGTTTTTATAAGTTTGAAAAAACGGAGGTACGTAATTATGAAAAAGAAGTTTTTAACCATTTTCCTCATTTCTATTTTTATCTGTCTGACAATAACACTAGTGGCTTGTAATGGTTTTGGAAATTCCCCCAGCGGAGATGATGATAATAACAATAACCAGACCCAAATAAATGAAGAGTCTGTTTTAAACGGGCTGCCCACTAATTTAAAGTTAAATTACACAGTACGTCAAGGCTCTAATGAACAAGAGGTTATTTTTTACAAAATTGGTAAACATATACTAATTAAAACATTTGATGAAAACATTAGAACTTTCCGTTACCGTTTTTTTGGCTATTTACAGTATGCAAACAGCTGGCGCTTTTTTACCTATACCGAAGGAGATTCGTATTGGGAAGAACAACATGACTATCACAATCTATCAGCTAAAGAATTACTACAAGAGGATTTGCTTTATAACCTTTTCTATGCCTTTTTAGATCCTGCACATAATTATCTTGAAAAAAGCCAAAGCCTTGGCGCTGAGAATCTAATGATTGACAATATATCTTTTGCTTGCGAACACTATCAGTATCACGATCCTGATCAAGGAGTTCTCTTTTTTGGAATATCTAAAATTAATGGCTTTAAAATTTGTTTACAATATGAATCCTCTGCTTTCAAAGGTCAAGTAACCGCATATAAATCGGGCAGGTTTGACATCCCCACGTTTGCAGCAGAACTTCCGTTAGAAGCTCCAGAAGAAATATATGGAGAAACCGGAGGAGAGAGAACTAAACCGCCCGTTATAAAACTACTGCCCTTGAACCTTAAAATCTCTTATACTACAACCTATAACTCCAAAGTTGAAGGCGAAACTAGGACTACTACAGAAAAAACAACTGTTTACAAAGTAGGTTTTGACATCTTGACCGTTACAGACCGTGGAGATTTAGGCAAAACTTATTTCTATTGTGAATATAATCCAAAATCAGATAGATGGAAAGGATATAAACGCTATCCCTCACCTAATGCTTGGCAAGAAGGAAACCCTGCTATTGAGGATAAAGATTTATTTAACCTAGACAATCTTCCCTATGCCCGCGAACTATTTAGTTTGTTCCGTCCTCCAGAGGGAGGAGACAGAAATACTTCTTCGCGAGGATATAGTCCCATGATTATCTCTCATGTACACTATTCCCCTCACAAATATGAAAGAACTGTTCCTGAAACCAGCGAAACGATTCTTTTCTGGATTCTTGATGTTAACAAGACACCAATTTGTTTAAAGTATACTGTTTCTGATAACCAATTTTTTGAAACTAAGTCCATGGAAGTTACAGACTATATAGTTGAAAGAATTGAATTCCCAACTGGAGTGCGCCCTAGCGAATTCATTGGAGGAGATCCTGGCGGTGGAACAGGCGAAGATCCTGGCGGTGGTACGGGTGAAGACCCTGGTGGTGGAACTGGCGAAGACCCTGGCGGTGGCACGGGAGGCGAGCAAGAGATTCCGCGCACTGCAGCTGAAATCTTAACTAGTTTAGGTAATAATTTAAAGATTACATTTGAAAAACACTATAATGACATGGGACTACCCTGGACCGTTTCATATAACGTTTATAAGTTCGATAATAATTTCTTGTTTGAAGAATATGAAAACAGGTTTGAAGATTACAGTTATATTTACTACAAGTATAATGATGTAGATAAAAATTGGGACGAGTATCTCATAGTCCCAGGTGACGAGGCATGGACAAGCGCACGTGTTGATTTAGACGCTTTAACCGCAATGTCTGAAATCTCCCGCGGAGACCTCAAGATTATGCTTTGGGATTTTATAGATCCTATTTATGGATACGAAGAAGAGACTACTCTTATTGGAACCGAATCTTTAACAATTTCTGGCAATGTTTACACATGTAGTAAATATAGTTACATTAACACCCAACAAGATATTGACTATACCTTCTGGGTGACTAACATTGATGGCGTTCACCACTGCTTAAAGAAAACTGACAACTCAGGATATTTAACATTTGAAGTATCAACCTATCTCACGGGTGGCGTTGAAACCCCTAACACATGTGGTGTTCCACTACCTTAGTGTGGTGCAAACAAATATATTGCCTATTAATATATTTTATTAAATAATTGAAAGAATCTATACGTAAAACCAAGAGACCTGTCAGGTTTCTTGGTTTTTGCATTCCTATATCTTTTTACTTCAGTCTCTTATCTACTAAAACACTAGCTCGCGGCTCATAAACAATGTGAATTTTCTTTTCATATTGTCACTTTCTTAAACTTAATAACCTTCTGTTAGATAGTCTTGCTATATCTAACCAAAAACCTTTGCTACAAGTTCACGATATTCTTTCAATGCACAAGTATTATCAAGTAAATTTAGCCTGTCTGCGACACCGCTATAATACCACTTATGTTTATCTTTATCTTTTTGATTAAAGCGAGCCCACAGCCTGTCTCCTTCCTTTAAATAGTCACGATATATAGCACGGATATTTGAAAGTTTATCAGATAAAACTATTATCTGTTCTTCGTATGTAGAGTTTTCTAATATGTCAAGAGTTGCTTGTTTTCTAATCTCCCAGGTTTCTTGTGGTGGTAATTCTATCATTTTATCTTCACTATCAAAAGCCACAAGCCGTGCCACTTTTTCGCCAAAACTACTTTTAAGTTGTTCAAGAGAAACTCCTGTATCTTCCACAACGTCGTGTAATACGGCTGCTGCTATTACTTCTAAATCATTTGTTAATGTTGCTGCTATTGTCGCAGCTTCTATTGGATGGACAATATATGGTAATTCTTTTCCTTTTCTTTTCATACCACTATGTGCTTTTACTGCAAAAATTATTGCCTCATCTAAAATGTTCATTAACAGCTCCTTTTGAAACATTCTTTAGTATTTTTTATTTATCTCCTTATCCGAGTGTAAATTACCACATCTCAACAACGTATCACCACATTCGTAAAGATTACGGGCATTTAAGCATTGTTATGTCTCAAAACCTATCTCCGTGTTCATAAACTTGTGAAAAGAGTCGTGTTTAAGTACTGTTATATCTCAAACAACATGTCCCTGAAGGCTTCGACTACGGTTGGGTGAGGAAGGGTTTGGGTTTTTAAATCTTCTACCTTTATCTTTAGCCCAATGAAGGTTGACATCATGCCGATGTATTCGGAAGCATATGAGCCGACAACTGAGAAACCAAGTAGTGTGTCTTCTGTGTTGTCATAGATTAGTTTCATAAATCCTGTTCTGTCAGTGTTTTCAACCACATACCGTCCTGAGTATGTTAGTGGAATCTTTATTACCTTTACATCCAAGTTTTGTGCAGCAGCTTCAGCTTCGGTGAGCCCAGCTCCACCTACTTCTGGAGAAGTGAATATTGCAAATGGAATGGCACTGTAATCCATATTATCTTCTTTGCCGATTAAGGTATTTGTAAATACTTCTGCCTCTCTATATGCAGTATGAGTGAAAAGCGAGATTCCATTAATATCGCCAGCTGCATACACGTTAGGGATAACTGTTCTCATCTTAGAATCGGTTTTAATAGCACGAGTAATGTCTAACCCTATGTTTTCAAAACCTTTATTTCGGGTATCAGGTCTTCTTCCTATTGATACCAAAACTTTATTTGCCGGCACAGAATATGTTTCGCCTGCACGTTCAAAAACAACTTCATTTTCGCCAAACTTTACGACCTTTCCTTCGGTTTCAAAGACCATTCCTTTCTTCTCTAAGCTTCTTCTTAATGTGCTAGATACATCTGAATCTAGTCTCCCACCAATATCTGGTAACATTTCTATGACTGTTACCTTTGAGCCTGCCGTATTAAAATGAGAGCCAAGTTCAAGTCCTATTACACCCGCCCCTACAACCACTAAGTTTTCAGGAGTTTCTTTAAGGGAGAGTATTCCTTCATTGGTTAAAATAAAGCCTCTTTCTAGACCTTCTTTAAGGCCTTCTATAGGAGGAATGATGGGAACTGAGCCTGTTGCTAATAAAAGGTTTTTTGCGACGTATTGCTGGTCATTAACTCTTACTATAAAGTTATCTCCGTCTTTACCTTCTACATACCCTTCACCAGTTATTACTTCAACACCTGCATTCCTTACTCTAGATGCAACTGCCGCTCCTAACCTTTTAACTACTCTATCTTTATTTTGTACGACCAACTCTTGATTAATGGTAATGTCTGAATTAATCTCCATTCCCTCTTTAGCGCAAGCTCTTGCATGCTCTACTGTTTTAGAAATATGTAAAAATGCTTTGCTTGGAATACAGCCTTCATTTAAGCAAACTCCACCTAGCTTTCCTTTTTCTATTAAAGCAACTTTCTTCCCTGCTTTTGCTACTAGCTCTGCACCTCTGTTCCCTGCTGGTCCGCCACCTATTACTATCAAATCGTACATAAGACTCCTCCTGTTTTACTAGCCTGTATTGTATTTTTTATCTATATCCATCTTTAATTAATGAGATGGTTATCAACTCTACTTTCTTTATTTCTTTTGTTTCTAAACAATTATTTAGTTAGCTTCTGTTTCAGTGACTTCTTAAAGTTGTTTTGTCTATATCCATCTTAAATTAATGAAATTGTTAGCACCACTACTTTGTATATTTCATTTGTCACGTAATAATTATATAGTTAACTTTTGTTTCAATCCCTTACTATTGTTTTTAGCCTTCTTTTATGTTTTAGGCAATAAGATATGGTTTCATTATATCACATATAACAAAAGCTCTTACGATTAAAACGAAGAGCTTTTGCTTTGACGTTTGTTTTATTAAAACATTTCTAGGTTTTATGGATTTGCATTACTTTAGTTTTGCTCTTCTAGCTTTAGATATCGCTGCGAGTGCATATGCAATTCCACCCGTTACTACTACACTTAATGCTACTGCAACGGCCGTTTCTACAGGACCAACGCTTCCGCCTCTTACTGGCATAACTTTATCATTTTCAGCATCATACATATATCCTTCATAATATAAATCAGTGCCGTCAAATGTTAGTTTTCCAAATGTTGAATGTTTTAGATATGGGTCATGTAGAGATGCACCAAAGTCAATAGGCATATGGTCATATTCACGATATTTATAGTACTTCTCACCCACCGTTCCTAAGTTAATATATATTGTACCTTTATCTGCGATCTTTCCACCTGCTTGTGCACTACCTACATTGTTTCCATTTTTATCAATGTAGAAGGATTCGCTATATGTATGGTCGTGTCCAGAGATAACTAGATTTACTCCATACTCTTCAAATATTGGTGGAAGTTGCTTTCTCATAGCAATTATTTCGCTATCCTCTACGTGAGATCCTGCGCTATATAATGTTTTGTGCATAAATACTACTTTGTGTTTTTTCTCGGTAGAGCCAAGATCTTCTACTAGCCAATCTATTTGAGCTTGGCTTAAGCCATCTTCAACAATATCGTTTGAGTTTAATACCACGAAGTGTACACTTGAATAATCGTATGAATAATACGCGCCAGTTCTTGCATCTTGCTCGGGCATATCGAAGTTATAATTCATAAGCATATAGTTATATTCTTCTGTGTATGCATTTTCTGACCAAGCTACATAATCTTCATCCATTTCAAAGTATTTTTCTTCATGATTTCCTGCAGCTACAACTTGTGTTGTGTTTGCAGCAAAGTCTCTTAATGTGTCTAGGAAATATCCAAATTGTTTGGTGTTTGGAGAGTATTCAACTAGGTCGCCTGTGTTTACTACAAAATCATAACCATTGTCGAATTTACTTTCTGCTGCTTTTAGTAAATTTTCTATTCTTGAATATGCTTCAGGAGTAAAACTTTGTGGGTCAGTTATTAGTAACACTTCAAATGGTTCTCCTTCTTCGGGAGCTGTTTTAAAGGTGTATGTATCAGACCAATAATCTCTATCTTCCCAACCTACTTTGTATAGATATTCGGTGTTTGGTTTTAACCCTGTTAATTCAACTGTATGTCTTGCAACTTCGGTATATCCTAGTTGTGCGTATAATCCAAGGTCTATTAGTCCTTTAGTGGTTCCATATATCCTTGTAGTTGCAGTTTTAGTATCAGCGTCCCCCGCATCAATATCTACACCTTCTTTCTTTTCAATGTATTGGATAGTTCCACCTGTTACTCTATAATCTGTCATCCAAGAGAAATTTTTAGTGGTTGCAGTATCGCTACCAAATGTAACTGTTAATCTTGATGGGAGTTTGCCGTTTTTAATAGTAGGAACATCTTTTCTTGGAGTGGATGTATAAGTATGCTCATCTCCTTTAGTAAGTACTATTATTTTGTTAGTTGTATCTCCATCAAAACTATCGTCTGTCATAAACGCAGTCCCAACAGTTGCTACCATTTCTCCAATTCCAGTGTATAAAGAGGGAGTTAGATACTTATTTAAAATATCGTCGGCAAACGCCATTATATTAGATCCTGTAATTCCTAAATCAATGTTTAGAAGATTCGTAACAAGCGCACCCGCTAGTGCGTCGACAGCGACTTCTCCAAGTACTATCTTAGATGCATCATATGTAACTTCTTTTGGAGAAGCAACTAAAGGTAAAAGACTTTCGATCAAACCTTTAACATCTTCATCCGAACTAAAATCTAATGGAGTTTCAAGCAGTCCACGAAGAATTAGCATAAGTCCTTTTTCTTCATCAAGTAAAAAGTCGACTAGTTTTTTAACAAACACTCCACTTCGAATATTAGCTAAGGATTCTTTGATTTTATCAGGCAGTCCATCTGCCGTTTCAGGCTCAGTTCCGCCTGCAAATGTGCCGTATAAATATTCTGCAAATTCAAGAATCGTAAAATCCTTCGCCGTTTCTAGCGCAAAAGCCCTATCAACTAAATCGTTAGCAAAAGCAAATAGCTTGCTATCCATAAGTTCTGGATCAGTACCTTTGTATTCGTAATCCTTAAGGATTTTTGTTTCAATTTCTGATACTAAAATATCTATAAAGGTCAAAAATATTGTAGGATCAATGTTTTTTATAATCGTATTTTCTGATTTTGTAAAAATCCCAGATATCATATCTTTTAAAGAATTGATAATAGCAGGTCTTAGATATCCATATACTCTATTTTTTATTGTGCCTTCTAAAAATTTTATATTTGTCATAGATTGGAAATCTGTTATGATTTTTCCATTCATGAACTCTTTAAATCCACATTCTTCAACCAATGCATCTGTAAAACATCCAAGATCAAACAACTTAGTAGCATCCACTTCTTCTATCATATAGTTTTGAACGTATACGTCTTGAACTCTCTCGGCACCTTTGTCTCCAGTTTTAACGGTTACTTTTCTAACCATACCTGAACACTCTCCTGTGGCTGTTGTTTGAATATCAGTTATTTGGTTATTATTAAAAGACATATGATGAGAAATAGCACTTAAGTGCACGTGTCCAGTAAACACATACCTTGCACCATAGTCAGCTAAAAAGTCTGCTTGCAACAGCCAATTGTCTACCAAGAAATTGGTAATATACGCCTCTTGATATGCCATATGCTCTACTACAGAGTGATGACTAAGGGCTATGAAATATTCGCTATCTGGTTTATTTGCAAGTAAAAACTGCTTCATTTCGTCACTTACTTGCCCACCCAAAACATGTCCGTCTATGGCGTTTGAGTGAGGCACATCAAGTCCTAGTATGCTCATGTTTTTAGGCGTTTCTGCTATAAAGGTTAACTCCCCTTTTTCATAATCTTCTTTTGTACCGTCGTCTTGGTACATCCATTTCATATTTAAATCAGCAGCTGTTGTGGAGTTAACAAATCCTATTGGAGCACCGTTTGCGCCAGTATATTCTTCTTCGGTATAGAAAGCTTGAGCTTCCTCATCTGTTATGTCTGGATACCCAAGTGAGGAATATATCTTGCTTATCTCTTTTCTGTTTGCTCCTGGTATCTTTTCTCCAGTGTTGCGGTTATATGGGTCAAAATTGCTTACATCGTGATTTCCTTGAATTACAAAAACCTGAAAACTAGGATTTGTCTCTCTTATCTCGTTTTGTAATTTTCTAAGGAGATTTGCAACATCTACCATAGCCATTCTCTCCCCGTCGTTAGAGTTATCTCCAGTTACTAGTAAGTAGTCAGGGTTTATTTCCTTAATCCTTTTTATCGCACTCATAAGCACTGGTTCTGTTGTTGCTAGCCGGTTTAACATTTGGCCCTTTAGCGTATTTTGATCGCTTCCTTGATACAACAATCTACTCGGATAATAGTGCGTGTCGGTTAAGTGCGCTACGACAACTTCTTCTTCCCACACTGGCTCAGCTGCAGCATAAGCATCTGTGCCCTTCCCAATGCTAAGAACTACCATTCCCGTTAGTAGCGCAAGTAGCATCAAGCAGGCAATTACAACTGTCCATTTCCTCTTTACTATACTCATCTTGTCCTCCTTTCTCTGCTTTTATGTATATAGGATGAATTTTTCATCATCTATTAAAATCCATAGTTTTATAGGTCTCTATCCTATATTCTTGTCTAGACCCCGCATATTTCCCATGTCTATTCGCCCTTCTATGAATAAGCGTCAATTCTCTATTTATCAAAACCTGTGTCTGCCTAAACCTCTAAATTTCCTTCTTCTTTTATCCAGATTCCTCAAGCATTCCCTGTCCATTTCGCCTGTCGGTAAATAATAACCAATTCTCTATTTATCAAAACCCGTGGCTGTCTGGATCTCTAAAGTTCCTTATATTCCTGTCTAGACTTCTCTCTTTCTTATCCGTTTTCTAAGCCAAAGCCTAGATAATGGGATTTATTGTCATCTATTAAAACCCGTGGCTGTCCGGATCTCTAAATCTTCTTATATTCTTATCTAGATGCCTCATTTTTTCCATATCCGTTTCATCTAACTCAAAATCAAAGATTTGGAAGTTTTCTTCAATTCTAGCATCAGTTACAGATTTAGGTATCGGGATTATTCCTTCTTGCACCAGCCATCTAACTACTACATTTGCTGCGGTCTTATCGTGCTTTTTGGCTATTTCAACAATAGCTTTGTCGTTTAATGCTTTACCTCTAAGTAGTGGCGCCCAAGCCTGCACTATAATATTTTCGCTAGCACAGTACTCTCTTAACTTGAACTGTTGAAAATATGGGTGTAACTCTATTTGATTTATCACAGGCTTTATCTCTGCAAATTCAAGCAGTCTTTCTATATGGTGCTGTTTAAAGTTAGATACTCCTATAGACCGAACTTTGCCTTCTTTAACCTTTTCTTCTAAGGCTATCCAAGCTCCTTTAATGTCTTCTAGAACGGGTGGCCAATGCACTAGCACGAGGTCTATATATTCTACCCCTAGCCTCACGAGAGATTCTTCCACAGCCTCTCTTGTTTTATCGTGGTAACAATCGGTTGTCCATATCTTAGTGGTTATGAAAACATCTTTTCTATCTAGTCCGCTTTCTTTCACCCCTTCTCCGACACCTTCTTCATTTAAGTATAGCCTTGCTGTGTCAATGAGCCTATACCCTACTTCCAACGCCTTTAACACGCATCTTTTTGTGTCTTCTGGAGGCATTAGATATGTGCCAAATCCCATCACCGGAATTTTATACCCATCGTTTAAAAGAAAACCTTCCATTTTTCACCTCATTTAATCTCTGCATAAATGCAAAAATCAACGGACATAGCTTTATCTATTCCATTTTCACTACATATTAAATTAGCTTTTATCCCAAATATATGCGCAAAAACCTTAAAATCTCCCTTTTCTAAAGACGTTTCGCGGGCGCGCGCACCTTATTGTGTTATTATTATAGAGTATATATAAAGTCTTTTCAATAGCGTTTAGACCATAAAAACAGCTTTTTTTACACTCTCTTCACATTTAACACCACGCATTCACGAAAAAACAAATCGTTGCAATTAACATAATAATTATCAATTTTCCTTTGCGCATGCACCAAAAAAACCACAAAAGTTCTGATACCTTCAATTCACACAATAACTAACAGCTCTTTTTACATTTTAAGCCTGTTGGTTAGTAACATATGTCTTTTTTAGTCTTTAAGTTTTATCAACGTATTAGGAGATTTCGCGTTTCCGTCACGATACACAACGCCCTTCTCGATCAGGGGATTTAATACCTCTTTTAAAAATCTACTTCTGCTTTTAATCTGAGTAATTTCTTGTAGACTTCTCACGGGCTGCGGTGCTTCTTTCAATAGTTTAATCACCTTTTCTATATCTGTAAATTCCTCGAATTCCAACTCTCCTTGAAACAGAAGGTCGAATAATCTCAAGTTTAAAAATCCAGGATATATTAGCACGCCAGGTTGCTTGTCTTCACCATAGCCTTCATAACTGTTAATCATTGTTTGAAAGCCTGTTCCGCCTCTCTCCATTAAATTAGCAACATCTAAGCATGCTGCGATAATTGTATTTCTACGAACAGAAGGAATTGAGCCTATCGGATACTCTTTGTATGCTCTTGGCAGCAGCCAAGACCCAGGTGAAACAATATCCATTCTATCAATGAATATATCAACATCTATCTGTGTTCCTGAAATAGAATAATCTCTATGAGCAATAGCGTTTACCAACGCTTCGCGTACTGCTTCTTTTGGATATGAACGAATTTCTTCTCTTCCTCCATTTTCTGTTTTTTTCCATCCTACTTTTGTATTTCTTTCAATAAACTTGAGAGCCTCTTTAAAAACACTCGACAGATCTCCCTTAAACCTTCCACTATCCAGCACATCTCCAACTTTGTTTTTACCTCGCCATAATCTACAGCAAATTAAGGTATCATCACCGACATACCCATCTTTAAACATTAAAAAACCAGTCTTTGCGTAACCCTCTTTAGATACAATTTCTTCATTTTGCAATTCTTTTATCGTTGGAGTCGAAGCATCTTTTCTAAACTCTTTACATAGTGCTGTATATTTAGTCCATTCTGTTGCAGTATAAACAACTTCGCTCGTTTCGTTATCAACACCAAATTTCCTTTTCGATAATGATATAATTTCTTCTGGCGTCGCAGGTGTTGAATATCCATCTCCTTTTATAAAGACCTTTTCATTAAAATCTCCTTCTCTATATCTAACTATAGACTCAGACGGCGCAACAACAATCGCAAGCACAAATCTCTCTGCTTCCATATCAACGCTTCTAATCATGTAACTTATTTTAGCATGCGGAAAAATATGCCTATCGTTAATCGTGGCAACAAGGTTCTTCGTCTTGTCCACTTCGTCTAAATCGATGCCAAAAGCCTCTCTATCATTAGAAACCCCAACAAACAAAATCCCACCATGGCTATTCGCAAATCCTACAATGGTTTTTGCCCATTTCACAGGATTTTCTGCATTCAATACTGCCTTAAACTCATATTCCTTACCTTCCGCTATGACATCTGAAAACAATTCAGTTATTTTCATAAAAAACCTCCTTTCATTTTTCTAATACAATTTTATCAAACATTGCCCAACATTGCAACGACATTGCAGAACATTGCAGGAACATTGCCCAACATTGCCGAAACATTGCAGAACATTGCAGGAACATTGCAGGAACATTGCCAGTGGTGTCTTTTTGAATATAGCTGGTATCTTGAAATTCACACGAACATTGCAGTGGTTTTTTAAAAAGCAGTTTTTGTCTGAAAGCTCGTGCTTTTCAGACATATTGCTGGCGATATATTTTTAGATATAGGTTATTGCCTTAAATCTCACATTGCAGGAAGATTGCCAACCTATCCATATTGTCTTTTTATATAGGTCAATAAAAAAGGCACCTGAGCGTTTCAGATGCCTTGTGGTAAGTGTTTAATTGAACTTTAATTAGTCTTCTTTTGCTTCGTTTTCTAAGTCTTCTAGTACTTGTACACTAATTGCAAAACAGGTAGCTAAACATTCTTTATCCATATTGTCATAGCTATCTTCCCTAGTATGGTAGTATTTTTGTAGGTCGTGAGAAAGTGCAGTAATACCAGCAGCTCTAAAACCACCTTGATTAAACGCAGCGCTGTCTGTTGAGCCAAGAGGTACCGTTGTCTTTTTGACAGGAGTTCCTAATTTTTCTGCTGCGTTGAAAAACAATTCGCAAGCTCTTTCGTCAGCTTTAACAATATTGTTTAAGTCTCTGGTACAAACACCAAGTTCCGGAAGGTCTCTTATCGTATCATAGGCATAAATGAAAGTATCCACATCTTGATATTCTCCTTTATGTGTTTCGGCCCAAGCTTTTGCTCCTCTGAGCCCCGCTTCTTCGGAACCCGTAATGATAACACCTACTTCTGTGTTTTCCATTTCTATGCCAGCTTCTTTCAGTTCTTTTAATATTGCAATCCCCATGTAGCATCCGCTTAAGTTATCGTTTGCTCCATCGCATACTCTTTTTTCATTCCAGAAGAAAAACATTCCAACAAAAGATGGAACAAATGCAAGAGCTCCAAATCCTAACTTGTTAATTATGTCTGTAGGCACGCTAATTACGCCTGCTTGTCCTGCAATGTGGTTAGATCTAAGTATTATTGCTGCAATTATTACTGCAAAAACATATCCTATCCCTAAAAACACAGTAACTAGATGAGCGCCCATAGCTTTTCCACCAAAATAATATACCATTGGCCACTCATATGCAGCGTCTGGATGCCCGTTATAGAAAAGCCTTCTTTTTACTTCACCAGTAGGTTTTTTAATGGCGGTTATGTTGTAACTAGTCTTTTTCTCAAAGAGTTTGTCTACTAATCTTTTATATAGGAAAAATTGTCCAACCATAATAACCATTGCCACAATACCGAACACAAGGGAAACTATTGGCATAAAGAAATATGTTACCATTGCTAAAAATACTAACGTAACTGATATATATATCCAACTCATAAATGATGCTGGGTATACATCAAAAGGTTCCACTACGACTTCGTCGCAATATTCTTCTAATTGCTTTGCCATATAGTCTACTGCGTCTTTTTCCCCCTGACTGCCTGGATCTCTTTTATCAAAGTTTTTGATGATATAAGTTATCTCATCTTCCATAAATTGAGCGGCTTCATTCTTCTTTGCAATAACACTACTTAAGTCCATTTTGACTACATTTTCATTAACTTCTTTCTTTTCCATAATTTTTCCTCCTCGAAAAATCTATCACTATTTTAACACACCATAATCTTATATTCAAGATTATATTTGCGCGCGCATTGTTATAGTAAGGTTTGCACTCACCGTTTTTTCAAACTTATAAAAACCTGTTAAAACCTATAAAAATCTATAAAAGT
>DAONQC010000020.1:0-8216 GCA_035409945.1 Clostridia bacterium
AATTTCCTACTTTATCCTTTGCTCTAAATGTGTAGTGTCCTTCGGAGTATAGGTCTGAATTTATTTCATATTCTTCATAAACTGCACTTCCTGGCCTTATGTATTCAACTATATCTATCCCAGTTCCAACATCAGAAGCTTTTGCATAAATCTTTTCTGCATTTATGCTTTTACCATTTTCAATTACCAGGTCTCCTACCTTTACCGTTACTGTAGGTGGAGTTGGATCGTAATAGATGGTTATGGGGTTTGAAATGTTTCCGGCAAGGTCTTCGGCTTTAAACGAATATGTGCCAAGAGCTCCTGTAACTAAAGTGTTTTCGGTGTAATCTTCATATATACTATTTGGTCTTTTAATCTGTAACTTCTTTATGCCACCCTCATCGGTTGCTACATATTTAAATGACTTGTTTGTGCTCTCTCCATCAGACACGATGGTTTCGTCGCTTAGCGTTATTGTACCGATGGGTAAGACATTATCGTAGTAGATCCCACTCTCAATACTTTCATTTCCTGCGTTGTCTATGGCTTTGAAAAAGTAGTTGCCGTTTATTCCTGATATCAAGGTGCCTTGTGTATAGTCTTCATAACTACCACCTGGTCTTTTAATGTATATGTTTTTAATCCCATTTGCATCCGTTGCTAAGTATTTAAAGGCTTTATTGGATATATATCCGTTAGGGACTATACTTCCAGTTTCTAGTTTGAGAGTACCTATGGGGAGAACATTATCTTTTGTTACATTTAAAACTTCACTTATGTTTCCAGCTTTATCTATTGCTCTAAAGAAGTATTTTCCATCTTCTGTGAGTTCAGTATGTGGTACATATGTAGAATAACTATATGCTCCAGGAGGCATATATTCCATTTTCTCTATACCACTTCCCGTATCAGTTGCGCTTGCGCTAATTCTAGGAGAGTTTGTAATGGAGCCACTTTCGATTACCTCGTTTCCAGCTTTGATAGTAACGGTTGGAATAGTAGTGTCGTAATAGATTTCACTTTCAATACTCTCGTTTCCTGCGTTATCAATAGCTTTAAAAAAATAATTGCCGTTTGTTCCTGATACTAAGGTGTCGGGGATATAACTTTCGTAACTTCCACCTGGTCTTTTTATGTATAGACTTTGTATGCCGTTTTGATCGGTTGCAACATACTTAAACTTTTTATTTGATATATACCCACTACTTACACTACTTCCACTTTCTAGATATATAGTGCCTATAGGTCTTTCATTATCAACCGTTATGTTAGCAGTTCTAGTATTGCCCGCTTTATCTATAGCTCTAAAAAAATATTTGCCATCTCCGCTTAAAGCTGTATTTTCTATATATGTAGAATAACTAGATGAGCCAGGAGGCATATACTCCATTTTTTCTATGCCACTACCCGAATCTGTTGAGCTAGCACTAATACTCGTTGCTTTTATAACCCCGCCATTTGGGACTATATTATCTCCCACCTTTATAACCACTATTGGCAAAATGTTATCATAATAAATTTCACTTTCTATGCTTTCATTTCCTACACTATCTATTGCTTTAAAGTTGTAACTTCCGTTTGTTCCTGATATTAAAGTGCCTGCTGTATAACTACCATAACTTCCATTAGGTCTTTTTAGGTATAACCCCTGAATTCCTCCCTCATCAGTTGCTGTATATTTAAATGACTTATTCGTTACCTTCCCGCTGTTTACTAAAGTTCCATCATTTAGATACATTTTCCCTATAGGAGAAGTATTATCAATTATTACGCTTTCAATACTGCTACTATTCCCTACCTTGTCTTTTGCATAGAAATAATAGGTGCCATCGCTAGCGCCATTTTGAATGGTATAATAATTTGCGACAGTTTTTGTATATGTAGAATCACCTGGGTTTTTGTAATAGATGTACATAAGCCCCGAAGGGTCTGATGCAGTGTAAGTAACAGAACCTCTTACCCTTGTACCTGAATTAATTAAAATATTGCCGTTTTTTAATGTAGTACTAGGGCCTGTGCTATCTGCTTTAAAATCAAATAAATAAGTAAAAGTTACTTTTGTAGATCCCTGAATGTGCTCTACTTCATATTCAAAATCATATGTTCCATCAGTTAAACTTCCAGAGTATAGTAAGATAGTACTAGAGCCAGATAGAGTGTTATTGGCTATGACAGTTCCGTTTTTTCTAAGTACGAACCTTTTATGACTTTTTACATTAATTGCTCTTGCTTCAATGTTATATTTTTGCAGTGATAATATTGTTCCTTTGTTTATGCTATATGAACCAGAATAATTATCTTCTCGTATCCTTATTTCAACTACGCTTTCAGACCCATATGTTATGGTACTACCCGATCCCGAACCCGAAGTTGAACCCACCGCAGTTTGCGCTACATATGTATATGTCCCGTTTAGCAAAAAGACAGGGTTTGCAGCCTCCGCTTCCCTATCCTCCCGATTCACTGCAGTAATGCAAAGTGCAAAAATGACTAACAAAAGCATCGCCATCCCTAAAACTATTTTTCCATTAATGTTAAACTTCCTTTGTACCACCTTTCCTCCTACAAATCTAACTTAAAATTACAAATACCACATTCCTTCACTTAAGCAAGCGCGCATTCAAGCTCTATTCCCTTTTAAACCAATGTACGAAGTCTTTCCTGTGCCCTTACTTAGCCTAGTGTGTTTTTATACTCTCTCCCCCTTGTAAACCAATGCACGAATTAAGCCCTCTTCAAGACTTTGATTTATCTTTCATATGGGCATTGAATGTTGATAGCATTCCTTTAGCCATTTAATCCTCTAATGGGAACTCTTTTGAATATATGTTTGGGAAAACATATCACTCTTTAAAGCATGTTCTACAAATGGATTTGTCTTTGTTGCCGAACTGGGAGATGTATACAATTTAGGGCTTGCCGTAAAAATAACGCCCTCGCATATATAGCCATAAAAACCACGGGTTCGTGATGGTGGACTTTCAATTTGTAAACTAAAATCCCAAAATTCTCTGATAAAATTATGAATCTATAAACAAACTTTACTTTTCACGCAACATTCACATATTTTTCAGCTCGGATATTTTGTAACTCTCCCTTTTTTCCTATCTATAATATGTAGTTATATAGGAAAAAAGGGGTTTTTTTACTTTTTCCCTAAAACGTCGAAAAATGGCGATTTTGGTCACTTTTTGCCCAAAAGGGCTAACATGCGGGACCTTGCAATTAATTTTCTATCTGTGATATATTGATTAAGCACTGCACAAGCAACTCTGAATTTGTATGAAAAATATGGATAATAAATTTCTACTTCAGGATTAACTTGGACTAGCAAATATGGGATGGAAGACGCGTTGGACATAAACTTCTATTTCAATGTATGTCCAAGCCAGTAAACTTGTGGGAAATACAGACAATAATTCTACTACTAAAAAAAACTTGAGATGGAAAATGTGTGGAGAAGATACTGTGTAAAACGGAAAGGATGTAGAATTGCACATAGCGGTAAAGTTGGAAATGCATTGAGAAAATACTGTATAAAACTGAAAGGATATAAAATCAAGTGAGCGGAGGTGAATTTTTACAAAAAAATAACAAAACTTTTGGCAAGAAAAGGACAATTTTGCTAGTAAATTTACAAAAAAACCATATATACAGTATGTTGTTAATGTGAAAGGACACAATATGTAGTGGTTTGGTCTCAATCTTGACAGAAATTCAAAGTCGTGTTATTGTAATATTCGGCGCATATGAAAAAACATATGTAAACCGCCAAGAAGAACTAGGATTTATGACAATCGGTAAAGCAAGAAAAAGACTTGTCATCTCTTTCTTTACAAGCCTTAGTTTGTGGCCCAAGAAATAGCCGATATATAGAAAAATCTTAACTTCTAAAAATGTGGCGTTAGCCAAATAAGTAAATAATGGAGGTGTGTGTCAGAAAAGTATTTGAAAACTTAAATTTAATAGTAAAAGTCCATAGATATTTCAAAATGTCTATATTGACAAAAATGAATTAAGCACGCTTGTAGCAATATGTGCAAAGAATTTTATGAATAATATGAAAATTATGGAGGTAGCTTTATGCAATTTTTTAAATTAAGTGGTTTAATAACAAATCAAACTATAGCGAAGCAACTTGGCGATAGCCAGTTTTCTGCCACTATACTTGAAGACATTAACCTCAAAAGCAATGATTATTATACTAACTTTGAAGAAAAATTATTTTTCTTTGTAAACAAAATCTCTGGAGATACAATTACTTTTGGAATCTGTTCTTCCGAAATCCTAGACGTTAAAGCACAAATCGATAGTTTTTTAGAAAAACTTGATTTTAACTTACAAAATATCCAGCTCGAAGAAATTACTTCTGGAAAGATGCTGGATATGATTCAGTCAGCTCATGACTCAAAGTACATTTCAAACGACAATGAAATCATAAACCAGTTTGGTTTAAATTGGGTTGAGAACTTTACACAATCTTACATTTTTGAAGAAGACATAATAGATGAGGTGAGTAAAGAAGAGCTCTATGAAAAAAGTGCCCTTCTCACATCAAAAGAAACTCTAATCCCTGAATTAGATCGCATTTATGCAGTATCTTCTAATTCGACAAACTTAGGACATCCTGTTCATTATATGATACTCTCTGACACCCCTAGTACTTCAACAAAGACTTGTGATATTTTACTGCAAGCGCTTCATGCAAACAATAGAGTTTCTAACAAGCGTTACAGCACCATCAACCTCTACCGAGATTCTGAAACTTTTATGGATTCTGATTGTATCGATAGTATCTATACCGCCAACATTGGTGGAGCAGTGGTAATAAAATATGTAGATAGAGCATTATCTTACGACCTTTTTAATAGAAGTATCGATGAAGACATCGATGTTCCCTTAAGGAGATCTAGAAGACCAATTAATGCATTTGATAGCCTTTGCGAAAATATTAAAAGGTATCGTAACAAAGTGCTAACCATTCTTTGTTTGCCACGAGAAAATGTGGTGCTTAAAAGCTCATATTCTAAATCTTTGAATAAAACCGTTTTCATCGAACTAAAAGAAAAACTTATTGTAGATGATAAAGCAAAAGATTACCTAACTTCTCTCGCAAATTCAAGTAATGTCCCTACTGACCATACCTTATTAAACACAATAGAATCTGGTAAAGAATATCATTCACATGAACTAAAGAGCATATTCGATGAGTGGTATGACAATAGACTTAGAAGTGTTGTGTTTCCACAATATAACCAAGCGTCTCTTTCTGCTACCGATTCTAAGTCTAGTTATAACGGAAATGCATATAGACAACTTACAGAGCTTATCGGACTTTCTAGTGCTAAAGATCTTATCTTAAAAGCCATCAATTTCCATAAAGCACAAAAACTGTTTGCAAACAAAGGAATGAAAGCAGGCTCACATTCCATGCACATGATTTTTACTGGAAATCCTGGGACTGCTAAAACTACTGTAGCAAGACTTTTTTCACAAATATTGCAAGAAAATGGCATTTTATCTAAGGGTCACCTTGTTGAGTGTGGAAGAGTAGATTTGGTTGCTAAAATCGTTGGTGGTACGGCAATAAAAGTTCAAACAAAGTTTCAAGAAGCTAAAGGTGGAGTTTTATTCATAGATGAAGCTTATTCTCTCGTTGATGATAGAGACGGACTGTTCGGAGACGAAGCTATTACTACAATAGTTCAAGAGATGGAAAATAACCGTAAAGATGTGGTCGTGATTTTTGCAGGATACCCCGATAAAATGGAGGATTTTCTTCTAAAAAACCCTGGTTTAAGATCAAGAATTGCTCACCACATTCACTTCCCCGACTACGATACCGATACTCTTTTAAAAATAGCCAAACTTGTTGCCAAACAAAAAGATTTAATCCTTTCTGAGGGTGCACTTGAGAAGCTAGAAGGCATCTTTGATCAAGCTCAAAATGATCGTGATTTTGGAAACGGTAGATATGTTAGGAATATAATAGAACAAGCCGAAATGAATCGTGCTAGTAGACTTGTTGAAATGGATCAATACTTAGTCACTGAAGAGGACGTTAAAACTATCCTGCCTGAAGATATCGAAATGCCCGCTATCGCTAAAGAAGCAAAAGATGCATCGGATCCAAAAATCAAAGTTTTACAAGAAGACAGAACAATTGGATTTTAATTTCTTGTTTTCATAATCCTCCAAAAAAGCTACCAAAGCCTAAAAACTTTGGTAGTTTTTTATTCACCATACAATCTAGTTGCATAGCATTTTTAATTCTCTATATATCCACTTTACTTAACTATTACACTACTTTATTTGCCTACTACCACTATAATCTGCTTATCTACTACACGGCTGATGTCATTCTAAAAACAGACATTAAGGTACAAAAACGATAATTTGATATAGTCTTTTTCTGTTAACAAGCACACACACAATGTTATGCCACCTCAAAAGTGTTCGGCAAAACGCCCCAAATGTGTTCGGCAAAATGCCCCAAATATGTTCGGCAAAATGCCCCAAATGTGTTCGGCGAGTATTGACTTCCTTGTTTTTATTCGGTTATAATCACTATGAGGTGAATATGAATTATTTAAAAAGAATCATTGATGACGAACTGCAACTACGCCTAGATTCTATTGGCGCAACTCTTATTGTTGGTCCAAAGTGGTGTGGAAAAACTACTACAGCAAAACAAAAAGCTAAAAGTGTTTTGTATCTTAATGATCCCGACATGCGAGATGCGTATTTGGCAACAGCTGATACAAAACCTTCTAATCTCCTAGAAGGAGAGACGCCGCGACTAATTGATGAATGGCAGGAAGCTCCTAAACTATGGGACGCGATTAGAGTCTCTGTTGATAGAATAGGAAAACCAGGACTATATATTTTAACTGGTTCTACATCTGTAAAAAAAGATAATATCATCCACACTGGTATAGGTCGTATTTCTAGGCTTAAAATGTATCCTATGAGCTTATTTGAATCAGGAGAATCAAATGGTTCTATTTCTCTTTCTAAACTATTTTCAGAGCCCTCTTGCGACATAGGAGCAACTACCAATTTAGATATTAACCAACTAATTTTTGCCGCTTGTAGAGGTGGTTGGCCATCATCTCTAAATTTACCATCTCCAAACTCACAATTGTTTGTAGCAAAGGACTATCTTAATAATATTTGTGATAATGACATTTCAACGGTCGACAACATTTTGAGAAGTCCCTCAAAAACACGTCTTCTCTTGCAATCATATGCAAGAAATATATCAACACCAGCAACAAATAGCAACATATTAAAAGATATCAATGCTAATGAAGAAATGGGACTAACTTCTTTTTATGAATATATTGAGGCGTTAAAGCGCTTGTTTGTTGTAGAAGACATTAATGCGTGGAATCCAAACATCCGATCTAAAACATCTATCCGCGCATCTAATAAACGAGGATTTGTGGATCCCTCTATTGCAGTGGCTGCACTAGGTCTATCTCCTGAATATTTTCAAACTGACTTAAAAACATTTGGGTTTGTTTTTGAGTGTCTATGTATACGCGATTTGAAAATATATTCAAACTCACAAGGAGGAACAATTTCATATTATAGAGACAGATATGGGCTGGAAGCAGATGTGGTGCTTCACTTAAATGACGGAAGATACGCTTTGATAGAAATTAAATTAGGTAGTAAAGAAATCGAAGAAGGCGCAAAACATCTTCTAGGACTAAAAAACCTTATTATTCAAAACAATTCATTAAACCCAGAAACAAAAATGCCAGAACCAACTCTATTAATTGTACTTACTGGCGGTCCTGTAGCATACAAACGTAAGGACGGTGTTTTTGTAATCCCTATTGGTTGTCTGCGAAATTAACGTATTCTTAAATCAACATTGTGCTACATAACAGTGATTCCTAGCTTTTCTAGCAATTCTTATATAGAGTTACCTAAAATGTTAAGTTGCGCTTAGTTTGAGAATTTTTTGTGCTTGAGCTTCTTACTGTTGCACTTTCTAGTTGCACTTACTATAACAACCGACTTAAAGTGCAAAAAATGTCGTAATTTTATCTTAAAATTGACAAGTTCGTTGATGTAATATATGGTAATTATGTATCAAAGTGAATAAGCATAGTGCTTTTCAAGAAAGGAAATGCACAGAAACTCGTATTAATTCAAAAGTCAAAAACATTGTATTATGCCTATATGAAAATAATATGTACTTTGGAAAAATAAAATGAAAAAAA
>DAONQC010000020.1:8316-12886 GCA_035409945.1 Clostridia bacterium
TGCTTTTTCTTTCCTAATTGTTGCCACAAAAAAACACCATCAAAAGATGCTTTTTGAGCTCTAGTGATGGTGTAGTGAGTTAGTTTTCTAACTTGCCATTACAAGCCTTAAGACCTATAATGATAGCTAGTAATAATTTTAAAGTTTTTACTATCCTTTAAATATGTAATAGGTATTAGTTGTGTCGTCATAAGATATCATTCTAATATTTCTTGCCGTATCTGTTCTCTCTGTTGCAATTGTAATAGTTTCTTTTCCACTTAGAGATTTTTTGCTAGCAGTGTAGGTAACATAATCAAGCTTATACTCATACTTGTCGCCAATTGTAGTCTTTTTAACAACCGTTCTATAACCTATGTCATATTCCCTTGTCGGAACAAACATTTCAATTTTACTACTAACTTTAGACTGTTTAATACCAATCCTAATGCTATCTATACTGGATGCTGGAGCGTTTCTAAATCCTGCGTCTCTTAGAGATTTTGAAAACTCTACTTTTTTTACTTTGGCTGTTGCTAAAATTGTTTTGAAATTATCGTCGGTTAGAGCACTATCACCAGGATCACGTCTATTTATAACAGACTTCAAATTAGTAGAGTAACCATCACCATATTCTGCCTTATACACACCAATATCCATACTTATAGTTTTGCCTGTTGAATATTCTAATGTTTTACCAGTGCTTCTCCTTCTTTTAGATGCATCTAGATTATTATTATAATTTTCTATTACTTTTGAAATGTCTGCAAAGCTGGATTTGTACATTCCTAGCGCACCGTTTTTTGTTATTTCCATATAACGTAATACTGCTGTCATAGATAAGCAATATGCGGTAGCAGCTGCATTTAAAAACTGCTCTTTAAACGGAATTGTTTGTACGTCCCACAAATAGCAACCTTCAACGAGTCCCCAATATGCAAAGAAATATCCATTATTCGTCCCAACACCTTTTGCCTTGAGATTGTCTCCAAAAGTCTTTACTTTAGCCGCAAAGAAAACCTGGTCGCGTTTTTCAAAATCATTTTTAAATACCTCTTTTGCAGCCTTATATTCTGCATTATTTTGTAACGTTGCAAACTTCTCGGCTGAAAACTTACCATTTACATAGCATTGTTCCTTTTCCATTTTTAGCATTTTTGCAAGACCTTGTTGGTCGCCATAGGCATTCAGAACATAATAAGTAAGAGTGTTACACTCATCGTTATAATCATTAAGAATGTTTGTGTAATAAGCATCATTTATCTGTCTTTGCAAAGAATTTGTTGCATCGGTAATCTGTTGTTCTAGATTATACAGTTGCGCACCAAGTTTACTAACGCTATCATTTATATCTTTTAAAGTCACTTGTGGCTCATTTGGTGCCAGTCCTAAAAAGTTAAGGATATGTGGCGTAATTGCAGCACCTATTTGCTCTCCAGCAGCGCTTAAGGCACTTTCCGCCAAATTCTTTAAATACGGAAGTACAAATGCCACAAAACTTTTATCATCTTCTATATACGCAGTACTAAACGCACCTTTTGGCTTTGCAGCCACCAACCCAAAACGACTGTTTATCAAAGTTCCGTTCATAGTTACACTACCGGCTAGTGTTTCTTCATCTGTGTTAATCTTAACAACTAGCATCTTTTCTGATTTAGATGTTAATGTAAAATCATATGCAGTTTCGTCATCTGCTTGCTTTATTTGAATATCAGTAGCTTTTATATTCTCATAATCAAAGCTTCCATTTATTGCCTTTATATTCAATACATATCCATCAAAGCCTTCATCAGTATAATTGCAAGAAGCAGCAACTTGAATACCACTTCTAAAACTACCAAATTCGATGGATGCCTTTTCTCCACCAAGATTTACGGCATCTTTCTTAATTTCTAAATCAGAGGCACTTAAACTCTCTAGGCATTCTGCACTGTCTTCAACGTTTAAACCAGACTGCAATGTAACAATCATAAAGTTATCGCCTATAACATCCACTCCTACAACAAAAAAATCTGCGTTCGGTTCATTATTTTTCTTCATTATTGACACATCGGCTTTATTTATAACTGTCAAAAAGTCATCGCTTAAAATAACAGGCACTATTACCTTGGTCCCTCCAGCTACTGGAATAAATTGTATTGCAGAACTATCAATTTCAGCAGAAGGTGTAATTATTGAAAAATCCATAAATACATCAAAAGGAGTATTTCCTTTTATACCACTTGCTAATAATGTTACTGTTGTGTTGGTAAGAGTTGACACATCCTCTTTAAATGCATCTTCAAAAGTTAGTGAGAAGGTGGTATTATTTACTCTTGTTAGCGTATAGTCCTTTTCGTATAAAGCGCCACTAACCTCTATATTTTCCTTAGTCAATGTATCAACTAAAGTGCCTTCTGTAAGAGCTATTGTAAGCACAATATTATCATTGTAACGGTTAATATCTCCATTTTCGCTTACAAGCCCGTATGAAACAGAGCCTAAGTATATAACGCATTCTAACTTACTTCCGTCACTCATTACTGGAACGGTACTATATAACCTCCAGCTATCACCATCAGCAAGATACTCTGTATCTGCAAAAGTAACATCTAGTTCGGTGTCCGATACTTTTTCTAAATTAAATTCAGCTATATTCCTTACGGAGCTAGTATCGTATGCGTCAACCGCCTCTATTGCAAAATTAGCCTTATCTGCATTTGAAAAAGCCATTCCTTCTTCTTCAATGTTTACTTTTACAGCATATGTTTTATCCGCTGTTGTATTCGCCATGGCTGTTAAGTATGTAGAAAATTCTTCTACCGTATTTTCGCCCGTGTCTTTATCTTTACAAGCCACAAGCGCAATTGAAATACAAAGCGCTAACATAACACACAGTAAAGTTAAATATATTTTTTTAAATTTACTCATTCCATCCTCCGTGTAATAATGTTGCTTAAATTTAACCACAAAAAATGGTTAACAACATTAATGCATATGCTTATTTTAAATTCCTTCCGCCTTTTAAATATACATAAGTATACTCGCGATATTACTAATATTATAATCTTCGCGCCTTTTTAACACAATATCCTACTTATGTTTTTCAGTTTTTAATGAGTTGAACTTACTACAACATACAATACTTCTTTTTTCCTTTAGCCATGGATTATTAACTGCTTCGAATAAAACAGTCGAATTTTTACCTATTTTATTCGTACAACTTTTCGGGTCTGTTTGTGCATTGGTTTGCTGTATATTATGTAAATCTATGTTTTTTGAATAAATTTGGCTTATTTCTTCGTTTTTCCGCCATGGATTATCAACGGCTTCGAATAAAACAGTCGAATTTTTACCTATTTTATTCGTACGTCTTTTTTGGATTTGATTGTGTATTGCTTTACTTTTTGAATAAACTTGGCTTGATAAGTAAAGATTTGTGAGCTTGCTTTGGAAGATCGGCTAGTAGATTGAAAAATTATTTTCGGTAAAGCTAACAAAATGTTGTGCGTGATTTAAGTGCCATTATCTCTTTGTTTTTGTATTTATTTTATTATATCGGATTTTTTTGCAAAATTTTCAAAAATTTGATTTTGAGTGTCCCAAAAACAACTCACCCTCTGTGCTATGATATACTCCCAAAGAAAAATATATAGGAGGAACTGACATGCAATTTTATAAATTTGAAGGAATTATTACAAATAAAAACTGGGCAGAGGACTACAATGACAGAGAAAAATCTGATGAAAAAACGAGACAGTTTGCTTTAAATAGCACTACTTTTAACCAAAATCAGAAAAATAAATCATGCTTTTTTGTAGCAGACACCTCTGAGGCAATGATAAGTATCGGAATTATATGCTCGGAGCCTATCGATATCAATAACATGGTTAGTGCTTTTTTATCTAAAATTGGAATTACTATCAAAAACTCTAACTTAGAAGAAGTAACCTTCGGAACTATTTTGTCACTTCTCCGCTCTGCAAGAGACAAAGGTTCTGTCGATAGTGAGTCCCGAATTCTTGCTCAGTTTGATTTAAATCAACTAAACGGTAGATTTCGTGTGGATTTTGATTTTGGTGAAAACATGGTAATTGAAGAAAGTAAAGCTGCCGTTTATAAAAAGGCAAATGGGTTTTTCTCAAACGATTCTCTTATTCCTGAACTAGATCGAATCTATTCGTCCGTATCTCCTAAAAACGCTATTGGACATCCCGTTCATTACTTTGTACAAACGGATGACCGCGACACTCGAAACGAAACATATCGATTACTTATTCAAGCTCTTTATGCAAATAAGCGAATCCAAAATAAGCGTTACTTTTTTATAGATGCAGGATCTGAATGGAGCCCGTCTAAATCTCTTTTTAACTCGCTATATAAAGCTAGTGCTGGTGGCACAATTGTTATACGATACCATTCTAACGAAAGCCCTGATGAC
Organism: Clostridia bacterium; assembly: GCA_035409945.1. GTDB lineage: Bacteria > Bacillota > Clostridia > Christensenellales > DTU072 > MWEH01. The sequence goes on from DAONQC010000020.1 coordinate 12,716, forward strand.
GAAGATGAGTATATGCGTAATGACAGTGATAATATCGAGATGCTGTGTGGGCTAATGAAAGAATATAGAAACAAAGTACTAACTATTTTTTGTCTCCCTCGCGAATGTACAAAAACCAAAGGCATATTCTATGAACATCTATTTAATACTAGTTTTGTTGAAATAAAAGAA
>DAONQC010000021.1:0-10857 GCA_035409945.1 Clostridia bacterium
ACGCCCACTTATTTTTTCTTTCACTAAATCCTGAGCAGTCTTAAAGTCTTCATTTTTCAAAGCTTTCCTTATTTCTTTTAGCGCTTCTTTTCCTCCATTGTTTGCCTTATCCATATTAGGAACACCAGACCAAAATCCTTCATCATTTAACCATACGGTCCCAGTTACTGGCGCGCAGTTATCCATAATGCCTATAGTTCCATTTCCTAAAGGATAACAATCCTCCCATCTTCTTGCTCTACGTGTCGATCTTAAAAACGCTCTCATTTTCCACCTCATAACTAATTATGCTTTTACACAACTATCATATATTTTAGCATATATGTGGTTTTATATAAAACACATAAAAAGAGAGGTTTTTTCAAGCCTCTCTTAACCGTTGCACTTATTTTGTAACGCTAAAGCGCCTATCTAATGTTGTGCTTACTATGCCTATTTTAATGCTACACTTGTCCTATAACGCTCGAATATCTATCCAGTTTTACACTTAACTGACAACTGACTTGTGTCTTTTTAATGTATGAATTAGGTTATTTTGAATTTTATGCGATATCAATCACCAAAGCGGGAGCAATTCCTAACTGATTTGCGTCGACATTGGCAACAATTACAAAGCCTCCTGCATCGCCATACTCAGATTCAACATATCCACACCCAGAAACGTCGTGATTACTACTCTCTAAATAGTAAGGAGAGCGTAATATACTAATTCCTTTGCCGTATAGACCATGATTTATTTCTTTACTTATCACAACGCCCACTGCTCTACTGTAATCGCTAGTATCTATGAACCTCTTTTCATCGTCAAAACTTACATCTGCGTTAAAGCCATAATCTTCGTTTAACACATCCTTGTAACTAGGTAAGAAAACCTTATCGAATGTGCTTTCACAAGCATAAATATTTGTATCACTATTTGTGGTCCCAGCGCTGTTATCTACCTCTGTTGTTCTGATTAAACCTTTACACAGCTCATTAAATGCGGTGTTATAAAACTCATCGTTCAGCCAGGCTCTTATTTCACTTTCTTTGTAGTTATTTGGATGTATGGTCTTGCCACCTATCACTCTTGTCTCGTTTGCATTAAACCTTCCTTCATCAAGTATGTAAGAGCAGAATATTAATGCAGTTCCATTATTTTGGCTCATTATCCTCCAAGGTATGGGTAAAACCCTAAAATAGTAAACACTCCCTTCTTCCACCACTGGTCCAGTTCCATCCCATTCAAACCTATACCCACTACCAGCAGGCGTTGCAGTAACTTTTGCATAATAAAAGCCATCACTCCCTAGGTAGTAGCCACGATCATCTTTAGTTTCTGTTATTGTTACACCATCTTCTTTAAGTGCTTGTGGGTACTCACCAAATGCAATAATAGTGCCTTCCGGGTCAAACTCGCCTGAATCTTTGTTCCACCTAGAATAGTCTCCCCATCTTGCATAAATGGTTTCCGTACCATCAAAAGTCCAGTTTTGCATCCCAGTTCCATCGCCTCTTGTAAGCCTCTCTCCGCCGGTTGAACTTGTATACCAGCCAATAAATACATAGTCATCACCATAGCTGGTTTTATCTGTTCTGGTCGGGATAGGAATACCTTCTGGTAATGCTGAATTAAATGTAAACGAGACACTTTCTTGCGTAACACTACCACCGTTAGCATTAAGATTGACAGTATATGTTTTTGGTGTCCAAATAGCATTGAGAGTAATATCCTCCGTGATTTTTGTCGTTTCTATATCTTTATCCCAGCCTACGAAATCGTATCCCACTTTAGTAGTTTTTCCAGCGGTTACTAACGAGCCTTCTTCTACTACTTTATCTGCTATAGCTGACCCTCCATTCGTATTAAAACTAACCGTATAGCTACCGAGGCGCTTTATACGTATAGTGTATATTTTCTTTTGATCTCCACGTAAAGCCGTGGCATAAAATACATTATCCCCAACCGTAAGAGCAACTTCATTATTGATGATATTATTTCCTACCTGGTCGGTACTTAGTATAAATGTAGTACTTCTATCGGCATGAATTACGTCTTTAAGCATATAAGAATCTACCACATTGCCGACTGTTATCTGATACTCACCATTGTCTCTTAGAGTTAAACCCTTAATAACTAGAGTTGGCTCGACCTTTTCCGCGTCTTTATTGCAAGAAGTACATGCTGTCACAGTTAGTACAATGGCGACAGTAATAAGCACAACAAGCATAATACTCAAAACTTTTTTCATACTTTATCCTCCTGAACAATCACATTTTTTGCAGAACTGTTCTGATAACTACTTTCGTAGCTGCTTTTCTTTCCTATCCTAAATCAACTTTTAGTGCAGGGACAATACCAACATAATCATAACCAACTGATTCAACCATTGTAGAACCAGTTCTCGTAAAATATCTAATATCTACACTTTTAGTAGTCTGTGGCGAGCGAGAATACCATAAACAATTGCCATTAGCACCCGAAGCATAATATATAAAAATCCCCATTGCTTTTGCGTAGTCACTCGCTATTTTTTGCCTACTTAAATGAGAAGAAAGATCTCCCGAGAAACCATATGAAGTTGTTGTTGCTTCTTTGATACTAAGTAAAAATATCTTATCGCTTGTATCACTACAAGCATATTCATTAGGAGTAGTTCCTGTGCTAGCAGGGCTATTATCCACGCTTGTTGTTTGAATTAATTGTTTCTGGAAATGGTTAAACGTATTGTCATAAAAGTCGTTGTTTAGATAAACTCTCATTTCACTTTTTTCATAATTATTTGCATGCGCACCACGTTGCGTCCCTTCATATTCCTCATTCCAGCGCCGAGTATCTAAAACATCTTCACACAATAAAAATGCCTTATTACCATCGGCTGCTAAAGTGTTATAGTTTAATATACGCCATTTAATTGGTTCAACCTTAAAGTAGTATACCTGCTTCTTTACAACTGTAGATCCATTTGAAAATGTATAATCGTTTCCATGAGGATATGCAACTACCTTTGCATAATAAAAACCGTCACTTCCTAAAAAGTATCCATTATATTCTGGCGTATCTGACTGTATTGTTACATTACTTGCCTTTATTGTTTGCGGATACTCACCAAATAAAATATACTCTCCATTTGCTTTAGGCGCGCCATTTTTATCTACACGCTTAAAGACAAAATCAACTTTAACATCAACGTTTATTTCTTTTATATTCCATGCATTATCCATAGCATAAATCGTAACGGTTATCGTATTACCAGCAACTTGCGTTCCTGATGCTATATATGCCCCTACTAAAGCATTTGATATTGGAACATTAAAACTATCTTTTGCGCTTATATTGAACAAAGTAGCATCCACCGAATCGGTTTCTTTAATCCTTGTTTTGGTTGTGTCATATGTTATTGTGGGCATGCCGTAAACTTTTATGTTATTAACATCTCTTGTTATTGTATTACCCGCAACGTCAGTTATAGATAATCTTACCGATATTTCTCCTCCTGCGACTTTATTACCGGATATAATAGTCGTAGTTACGGGAATATTCTTATTAAAGCTATCTTTTGCTGTTGCACTAAATAAATCGGCATCTATCTTATCGGATAATTTCATGAGAGGCTTGCTAGTATATGTTATTTGGGGCGCCCCATAAACTTTTATACCCTCTAACTCAATTGTGTTTTCATTATTTGCTACATCTTTGGTAGATAAAATTAGTGTTACAACACTCCCTGCAGGACCTTCCCCTCCTTTGACTGAAATATTTACCGTAGTATCAACACCAAAAGAATCTTTGCCACTCACTCCTGATAGAGCATCTGCTGGCGCTTCTGTTGATTTAAACATACCTTTTGAGGTAAATTTTAGTGTAGGCTTCCCGTAAACTTTTACATCATTGATATCTTTTGTTACTGTATTACCCGCCGCATCAGTTGCAGAAAATCTAACTGTGATAGTATTCCCAGCAGTTTGCTCTCCTATAACTGTTGTCGTTACCTCAAGGAACTTATTGAAACTATCTTTTGCTTGTACATTGAACATTGCAGGAGTTATTACCTCTGCCTCTTTAACAATTTTGTTACCAGAGTGTGTAAGTGTAGGCACACCGTAAACTTTTACTCCTTCAATTTCTGTTACTATTTCATTTCCTGCTTCATCCGTTGTTGATAAGATAAGCGTTATACTGTCACCTGCTACATAATTTTCCTCTTTTACTGCAACGTTGACCGTCGTATTCGTATTAAATGAGTCTTTACCGCTAATTGCAAGCAATGCATTGGCAGGCTCTTCTGATGCTTTGAAGCTACCCTTGGATGTAAACTTGAGTGTAGGAGTTCCATATATTTTTACATTTGTAATGTCTTTTGTTACGGTATTGCCTGCAGCATCTGTTGCTGAAAATCTGATAGTTACAGTTTCTCCAGAGGCTTTATTCCCTTCAGTTATTTCTGCGGTTATATTAAGTTCTTGATTAAAGCTATCTTTTGCTACAACGCCTAGTAGTTTACTACTTATCTCATCTGTGACTTTGATGATTGTATTAGTAGCGTTTCCAATTGTAGGATCACCATATACCTTAACTCCCGTAATCTCCGATACGACTTCGTTATTTGCTACATCTTTTGTGGATAAAATTAACGTCACAGTGTCCCCTGCTGCGTATTCTTCTTCCTTGACTGAAATATTTACCGTGGTATCAACATTAAACGAATCTTTACCACTAGCACTAAGTAATGCACTATCTACTGTTTCTGATATTTTAAAACTACCTTTTGATGTAAAGTTTAGTTTGGGAGCACCATAAACTTTAATACCTGTTATTATCGTTTCCTTTGTTAGACCATACTTTCCAATACACAACAACTTGACGCTAATAGTTTCCCCAGCAGCTTGATTACCTTCAACAACTGTTGCCTGAATATCTCTTATTTGATTATCACTATCTCTCAATGTGGCGCTGAATAAGCCAGCATTAATTGCATCATCTTCCCGTATGCCTAGTTTGTTTTCATCATATACAAAATCGTTTAGATAATAAAATTTAGCAGTAACAGAAAAGCCTTCTTTGACTGGTGTGTTTTTTAAGTAGTCACTAGATAAAAAGGTTCCATCTGCCAGTTGCCAACCTTCAAAAATCTGCCCTGCTTTACTTGGAGATTTGGGAAGTTCAATACTACCGTCATCAGATGCGGTTACCGCTTGATGCTCCACTCCATTTAATATAAATTTAATTTCAACTGGTTCTGATTTTTTACACGCTACTAAACTCAAACACAATATCAGCGATATTACTAAAAACAAAAGCAATACACTCTTTGAAGTTTTATTCATTATAGTTTTCCTCCGCAATTATCGATTTGCACTTTACTTCTTAACTTGTAGTCACGTTTGTACGTTGAAAAAAGTATTAAGTTAAAACATTACTCCATTATAAATATATCATAAATCCTGCAGGTTTTCAGTAAGAAATGTTTTTACTGTTAACACCTAATAAAAAGTAGATTTACAACGTAAATACAACAGTTATGCATTCGGTTCCAAAATCTACTAAAGTAAATGCAACTTAACATTTGCTCCAAAGATATTGGTTATTTAATGCTACCTATATACAAACAAGAGAGGCTTTTGCCTCTCCTGATGTTTTTCATATATGCCTTAGTCCTAGCCTATATTGAGCCTCAGGGCTGGTACAATTCCTATGCCTTGAGCATTCCCTGTTTTTAACACTCCATCGTATGTGCCAGTCTGGTCTACTACGGATACCTTATTATTAGCTTCTGCCCTGGGTGAGCGTAACCACCAGCAACCAGCACCATAAGTGCCTGACTTTGTCATGTATGCCCCAGTCGCTCTAGCGTAGTCGCTTGTTAGCTTTGTTCTCAGTACAGCGGATGGGAAGTATGTTCCATATGCTATTTCTTGATAACTTAACGCAAATATCTTATCAGTAGTATCGTTACAAGCATATGCATTAGATTCAGGACTGTGTGTTGTTGTTTTTCCATTCTGTACTACTGTATTTTCGATTAGCGCTTGTTGTAATGTACTAAATGTTTTGTACAATCCATAGTTTAATGCCGTGCCATACACCGTACCTTCTACCGTTCCTTCTCGCCCTACTGTTTTACTATTTAACCATTTAATTAGGTCACTGGATTTAGTTAAATCGCTACTATCAATGTATCTGTTAACACCACTAGAAGCGTTATATGAATAATGGTCAATAATTGTCTCGCATACTAATAAAGCTTTATTATCAATTGTTTGTAAAATCCTCCACTTCAGTGGTTCAACTTTGAAGTAATAAGCTGTTCCTTGTATAATTTGTTGACTTTGATCGGTAAACCAATAGTCGTTAGCTGCACCATATGTACTAGCTGTAACCTTTTTATACCGTGTTACTCCGTCTACACCACGATAATATCCATCTACCTTTTCGCCACCTGCAATATCTATGTTATTGAGATTAAGCTCGACAGTTTGTGGATACTCGCCGAACAGAACATAATTGCCTGTAGGATCTGGGGTATTGTCATATTTAATTCTTTGGTATGGTTTCCATCTGGCTTCTAATGTCTTTGCTGAGTTTGGCATTGTGAAGGTATATTCAGCCAACGCCCCTTCTATCTTAGTATCGTTTTCATACCAGCCATCAAATGTATATCCTGCGTTAGTGGTTGCTTTTATGGTGACACTACTCTTGTATGCCTTAGAGCCTCCACCTGTTACTCCCCCTGCTGCATCAATATTTTTATCCAAAGCGAGAGTGTGTTGGTTTGGCTCCCACATTGCTGTCAATGTTTTAGGAGATGCAGGCATAGTATATGTGTAATTTGTATTTGTAGAAAGTCTTGAGGAGCCATCATACCACCCTAAGAAAGTATATCCTTCATCTGTTGTTGTAGCGGTTAAGGGTACTTGACTATTATAATTGTGCTCTCCTGTACCTGTTACATTTCCTGCTTCAGCAATGTTTTTTGTTAAAGTTAATTGATACTGCCTTATATTCCATTTGGCATATAACTTAATACCTCCTACTGGCATAGTAGTAAAGGTGTATGGAGCAGTTAATTCACTATCACTACACCAGCAATCAAAAGTATATCCTGCTCTAGTAGGATCTGATGGCCTTGTAACAACAGTTCCATAATCTTTAGTTATTGTGGCGACTGCGCTTCCACCATTAGAATCGAATACCATATTATATTGTTGAACTGCCCATTTTGCCGTAAGTGTTATGTTATATGCAGGCACTTGAAATGTATGGTGGGGGCTTGTAGATTTCAACTCATCTCCACTGCTGTACCAACCGATCCACTCATAACCTTCATTTGTCTTTGTCACTTGTATTGTTGCATTAGTGCCACAATCTCTTTCTCCTGCGCCTGATATTTCGCCTGCCGCTTCAATGCTTTTGTTCAAATCTACCATAAATTTTTGAGCTTCCCATCTAGCTTCAAGGGTTATATCTGAAGCGGGCATGCTGAAAGTGTATATATAAGCATCTGTTTTCTTAACATTGTTTTCATACCAGCCTTTCCAAGTATAGCCTGGATTGCTTGTTGCCTTTACTTGGACGCTGCTATTATACTCATATCTCGCTGCTCCCTCCACAGTTCCTGCTCTATTAGGATTTCGGTTTAATGTAAGATAGTATTTATTCACAGTCCACTTCGCTACAAGTGTTTTACTAGTAGCAGGCATGTTAAATGTGTATGTCAGAGAGGTGCCTTCAGATACTTTTTCATCCCCGTCGTACCAACCATCCCAAGTATAGCCTTCTTCGTTAGCTGTCGTTGCGGTTACGGTTATCCTTTCATTGTAATCATAGGTTTCTGCACCTGTTACATTTCCTGCTTCAGCAATATTTTTGCTTAAAGTTAATGTGTAGCTAAGAATAGACCACTTTGCTGTAAAGCTCTTTCCGGAAATAGGTATTGAAAAGGTATAATTCATACTCTTAGTCACTAGCAAATTATTTTCATCATACCAACCTTCAAACTTATATCCAGGGTTTGGTGTGGCTTTTATTTCTATACTGGTGTTGTAATCATAACTTCCTGCACCATCCAGTGTTCCAGCCAAAGCGTTTGTGTTATGTAGTACAACTGGATATTTTTCTGGGTTCCATCTTGCTTGCAATGTTTTATTAGGTGTAGCAGGCATAGTAAATGTATAGCTTGTTTCTGCGCCAGTAGAGACTTTATTATCTCCATCATACCAACCAGCAAAAATGTATCCTTCATTAGTAGTGGCAGTTACAGTAACGCTACTACCATAATCTTTAGCGCCATCACCAGATACAGTTCCTGCAGCTGCAATGTTTTTACTTAAATTTAGCTCATATTGCTTAACAGTCCACGTCGCTGTAAATCTTGCAGGTCCTACCACAACATGTCCTTGCGAGCCCCAGCCTGCAAAATCATATCCCTCACGGGTAGGGCCAGCAGGGCCCGCGCCAAGCACGCTATTTATCAAGGCATTTTCTGTTTTATAAACTGTTTCGCCGTTCATATATGAAATCGTTACATAATAAGTTTTGAAAACCTTTATCGTATATGTTTGGGTTGTTTCTCCATCTTCCGATGTCACTACAACATAGTAGATATTTTCACCATCTTGTAGGTTTGCTGCAGCATCTAAAGAAACTTCTGTCTGCGTTTCTGCGTCCTTAAATACTTTCCAGCTTGCTCCTTCTGATGCAGTTATTATTGAGGCTAGATCAATGTTTTCAACATGCTCCCCTACATTTAAAACCACATTTAATCCATCTGCTTCTCCATCTGTTACTGTTATATTAGCATCGACATTCAATGGTTCTTCCTTGTCCTTACACGATGCAAGAATGCTTATCAGTAGAACTGATAACAATAATATAACGATTAAAACACTCCTTTTTTTCACGGCTTTACCTCCCATAAAGTCTTTTGTTTATATCTAATTATTTGACCTTTTTATCCCTTTTGTATAATTATAGCCACAAAAAAGAGAGGATTTACACCTCTCTTTTAAGTTGTTTTAGTTTCCTAAACGAATAGCCATTGCAGGCACCACACCGTAACCATCGTAGTGAATCCAACCAGTACTACCAAACAGCGCGCCATCCGTTTCTACAGCGCTTACTCTGGCGTGCGATGTGCTGATAGGAGAACGTGTATACCAACGACCATTACCATAATCTGCTGAAGCGCTATCGCTATTCATATATACTCCACGAGCTCTGCTGTAATCACTTGTTAATCTTTTTCTTAAAGTGTCTTTTTCTTTCTCAGACTCGTTGAAGCCATACTCAGTGTTAACAACTTCTCTATAACTTGGCAAGAATATAAAATCAGCCGTGTTTGCACATGCGTATGGATTAGGATCGTCTTTTGTACTTGCAGCACTATTATCCACTAGCAGTTTCACAGCCAGTTGCCTTTGGGTTGTATTAAATGCTTTGCTATAAAATTCATTGTTTAACCATTCTCTTATACCACTTGTTTCATAGTTATTAGCATACGCACCCTCAGCATTTTGACCCTCATAAACCTCGTTGAATATATGGAAATCTAAAATATTTTCACAAATTAAACGTGCACCACCAGCCCCTTCGCTAAGTATTCTCCACTTTATAGGCTCAACTTTGAAATAATAGGTGTTGTTTTTAACTACTGGGGTAATTCCATCGGAAAACATATATCCTTCATATGGATATGTATGCGGATTTATCCCTACTTTTGCGTAATACGCACCATCACTTGCAGAATAATATCCACGTGCGTCTTGCGTCTCATATACTGTTACACCCACAGCTTTGAGAGTTTGAGGATATTCTCCAAACAATACATATTCGCCAGTCATACTTTCGTTACCAAGTGCATTTATTCTTTTATATTCCGACCATCTAGCATATAGCGTCACCTTTTCTCCAGGTGAAATCCAAGGCTCTGTACTTTGTCCATTGCCATCTGCTATTTTATCCCCATCTGTTTCAGCTGTGTACCAGCCTAAAAACCCTTTGGTATCGTGCCTTGCTCTAGGCAATTCAACAGGGTCTCCTGAATACCTGACCTGGCTTTGATCACCTGGCTTGCCAAAACTGCCAATTCCTGGATTAAGAGTAATCGAGCACTTTATTGCATCCCAGAGGGCATATATTTCTTTATCGCTGGTAATAGCCTCTGCAAAGCTATAGTTCCACATGTTAAATGTATAGCCTGCTCTTACAGTATCTATTCCATCAGCAGTCACCAGATCTCCTTCTTCTACTTGTTTAGTATATAATACAGGACCATTATGCCAACCTTTAAATGTGACTGTATATGAGTTATTACGTTTTATAACCAGTGTATATGTCCTCTTTGCACCCTTTGTTGTTGATGCTATTACATAAAATGTGTTATTCCCTTTTTCAAGCGAAGCTGCGGTTTTACTTACAGTCTGCTGTCCCGCTTCATCAGTACTAACGATCCAAGTCACTCCCTCACTAGCTTGTATAACACCTTCAAAAGAAAAGGTGGTTGTACTGCTACTTACTCTTTTATAATTGTCAAAGTTACCATAGCTATTAAAACCATCAAATGTAAGATTTATGGTAGTCTGAGTATTGTCCCCGCCACCATCGCCGCCGTTATCGCCTCCACCGTTATTTTTGTCACCGCCAAGACATGATGTACAGGACATACAAGACGTACATGCTGTCAGCGTCAGTATAATCGCGGTTAAAATTAACAATATTAGCACACCGCTTAAAACCTTTTTCATTATAATATACCTCCATACTATTGTGCCTTTTGTTTTGAACTTCAAAGACAATCAGGCCTGTCTTTAATGATTCAACCTATATATAGCAATATGTTTTTAGCCTAAGTCAATCCACATTGCAGGCACTACGCCCAC
>DAONQC010000022.1:0-10349 GCA_035409945.1 Clostridia bacterium
CAATTGAGAACCTATAAAAAATTTATAGATTTTTATAGATTTTTATAGATTTTAATTAACTGTAACTAACCCGCCAAATGTATATGACATAACTTTCTCCAATAAAAAAGCCTCAATACTATGAGGCCAATTAGTCTTTTATGGCTGGTTTTTATTGATGCCAGTAAACAAATTTGCAGCTTGGGGTTTTACCGTAGTTCCAAGCAACTACTATTTATACGAATATAAATAATGTTAGTTATTAAATCGCCTAACAGAACGATCCATAAAGACCATGTTTATAATACCAAATCCGTAGAAAAAAGCTAGTATTTTCACAAAACATTCATAAAGGAGCACTCTATGGGTGTTTTCTTTTGCCCAAACGGCTCATTTGATTTTACACTTCTCATTTTCGCCACCATCTACAGACCCAACGCATCAGTCGGCTAGTATTTCCTTAGCCTGCTCAACAATTTCTCCTTTTTTATCCGTGCTTTTTTCTATTATTTTTTTTCGGTATAGATTAGGAGTTTGTTTCGAATTGTTTTAACTATCCTCTGTGGGAGCCACACTTTCTTCTATTAGTTTTTCCTTAGCCTTTTCAACAATATTGCCTTTTGCATCCACACTTTTTGCTATTATCTTTTTCCCGTATAGAATTGCTATATAAATGGCCAATCCTGCCGCTGGAATCCAAAACTCAAGTGCATATAGGCGTCTTTTGTATATCAGTTCCGCAGAAACATTCTGTGCTTGTCCAGCCAAAGGCCCTATACTTCCGTTTTCAGGTCTTAGTACAAAAAATATTTGATATTGTGCGTAGAACATTTGCACTAAAAACCCAATTACTATGATGTAATGAACAACCTTCCAGCGTTTAGACCATATAAATGAGAAAAATTTCTTTACTTTAGCTTTAAAATCCATACTAGCCACCTCCCAAGTTAACTAATTTGAATATAGTTAATATTTTACCGTATTGAAGGCGGCTAGTAAATACAGACTTTAAAATATATACTTGCACGCAGTTTAAAGATAAACTCTAAGACTGCCTTTAAAAGTAGTTTAGTTTATTACTAGAGCGCTAGTAAAGCAACAGGTTTTAAAGCATTACTGATAGTTAGTATAAGGAGACCATGAGACTTCGGATAGAGGTAATTTAACTTTAGAACTCAACTATCTCATCTTTGCCTATGAGATACACTACTTTTTTGACCAGTTTCTTTTTCAACACTCTCTCTATAGCTAAAGCATAAATATCAATTTGCTTGGAGTATCTTGTATAGATTTCTTGGCAGGAGGCAGAGGAGTATTTGTAATCAACAAGTATTGCTTCGCCCTTATCATTATATGCCACTAGGTCAATAATTCCTTGCACTATCACTTTGTCTTCCACATCGCTTTCAAGACTAATCTCCCTATGAGGAAGATATAATTGAAACTCCTGTTCCCTCAAAATATGCATGTTCGCAATTTGCTTAAACAATGGGTTTTGAAGGGCTTTCAAAATAATATCATCATTTATTTTTTTCCTGTTTACATACGAACCTAAAAGGCCACTAGATACCATTTCGTCAATTTGTTTTGATACCTCTTCTTTAGAATCTTTAGTAAAGTCAATATATTGCAAAATTGTATGGTATCGGATTCCTTCTTCCACACTTATGGGCGCTAATCCTGGAATAAACTCGATTTTGCCTTCACCAGATTCCCTCTCGGTATATGAAGCTGCGGAAAGCTCTGTAACAGTATATTTGTTACCAATCATAGTCGCACCTACATGTTCATATTCAGGAAAAGTTAACTTTAAATCATCTTTTTCATAGTTAATTTCTGGAGCTTGATGAAAGCTTACAATTTTATCATCTTCTGGAGGATCAAAATTATTATATGCTTTTCTTACCACATCGCTATATTGACTTGCATAGTCAATTAAGTCTATATATGTATTTATCTCCCAAGGATATTTAGAGATTGCTTTGGGACCTTCGTCCTCTTTTGTCGCAGTAACAAACAATCTATTTTGTGCTCTTGTAAGCGCTACGTATAGCACTCGCAAACCTTCTTCTTTATCTAAAAATAATTTCTTTCTCTCAATCGCAAGATACGATAAAGAATTAACTAGTGCTTTGTTTTGCTTTAAAACCTTAAATCCTATGCCAAGATCTTTATCAGCAACTATGACAGGCGAACCTTTAGCTCCACTTCCTTGCCTAGGATTGATGTGCGTGCTTGTTAAAAACACTATGGGATATTCCAGTCCCTTTGCGCCGTGAATAGTTCCTATACTTACTGCATTAACTCCAGCACTTGGAAGTTTTACCTCAATTTCACTATCACTACTTACCCATACGAGATAACTATCTATGTTTTTAGCAAAGTCTTTATCCCTTAAATAACTTACATAAGCATTGAACGAAGATATTCTCTCATCAAGAGAAGATAACATCTCTGCGTCATACCCTGTTTCAGTCGCTATACTGAGCATTAAATCGGGAACACTTACTAAGTATGCTTGTCTTCTATATCGGTTTATAAGCTCTAGTAAGTCTTTGGCTTTTTCATTACCTTCACTACTTGCAAGAAGCAATGAATCATATAACCATTCTCCCTCTTCTCTATTTTTTCGTAAATCAATTATGTCATCTATTGTAAACTGACCGAAAAACGATTGCATGACAACAAGTAAAGGGTAATCTTGTCTTGGATTGGATAACACCTTAATTAGACTATTAAACAAATCTATATCCTGCGTCTTCAATCCTTCTTTTGCGCCTACCGTCTCATAAGGAATCCCTCTTTTTTGAAACTCAGCTGTAAATTTACTTGTAGGAGTATTAGTGCGCTGTATTAATGCGATATCACGATATTCAACTGGTCTTTCCTTTCCTTCTTTTATGTCATATATTTTTTCATTCCCTACAACATGCTGAATAGTTCTAGCTACCCAACTAGTTTCCACCTTCTCTACATTGCTGTCCATCTTTTCTGCACGAGGAACAGAATATATACCAGATAGTATTGCTGGGGGATTTTCATCTTTACCTACCTTTTTGACAGTCACTATACCTTCTTTTTCTGGCCACTGTAAAATCGTTTGCATCATAGCATCGTTTTTATAATCAATTTTTCCAAAACCAGAGGTCATTAGAGGAGAAAACACCCCATTTACAAAGCCTAAAATGTTTCCATGACTTCTAAAATTATGATTAAAGTTAATAACCTTCCCAGGCATGTTCCCTTGAGAAATATCATCTTTAACCCCCAGCATAATGTCTGGCATTGAATGTCTGAAAGCATAAATAGATTGTTTTATGTCCCCAACCATAAAAATATTATCGTTAGAAATTAATTCATAAATCCTATTTTGGAGAAGATTTATATCTTGATATTCGTCTATAAAAATATAATCTATATCCTCTCTTAAATCTTTTGCTACTTCACTTCTTCCGTCCGGGTCGGTATCTGACGACAATATCTTTAGTGCAGCCCTCTCGATATCGCTAAAGGTCATAACTCCTTCATCACTTTTGTTTTCGTGGAATCTACTAAGGCATTCTTTTGTTAAATTCAGTAGTGCTCTTGCTCTCCTGCGCCCCTCTATCTCATTTTTTTTAATATCTGCATAATTTATAAAAACTTCTAAATACTTATCCAAAGGATCGCGAATATCATTTAATTTCTTAGTGAAATTTTCAATATCAATCAAATCATTATTATCTAGTATTTCACAAAAAGCTTTAAGAGTATTTGGTGCATTTACTATTTTTTCTGCAATACCAATAAAAATATTAATTTCATCATTTTCTAAACCATCACTCTCTACAGTTAAAGTCTCTTTAGCTTTTTCTACAGCAATCGACAACTTATCTTTTATGTCTTGTATATACCAATTAATGGCGCTAGTTTCCATAACGCTTGAGTTTGCATCAGATAGCATTTCTTCTATTTTGTCTTCCTCGCTCGGCAATGCGCTTAAAAACTTGTACACTTCTTCAATTGTTTTATATATAGCATCAAATTGTCTGCCAGACGTATAGTCTTTAAGTAAGTTTTTAAATTCCTCTTCGGGGTTTTCTTCACTTAATTTCTCAAGTATTACTTCTTGTATACTTTCGCGCAACATATTATCTGTTTCAGAAGGTGATAACAAATCAAGTTGCGGACTGGCATTTATTTCCTCATAATGTTTTTCTACCAGTTTTTTACAAAAACTATCAATTGTTCCTATGTGTGCAAGAGGCAAATCTGCAAGTTGCTCGCGATAATGATCTGCAAGCTTTTGATTGCTAGCATTATCTCGAATGCGAGTCTTTAATGCATCAATGATTTTTTCTGTCATATCAGATGCAGAGGCATTTGTGAAAGTAGAAACTACAATTTTTCGAACACTTCCGAAATTATCTATATGGTTTAAAATCTTTTCCACCATTACACTAGTTTTGCCACTCCCTGCAGAAGCTAAAACTATTTTATTATTACTATCTGATGTTTCGTAATTTATAGCTTTTTGTTGATCTATCGTCCATTTTTTAGACATTTTTTCACCTTCCTTATTATTCATAAATAATTATTTCTAATTGCCGTTTATATAATTTGCGGTCCTATAACATACAAGATTTTCCTAATTTTACTCTTTTCCTGTGATTAACATATTGTTTTATTTGCAATTGTTTTATCCGATAATACACAAGGTTTTAACTAACTGTTTGTAATACTCCCAAAACCCATAGCCTTTTTGTAGTTAATATATCGTCTTATTTGCAAGTGATTTATTAGCCTCGCCTTTGTTTATTTTTTGCCTAATGTTTTCTATAGGTGCACCAAGGCAGGCATCTCTCACGTAGCAATATTCACAAGCATCTGAATCTGTAGGACATTTCTCTAAAAATCCACTATCTATATCTTTACTAGCTTGCTTGATAATTTCACTAACATAAGCCATGATGTAATCCATATCACCATATTCTTGAGCAGGATGATTTCTCCCTGTAGTTTCAACCTGATTTCTCTTTTTAACATATTTGATGTTAAATGGTAAAACTTCAGATTCTGTTAAATCTTTGAATGTAACTGCCTTCAAATATGCATCTGAATCAACGAGCTTAAGATTGTCTGGTTCGGAAACTAGTATGCCAGCATAGTTGTATGAAATGCCTTCTTTATTCAAACTATCAGCAAGTGGTAAATATAGCGCACCTCCAGCTTTGACTGGTCCAAACTTTTTACGAACTGCCATAAGATATATGTATGGCTGTATGGCAAGTCCAGTACAAATTCTAGATGCTTGATGATTTTCTTTACAGCCCTTTCCAGATTTGTAATCTATGACTAAACAAGAAATAGGCTCACCATCTTCTGTATATAAGTCCACCCTATCTATGACACCGTTGATGGACAATATATATTTATTACCATCTTCATCTTCTACCTCTAAGTTGGGTGCCAACCCATTACCTTCATTAAACGCCATTTCAAAATCTTCTGGCCTATATGACCCTTTAGCCACATTGGAAGTTAAAGATTTAACTATATTTTTAAGCTCCTCCTTCAGGTTTTCCATAACTAATGCATTAGTAGGGTCGTCATTAAATGCATCTATATTAGAAGTGCCTGCTAACACACTACTTAATGCCTCGTCTAATAGTTTAAACATCGTTGCTTCATCATCTTGAAGCTTTACATAATCTAATCCTAAGTTTTTAACACTACTAAAGTATTTCTCTAACACCCCGTGAATTATTGTACCTACATCAGTAATTTCTAATCCACCTTCCTTTCTTTTTTCAGCCTTTGCACCATACTTAATAAAAAAGTTATATGGACAATTAAAATACGCCTCTAATCGACTTGCAGATATGGAGTACTTACCATCTGAGACAGGCTTTAAAAGTTTTGATAAGTATCCGCTACAAGGCTTTTCACATTCTTCCCCAGATTTAGGACTTACGATAGATTGTCTATCACTGTCTAAACTTGCGTACATAGCTCTTAATAAATCACTTCTTACTTTCAGTTTTTCTTCTGGCTGAGGTACATTTATATTAGCTAGTAGTGTAAATAGTGTATTTTCTTGGGTGCAACATATATCCTCAAGTTTACTAATGTTTTTTTCGTTTATTTTCTCTAACTTATCTAGTCCATATTCTGCTAATAAAGATTCAGGCTTTATACCCAACATATTTGCAATTTCTTTATATGCATCGGATGGTATATCAGATTCACCACTTAAGTTATAGTCCGAGCAACTTATGTAAAACTTGTCAGTAAACTTAGATAATAAATCTATAAACTTAAATTTTGCTCTTTGTATGATATCCTTATCTGTTGGATATATTTGCATAGGTATTTTTTCTAAATTATCCATATCTCGCTGAGATAAAAGCTCACCTGGAAGCATTGCTGTCATATTGCTACTAGAAGCACCTACTACAAATATGATTTTGCTTCTTAAAATACAATCTTTTAGCATATCCCCTACAAACACACTATCTAAAAATCTAGGAAGCATAGCAATTTGTCTTTGCGAAAACAGTGTCTTTATATGTTTTTCAAATGTCCTAACATCCATTTTCTCATTAGCAAAAAGCTCTTCGTTTTCTTTTAGCAGATCTTTTAAAATGCCATAAGCTTTCTTATTTGCCTCTTCAATCTGCCCTTGATTTTCCTTTCCACGTTGTTCTTTTATAATCAAATTATCTTGCACTTCTTGAACTTCTGATAGAAGCTGAATAGAAGCTTTGACTAAAGCTTTACCACTATCTTTTGCTGCTTCATTAAAGGGATTTACTAAACTTACCAGCCTTTTTCTGATAGTTTCAAAAACCTCGTTATCTGTTATTGGCTCGAGGAAAGCATTGTGTTTTATGTTTTTTTCTAATATGTAATTTTCAAACTTAAAAATGTCATCCGACGTAATTCGATTTTCTTCCCAGCATACATTTAAAAACAAGGGATGTTTTATAAATGCAGTTACTTTGTCAGCTCTATAATTATATTTGGCTACATCTAAACAGCTTATTAAGAACATAGTACTTATTGCTTGTGAAAGTGGGAAATTGATATTTACAAATACTGGGATATTGTATCTATCAAAAATGTGTGCTATTTCTTTTTGATATTTGTCGCAACAACTAACTATGGTTATATCTTTATACCGATATCCCTCTCGATTTACCAACCTACATATTTCATGAGCTACAGCATTTATTTCTTCGTATACATTTGGTTCTTTAAATACCTTTATCTTCTCCGTCTTTTCGGTTTTAGAAGTAGCACTGCTATATGAAAATATATATCCATACAACTTATCTATGGGGGCTCTTAAAACTTCTGACAAATTTATGTCCTCGACACTAGCTCCTTCACTAGCTATTAAGCCACTAATATCACCTATCATTTTATTAGGAAACAAAGTCGCATTTGGTAGATCTCCTGCTTGTCTACATAATGCAATATTTACGCTACTTGCCTTTTTTTCAACTTCTCTTACTATTGCAAGTTCTAATTCGGACAAATCATTAAATCCTACTATATATACATTTTTACCCTTGAAATAATCCCCGTTTTCGATATTTTCTGCTAGCAAAGTCTGCCTTTCTAAATCGTCTATATATCTATCTTTCTTTTTCTCTTTGTATGCCTTCATTACCACACCTAAGTCTTTTAACTTATTAATGGTTGCCCCTTTTTTACCTTCTGTTTTTTGAGCTATATCTTCCTCAGTTATATCGTTTCCAATTAATAGCTTCATGGTCCCATATATCTTACTTGCAAAGTTTAAATCTCCTGCTATCTTATCGTAGTGGACCAAATCCTTCCCAATTTCAGAAAGAACTTGATACATTAAAAGCACAGCACCTTCCTTGCCTAGTCTCTTTCTAGGGACTCTAATTAATTCTCTAGCAAGCCTTGCAAACGAAGTAACCTTAATATTGAAAGAGCCTTCTAAACCCAATCTTTCATGCACAAGTTTTTCAATAGACCAACCATAGTTAGGTGGGCACAATACAACATGTTGAGCACCTGCATTAACATTATTTCTCCCAAGCTCATCTATTACCCCTTCAATGGCGCTATTAGTTGTGTTCGATATAAACAGTTTATACACAGATTCTTCCTCCTACTAAATTTTTATAACATTCAATATCTTGTTTATCTATATTATTATATATTATATATATTATTTTTATTATGTAATAATAAAAAACCCTGGCACCTATTCCGTGCTTTTCCAATATATCACACAATTTTAGGTCGTGCAAGACCAAATTTGAAGAAAAATTTTACATGTCCGTTTTTTTGGACACGCGACACAAAAAATAGCCCACCGATATTTTCAGTGGACTACAGAACAAAATATAGCATCATTTTTATGAAATGTTTAATTAACTTCAGCTGAGATTACTTTTCCGTCTTTCCATTCGAAACCGACTGTTTTGTTACCACGCACTCTTATTCCTTTTACTTTCCCTTCCTTCCAGGATGATGGTATGGCTGGTAAATAGGTTATGTTTTCTCCATCCGATTGAATTAACATCTCATTAATACCAGCAAGAGTACCGAAGTTGCCATCTATTTGATATGGAGGATGCGCTGATAGCAAACTGCCATAGCTACCTCCCGCTTGACCATGTTGACGACGCACAGGTGAAAATTGCTTTTTCAAAAACTCTAAGCATTTGTCTCCGTCACCAAGTCTTGCATACAAACAAATTTTCCAAGCTAAACTCCAACCCGTTCCACCATCGCCCCTTGCTTTTAAAGATTCTTTACAAGCTTCTATTAGTTTTGGTGTGCCTTTATTTATTTCAAGACCTGGATATAATCCATAAAGATGAGATACGTGGCGATGATGAGGTTCTGCTTCTTCATAGTTTTTACTCCACTCTGCAATGCGCCCATCAGAAGTAATGTTATACCCACCTAGTTTAGGCAATGCTTCCTTTATGCGTTTTGTATAATCATTATCTTTTTTTACCACTGATAGATAATTTACAAACAACTCTCGTATTACTACAATTGTGAATTCGGGAGCCACATCTATTGAATATGAGTTCCCGTTAAATCGATATGAGTTTTCAGGACTGATGTCTGGACCACATAATAATCTTCCCGTATTTTCATCTTCATATAAAAAATCAAGATAAAACTTTATGCACTCTTCCATAACTGGTAGCACGTCGTCATTTAAAAACTTTTCATCTAAACTGTACCTGTACATATCAAATAATTGATTAGTAAGCCAGCCTGAAGCTCCCATACAAAGGGAGTAACTTGCCGAACTCCACATCGTTTCTCCACCTATTGGTGCAGACTGCGCCCAAATATCACTATTATGACCAGTAGCAAATCCATCTATTCCAAAAACTTTAGGCGTATTAATTTTAGAGTCTTCACATAACATGTTTACAAAATTTACAAAAGGTCTTCCGCATTCGCTTAAGTTTGCACTATCAACTGGCCAATAATTCATTTGTAAGTTTATATTAGTTGTATATGCTGAATTCCATTTAGGTCTGTATGACTTATTCCATATCCCCTGTAGATTAGATGGAAGAATTGAGCCTTCCCTTGAGGATGATATAGTTAAATATCTACCAAAAGCGTAAAGAGTACAAATTAAAGCATCTAGCCCTTCTCCCGTTTTATTTACCAATCTTAGTGCTTTATCTAAATTCTCGGGTGATTCAGTAACTCCATTTAATTCAAAATCCACTCTATCAAATAACTTTTGATAGTCTTCGATATGATCTTGTTTACAAGCCTCATATCCTTTTTCTACAGCTTTATTTAATATCTTTTTAACTTCTTCTACATTTGCAATTTCCTTATCGCAGTTAGTTATGGATGTATAGTACATAATGACGTATGTGGCATTTGCTAGTCTTACACCATTTTCAGTAAAGTATATTACTTGTGCATCGGTATCAAATTTAACGCCAAATGCAAACTTAATAGATTCTCCCTTATCTGAATAAACAATGGGTTTTTTGCTTGGAAGACCATTGAATACAATGTGATCTGGCGCATAGCCTTCTACCCAAAAGAGTTTATCTTTATATCCAATTTTATGAGGATGTCTACTATCAAACTGTAGTTTAATGATAGATTTAGTTTGCGTAGTTATTTTTTTAGCATAAATTTTATCAGGGTAACTTACAAAAGATTCTTCTCTATACTGACTTTCTTTAAGGGAATATTCGCACTCCATAACAGCAGTGTTTAAATCTAGCTTTCTATGATAATCCCTTACTATTCCCCAGCCTTTAAATATATTAAATTTACCAATTGGGATATAGCTTTCGCACTCACGCCCACTTATTTTTTCTTTCACTAAATCCTGAGCAGTCTTAAAGTCTTCATTT
>DAONQC010000023.1:0-4565 GCA_035409945.1 Clostridia bacterium
CCAAAAAGGCGTCTTTTGTTTAACAAAAGGCGCTTTTTTTAATGCCTCTTGTATTCCCGAAATCATTAGGGTAGTGTTGTTTTATTTTTAAGACCATGTTATTATCATTACTAGAAGTAACACGTTCTTATTCAAGAACCTTTCACATAACTAATGTTGTCATGGGGTGTTATTTCTTTTTTTTATACTCTAATTATATTTGCTAGTGTGGGATTAAAAACAAAATGAGATATTATGTTGTTGCGGATGTGCATGGTTTTTATACGGAGCTAATAGACGCCTTGACTGAAAAGGGATTTTTTGAAGATAAGGGCCCTAAAAAACTTATTGTTTGTGGTGATTTGTTCGATAGAGGAAGCGAAGCAAAACGGTTGGAAACATTTATTTGTGACCTTATTGAAAAAGATGAGGTCATACTTATACGTGGAAATCACGAAGACTTAACCGTCGAACTTATTGAAAATATATCTAGATGGATGACATGGAATATAATAAACACACACCACTGGAGCAATCGGACAGTAGAAACAGTTCTTCAATTAACAGACATGGATTTAGCAAGCGCTTGTGCGCAACCTGAAATATTAAGTGGCAAAATGAAAGAAACGCCGTTTTATAAGAAAATATTACCTTCAATGCTTGATTATTATGAAACTGCGAACTATATATTTGTACATGGTTGGATACCAACAGATAGTCTTAGACTGGGAGGGTCATACGTGTATTTTTATAGAGATGATTGGCGAAATGCAAGTAAGGCTGAATGGGACAACTCCAGATGGATTAATGGAATGCTAGCTGCGAGACAGGGCGTTATAGAAAAAAGGCAAAACAATTGTATGTGGACATTGGCACTGTTCATATGGGCATGCCGAGATTAAAGGTAAAGGTTCGCAGTTTGGCATAGATGCTGATTTTACACCATTCTACGATAAAGGAATTATAGCAATTGATGGTTGTACCGCATATTCAGACATAGTTAACTGTATAGTCCTAGAAGATGATTTGCTGAAATAAACTGCCAACATTACCGCGAACACATTTTGTGCAAATTGACGGACACACAAATATGATATAATTAAACTCACTACGTATATAGCAAAGAGCTCGAAGGATGGAAGAAATGATTGATATTAAAGAGAAGTTATTTTCTCTTCAGGATTTAGGATATCGAGATTTTAGTAGTAGGCTTATTCCAACCATAGATAAAGAGAGAATCATTGGAGTTAGGCAAAATGCTGATTTTAAACATCTTGCAAAAACAATATGGAAAAATCATAATGCCGAAGCTCGTTTGTTTTTAAAAGAATTGCCTCATTTTTATCACGAGGAAAACATTTTACACACATTACTGATAGGTGAAGTTAATGACTTTGATGAGGTCATGAAGCTAACTGAAGAGTTTTTACCATACATCGACAACTGGGCTGCTTGCGATACCTTTTCACCGAAAATATTTGAAAAGCATTTAGATAAGTTATATAAAAAGATATTAAATTGGATTAAATCTGATAAGCCATATGTCATTAGATATGGAGTTTTAATGCTAATGCGATATTATCTAGATGACCTATTTAGAGATGACATGTTTTCACTCGTTATCAACATTTCATCGGACCATTATTATGTTAATATGATGCGAGCTTGGTATTTTGCAACAGCCCTTGCTAAACAATATGATTTTGCAGTTAAGGAAATAGAAAACAAGAGTTTAGATACCTGGACGCATAACAAAGCTATTCAAAAAGCTATAGAAAGCCGACGAATTTTAGACACTCAAAAAGAGTATTTAAAGACATTGAAAATCAAATAAGTGCCAAGCTTTGCATTTCCGGTTTAGCATAAATGCGAGTGTAAAAGAGCATTTTTTAAGCTTTTTGATTTATAGAAATTTAGACGCATTTTATGTATGCAAGAAGAGTGTTTAAGAATGTTAAAATCAAGCAAATTTCAAATTTCGCAGTGTTAGATTTATATCCAGCACGACTGTAAAAGAGCGTTTTTCAAGTCATTTGATTTACAGAAATCTAAACAAGTGATAAAGTAAAGTGTAATATGTATAAGATTGAAATGCACCTTCATACTAAGGGTAATAGCGGATGTTCTAAAACTAGTGTTAAACGCATAATGTATAGGTATGCAAAGTATGGCTGTGATGGTATAGTTTGTACAAATCACTTCAACAAATATATTTTTGAAAAATATTTACAAGGCAATACTGATGACGAAAAACTAGACAGTTTTTTTAAACAGTTTTATGCTTTGAAAAAACTTGGCGGCCATAAGGGAATAGATGTCTTATTTGGTTTAGAAGTAGCACTAGGGCGAGATAGCTATGAGCATAGGGGCGAAAATAAAGCTGAGATTTTGGTGTATGGCGTAACTCCAGAAGAGATAAGGGAACTTGGCACGAAAATACTTGACTTCAGCTATGAAGATTTTTATGACCTTAGCAGAAGATATGGTTGGCTTTTATACCAAGCACATCCATTGAGAAGACGAACAAAACTACTAGACAGCAAATACTTAGATGGGCTTGAGGTATATAACGGAAATCCTAGACATAACAATAAAAACGATGAAGTTATGGCACTAGCTAGAGAAAGAGGTTGCCTTGCAAGCGCAGGAACTGATTATCATAATTATAAAGATCCAATTACCGTAATGGAACTAGCAGAAAAACCCAAAGATGAAAAGCACTTGGTAGAACTTATTAAGGTGATAAATGTAGATAACATTAAGTTCGAAAGGCTAATAAGTAAAGCGAGAAAATAAGAAATAATAGTGAATCCATTCCTAGTATATGACCGCATACGTAAACATGAGAAAAAAGATAAATGTAGATAACATTAATTACGAAAAGTTAATAGGTAAGGGGAGAAACAATACGGAATAATATTACTAAGAAGTGAGTAAATACAAAAAAAATGAGTAGAGAAAAGTTACGAAAGAAAAACAAAGATATTGCCATAATAAGTGTTACTATTGCACTGATAATAGTGTTACAAACACTTGCAGAAGTTTTACGCCTAATAGGTCTTCAGTTTAGTTTTGCACTAGGACTTATTCCAGTACTGGTTATTGCACAACTAAGAGGTCCTAAAGTTGGAACCTTAGCAGGACTTGCTTTTGGATTAACAAGTATGACTATAGCAGCAATTAAATATTCTGCTGTTCCAGTTTGGCGAAATGTTATAAATCCACTAATTTCAGTTTTGCCAAGAGTCATTGTAGGGCTTGTGGTAGCGCTAGTTGCAGGGGCTTTAAACAAGGTGTTAGATAAAAGAGCGTCTGAAGGCAAATCAAATAATATTGTATTAGAATTTGCCTTTTCAGCAGTAGCAACCCTAACGGGAGTGCTACTAAATACCATAGGATTTCTAGGAATGTTTTATGCCTTTTCAGCAGGGCAAACTGTAGGAGGCTATACGATCGATTTGAGATATATTTTAACTATGGTTGTAGCAATTAATACTGTTGTAGAAATAGCTGTTTTTGTAGTTATAGTACCTGCTATAGTTAGTGCATTAAAGAGGACTAAGATATTTAATGACAAAAAAGAAGCTAATGCAATAAGAGAAGAAATGCAAACCGAAATACTAGAAAATGATACCCAAAACAATGAAGTATCAACAACAGATAGAGGTTTAGATAATAATTTATCTGGAGATGAAAAGGATTAATAAGTGTAATCCATAAAAAACAAGGAGGAAAACAAAATGACTTTACAAGAATTAAAAAAGGAAAAAATTATTGCCATGAAGGAACGCAATAAAGAGGCTGTTACAGCGTTAAATGTAATAATAAATAAGCTTATGATTATAGAAAAAAGTGGTAAAGGCGAAGTTACTGAAGCTGACGTAAGCAATGCCATTCAAAAGACACAGAAAGAACTTATTGAAGAAAGGGATGCTTTTGAAAAAGCGGAAAGAGATGATACTGTTAAATCATTAAATGAACAAATTGCCTCTATAGAAAAATATTTACCTAAACTACTAACCGCTGAAGAGATTGATAAGATAATTAAAGGGCTGGAAGATAAAAGCATACCTACTGTTATGAGATACTTCAGTGCTAACTATGCTGGTAAAGTGGATATGAAAATGGTAAATGAGATATTGAGAAAACAATAATATAATGATTGTTATTATGCTTGAGATTAGAAAAGGCGCCAATTAAAAGGGCGCCTGTTTTGTTTTAATGATTTGCAGAGGTTTCTCTACATCCAGATTACCCAAATGAGGACATAACCGGTTACAACTGCAACTAGCGTAAATGGAACACTTATTTTCATAAACTGCCAAGCTTTGACTTCATGTCCTTCTTTTCGAAGTAGTCCAAGTGCAGTAATATTTGCAGACGCTCCAATAGGCGTGAGGTTACCACCTAGCGTTGCACCAGAAAGCAGTCCAAAATATAGTACCGTTGGGTCGACTCCCATTAATGCAGCAATTCCAGATACGACTGGGTTAGTAACAGTTAGTTAAAATCTATAAAAATCTATAAAAATCTATAAAATTTTTATAGATTTCACTTTGTAAATATTTCCCAAAATCCGATAGGCA
>DAONQC010000024.1:0-3942 GCA_035409945.1 Clostridia bacterium
ATGGTCGAGGTGACGGGATTCGAACCCACGACCTCTTGGTCCCGAACCAAGCGCGCTACCAAACTGCGCCACACCTCGAAATATGAGCATTGTAAACGCTAAAAGTTTAACAAACCATATATAAAAAGTCAATTTTATCGGACTATCTAAAACCAGTTACCACAACAAGTTAGTTGTCATAGTAAGTATAATGATGAAGTTGCCAACTAATGTCAGTTTAATAGTAATTGCAATAACGTTAGATGGTTTTCAAATTAATCCAGGAATCATCAATTTTATTAATTTGTTGTCATTTATAATATTATTGTGATAATATAATCACTAGACAAACAAGCCGAAGTGGTGGAATGGCAGACGCGGTGGACTCAAAATCCACTGTTGGCAACAACGTGCGGGTTCAAGTCCCGCCTTCGGCACCATATTTTAATAATTTTTTGTGCTATTTTTGCATATTTAAACCATTTTAAGGCTCAAGCTTTTTAGTATTATTTGTATCAACATATATGCGTTTGGCGACGTAAAGGCACTAAAGTATAAATGAAGAAATTTAGTACTATAAATTATTTATTAGAACTTTTAGTATTCACATTTACCATTTTTATTTATTGAGATAAGATTTGTAGCAAAGCAAAGGTTATATATTTTATTTACTATTTTATTACCTTTTTGGGAGTTTGGGGGAAAATGAGTGAAATTTTTGGTATTTTGCGCGATTGGTTGAAATATTTTTGTTTTTGCGTGGATATTTTGAGAAACTTTAACAATGAATTAACATTTTGTTTACATGTAATTCGCCTTTTGTATATAATCAAGAGGTGTTAATCTTTAACGATTGGTACGCTTAGTATGAAATGATGAAAAACGGCATTAAGGTCATAGTACTTGTTTTGCATATGGAATGAAATAGCTAAATAACGACCCTGAACGTCATAATAGTTATTTGGAACACAGAGTACGGGGAGGCTAAACGAGAACCGTACAAGTCATAGCAATAGCGTATAAAAACTAAATAATAGCCATAATAGCCCTACTGGTACCAGTATTTAAAAAAACATAATATCAATATATTTGAGGTAAAATAAAATGGAACAAAAACTAGATCAAAAAGACATTCAAATTATTAACCATTTAGTAAAAAATGCTAGAGTGAATGCAAGCGATATTTCGAAAGATATCGGTCTTTCCACTTCTGCTGTTATCGAGAGAATTAAAAAACTAGAAAAGTCTGGTATTATATCCGGCTACACCGCAATACTAGACCCTCGTAGAGTTGACCTTGATGTCACCGCTATTATTACAGTAGTTATGGATCACCCTAAATATAACGATAAATTCGTTCATGCAATTTTAGCAAATAAAAACATAACTGAATGTCACTACATGGCAGGAGACCACGACTTCTATATAAAAGTAGTTACACAAAACACAAATTCTCTACAAGATATACTAAACGATATCAAACGCATCGAAGGTGTTGCTAAAACAAAAACCCGCATTGTACTAAACACACCTAAAAATGTAATTGCTATCGTTCCAGAGGCAAATCACGGAAATTTTTAGTGAATTTTCAAGTTTTTCCGGTAAAATTATTTTAGTCTAGCAATAATATTGTAAATAGCATAGAATAGAACTAGAGTGATATGGATTTTTAACACTCTAGTTTTTATGTTGTAAACAAAATTATTAATTTAGGGAGGGTTTCGTTATGATTATAGGTATTCCAAAAGAAATAATGCCAGGTGAAAACAGAGTTGCTGCGTCACCAGAAACAGTTGCAAAAATGGTTGCAGATGGTCACACCGTTCTAATTGAAAAAGGTGCAGGCATAGGTGCTTTCTTCATTGATGAAGAATATGAAAAATCAGGAGCTAAAATCACAAGTGATGTTAAAAAACTTTTTAATGATTCTGATATTATCTTAAAAGTTAAAGAGCCTCAATTTAATAAGAATTTAAATGTGCATGAAGTTGACCTTATGCACAAAGATCAAGTTTTAATTACCTTTATACACCCAGCTAGCCCAGTAAATCATGAAATGGTGAAAAACTTAACTAAAAAAGGTGTTACTGCCCTAACCCTTGATGGAATCCCAAGAATTTCTAGAGCACAAAACATGGATGCTTTAAGTTCTATGAGCACTTGCGCTGGTTACAAAGGGATATTGCTTGGTGCTAATGCAGTTTCTAAATTTTTACCTATGATAGGTTCTGCTGTAGGAATGATTAGACCTAGTAAAGTTCTAGTTTTAGGTGTAGGTGTTGCAGGTCTTAGAGCAATTGCTACTGCAAAAGGATTAGGTGCAGTTGTATATGCAGCAGACATCAGAAAAGATGCAGTCGAGCAAGCTATGAGCTTAGGTGCCAAAATAGTTCCTCTAGATATACCACAAGAAATAGCCGTTTCTCCAGATGGAAAACATGCAAATGCACTAGATGAAAAATGGTTAGCAATAGAAAGAGAAAATATAAAAGAAGCCGTTGCAGATGCTGATATAATCTTCTGTTCTGCCCTAGTCTTTGGTGAAGTTGCACCAATTCTCATTACAGAAGAAATGGTCAAATCTATGAAACCAGGTTCTGCTATAGTAGATATCTCTATTGACCAAGGTGGAAACTGCGAATTAACACCCCCAGGAACAACTGAAGAGAAGTATCATGTATCACTAATCGGAATTAAGAATATCCCTGGACTACTACCTACTAGTTCAACTTGGATGTTTGCACAAAATATATATAACTTCGTCAAATATCTAGTTAAGGATGATAAGATAGTACTGGATCATAGCGATGAAATTGTATCTAGCACACTCGTTTGTGAAAATGGGATCTTAGTACATAAAGGCGCTAAACACGCGATGGGTATTGCTTAAGAATATATCACTAATTGCCCTACTTACTTAACTAGGTAGGGCAAATTTTTTATTACCTAAATGATAACCACTATGTATGTATATAACAATGCATTTAAAACTTTGAGAGTCATAGCCCAAGGATGGCTATATGTGCGTAAAAACACATTAAGTTAGGAATACAAAGATTACAGTTATATAGAGAGCTGCTTATATTTGTGCAAAACACACTAAGTCAAGAATATAAGGGCTAAAGTTAAATAGAAAGTAAGTTATATAAATATACAAAATACTAAGATTTGTTTGAAGGAGGAGAGCTTATGACCCCAATGCAAGGCATATTACTTGCCGTATTTGTAGTTGCAACTATTGTTGGATATTTTTTAATACGGCAAATTCCCAGTCTACTACATACCCCACTGATGTCAGGTATGAATGCACTGTCAGGGATTACCGTCCTTGGTGCAATTACTGCAACAGCGGTGCTACTTAAACTAAACTATACCTGGCTTGCAACTATATTCGGTGGAGCAGCAATAATATTAGCTATGATTAATGTAGTTGGTGGATTTGGAGTCACTGACCGTATGCTCGGTATGATTGTAAAAAGAAAGAATAGAAAAGGAGGTAAAAGATAATGTCACTAACACTTTATTACATCCTTTCAAGTATTTTAATCGTAGGAGTTCTAGTTGGTATATACCTTATGAGTAAAGTTAAACTCTCTAGGATAGGCAACATTCTTAGTGCAGTTTGTATGACTGGCGCAATAATATTAACTATGGTTAACCTTATGCTTTCAGCAGATGGAAACCCTATACTAGACCTTAAAAACATTGGGCAAATTGTAATCTATGTAGCTATAGGTATCGCCTTTATAATCGGTATTTTAATTGCAGTGAAAGTTAAAATGATTGAGATGCCTCAAATGGTCGCCCTGCTAAATGGAATTGGTGGAGCTGCTTCCTTTATAGTCGGATGTCTATCTTTAATGGGTGTAACCCCTAGTACTGTAGATCCCATTTCTCATCAAGTCATTGCTGCTAACAACGCCTTTTCACTATTTACTTCTGCTCTTGCTATAGTCGTTGGAG
>DAONQC010000025.1:0-3051 GCA_035409945.1 Clostridia bacterium
CGTCAGAATTTACTCCATATACGCAAGGCTCTAATTTATATGAAGAAGGTATATATACATTTAGATGTATTGACTTTGCATTAAATAAGTCAGAACGCCTGACTGTTTGGGTGGATAGAACAGCAGAAGTGCCAGAAATCTTAGGACTAATAAATAATTATGCGTCAGATAAAATAACTCTTAGTTTAAGAGATAGTTCAGCAACTATGTTTGTAAACGATATAGAGGTTGAAAATAATGTAAGTATATATACCGTTCCGAATGGCACATATTACATAAAAACGATAGATTTAGCAGGGAATATTTGGGATACAACCATAACTGCTAATACTAAATACTTTGATGAAAAATATCCTTTAAAAAAGTGGTATGAAGGAACAACAAAAGATGGAGTTTTCTCATATTCAAATTATGAAAACGCATTAGAATATGTGTGTAACGACGAGTTTGAAACAGTAATAATTGAAGAGTGGGTAAGTGGCAGTAGCTGGAATAGTGGAGTCATGAGAGACCCAGTAGATGAGCAAAATGCAAGACCCGGGATCTTTTACATATATAAATCAGAGGGTGACCCAAACACACTTGCTGCATATTTTACAGTAGAAAGGTTAATAGAAGTTGCATCTCAATATGCCGATAAAAAGATAAAAAAAGTTTTGTATTTTGAAAAAGAGCCAGCAGCTCCATATCCACATGATGACATCTATATAACAGAATTAAATCCTAATTTTGTAGTAAGTAGCTTAAAGATAAAACCATACCTTCAATATGAAATAAATGGCGCAATCTTCGGACTTAGTGAAACCTCATTAGACGATGAAGTACCTGAAGAGTATATAAACAATGGGGAATCCACGGAAGAGATTTTGCATAGCGAAGCATTTGTGGGAGGGTATGTATATAGCGGTGGCTTCCAAGAACAACAAGCATACAATAATGGCTCTTTAGAAGGGTATACATATAGCGAAGGAGCGCAGGCACAGACAAATAACAGTGGATCGCTCGAGGGGTATGTGTATAGCACAGAAGAGCGGGTTTTTGAGGAAGAAGGCATTCACTCTATCGTTATTAAAGATCTATACGGAAACTGTTATTCATTTGAAGTAAAAATAGTAAGAAGTTGTCCTGACATATACATTAAATCGACATTAGATGTAATAACGGAAGATGATTTTAGTGGATATATAAAAGTACAAGATAGAATCAATACATATTACTTCAACAACTTTGTTGATTTAACCATAAATGAAAGTATAGATGCAGATGGGTTTTTACTAATAAAAGATAGTAATAAACAAGTTGTAAAAGCCATTGAAAAAGGAGCTCCTTTAACAATAGATGCTGTTGGCATATATTACATCCAAAGCGTAAACAGATACTTTGAAAGTCCTGAAACAGAGGTGCAAATTTCATTAAATAAAGCAAGTATCGAAGTTCGTGATAATGATACATATAAAAATCTTGAGGTAAATATAACCAAGAGTAAAGACGCGTTTGCCACCATTAAAAACATAAAGATAGAAAAGTCAATTGATGAAGGAAATAGTTATTTACCCCTTACATACGATGACTATGGAAAGACAATAAATTACGAAAGCTTTAAATACAAATTCAGGACAAGTGGCATATATAAAATAACAGTTTCAGATCCATTTAGGCACGGAGATGGTTCCGTAACTGAGATATATAAATATACAAAACCCGTGCCAGAAGGGGAGTTAGTAGGCGTTTTAGATGGCGGGATTACTAATAAAAAAGTGACTTTTAAGTGGAATGATGAAGCATATGCAACTATCTTTAAAAGCAGCACTCCAGTCTCCACATACAAAGAAGGAATCTCAATTAAGATGGACTCAATGAACTCTAAAAATGAACACGAGTACATCAAAGGGACAGAAGTATCCGAAGAAGGGATATATGTAATTTCCTTAAAAGATTATGACGGCAATGTAGTCACATATTCATTCGCTATAAAAACCACTCCACCAAAGATGACCTTAAAAGGTGTTAAAAATGGTGGAACTACTAACGACCCTGTAACGATATCAACATTTGATGAAAACATAATAGTCAAAGCCACTAAAGATGGAAAAGCATTTACATATAACCCAGGAGTAGAATTATCCAGTCCAGGAAGGTACGAACTACTGTTTAAAGACCAAGCAGGGAATTTAACCGAATACAACTTCGAGATAGTAAGAGAAACCAAAAACAACTCATATATAGTCTGGATAATCCTTGCAAGCATAGTTGTCATACTAGTTTTAATCTCAGCCCTAATTGCAAGAAGATCAGCAACAAAATATACAAGAAAACACTCAAGAAAAAGATTCTAGATTTAATCCCTGAGCTAAGAGGACAGTAGCTAGGTGGAGCTCATAAGAAGGGGCTAGTATTAAAAACATTTGTGCATAAGACCATAGGCTTAACCCCTTAACCAACCAGCCAGGAGTTGCGGTGGAGTTCATAGCAAAACCCTAGCATTAAAACGCTTACTAGCAAGATAGAATTCAAGCTCTTTTAGCTTAGTACCTGTATGTGCTACGGAATAGGTAAAACAACAAAGAGGAATACAAAAGCAATAGTCAAAATAAAAATAATAACGTAAGGAGAAAGTATATGATAAACAAATTAATCTTAGCAGTAGATTTATCACCAGTAGTGAGCCCAGTACTTGAAGTAATAAATGCAATCCTTTGGCCACTTATAGCAATCGTAGGAGCAATAGGGCCTATATACTGCATATATCTAGGAGTAAGACTAGCAAAAGCAGATGAACAAAACTCTAGAGAAAAAGCTAAAAAAGATCTAGTAGGAGCAATCGTGGGCTTTTTAGTCATCTTCATACTCATTGTCTCACTTAAAATAGCACTTCCAATCCTCCAAGATTGGGTATCTAGGCAAATGTAGAAAAACATATAGAAGTTGAAGCTAATAGTGATGCAAGACAAAGCATATATCAGGTTTAGCAATAAACGCATAGTAAGTGAAGCATATAGCAGATGTGGGAATAAAAGCATAGCAAGTGCAGAAACGAACGTACATCAAACA
>DAONQC010000026.1:0-927 GCA_035409945.1 Clostridia bacterium
GGCCAGACATGGAACATTTCTTCGGCTAAGTATAGTTCAACCTCACCACCACTTTTTTTGATTTTATCTGCGATAGTCAAAGAATCGCTAAGTAGCATTTCATGAGTCCCTGCAAAAATCATAGCGGGTGGAAATCCTGCATAGTCTGCAAAAACTGGAGATACGAAAGGATCTTTTCTATCTGCATCCTTTACATATGAAAACATAGCAGAATTTAATAACGCTTGCTTTCTTTCCTCAGTTACTTCTTCGTTTTTATTACCAAACATTATATCAACATTATAGTTTCCCGTATATGAATCGCCAGAGCCTGTCATATCAGCCCAAGGCGAAAATAACACAACTGCTTTAGGCGTTTCTCTTTTAAGTTCGATTAGTTTCAAAACAAGTACTGCTGTTAAATTACCACCAGCGCTATCTCCAACTACTACAATGTTTTCGGGCTTAAATCCTTGTTTTAAAAGGTAGGCCCATCCAAGAAGAGCATCTTCTAACGCACTTGGATATCTATGTTCGGGTGCTACTCTATAATCTAAAAACGCAACTGTTGCATTATGACCAGCTTCGCTCAACTTCTTATCAAGCCTTCTATACATGTCTCCAAGCTGCATAATATACCCACCACCATGTAGAACATAAACAACATTATCACTTTTGTTTTTTATAGGAGCTACTACTTCCATCTTTACCCCGTTTTTAAGGGTCACTATTTCCATAGAATATCCTTTAGGTACTTTTACTCCCCTAGGTCCTACCACACCTTCGGGAATAAGTTTAGACATATTTTCTTCAGTTGCAGTTTTAAGCATTTCGTTAATATGCAATTTTTTTTCAATTGTTTTCATTATTATACTTGCAGCAAATGATGCCATATCCCACCTCTTCTAATCTATTCTGTGTTTAAACACACTATATATATTCTACCAC
>DAONQC010000026.1:937-1633 GCA_035409945.1 Clostridia bacterium
TTCCATTAATATATTCACTTCTGTATATGGCCTAGTACCCGCATTAATCAACTCTTTTTCATCATTTAAATATTGTTCGTGCAGTCTTACTCTAAACTAATCACTAGTGCTGGCGCAATGCCACTTTCTTCAAAAGCAAACCAACCATAAATATATCCACCCGAGGAAACTAGATCGACATACCCTTCCATGTTTTGGTCAGGTGAGCGTAGCCACCAAGAGCCATTTCCTTTATATGTCTCTGAAACCCAAACGTCCCTCGCTATTGCATAATCTGTTACAAGTTTTCTTCTTGACTTATAATCCTTAAAAACATGGTCATAATCCACAATCTCTCTGTAACTAAGAAGAAATATCTTATCAGTTGTATTTGCGCAAGCATATTTATTATGTTCGTAACCAGTACTGTGTGAGCTGTTATCAACTACCGTTGACTTAATTAGCTTTTTTTCAGATGAGTTAAATGCAATTTTATAAAAGGTTTTGTTTAGCCAAACTCTTACATTACTTTTCTTATAGTTATTATTACCACCAACATAGGCATATGATATGTTATCTATTATGCGTTCACTCAGTATTAATGCTTTGCCATCAGTAATACTAAGTATTCTCCATTTCAAAGGTTCCACCTTAAAATAACATTCACTCCCTTTAATAATCGACTCATCATTTGAACAACCGCAATCACCTTCATCT